>JAZQWJ010000038.1:0-4444 GCA_045632285.1 Eubacteriales bacterium | reverse complement strand
AAGCAACTCACCGATAAACCCCAATTTATCGATATTCCATACGGGAGGGGTGACCCCTCCCCTACAAGGGTATCCCGCTTGGCACAGGCGATCATAACTGCGAGCGCACAAACACCCGCCTATTCCAATTTATAACAATTCTAAAAAACTCTTGACAAACGGGGGGGGATATGTTAAAATACTTTTAGAATCATTCTATTTTAAACAAGGAGGTTCCCTATGACAGCCAAACGAGCCGCAGTTTTGCAGGTCCTGCGCGAGGGCGGGCATCTGCGCCCCGATCAGATCTATCCCCGCGCCAAGGAGCTGTGCCCCGGCATGGTGCTGGCCACGGTCTACAACAATCTGCACGCCTTGTGCGAGGCGGGGCTGATCCGCCATATCCGCACGGCCGAGGGGGCCGATTATTACGATAAGACCCCCACCCCCCACGAGCACGCTATCTGCACCGAGTGCGGCACGATGCTGGACTTGGATCTGGGTGACCTGACGGCAGCCTTTTCTGCCAAGACAACGCTGCCCGTTCTTGCCTACGATCTGATCGTGCATACCCGCTGCCCCCGGTGCCTTGCAAAGGACAATTAACCCCAAAACGGTGCGAGAAAACGCAAAAAAGACCGACTTTGTCGGTCTTTTTTGCTTTAAAATTCCACAGTGCAGCCGTCGTAGGAAACAGCGCAGCCGTATGCGGCGGCGCGAGCCTCCAGCACGTGTTGCAGAGGGTTGCCGTTGTGCGAAAAATGATTGACGTATTTGACGGTCTTTTCGGTGACGGCGCCAAGATCTGCCAGACGCTCCAGCACGCGGCCAAGGTTGGGGAAGCCCATATGAGAGCCCGTGTCGGGGATGGCGATATCCATATTGGTGCAATCCAGCGAGACCATATCAAAAACGATACCGTTTGCGGCGATATGGTCAAAGACCTCCTCAAAAAAGTAGCCGGTGTCGTGGGCGTAGATCAGGACCTTGCCATCATTGCTGTCACGGATGATGTAAAACAGCGGCTCGCCGCCGGGCATATGGCGCGCGGGCAGTGGCGTGACGGTGTAGTGGCCGATCTCCACAGGCACAAAGGGGGTCAGCACGGTGACCTCGGTATTGGGAGGCGTTCCCACACGCTCGGCAGTCTTGCCGGAGCAAAAGATCTGCAATACGGGTGCGCGTTTTTTGTGCGCGTAGGCGCCGTGTCGCAGGTGCAGATCGGTGGGATAGAGATGGTCACCGTGGCCGTGTGTGATCAGCAGATAGGGGACGGTATCCCCCTCGATGCCGTTTTGCAAAAGGTGATGGTAGGTGTCAGCGGGGAAGTCGATCAGCAGATCGTTGTTGATCAGGCTTTGGGAGCGGGTGCGGATGTTCTTGCCGCCAAGCCTGCGTGCCTCTGCGCAAAAATCGCAGTTGCAAAACAGCGCGGGAAAGCCCTCTGCCGCCGCAGTGCCGAGATAAGTGAGCTTCATAGATGATCCTCCCGTGGTTTGATGTCTTTATCATAGCACATTTACGTGCCAAAGGGAAGAGAAAACAAAAAACGGATAAAAATTTGGCAAAGAAAAGTGAAAAAAGAGCCTTGGCATTGCCAAGGCTCACAGCCTTTATTTTGGCGTTTTTTTATCCAATGCAAGGCGGTGGGCAGGCCCTGTGTGGGCGCGTAGCCATTTTATATTGCAAAATTTTATGCCCACTTTTTCTTTGACACCGCAAGCGCAAAGAAAAAGTTATCAAAAAGAAACGCTGTAAATGGGGCGTTGCCCCAAGCCCCACAAGTTTTTGAAAAAACTTGACTAAAACTTTTGCAAAAGGCACCGCGCTGTGCAACCCTTTTTTAAAGGTTTTTGAAGGGGCAGGGGAACTTTTTTCAAAAAGTTCCCCTTAAAGTGCCTCTTTACAATACAGCCTTGGATCAAGCGCGCGCTCGTCGGCAAGGGGATCGCCCCCTTCGCTGCGGGAGAGGATCAGCGCCATTACGTCGTGCATGATGCGTGCATCGCAAAGCTGGGTGGGCGCATCACCGAGAAAGCCGTCGGTGATAGCACCGTGATAGCGGAAGGCGGTTTCGTATTTTGGAAAGCGCTGGGAAATATCCTTGGTCAAGGTAGAGGCGTGACCGCAGACCTCGCGGCGTATCACCTCGCCCGAAAGGCGCTTGACCGATACCGCTTTGGGGGCTGATAAGCGGTTTTCGGTGCCAAGCAGCTCCTCCACGCAGTGCAGGTAGGTGTTTTTGTTGTGCGCCACGCCCACCAGCAGCACGTGGCCGCCTGCGCGATACAGCTTGCCGTAGCAGCTTTCGGGTGCGGTGCCCGAGGAAACGTTGATCTCTCCCTGCACAAATGCCTCGGCACGTGCGCGGTCGCCGAATACCGCCATCGAGTGGGTGGGGTTTTCGGAGCGAATGGCGCGGGGATCGGCGGCGGCAACGTTGGAAAAGGCGCCAAGGCAGGTGTGGGGGTCGGTCATATCCAGCGTATAGCGCTCGGGGTGCGAGAGATTGGCCCACGTGTGCGTGGGCACGCAAAACAGGCCGCCCTCTGCAGTAAAATATTCGATCAAGGCATCCAAAAGCCCCTCGGCGCCTCCCTCGACCTCGCCCACAAGGCGCAGCGCGGAGTGCATCAGCACAATGCCGTTTTGCGGTGTGCCAAGCTCTTTCAGTTGGAGAAAAAGATCCTCTTTTTTATAGCTCCTGTTGGTGTTTTGCATCGTCTTTTTCCTTTGTGCGGTATGGATTTTGATGATACGGTGCGCTTTTTGGGCGCCCGGATCCGCTTTTTTCTTTATCTTATCATATTTTTTTGAAAAAGGGAATAGCAAATGCAAAAAGTTGCTTGACAAACACGGTGTTTGTGCTATAATGTTGTTGAATTTTGAAAGGGGGTGCAATGCTATGACACGAGATCTGACAAAGGGCTCGCCCATCAAGCAGATCTTTCTGTTTGCCATCCCGTTTTTGATCGGCAATTTGTTTCAGCAGTTTTACAACATTGCCGATATGGTCATCGTGGGGCGCACCATCAGCCCCTTGGCTTATGCGGCGGTTGGTTCAACCGGCAGCCTTGTGTGGTTTGCCAGTGGCGCTGTGCAGTCGCTGACCGTGGGCTTTTCGGCAGTGACGGCGCACCATTTCGGCTCGGGAGATAAAGAGCAGATCAAGCGCTCCTTTGCAGTGGCCATCAAGCTTTCTGCCGTGATCTCTGTGGTGCTTGCCGTGCTTTGCGTGCTGCTGGCGCGCCCTATGCTCACACTGCTGCGCACCCCCGAAAATCTTTATGAGGATGCTTATTGGTATATCGTTTGGATCTTTGCAGGGCTGGTGGCCACGGCACTGTTCAATCTGCTTTCCAATATGATCCGCGCCCTTGGCGACTCGCGCACGCCGTTGTATTTTTTGATCGTGGCCTGTGTGGTGAATATCATATTGGATTTTGTGCTGATCAAGGGCGTGGGAATGGGAACTGCCGGCGCAGGCCTTGCCACTGTGATCGCACAGCTGCTTTCGGGTCTGCTTTGCATTGTTTATCTGATCAAAAAGCAGCCCTTGCTGCACGTGGCACGGCGGCATTTTGCACCCGACCGTGTGATGGTCAAAAGCCTTTTGCGCATCGGCGTGCCTATGGCGTTTCTCAATATGGTGCTTTCCATCGGCTCTATCGTGGTACAATTTGTCACCAACGGCTTTGGCGATATCTACGTTTCGGCACAGGTGACCGGCTCTAAGGTCGAAACCTTTTTAACACAGCCTCTGCTTTCGTTCGGCTCGGCCGTTTCGGTGTTCTCAGCACAGAACCGCGGCGCCAAGCAATATAGGCGCGTGCTGGAGGGTAGCCGAAAGACCACCCTGATGTGCTTTGCCTGGTGTGCCATTGCGGCCGCTATCCTGCTGCCCTTTGGCAAGTGGATCATCCGACTGATCGCGGGTGCGGAGGTGGATGACGTTGTGGTAGAGCACGCCTATCACTATATTCTGATCAATACGGCGCTGACGCTGATCCTGTCGATGCTGATCGTTTATAAAAGCGTGCTGCAGGCCGTGGGCAGAACGACCTGGTCGATGGTGTCGGGCTTTACTGAGATCTTGGGGCGTGCGGGCGTTGCGGTTTTGGTGGTGGTGCTGGTGGGTGCCGCCGCTGTTGATGAGACCGCGGGCTTTATTCTGGTCTGCTTTGCCAATCCCATGGCGTGGGTATTTGGACTTTTAACGGTTTTGGCTGATTATATCTTGCTGCGCAAGCAGTTTAAAAGGCTTGCCTTGCAAGAAGAAGCCAAGGTGTAATAAAAACGGGATAGCGCCATGGCGCTATGCCGTTTTTTGTAAAACGAAAACCACGCGATAGTCGCGTGGTTCAGTAGAGGTTAACCGATGAACAGGAAATCCTCCGTTGTGATATAATGAGTTTGACCTGCCAGTCAAAACTAAAAAACACAACGGAGGATTTATCTATGAAAG
>JAZQWJ010000037.1:0-108684 GCA_045632285.1 Eubacteriales bacterium | reverse complement strand
ATTTTAACCTCCTTGTTAGTCGAAAAAAGCCCCGAAAAATCGGGGCTTATGGCGGAGGGAAAGGGATTCGAACCCTTGTGGGCGTGAGCCCAAACGGTTTTCAAGACCGCCTCGTTATGACCACTTCGATATCCCTCCGTATATGAACTGCCGTGTGGCAGATTTCATCGGATATTCAATCTTTTTAGAAATATTTTTAGAAATGCTGTTTTCGGTTGCTTTCGGAGTGCCGAAAAGGTCAGTGTTTACAAGATTTTTGACCTTTTTGCGTCTGTATCGCTCGCAAATTTTCAAGACCAGCTCCTTAAACCACTCGGACATCTCTCCGTATATGGATCACTTGTCTAAAACGACTATGTTATTATAGCATATAACCAAAAAGAAGTCAAGTGCTCTTGCCGAAAAGTGAAAAAAAGAAGAAAAACGAAAAAATTTCAATTACCCCTTGCAATTTGAAAAGATTTATGCTATAATATCTCCATATTCTGTCTAACTGTGCGAAGTTGATCTTCGCGCCGATCGAATTTTTTTGGAGGATGAAGAAATGATTAGCGAATACGTACTTGGGGGCGCACTGATTTTCATGTCCCTCGTTCTCGTTATCCTGGTTTTGATGCAGACCGGTAAGGACAAGAGCCTGTCCGGCGCCATTGGCGGCGGCAGCACCGACACTTACTACGGCAAGGGCAAGGGTGCCGGCCGTGACAAGCTGTTGGCTCGCCTCACCATTGTGGCCGCTGTGATCTTTGCAGGCCTGATCGTGGCAACCTTTGTTGTGTTTGCCCGTGGCGAGCAGTGGATCGTCGCTGCCGAGGCTGCAAGAGACGCCGCTGCAAAGGCAGCAGGCTGATAAAAAGAAGGCTCCGCCCGGGCGGAGCCTTCTTTTTTGAAAAAATATCAAAAAAGGGGTTTACAAACGCCACTTGGCCGTGTATAATATAGTAAAGTCCGTGAACGGGAGAAGACCCTGTGAGGCCGGAAAGAGAGCATCGCCTTGGCTGTGAGCGATGTGCGGCGGATGGGGGGATGTGCACCCGTGAGATGCGGTGGGGAAAGCCCGTTGGGCCTGTATCCGCTGACGTGCCCCGCGTTAAGGGAGATCTGTTACACAACGACAGTAAGAGAGGGGGAGACCCCTAAAGCAGAGTGGAACCGCGGTTTTGCCGCCTCTGTACCGGTTTGGTACGGAGGTGTTTTTTGCTTTTGGGGGATTTTAAAATGAAGCAATTTGTCAATGATATGATCGAGCTTGCCACCGATGCCGGCAAAATGGTTGCGCACAGCGCAAAGCAGCGCTACCGCGCCGCGCGCCGCTTGGCAAAGGAGGTCCGTTATGATATCAATGCCTTTCGCCGCCGCGATCCCGCCGCCCACAGCGATTTGGAGGTAGCACTGCTGTACTCCGGATTTCACGCCCGTTTGGCGCATCGCCTGTCCCACAAGCTGTATCAAGAGGGACACAGTTTCAGCGCCCGTGCGGTCAGCCAGGTGGCCAAGGCCTTTACGGGTATCGAGATCCATCCCGGTGCCACTATTGGCCGCGGCCTTGTGATCGACCACGGCTCCGGCGTGGTGATCGGTGAAACAGCCGAGATCGGCGATAACTGCACGCTGTATCAGGGTGTGACCCTTGGCGGCACAGGTAAGGATGAGGGAAAGCGTCACCCCACCCTTGGCAACAACGTGCTGGTGGGTGCGGGCGCCAAGGTGCTTGGCCCTATGAAGATCGGTGACAACACCAAGATCGCCGCAGGCGCTGTGGTCTTGCAGGAGGTCCCCGCCAACAGCACGGCTGTGGGTATCCCCGCTAAGGTGGTGCGCGTGGGCGGCGAGCGTGTGGCCGACGATCTGGATCAGATCCACATTCCCGACCCCGTGAAAAACGAGCTGGAGGCGCTGCGCGCCTCGGTCAACGCCCTGTCTGCCGAGGTCAAGAGCCTGAAAAAGAAGCCGCCCGTTAAAAAAACAACCGCAAAGAAAAAAACAGAAGCCTGATGAACAAGGAGACGTTATGTTAAAGCTTTATAATTCCGCTACCCACAGAAAAGAAGAGTTTGTTCCCAACGAGCCCGGCAAGGTCAGCATGTATACCTGCGGCCCCACCGTATATCATTATGCCCACATCGGCAACCTGCGCACCTATATGATGGAGGACATCCTTGACCGATATCTCCGTTACAGCGGCTTTGACGTCAAGCGCGTGATGAATATCACCGACGTCGGGCACCTTTCCAGCGACGGCGACAGCGGCGAGGACAAGATGCTGAAGGGCGCCAAGCGCGAGAAAAAGACCGTGATGGAGATCGCACAGTATTATACCGATTGCTTTTTTGAGGACTGCAAAAAGCTGAATATCCGCCGCCCCGAGGTGGTGGAGCCTGCGACCCAGTGCATTGATGAGTTTATCAAGACCATCCGGGCGCTGATTGAAAAGGGATTTGCCTATGAGGCAGGCGGCAACATCTATTTTGACACCTCTAAATTAAAGCAGTATTATATTTTCAACGATTTCACCTCCGAGGATCTGGCTGTTGGCGTCCGCGAGGGCGTAGAAGAGGACGGCAACAAGCGTAACAAGGCCGACTTTGTGCTGTGGTTTACCAAATCCAAGTTTGAGGATCAGGAGCTGAAGTGGGATTCTCCTTGGGGTGTTGGCTATCCCGGCTGGCATATCGAATGCTCTTGCATCAGTATGAAGCACTTGGGCGAGCGCTTGGATATCCACTGCGGCGGCATTGACAACGCCTTCCCCCACCACACCAACGAGATCGCGCAAAGCGAGGCCTTCGTTGGCCACAAATGGTGCAACTATTGGATGCACGTATTGCATCTGAACACCGACAGCGGCAAAATGTCTAAGTCCAAGGGTGAATTTTTGACAGTCTCTCTGCTGGAAAGCAAGGGCTATGACCCTGTGGTCTACCGTTTCTTCTGCTTGCAGTCTCACTATCGCCGTTCGTTGGTATTCAGCTATGAAAATCTGGATAACGCCACCGTGGCGTATCGCAAGCTGATCGCCCGCATCGCAGGCCTGAAGGGCTCCGAGGGAGAAGCTGTGGATGCCGAGGCGCTGGCTGCGCTTAAGGCTAAATTTGTGGCTGCGCTGGATAATGACCTCAACACCTCACTTGCCATTACTGCCATTTACGACGTGTTAAAGGCAGATACAAATGCCGCTACCAAGCGCGCTGCCATTGCCGATTTTGACACGGTGCTGTGCATCGATCTTTTGAAGAATGCAGATGCTTTTGCACAGGAGGAGGCCAAAAAGGCTGCCGCTGCCGCCAACGCCGTGCGCGTGTATTCCGACGATCCCGAGATCCGCGCTATCGAGGAGGCCATCGACGCCAGAGCCGCCGCCAAAAAGGCCAAGAACTATGCCGAGGCCGATCGCATCCGTGCCGAGCTTTTGGAAAAGGGCATCGTGCTGACGGATACGCCCAACGGCACCACCTTTGAGCGAAAAGCATAAAACACACCCCCGCTGCAGTGCTTTGCTTGCAGCGGGGGGATGCTTTTTTAAGGTGTGAACAGTGATTGATCCAAACGCGGCAAGGTGCAAAAAAATTTTGCATATTTTGAGAAAATATGAATAAAGTATTGCATTTTTTGTTTTTGCGTGCTATAATGAGAATGTACCGCGGAGGACCGCGGAGACAAAACATAACTTTTGGAGGACAAAATCATGAAAAAGTTTGCACGTGTTCTGGCTCTTATGCTGGTTGCTACTATGCTGTGCGCAATGCTGGTTGCTTGCGGCGCTAAGCCCGCTTCCGATCCTAAGGAAGCTAAGGACGCCCTTGAGGAGAACGGCTACAAGGCCACTCACCTGAGCGGCATTTTGGTTGAGGCTGCTTCTTCTGCCTTCGGCGACGGTGTAACCGATATCGTAACCGGTATCGACGGTGACGACAGCGTTACCATCGTTTGGTTTGAGGAAGAGGACGACGCCAAGGACTTCTACGAAGAGCTTGAGGAGAAGTACGAGGAGAGCAAGGCAGAGCTTGACGAGATCGAGGACGAGGACGTTAAGGAAGAGCTTCAGGAAGAGCTTGACAATGCTGCCTACGGTATCAGCGGCAACATGGTCTGGATGGGCACCAAGGAAGCTGTTAAGGCTGCCAAGTAATGTAAGCCTGTAAAACAAAAAGGACGAGAAATTCTCGTCCTTTTTGTTTTACATCAGGTGTCGTCCTTCTTCTTGCACGCGGCACCGGGCGCCCATTTTCCGTTGTGAAACAGCGGGATCGGCTCGATAGGGGCTTTGGTGATGACGGGCTTTTCTACCGTTTCGCGTGAGATCACAAGCCCCCTGTCGGGGGAGGCGATCGCTTTTACGCCCTGTGCAGAAAGCTCGATAGGGGCAACTGTAAATGCGATCTGGGCCTCGTTTTCATTTTGCGCAAACGTAAAGACGGCACCGCGATCGGAGGCGTATTGAGAAAGGGAGGTCAGCGTGGAGGGGAGAGTGCCGCCGATACAGGGAAAGGAGACGGTGATCAACGGTCCAAACGGCTCTAACCATTCGCCAAGAGCCGTAACGGTCTTGCCAGCGGCAAGATCGGCAGCGACCAGCAATGCCGCTGTCAGATGTCCCATCGCACGCACTGTGTCGGTCTCTCTTTCGTTTAGTGCAAAAAAGCTGCATTGCAGCTTACAATCAAGCAGAGTGGCAAATCGATGTGCAAACAACTCTAAGCGCAGGGGGGAGAGATCGCTGCCGACACGGAGTGGGAACGGATGCAAAAGCTCGTTTAACCACGTAGAAAGCGTTTGAAAATGCTGATCCCGTGCAGGGGCATGACGGCAAAGCGACGCGGGCGAAAAGACAAGCGACGGAAACGCCGAAAAATAGGCGGCGGGATGGTCAAGCAGCGCTGCATAATGGCCATATGGTAAAAGGATGGTCGTCAGGCCCGTGCAATAGGTACTGTGACAAAGCGCGATCATGGGGCGCTCGCCCGCGCGCATCAAAAAGGCAGGGGTCGCTTGCAAGCGGCATCGGTCAAGGGCGGCCAGCTCGCGTGCGTCGGCGGGGAACAGCGAAAAGAAATCTGCGCCCGGCTGCAGCAAGGGTGCATCTGTGGAAGAAGCGGAGCAGACCGACACAATGCGGTTTTGATCGTCTAAAAGCACCGGCGTGGTGTGCAGACGCTGTAGCACAGACGTGTATGAAAGTATGCTCAAGATAAAACTCCTTTGAGGATGGATTCGTATTGACTTTTCTCTTTTGGATTTGTATAATGGAGGTATCACAAAAAAGCAACGGAGGAATGCTTATGGGAAGAACGCGTATTTTGATCGCATCTGATATTCATTGGTGTCATTTAGAATGGTACGGTGTCCCTAATCAAGAGCGTATGGAGCGCTTTGTGCGTCACGTAGAGGAGGAATATCAAAAGGATCCCTTTGCGGCGTTGCTGTTGCTTGGAGACTATTCGTTGGATCATTGGGCCTGGAATACCAAGGGCTGCTATCTCAACGACGGTACAAGCTGCACCAAAATGATGGTAGAATCGCTGATGCCGCGCTTGAAAAGGCTTGGCGTGCCGATCTGCATGATCGCCGGCAATCACGAGCAGTACGGAAACGCACTGTGGCAGGAGATCACGGGCGGCTTTTCTCGCACGGATGCCCTTTGCGTGGGTGATTACTTATTCATCCTTCCCGATACGTTTGGGGCAGATCTGGATCCCACCGAGCATAGCGATGGGACCTATTGCGGCACGGATATGGACTTTGTGCGTGAGCAAATGGCACGGTATCCCGACAAAAAGGTGATCCTTTGCGCTCACCATTTTGAACCCGGCCGAGAGAGCGAGGCGTTCCGCACGTTGGTGCGTGAGGATCCGCGCGTGCTTTGCTTGCTTGGCGGTCACGTGCATCGCTCTTGCGTGGTGGAGCTTGGCCCTGATTTTGGCAACAAGGCGCTGCTGTATACCGGCAATTATTCCTACAACGGCGGCAATCAACCGCCGCAGGAGAGCATGTGGGGCTTTCGCGATCTGATCCTGGAGGACGGCCTGCTGACCTCACGTTATATCACGCCCGAAAACAGGATCGTTTATAAGGGCGAGGCGTTTTTGCAGCCCTATGGCTATCAAGACGAATACCGCTACAATTTTTAAAAATAGCTGCTGCTCCGGATAAGAGCAGCAGCTATTTTCGTTTTGCCGCCGACGTCCGTTTTTTACTTTTTCCAGGTGGCGGGGGAAAAGAGCAGCAGCATCGGGATCAGCTCAAGGCGCCCTGCCAGCATATTAAAGCAAAGAACCAGCTTGGAGAGGGGGGAGAAATGCGCAAAATTGTTGGTGGGCCCCACGGCTCCAAAGCCGGGGCCTACGTTGCCGATGGTTGTGGCCGTGGCCGAAAAATTGGTTGCAAAATCGCTTTGTGTCGGATCAAATGATAACAGCAGCATAGAGGTGATAAACAGCATAAAGAAGCAGGCCAGATAAACCAAAACCGAATGGACAACGGCTTGCTCGACAGGCTTTTTGTCAACGGTGACCTTTTTGATCTGCCTTGGGTGGATCGCGTTGCCAAATTCTCGCATAGCGCTTTTGAACAGGATCACCAAGCGCGAGACCTTGATGCCGCCGCCGGTGCTGCCTGCGCAGGCACCCACAAAGAAGAGCAGCATCAGCACTGTTGTGGAAAGCATGGGCCAGAGCTCATAGTCTGCCGTAGAAAAGCCCGTGGTAGAGATCAGCGAGGATACCGTAAAGAATGCGTGGCGTATCCCCTCGGATACGCTGCCGTAGGTGTGACGCAGATCAAAGGAGATCAATCCAACGGCTGCTATTACAATGATCAGAAAGGAAACGACCTCGGTGGTCATTGCATCACGCCACTTGCGGCGAAGCAGCAAAAAGTAGGATTCAAAGTTAATGGAAAAGATCAGCATAAAGATGGCAATGATGATCTGAAGCGCCGGGGAATATCCGTTCATGCCGTTGTTCCAAATGGCAAAGCCGCCCGTTCCCGCCGTGCCAAAGGCGGTGCAGAGTGCATCAAACAGAGGCATGCCGCCAATGAGAAGTATGATAAGCATTACGACGGTCAGCACAAAATAAATGCTGTAAAGCAGCAGAGCCGTGGTGCGCACACGGGGCACCAGCTTGCTGACCGAGGGGCCGGGGCTTTCTGCCTTCATAATATGCATATTGCGTCCGCCCGAAAGGGGGAGAAATGCCATAATAAACACCAAAACGCCCATGCCGCCCACCCAGTGGGTAAAGGAGCGCCAGATCAGGACGGCCTTGGGCAGGCATTCGACGTCGGTCATGATCGAGGAGCCCGTTGTGGTAAAGCCGGAAACGGTCTCAAAAAACGCATCTACGTAAGAGGCGGTCGCACCGGTCAATACAAAGGGCAACGCGCCGAAAAGACTGAGCACGATCCAACTCAGCGAAACGATGATAAAGCCGTCACGAGAGCGCAGGGCGGCATTTTTAGGCCTTTTAAAGATCAGTAATACGCTGGCCGCGGCACAAATGGCGATGGTCAGCAAAAATCCCTTGACAGCGGCCTCTCCGTAGATCAGGGCCGTTACGGTCGGTACCAGCAAAAAGCCGGCCTCAAACAGCAAGATCCAGCCAAGGATGTAGGTGATCATGCGATAATTCATGGGCACCTCATTTCAGCACGTCGGAAATGTCGTGCAGTGCCATCAGCTCCGAAACGATGACCACGCGATCCTGCGGCTCGATGGTGTCGTTACCGCGGGGGATGATCACCCGTTTGTCGCGCAGGATGGCGGCGATCAAGACGTTTTTCTTAAATTCCAATTGAGATAGAGGCTTGCCGACGATGGGAGAGCCTTCCTTGACGATAAACTCAGAGGCCTCGACCTTGCCGGGGATGACGTTATAAAGCGTTTCTACGTTAGAGCCGATGGTATTTTTCATGGCGCGGATATAACGTACGATCACGTCGGATGCAATGTTTTTGGGGTAAATGATAGAATCCAGATCCAGGTGGTTGACAAGGTCAGAAAAATCCGTGCGGTTGATCTTGGTCACAAGCTTTCCGCGGCCAACGCGCTTGGCAAACAAAGAAAGCAAAATGTTCTCCTCGTCCATATTGGTCAGTGCCACAAAGGCACCGGCGTTTTCCAGACCTTCCTCGGTCAGGATCTCCTGATCGCCGGCGTTGCCGTGGATGATGGTGGCGTTTGGAAACAGTGCGCAAAGCTCGTCACAGACCTTGGCTTCTTTTTCAATGATCTTGACCGCAACGCCGTCACGCAGCAACATTTCGCAAAGATAATGTCCTGTTCTGCCGCCACCGGCAATGATGGCGTCCTTGACGGAATGTGAGCGATAGCCGATCTTTGTGAAAAAATCGGCTGCGCTTTTTGGGGAGGCTACAAGAGAAATAATGTCCTTGCCCTCAAACACCAGATCGCCCTTGGCGATCAAGGCTTGATTTTCTCGTTCTACAGTGCAGATCAGCACGTCGCAACGGAGAGAGGTGGCCATTTCGCGCACCGACATACCCACAAGCGGGCTGTTTTGCGGGAGACGGAATTTTACCAGCTCTACACGTCCGCCCGCAAAGGTGTCGATCTTCATAGCCGAGGGGAAGCGCAGCACGCGCGAGATCTCTTCAGCCGCCGCATATTGCGGATTGATCACCATGGCAAGACCGAGCTCGTCCTTGAGATAGGCGGCATCGGTGCTGTATTCAGGTTGCTTGACGCGGGCGATAACGTGACAGTTGCCGGATTTTTTTGCCATGATACAGCAAAGCAGATTCAACTCGTCAGAGCCGGTTACGGCGATCAGCAGATCTGCCTGCTCAACACCGGCCTCCTGCTGGATGGCATGGATGGCGCCGTTGCCCACAACGCCCATCACGTCAAGGCGGGTCGAGACCTCCTCTACCTTTTCGCGAGAGAGGTCTACAACGGTGATGTTGTTACCCTCGGCGCCAAGCTGCTCGGCCAGATTCTGGCCGATCTTACCACAGCCGACGATGATGATATTTAGACCGTTTTCGTTAATTTTGTTCCTCATAGCTTTGTTCCTTCGATCGAGGTTGTGTGGCGGGAGCGGGGGACTCCGCTCCCACATAGGAGGGGATAAACAGGTTGGCAAGGCGACCCTTTCCGCCGCCGCGGACGTTGAGATAGCCGATCACGCAAAACAGCACGGCACCAAGGGCGTTTAAGGCCATATCCTTGATGCTGTCTACAATGCCGATGTCCATATAGCCCGGGGTGGTGACAACGGGGTTGCCCGCAGAATCGTAAAGCACCATTTTGGCAATGTCACTGTAATGTGCCACGGGAGAGCCCGCGTGGGTGGGGGGGAGGTAAAAGGTATGCAGCTCGTTTAAGATGTAATCCTTTTGCATATCGGTGTTAAAAAGCATATCGCCCGAAAATTCGATAAACTCCCAAAAAACGCCTACCGTCATAGAAAAGCAGAAGGCGATCAGCGCCAAAAACAGGGGGGAGAGGGAAAAACGGCTCTCTTTGTTTTTGCCGAATACGTCAACCAGGCAAAAGCCAAAGGCGGCAAACATAACGCCGCTGATGACGTGAAGCCAGCCATCCCAAAAGGGAAATACGCCGTAAAAGCTGTGGACCTCGCCCAGGATCTCAGAGGAGAAGATAAAAACGTAGGCAAGGATCTCCAGCACAGGGGTCAGCCTGATACGCAAAATGACCTTGACGGCGGCGGGGATCAAAAGCATTAAAAATGCAAGGATCGAAGCGGTGATATGACTTTGACGGTTGCCCGCAAGTATCATTCGGATCAGGGTGACGATCACCAGCGAGGCGATCACAAGGTAAGCGATAAAGGAAACCTTGTTTTCTGCCAGTTTTTCAAACAGAGACGAAAAAAACGGTATGCGGAATTTTCGTTGCTTTGTGGGGGACATATCGAAGCTCCTTTTTGGAATCGTAATAAATATAATCATTTCTATTATAACATATTTTTTATGGAATGGAGCAAAAAAAGCGGATTTTTTTCTTGAGAGATGGAAAAATTTACAGTTTGAAAAAAAGTCGGCTCAAAATTGAAAAAACTGTTGACAAATTGGGCAGGGTTTGGTACAATAATGCTGAAGAACTTTCAAAGTTGATGAAAGGATAGCGCTATGAAAAAGAGAATTCTTTGCCTTTTCCTTGTATTGGCACTTTGCCTGTGCCTTGGCACGATGTTGGTTGCTTGTGACGAGCCCTCTGTAGAGCAGCCTCCTGTAGAGGATCCCGTGCCCGAAGAGCCCGAAACTCCCGAAGAACCCGAGGTGCCCGAAGAGTCTGAGGAGGGCGACAAGAAGGGTCAGTTCCATCCTACCCCCGGTGCAGGCGGTGCGGATGTGGATATCCAAGAGCCTAACGAGCAGTTACCCGACTCCACCCTGCGTGGCTGATGGGGGAAAAGAGCGTTGCTGTGCAACGCTCTTTTTATTCGTTTTTTCAAAAAAGCGGAGTGCCGCTCCGTATGATTTTTAAAAAGAGGTGCCAAAATGAATTTGGAAGAAAAACAGATCTCCTCCCGCTTGATCTACGACGGGAAGGTGGTGCATTTGTACGAGGATCGGGTGGCGCTGCCCAACGGCGAGCCCGCCACGCGCGAATACATCAAGCACGTGGGCGCGGTTTGTGTGCTGGCGTTGACCGATGACAACGAGATCATTTTAGAAAGACAGTATCGCTATCCCATGGAGCGCGAGGTGATCGAGATCCCTGCGGGCAAGCTGGATAGTGCCGACGAGGATCATTGCAAGGCTGCCCTGCGCGAGCTGCGCGAGGAGACCGGCATCGTGCCGCGTGAGATCACATATATCGGTGAATTTATCGGCTCTCCCGCCATTTTAAGCGAGCGGATCTATATGTTTTTTGCGCGCGGACTCAGCTTTGGCGATCAAAAGCTGGATGAGGACGAGTTTTTGGACGTGTTCCGTATGCCGCTTTCCACGGCGGTGGAAAAGGTGCTGTCGGGCGAGATCGCAGACGGCAAGACCCAGGCTGCCGTGCTGAAGGTTTACACAATGCTGAAAAAAGAGGGGTATTCTTTATGAAATTGAATTATAAGCGCACGATGTTCGTTGGCTTTGCATTCTTTTTGATCATTGCGTTCTGGCAGGCCTATGATACCATCGTACCCAAGATCCTGACCGATAAATTCGGCTTGCCGCAGGTCTGGTCGGGTGCCATTATGGCAATGGATAATATTTTTGCGTTGCTGCTGCTCCCCTTGTTCGGCGCTCTGTCCGATAAGGTCAGCAGTCGCTTTGGTAAGCGCACGCCCTTTGTGGTGATCGGCACACTGGTTGCCGCCGTTTTGCTGGTGACGCTGTCCTTTGCCGATCAGGCGCAGCGCCAAAATCTTGGTAACGTGGCTGACCTGACCGACGATCCTGCCACCGAGGTCAACGAGTACGTCGAGGGGCTGGAGACCGTTTGGGATACCAATCCCAACGTGCAAAACTGGAAAAATGATAGCCTGACCGAGGATAAGCAGCCCTTGCAGGAGCTGATCTCCCGCGAGGAATTTACTGCCATTACAATGACTGTTCGCGATGCACAGGGCGAGGAGGTCTCTAACCCTGTTTATAACGAGATCGTTGTTCCGGCCCGTCAGGCCTATGCCGCAGGGATCACGGAAAAAAGCCCCGGGGCACTGATCGCCTTTATGGTCTTGCTGTTCTTTTTGCTTTTGGCAATGGGTACCTTCCGCTCGCCGGCAGTGGCACTGATGCCTGACGTAACGCCCAAGCCCTTGCGCTCTAAGGGCAATGCCATCATTAATCTGATGGGTACCGTGGGCGGCATCTTTATCCTGCTGCTGGGTACGGTGCTTGGAACGGGCAGTGATAAAAACGCGCTGATGGATTATACGCTGTTCTTCAGCCTGGTGGCGGCGCTGATGCTGGTGGCGCTGGGGCTGTTTATCTGGAAAGTGCGTGAAAACGCATGGGCGGCCGAAAGTGCGGCAATGGAAATCGCCGAGGAGCCCGAGAAAACGGATGAGGGGGACCGCAAGCTCACCCGAGGCGAGCTTTGCTCGCTTTTGCTGATCCTTGCCTCGGTGGCGTTCTGGTATATGGGCTATAATGCTGTGACCAGCAAGTACTCGGTCTATGCGGGCTCTGTGCTGAATATGGACTATAACACCACGCTGCTGCTGGCCAATGCCGCAGGTGTGGTATCCTATATTCCCGTGGGTCTTTTGTCTGCAAGATTCGGTCGCAAAAAGATGATCCTTGGCGGCGTTTTGATGCTGTTTGCTTCTTTCTTGATCGCATCCTTTATGCGCGCCGACAGCTCGGTGCTGCTGATGAACGTATTATTTGTTCTGGCGGGCATTGGATGGGCTACCATCAACGTCAACTCCTATCCTATGGCCGTAGAGCTTGCTCGCGGCAGTCAGGTGGGCAAGTATACGGGCTATTATTATACCGCAAGCATGGCGGCACAGGTCATCACCCCCGTTTTGTCGGGCGTGTTCCTTGACATTCGTCTGACGACTCTGTTCCCCTATGCGGCCATCTTTGTGGCGCTTTCCTTTGTAACCATGCTGTTTGTGCGGCACGGTGACGTTAAGCCGGAGGCGAAGCAAACGATTTTAGACGGAATGGGAGGAGACTGATATGGAGCCTTGGATGATCGCTTTGATCGCAATTTCTGCTACCGTTGCGGTACTTTTTCTGATCTGGCTGTGGATGATCGCGCCCCGCGCGTGCAAAAAAATGGAAGACTTTCTGCGCCCCTATGCTCACCGCGGGCTTTGGAGCGAAACCGCACCCGAAAACTCGCTGGCGGCGTTCCGCGCCGCTGCCGAGGCGGGATTTGGCATCGAGCTTGACGTTCAGCTTTCCAAGGACGGCACCGTGATGGTCTTTCACGACTATACATTGGTGCGTATGTGTGAAAAAGAGGGGCTGCTGACCGACCTGACCGAGGCCGAGCTTCGCACTCTGTCGCTAAAGGGCACAAGCGAGACCGTTCCCACACTTGCAGAGGTCCTGCAGGTGGTGGACGGCCGCGTGCCGTTGCTGATCGAGCTGAAGGGTGAGACCGGTGATACATCGATCGTTCCCGCTACGCTTGCCGTTTTAGAGGGATACAAGGGCGCGTGGTGTATGGAAAGCTTTAATCCGCTTTTGGTGCGCGCCGTCAAAAAGCAAGCGCCTCACGTGGTGCGCGGTCTGCTTTCCTCGGATCTGTGCAAGGAAAAGATCAGAGGAAATGCTGTGATCAACTTCTTGCTGACAAAATCATTGGTCACGTTTTTGTGCCGCCCCAATTTTCACGCTTGGGACGGGCGCTATCCAAAGCGGCTGGGCTTACAGGTCGGTCTGCGTTGGTTTAACGTGGGCTCGTTTGTGTTTACCATCAGCACACAAAAGGATTATGACGACTTTATGTCCCGCGGCATCTATCCGATCTTTGAGCGGTTTGTGCCGGAGCAAAAGTAAAGAAAAAGAGGCCACGTGGCCTCTTTTTTTGCATAGATCTCTCCAAAAGGGGTGAAAATAAGCATATCCCAAGAAAAGGAGAGATGGAAAAATGGCACAGATCACAGAAAAAGAGCTGAACGCCCTCAGCGACCTGATGGGTATGGAGAGTTTGCTTGCGGCCAAGAGCTGCGATATGTCCTGCACCACCCAGGATGCGGCGTTGAAGGATCTTTACACGCAAATGGCGCAGCGACATCAGCGGCATTTCGACCAGCTTTATTCCGGATTGAAATAAGGAGGTATCTGATGATGAACTGTAACGCGAATTGCGGATTTGGAGATAAGGAGCGCGCAACGGATCTGCTGCAAAGCCTGAAATATCTGACCGGCGTTTACAACAGCTCCTTGCTGGAGGCTGCCACCCCCGAGGTGGTGGGCTGCTTGCACGAGCTTTTGCGCGATACGCAGGAGATGCAGCAAAAGCTGTTTCAGGAGATGAACAGCCGCGACTGGTATCCCGTGACCAAGGCAGAGGAGCAAAAGATCGGACAGGCTAAAATGAAGTTTTCTGCTATGGTGACAAATTAAGTGCCTTAACGGTATAAAAAAACGGGGGACGTCCCCCGTTTTTTTATTCTGCTGCAGCCTCTTCGGCGGGCGCCTCCTCGGTGGGGGCGGCCTCTTTTTCTGCCTCTTCCTTTTGGGCGGCCTTTTCTGCCTTTTTGGCCTTTTGTGCCTCCTTCAGCACGGCGATGCGATCAAACAAAGCATCAATGGCGGCAATGGTCTCAAGCTTAGACTCCTCCAGGTCGTCCTCGGTATGCAGATCGCGATAGACGATGCGGCCAAGCTCTTCATAAAGCTCGTCGACCTTGACTTCAAGATTTTTGATCTTGACCGATGTAGCGGCGCTGTCAAATACCTCCTCGGTTTTGTCAGAGATCTTGCGGGCGGTGCGCTTGGTTGCGCTCCAGGCACGGTTCAATACGGACATAGATTCGTCCTCCTTTATATGATCTTTCCTTTACAGTATAGCGCATTTTTGAAAAAAAGTAAAGGTTTTTTTGCATGAACGTATGAAAAAAACGGAAGGCGGGGAAAATAACTGTAAAAAGATGGCTTTGGGAGGTCAGGATCATGAATATGGATAAAAAAACCTATGCGCGCTATGTAGAGGCCAGGGCGCCGCACTCGCCACTGGTCCGGGATTGCGCACGCGCATTTTTGGTGGGGGGCGGTATTTGCCTTGTTGCCGAGGGGCTGATACAGCTGATCGCTTGGCTTGGTGCGCTTCCGCGAGAGGCGGCCGCGGCCTGGGTGTCGATCTTGCTGGTGCTTGCCGCTGTGGTGCTGACCGCTGTTGGCGTGTTTGATAAGATCGCCCGCTTTGCGGGCGCGGGAACGCTGCTGCCTATTACGGGCTTTGCCAACGCGGTGGCTTCCCCCGCCATCGATAGCCGTGCAGAAGGGTTTGTGCTTGGCGTTGGAGCAAAGATCTTTACCGTTGCGGGCCCCGTTTTGCTTTACGGAACTGCCGCGGGGACAGTATATGGCGTGATCTATTGGCTGATGACCTTGATTTTTTGACAATGGCATTGCAAAAAAGCGGTGGTCGTGGTATAATAAGGCAAATCATACGTAGGAGTCTATGCAATGCCAAACTTCAAACGCACAAAATTTGCCTGTTATGCGGCATACTTTACGATGTCCTCGATATTCAGCCTGCCGCCGCTGCTATTTGTCACACTTCACGAGACCTATGATGTTTCCTACACCCTGCTTGGCACGCTTGTGCTGACAAATTTCTGCACGCAGCTGGCCGTGGATCTGATCTTTACGCTATTTTCCAAATATTTCAACGTCAAGTGGATCGTGCGCATTATGCCGCTGATCACCTCAGCGGGGCTTTTGACCTATGCGTTGGTCCCCACGTTTGCCCCCTCGTTTGCTTATGGGGGGCTTTTGATCGGCACTGTGATCTTTTCGGTGTCGGCGGGGCTTTCCGAGGTGCTGCTCAGCCCCGTGATCGCCGCCATCCCCTCTGATAATCCCCAGCGGGATATGAGTTTGTTGCACTCGCTTTACGCCTTTGGCGTTTTGTTTGTGGTGGTGGTCAGCACGGTGATCCTCAAGCTGATCGGCACCGAAAATTGGATGTATCTGACGATGTTTTTTGCAGCCTTGCCCATCATTGCGGCAGTGCTGTTTATGACGTCTCCCATGCCGGATATGCAGTCCGGCTCTCATGAAACAAGCCTTGAGGGCACCAAACGGCGCGGCCTTGGCCTTGCGCTTTGTGTGGGATGCATCTTTTTTGGCAGCTGTGCCGAAAATGTAATGTCCAACTGGATCTCAACGTATATGGAAAATGCGCTGAAAATGGATAAGGCGCTGGGCGATATCCTTGGCCTTGCATTGTTTGCCATACTGCTTGGCGTGGCGCGCGTGGGCTATGCCAAATACGGCAAGCGGATCTTTCCCATACTGCTTGGTGGTATGAGCTGTGCCACCGTTTCCTACGTGGCGGTTGCCTTGACCTCTAATGCGGTGGTGGCCTTGGTTGCTTGTGTGGCAACCGGCTTGTTTACCGCCATGCTTTGGCCCGGTGCGCTGATCATGATGGAGGAAAAACTGCCGGGCGTAGGCGTAACGGCCTTTGCAATGATGGCGGCAGGGGGAGATCTTGGCGCTTCGGTCGCACCGCAGCTGATGGGTGTTGTGGTGGATAAGGTTTCGGCCGGTGCCACGGCCGCGCGCCTGGCGACCGAGCTTGGGCTCAGCCCTGAGCAGATCGGCCTGAAGGCAGGAATGCTGCTGACAGCAGTCTTTCCCGCGATCGGCACCGTGTTGCTTTTGGTCGCGATGCGCTATTTCAAGGGCAAGCAGAGCACGCTGCAATAAAATATCAAAAAAACACAAAACGGTATGAGATATTTGCATCTCATACCGTTTTTTGCGTTGCGTTATGCGAAAGCCGTAATGAATTTTGTGTGGGGGAATTGCGCCTTGGTCGTATCGGAAAAGCTGTAGTCGCTGATCACGCAATGGACGCAACCGAAATCTCCGTACATTTCCGCAAAGGATTGATCGATCTTTTTATGGTCGACCAGATAAAAGATCTTT
This sequence comes from Eubacteriales bacterium, assembly GCA_045632285.1. GTDB lineage: Bacteria > Bacillota > Clostridia > Oscillospirales > CAG-272 > Firm-07. Next base: position 92,142 of record JAZQWJ010000037.1, on the reverse strand, counting down.
CCCGCATGCTTTGCAACCGTTTTCAGCATGGGGTCGTAATACTTGCCCGAGGCGATCAGGCCTGTGGAGGAGGCTGCTTTTGTGGCAAAAAACATCTTGTCTACTCGATATCTGGCGGCATTTTCCACCGTTTCGATGCCGCACAGCATGCTGGGGGCCTCTACAACGGCTCCGCCAAGGCAGATCACCTTAACGTTGTGAGAGGAAAGGTCGATGGCCAGCATCATATTATTGGTGATCACGGTCAGCTCCTTGCGCTGTATCAGGTGCTGTGCCATACATTGCGCCGTGGTAGATCCGTCGATAAATATCGTGTCGCCATCCTCTACAAGTGCGGCTGCGGCACGGCCGATGTGCTGCTTTTCCGCACGCATTTTATGCGAGCGAAAGGGGATGGGAACGTAGCTGCTGCGCACAAGCTCAACGCCGCCATAGCTACGGGTCAGCAGCTGCCGCTTTTCTAAGGCGTTCAGGTCACGGTTCACGGTGGCAGAGCTGTAGTCCAGCGTGCTGATCAGGTGCTTTACGGTAACGTAGCCCTGTTGCTCTAATATTTCCAAAATGCGATCTTGGCGCTCTTTTGCGTTCATAAGCCACCTCCACGGGTAGGATGTTTATATTATAGCATAAATTTCTCAAAAACGCAACATGAATTGAGAAAATGTGAGAATTTCGCAATCGGTTGAACAGTATTGAAAAAATATGAGAATTGTAGTATGCTTATGATACGTTAGAATGATATGTGAAGGAAGGAGAGCGAATCGAATGACGGATCTGCAAAAAATCGAACGTTTGAAAGAAGCAGTGTTTGCCCAATGCAACGAGCATTGCTTTATCGAGCGTGAGCGGTTTATGAATGCACAACCCGTTCCTCCGATAGAAAATAGGCCCGGCGATTTCTACGCAAAGCTTTTTTCCGGTCTTTTGGACAGTGTTTCTACTCCTGTTGATGACAACGACGTCTTTGTGGGTCGCGTGGTCGAGGGAGCGCCCGAGAGCAGCGGCCCTTGCCCCAATCGCTTGCTGATCGCCAAGGGGCATCTTACGCCCGATTACACGCGATTGCTGACACTTGGTTATAACGGCATTCTTGCTAAGATCCGCCAAAGCGCCGCGCGGCTTGGGACCAAGCAAGCAAATGACTATCTGGCAAGCGCTGAGATCGCCGTTTCTGCGATCGGTCGCTTTGCTAAAAGATATGCAGAGGCCGCAGCACGTGCCGGCAAGCATCGCGCTGCCGAGGCACTTTGCCGTGTACCCTTAGAGCCTGCGTACGATCTGTATTCCGCGTTGCAGGCCGTTTGGCTTGTGCATATGATCTCAAGCGCTTACGTGGGCTATCGTGATTACGGCTTTGGATACATGGATGAATATCTGTATCCTTATTACCTTGCGGAAAAAAAGCGGGGCACCACCGAAAACGAGATACGCCTGATGCTGGCGGGCTTTTTCATCAAGCCCAATGAGATCTGCGGGCGTGCCACGCATAATTACAAGCAAAAGCCCATCCCCAGTCAAGCCTCTAAGCAGTACGTTTTGCTTGACGGCGGCAAGGCCAACGAGCTTTCTGCGCTGATGCTGGAGGCAGCTGCCATGACCTGTATGGCCCAACCCGAGATCACCGTGATCCTTTCCGAAAGCTCTCCGGCGGATTTTGTAAAAAAGGTTTTTGAGACCATGTCGGTGACCACCGACAAGCTGCAGGTCTATAACGGTGAGGTGCTGCAGAGATTTCTTAAGTCCAAGGGCTTGCCGCAGGAGATCGTGGATCGTCCCGCCTTTACCGCCTGCTGCACCTTTGATATATACCGGCACACCTGTCGCGAGGAATATTATATGCCCACGGTACAGCTTTTTTATGATACGCTGTGCAGCAGGAGCTTTGACTCTAAAGAGGAGCTGCTGCGCGCCTTCGGCGATGCGATCACAGCTGATTGCGAGCGCTATCTGCAGGAGAGCCGTTATCCCGATCGTGAGTGGGCACGTACGGTCTATATGCTGGATGCTCTGTTGCTCAGTACCTGCAACGAAAACTGCGATTACCCCCCATACGGTGCGAGATATCGCGCAAAAAACATCTTTTTGCCGGGCCTTGCCACGCTGGGAGATTCGCTTTGCGCATTGGATATGACGGTCTTTCACGGCGACCTGCCTTACGGTGAGATGATCAAGGCTCTGCAAGCGGATTTTGAGGGGTGGGAAGCACTTCACAGCCGATTGCTTGCTTTGCCCAAGTTTGGTAATGACAATGCCGAGGACCGTTATACGGTTGAAATGGCTGAGCTGATGATCGCCGCTGTCGAGCGGGCAAGACACGAGGAAAACGAGATCGTCGCACCCTCCTTTTATTCGCTCCAGCGAGAAAACGAGTGGGCAGAGAACACCCCGGCCACTCCGGACGGAAAACGCGCCGGCACTGCTTGCTCCGAGAACCAATCTCCTGTTTACGGCGCGGATAAAAAGGGGATCACCGCGCTGCTTTGCAGCCTTGCCAAGATCCCCTTTGAAAAGACTGCTGCGGGTGGCCTGAATTTGACGTTTTCTGCACCCGTTCGGGGGGATATTTTACAGGCGCTTGTAAAAACCTACTTCCAAAGCGGCGGCTTGCACGTTGGGATGACGGTGCTGGATCACAACACGCTGCGGGATGCTATGGTGCATCCCGAGAAGTACCGCTCGCTGACCGTGCGCCTGTATGGGTTTAGCGAGTACTTCATTAGCCTCCCCGAGTGGCAGCAGCTTGCCGTTTTAGAGCGCACTGCGTACGAGGTGTAAAATGAACGGAAACATACTGAACGTTCAGCGCTTTTGCACGCACGACGGCCCCGGCATCCGCACCACAGTGTTTTTAAAGGGCTGCCCGTTGCACTGCTTGTGGTGTCACAATCCCGAAAGTCAAGACCCCAAGCGAGAAGTGCTGTACAGTGCCGAAAAGTGCTTGGATTGCCGCCGGTGCTTGGCGCTTTGTCAGCAAAACTGCCACACGTTAGGCGAAGATCATCACCAATACGACCGTGCGGGCTGTCTTGCCTGCGGTGCATGTATTTCACCCCTGTGCCCCGCCTTAGAGCTGGCAGGGGAGAGTGCGAGCGTTGAAGCGGTGTTGGAGGAGGTCTTAAAGGATAAGGCCTTTTACGATAATTCCGGCGGAGGGCTGACGCTGTCGGGGGGAGAACCGCTGTATCAAGCCGAGTTCTGCCTTGCACTGCTTTCGGCAGCCAAGGAAAACGGCTTGCACGTTTGCGTAGAGACCTGCGGCCTTGCAAGCCCCGAAATTCTTGAAAAGCTTGCCCCGTTGGTGGACATATTTCTGTTTGACTACAAAGAAACAGACCCCGTGCTGCACAAGAAATATACCGGTGTGGACAACGGACAGATCCTTCAAAATCTGCACCGCCTGAACGAGCTTGGCAAGCAGATCGTGCTGCGCTGCCCCATTGTTCCAACGCTGAATGATCGCAGGGAGCATTTTGAAGGTATCGCTGCTTTGGCTGAGGAGCTGGAGCAGATCGGAGAGATCTGCGTTGAACCCTATCATGCCTACGGATCCGGCAAATACAAGCGATTGGGCAAAAGTTACGCATTGCCTCAGATCGAAGCACCGGATGCCGCCACTGTTGATGTGTGGATCGGTGCCATCGCCGCACACACCAACAAACCCGTCAAAAAAGCATAATTTTAACATATAAAGGAGAACGTATTATGAAAATCGTTGCAGTCAGCGACCATTTCGTCAGAACTGAGCATTATGAGGCTTGCTTTGCCAAGTACCCCGAATATGAGCTCAAAACCATCTTTTTCGGCACCGAGGATCGCATTGAAATGCGCGACATCTTCCACAAGATCGAGCGCGGCGGCCCCGAGGCCTGGCCCATCCCCGACGAGCTTTATGAGGCCATTGAGGATGCCGACGTGCTGATGGTACATACCTGTCCCGTGCCCGCATCCCTCATCGCTCGCGGCAAAAAGCTGCGCGCTATCCTGACCAACCGCGGCGGACTTGAAAACATCGCTGTGGAGGAGGCCACCAAGCGCGGCATCCCCGTGCTGAATAATCCTGCCCACAACTCCAACGGCGTGTGCGAGCTGGCCATTGGCCTGATGATCACCGAAAGCCGCAACGTGGCTCGTGCTCATATGGGCCTGATGCAGGGAAACTGGCGCGAAAACTTCTACAACACCGGCAACGTTTGGGAGTTGAAGAACAAGACCGTCGGCATCGTTGGCTTTGGTAATATCGGTCACCTGATGGCTGAGCGTTTGCACGTATGCTTTGGATGCAACGTGATGGTCAACGACGTGTATATCGATCCCGAAGACGAGCTGCTTGCCAAGTATCCCGCCATCAAGGTGGTGGATCTGCCTACGTTGATGAAGGAGAGCGATATCGTGACGCTCCACGCCAGAAACGAGAACGTGATCCTTGACCGCGAGATGCTGTCCCTGATGCGTCCTCACACCTTCTTTATCAATACTGCCCGTGCCCATATGGTGGATTACGACGCTCTTTATGAGCTGCTGCGCGATCGCAAGATCATGGGTGCTGCCCTTGAGGTGCATCCCGTCGAGCCCCTGCCCGAGGACTATCCCTTTCTCAAGCTGGACAACGTGACTCTGACCACCCACCGCGGCGGCGATACCATCAATGCGTACAGCGACAGCCCCGAAATGCTGGTGCAGGATTATGCCCGCTACCGTGCCGGCGGCAAGGTTCGCTTCTTTGTTAATCCCGAGGTCGGATTTGGCAAATAAAAGTTGAATTGTCGCCAAAAAGGAGATACGTATGCATTTTTTTGGTGCAAACAATGTAGAACGCCCTGTGCGTCTGTGCGCCGAAACACGACGCTTTGCGCAGGAGTCACTGGGTCGCAAATACGGCATCATGACAAGGCAGACACCCGCTGTACAAATGGACGACGTTTCGGGTTTTGCGGCGCTTTCTAAGCTGGATCGTTATGACCTTGCCATTGCACGCATTGCGCGTGAGGCACCTTTGCGCATTTGTGAGGGAGAACTGATCAGCGGTGCGGCTACTTTGGGGTTTGCCATCGAACATCGCGTGCCCGCCACCCTTGGCGGCAAACACTTTTTTGGCAGCGTCAGCCATCTGACCGTGGATTTTGAGACCGTGCTGAAAAAAGGTGTGGGGCATATTCGCCGCGAGGCTGAGCGGAGCCTCGCCCGGCACAAGGGCACCGAACGAGAGCGCTTTTTGCAAAGCTGCCTTGCCACGCTGGATGCTTTTGCCCATTGGCACGGTCGCTATCTGAATGCGCTTGGTGCAATGCCCGAGTATGCTGAAAATTATCAAGCGCTTTGTCGCGTTCCCTTTTTGCCCGCTACCAATTTCCGCGAGGCGGTGCAAAGCCTGTGGTTCACTTTTGCCTTTTTGCGGCTTTGCGGCAACTGGCCGGGCGTTGGACGCATCGACCTGTTGCTTGGCGAATACTTAGAAGCCGATTTGCGCAAGGGGATCTTGACCCTTGACGAGGCCCGCGAGATCCTTGCTCATTTCTTTATCAAGGGGTGCGAGTGGATCTGTGGCGAAAACGATTTTTCAAACGGCAGCGGCGATGCACAGCATTATCAGAATATCGTGCTTGCCGGCGTTGACCGCGACGGCCGTGAGGTCACAAATGCCGTGACCTATCTGGTGTTGGACGTTTTAGAGGAATTGCCCATTGGTGATTTTCCCACCACGGTGCGTGTGAACAAGAACACGGATGGGGCACTGCTGCGCCGTGTGGCTGAAGTCCTGCGGCTTGGCGGTGGCGTGTTGGCTGTTTATAACGAGGATCTGGTGCTGGAGGCCTTCCGTCTGCAGGGCTATGACCTTGCAGAAGCGCGCAGTTTTGCCAACGACGGCTGCTGGGAGGTACAGGTCCCCGGCAAGACGTTTTTCTGCTATATCCCCTTTGACGCTTTGCGCTTGCTGCAGGAGCATACGTTACAAAAGTACGCAGACGGGGTGAGTTTTTCGAATTTTGAAGCGCTTTACGCGCAGTATATCAAGGATCTGAGGGTGTGCGTAGAGCAGATCCTGCAAAAGCAAGCCAAGCTGTTTGCGGACGGTGTTCTGTCGGATACGTGGCGCGAACGCACGCCTTGTACGGCAGTATCCTTGTTTGAGCAAGGGTGTATCGAAAAGGGACGCTCGTACTTAGAGGGCGGCCCTGTTTACAACGTTTGCTCACCTCATATCGGCGGTCTGCCCGACGCTGCCAACAGTCTTTATGCCATTCGAAAATTGGTGTATGAAGAAAAGCGTGTGACCCTGCCCGCATTGATGCAAATTTTGCATAATAACTGGGAGGGCGAGGAGGTACTGCGCCAATACGTGCTGCACGCTTACAAATATTACGGAAATGACAATGACGAGGTCGATCTGCTTGCGGCACGGATCCTTGCGGATTTCGCCGACGCCTGCAAGACCTTGGAGGGGCGCTGCGGTTATCGCTTCCCACCCGGAGTCAGCACCTTTGGCAGACAGATCGAGTGGGCGCCTAACCGCCTGGCCACGCCAAACGGAAAGCGTGCCGGTGCTGTTTTGGCTCCAAATCTTTCTCCAACGCCGGGCACGGATACGCTTGGCGCGACCGCGGTGATCCGCTCCTATTGCAAGGCCGATCTTACACAGATGGCGACGGGGGCCGCATTGGATCTGAAGCTGTTGCCCTCTGCCGTTTCGGGCGAGGAGGGGCTCGATGCCCTTGTTGCCTTGATACGCGGCTTTGTATCGTTGGGCGGGTTCTTTATGCAGCCCGACGTGGTGGATGCCTCTGTGCTGCGCGCGGCGCAGGAAAATCCGGAGGAGTACAGCACGCTCTCTGTGCGCGTGTCCGGCTGGAACGCTCGTTTTATCACACTTGATAAGCAGTGGCAGGATATGCTGATCGCACAATGCGAACATTGAATTTGGAGGAATTTATGAGAACGTATAACAGATTTATGGACGGTAGCCGCATTTTGCTTGGCAGCCATCGCGGTGACCGTAAGCATTTCCCCGAAAACACCATGTCGGCCTTCCGCGCCTGCGTGGAGCTGGGGTTGGATGCTATTGAGACCGACGTGCGTATGACCAAGGACGGCCATTTGGTGCTGATCCACGATCGCAGCGTGACCCGCACCACCAACGGTGAGGGCAGTGTCGATCTGATGACCCTTGAGGAGCTGCGCGCCCTTGACGCGGGCTTTTGGAAGGGCCCCGAGCACGTGGGTGAGCGCATCCCCACCGTGGAGGAGTTTTTGGAGCTGATCGCCCCCACCAATATCATCATCAACTGGGAGCTGAAGGAATACCCCCGCGATCACGGCGAGCGCGCCTATGAATGCGTGGATAAGCTGGTGGAACTGATCGACCGCTATGGCGTGGCCGAGCGCAGTCTGATCAATTCTTTCTCGCAAAAGCTGCTGGAATACGTAAACGACAAGTGGCCCGGCAAGTTCCAGATCCACAGCTATCCCGATTACATCAAGTTTGATGTATCTAAAAAACCGCTGGATAGCTTTAGCGACTGGATCGCCATCTGGCGCAAGGATGCGGAGCACCTGTCGGGCTTTGCGGCCGACTATGAATATGCCGCCCGCCGCGGTCTGCCCACCTGCATTCTGGTGCCCGATGATCCCGCACATTACAAAAAGGCCATTGAGCTTGGCTGCAAGATGTTTACCAGTGACGACCCTGCAAAGGCCGTTGAGATCTTAAAGAAATTGGGGGTAAGAGACTAATATGAAGACCTATGATATTTGTGAATTTCTGCCCGCTTACAGCGCAAGGATCGGTGAGATCTCCGCACCCTACGATTGCGAGGCAGGCAACACCGCCGTTGCGATCGTGGCCACCACATTGGCAGAATTTTTGGCATACGTATCCTCGATTTCTGCGACAAACGCCAAGCTTTACAGCAAAAGGGAGGTGGAAGGAAATCACTTTTACACCTTTTTGATCACGGTCGATGACGGCGCGGAATATGCCGTGCATCTGATGTATTATCCCATTCGCGGTTGCGCTCGCATCGTGTGGGGCAAAAAGGGTTTTTTGCCTGTGGTGGATGAAGCCGTGTTTGCAAGCGGCGAGCATCGCACCTCTGTGTTGCAGTATGCCAGAAATGGCGTTTACAACAGCCAACCCGCCACCGGTGCGCCCGGTATGGCGTACATCATCACCTTGTCCGACGGCAGCTTTATTTTGTTGGACGGCGGCCCTCGCCAGCGCGAGCAGCACTTTACCAAGGCGTTTGTTGACGGCGAGTGGGTGGATTCTGTTCCCACCGAGGAAAACGATTGCGACAAGCTCTATCGCTTGCTTTGCGAGCGCACTCCCGAGGGGCAAAAGCCTGTGATCTCCGCTTGGTTCATTACCCACGGTCACAGTGACCACACCGACCTTGCAGGCGACTTTTTGCGCAAATACAAGGATAAGGTGGAGGTGCGTATTGCCGCGTATAATCTGCCCGATCCCTTAAAGCATCCCATCAAAAACGAGCCCAGCGAGATCCTGCACGTCACCCTTCAGCACATCGTCAAGGGCTTTGAACTGGTGGGTGCCACCCATTGGGACGTGCATACCGGTCAGCGGATGAGCTTTCCCGGTTGCGAGGTAGAGGTGCTGCACACCCACGAGGATTATTTCCCCAAGTCTTATGCGTGGGGCAACCACACCAGCTCGGCCTTCCGCTTTAAATTTAAGGGCAAGACCTTTATGGTGCTTGGCGATTGCGAAAGCGACATTTGCCATCAGCTTTGCTATAAATACGGCAAGTATCTGCAAAGCGATATTCTCCAGCCCACCCACCACGGCGCCAACGGCGGCACCACCGATCTGAACAGGGTCATTGACCCCGATATCTGTCTGTGGCCCATCGATGCTTGGCGTTTTCACACCGATGCCCGTATGCTGGGCTACCAGAAAGGCTACGAGTGCAACTGGGTGCTGCGCAACGACGAATTCAAGCAGCGCGAGCATCATCACAACAGCGAGGATGCCGAGATCTTTACCGATATTTGACCCCGCGTACAGCATACGAGCGCGCCCGCGCGCAGAAAATGGCAGTTGTCACTAAAAAGCAGCAGGAAAAAGATGCTTTTTGAAGAAATGTGTGAAAATTTTGACAAAATCAAAAAAAGCATTGACAAACCCAACCGTTTATAGTATAATTGGTGACGAATGCGGATACGATACGTGTGTTTAAGGTGCGAACAAGGCGAGTAACCGCTTTTTTGTGCGCAAAAAAGCATATGACCGTAACGCATATCAAGACATTAAAGGAAGGAAAAGGATTATGAAAAAACTTTTCGCAATCGTTCTGTGCATTTGCACGCTGCTGACCGTTCTCGTTTCCTGTGGCGCTTCCGAGGCTGACTACAAGCTTGGTATGGGCGTTGTTGTTAGCATGGAGAGCTCCAAGACCGGCCTCGCTCAGGTTGACGCAACCGTTGCTACTGTTGTGACCGACGCTGAGGGCAAGATCGTTCTTTGCCGTATCGACGTTGCTCAGAGCAAGTTCGATCTGACCAAGGACTTCGCAACCGAGGCTGCAAAGACCTTCAAGACCAAGATGGAGCTTGGCGATGACTACAATATGGCTAAGTTCGGCAAGCCCAACGTTGAGGGCGGCACCGTTAAGGAATGGTACGTTCAGACCAAGGCCTTCGAAGAGTACGTTGTCGGCAAGACCGCTGACGAGGTCAAGGCTATCGAGACCAAGGTCGTTAACGAGCACAACATTCCCGTTGACGAGGCTCTTCTGAACGCCGGCTGCACCATGCAGATCACCGAGTTCAAGGATGCCGTGGTTAAGGCTTGCAACGATACTCAGGGTATGAGCTTTAAGGCTGTTGCCGGCACCTTTACCCTTGGCGTAGCTGCTAAGACCACCGCTGCAGATTCCACCGCAGTTGTTGCTGACAATGCTGAGACCGAGGCTAATGAGGCTAAGGATGCTCTCGTTGCTATGTACTCCGATTTCGCTGCCTCCGTTGTTGTTGACGGCAAGGTCGTTGCTACTCTGAACGACGCTATCCAGCCCAAGATCAATGCAAACGCTGCAGGCGAGATCACCGGCAAGACCTTTGTAGACACCAAGCGTGAGCTGAAGGAAGCTTACAACATGGCTAAGTTTGGCAAGCCCAACGTTGAGGGCGGCACTGTTAAGGAGTGGTATATCCAGTCCGAGGCCTTCTCCAAGTACGTGGTTGGCAAGACCGCTGCTGAGATCGCCGGTATGCAGACCAAGGTTGTTAACGAGCACCACATCTCTACCGAGCAGGCTCTGCTTGACGCCGGCTGCACCATGCAGATCACCGGTATCTGCGCAGTTGTTGCTCAGTCCGCTACCAACGCTCGCTAATTTTATACAAAGCAAGGGAGTAGAAATTTGAAACTTTTCAAATCTCTCACCTGCCTTTGCGCAGTTTTGGGGCTGCTCGTCGTTTTGACGGGCTGCCCTAATTCTGCTCATAAGGAGGAGCCAAAAGGCAAGGCATATTTCACTTTTTTTGACACGGTATCCTATATTTACAGCTACGCGGGGGATTCTCAAGAGGATTTTGACGCAAACTGTGAAGCGATAGCCGCGATCTTGGAGGAATATCACAGCCTTTTTGACGTTTATTATGAGCATTCCGGCATCAACAATCTTAAAACGATCAACCTCAATGCCGGAGGAGCCCCCATTAAGGTCGACCAAAAATTGATCGACTTTCTGCTTTATGCCAAAGAGCTGCACGAGATCACGAACGGTGAAATGAACGTGATGATGGGTGCTGTACTCTCGCTTTGGCACGATTGCCGTGAGGAGGCAAGCGGCAACGCTTCAAGCGCGCGCGTGCCCGCGCGCGAGGAACTTGATGAGGCCGCGCTTCACACAGATATCTCTTTGCTTGAGATCGACCAAGAAAACCAAACTGTTCGAATCACCGATCCCGGCGCCCGCATTGACGTTGGTGCGCTTGGAAAGGGCTATGCCACCGAAAAAGCAGCAGCGTATCTGCGCGACAAGGGCATCAGCAGCTATGTGTTAAACATTGGCGGTAATATCCGCATTGTTGGGCACAAGCCCGATGGCTCCGGTTGGGGAACCGGCATCAAGGATCCGGCCGACACCTCGCAATACGCTATGCGCATCACCCTTGCCGATACGTCCTGCGTGACGTCAGGCGATTATGAAAGATATTTCTACGTTGACGGTGTCAAGTATCATCACGTCATTGATAAGGATACGCTGATGCCCTCGACCTATTTCAGTTCTGTGACGATCATTACCGAAAACAGCGGATTTGCGGATGCACTGTCCACGGCTCTGTTTACGATGAGCTATGAGGAAGGGCTTGCACTTGTCAGTCAGCTAAGCGGTGTAGAGGTCCTTTGGATCACACCGGATGGAACGCAGTATCACACCCCCGGATTTTCTGCGTTGATCATGCAGTAACCGATTGATTTTGAAAGCAATTATTGAAAATATAAAAACCAGACAGGAGGAAAACGGTTTTGAAAAAGGATATTTCATCTTTGCATGTGCCCCACAACAAGCACACGGCAGAATGTGTCCCTGTTCGCATTGAAACACCGGCAGAGGTCATTTTGCCGATGAATATGCATTCGGGTCACGATGCCGAGCCTATCGTCAGCGTTGGCGACCACGTTAAGGTCGGCCAGCTGATTGCAAGAGAGGAGGGAAGATTCTCCTCCCCTGTACACGCAACGGTTTCGGGTACGGTCGTAGAGATCGCTCCCATGCCTACCGCAAGCGGCAAGGAGACCGTGGCCATCCGCATTGAAAGCGATGGCAAAATGGAGCCCGCAGAAACGGTAACGCCCCCCGTGATCACGGATTGTGACAGCTTTTTGCAGGCTGTGCGCGATGGCGGTATCGTTGGTCTTGGCGGTGCGGCTTTCCCCACTTGGGCAAAGTTTAACGAGGCCAAGAACCCCGACTATAAGGTGGACACCGTTCTGATCAACGCTGCAGAATGTGAGCCTTATATCACCAGTGACCACCGTATGATGCTGGCACATCCCGAGTTGATCGCAGACGGTATCGAGTATCTCCGCAAGTATATGAGCGAGTACCTTGGTGATGCTGTGTTCAAGATCTGCATCGAGACCAATAAGGCCGATGCCATCGAGGTGCTGAAAAAGACCTTTGAGGGTAAGGATTACGTGGTGATCCACGAGCTTAAGACCATTTATCCTCAGGGTGCAAAGCAGGTCATGCTTTACAATGCTACGGGTCGTGTTGCCGTTGCAGGTAAGCGCTTCCCCTCCTTTGGCGCATTGATCATCAACGTCTCCTCTCTTGCCAAGATGGCCGAATACCTCAATACGGGTATGCCCTTGGTAGAGCGTATCGTGACCGTAGACGGCCCCGCTGTGGACAAGCCCATGAACCTGATCGCCCCCATTGGCACGCGTATCAGCGAGCTGCTGAAGATCACCGGCCTCAAGGCTGAGCCCGGCAAGGTGATCGTTGGCGGTCCTATGAACGGTACTGCGATCTACTCTGTGGACGATCCTATCGTTAAGGTCTCCAACGCCGTGCTGGTGTTTGATGAGAAAAGCGCCGTTCTGCCCGAGCCCTCTGCGTGCATCAACTGTGGCCGTTGCATGGAAAAGTGCCCTGTGGGCATTTCCGTTGCCGAGGTTGGCCGCGCTATGAGAGTAAAGAACGATGATCTGAAGGCTAAGCGCCTGATCGAGTCCGGCGTTCGCCAGTGCGTAGACTGTGCTTGCTGCTCTTACGTTTGCCCCGCAAACCGCCCCTTGCTGCAGAACAACTGGGCAGCTAAGGCGTTCCTCAAGCAGTATGCCGCTGCACAAAAAGAAAAAGAAGGAGGTAACAAATAATGGGTTCTCTGCACATCTCCTCCACCCCTCATATTCACCAGAAGGGCTCCTCTACACGCAACATTATGCTTGACGTGGTGATCGCTATGCTGCCCGCGACCGTGGCAGGCATCGTGATCTTTGGCATCAATGCCCTTTGGACGGTGCTTGTCTGCGTGGCAAGTGCTGTTGCCGCCGAGTATTTGTTTAACCTTTGCGTACACAAAAAGCAGACCGTTGGCGATCTTTCCGCCGTTGTGACCGGCCTTTTGCTGGCGCTGAACCTCAGCACCGCTGTTCCGCTTTGGCAGTGCGCACTCGGCTCTGTTTTTGCCATTGTTGTTGTCAAGTGCCTGTTTGGCGGTCTTGGTAAAAACATTGTAAACCCTGCTATTACTGCGCGTGTGTTTATGCTGTTGACCTTTGGCGCTGTCGGTGCCGTTGCTCTGCCCACTGTGGTGGATCTGACCGCAACTGCCACCCCTCTTGCTGCCCTTAATCAGGGTGCAGAGGTTGCCGCTAAGACTGCTCCCTCTGTTCTGGATCTGTTCCTGGGTCTGCACGGCGGTGCTATTGGTGAGACCTGTGCGCTTGCACTGCTCATCGGCGGCATTTACCTTGTAGTCCGCAAGGTGATCAAGTGGTACGTACCCGTTTCCTTTATCGCAACCACCTTTGTCTGCTACTTCCTGTTCTGCGGCTTTGACTTTGTCTTCTCGCTTCAGCACGTGCTGGCAGGCGGTCTGCTGCTGGGCGCCATCTTTATGGCTACCGACTACGTGACCACGCCCACCACCAACAAGGGCCGCGTGGTGTTTGGCATTGGTGCGGGCCTTCTGACCTTCCTGATCAGACAGTTCGCTTCTTATCCCGAAGGCGTGTCCATCGCAATCCTGACGATGAACCTTGTAACCCCCTTCATCAATGACTTCACCAAGAAGAAAACGCTGGGAGGTGTTAAGTAATGAAGGTTTTAAAGACATTTGGCATGCTTTTGATCGTCGTTGCCGTTTTCAGTGGTGCGATGTTCGCTTTGAACCTTTACACCGGTCCTCTGATCGAGGCAAACAGTGCCGGTGCTGCTAACGAGCGTTTGGATGCCGTTATGCCCGACGGCAATAAGAGCTATGAGAATATTACCGATACCTTGACGCTGCCCGAGCAGCTTGTCAGCATTGAAAACGCCAAGAGAACGGCAAAGATCGTTGCTGTTCACAAGGAGCAGGGCGGCCTTGGCTACGTTGTTGAGGTTGATTGGACCAGCGAGGATAGCCACGGTAACGAGCCCAACCGTGTTCTTGTGGGTATCTCCACCGACGGCAAGATCATCAAGGTCAACAACGAGGCTTATCACGATACTGACAGCTACAATATCTTCAACAAGGATCCCAACTATCCCGCTACCTTTGTTGGTAAGGATTCCGCTTTGGCAGGCGTAGAGACCGTCAGCGGAAGCACGCATTCCTCTACCGCCTTCCGTTCTGCTGTTGCACACGCATTTGACGTGCTGATCCGTAACAATCTTGTCACCGCAGGTGTTAAGAGCGATGCACAGATCCTGGAGGAGCTGATCCCTGCCGTTACCACCGGCTATGGCAAGCTTGCAGAGGTTGAAGTCTCCGGCAACATCCAAAAGGCACTGAAGGCTGAGAACGAGGTCGGCTTTGCCTATATCATGACCGAGGGCGAGGCGTCCTATCTTGCGGTTGTAAATGCTATGGGCGTTTGCAAGATCTATAACGTTGAGGGTGCTGACGTCACTGCCGATCACGCAGCACTGGCCACCGAGGCCAAGGCACACGCTGCCGGCAAGCAGACCGCCTTTGGCGATAAGCTGAGCACCAAGCTTGCAGAAATGATGAGCGGTGCAGCCGACATCACGCTGCTTGAGCTTGAAAGCTTTAATACTGTTGCCGTTGCAGCCTCCTTTACGGTGGAGGGTACCACCTACTATGGCTTCTACTCCAGAAGCATCGGCTGGGATTCTCGCATTATGAACATCTTTGTGATCATTGACGAGAACGGCGCTATTGCCAAGACCACGATGACCGAGTTTGTGTTTGAAGAGCACGAGTTTGAGGAATACGGTGGATTTGCAGGCGTTCCCGGCAATTATCTTGAAAGCTTCGTTGGCATCACGCAGGGTAGTGATACACCTGTGATCGCAGGCGCTACCATGTCCTCCAATGCGATCAAGCAGTCCACCACCGATGCCTTTGCGGCATTTAAAACGATCAACAAGGGAGGAGAACAGTAATGAAAACGACCAAGATTTCGTATCTCCTCAGAGGTACGCCCTCGATTCTGCTGGTGCTGGGTGCAGGCTTTGTAATGGCCTCCAGCGCCGACATCCGCGCAGCACTCGGTATGGGTGCCGCCGTCATCCTTTCGATGCTGCTGAGCGCTGTTGTGATCTCTGCACTGCACAAGGTCATTCCCGCTTATGCAAAGACCCCCGTATATCTGATGATCATCACCGGCTTCGTTTCCTTGATCTCTATGCTGATGCAGGCTTGGTTCCCCATTGTGGTGGATATGCTTGGCGTGCACCTGGCAACCCTTGCGGTCAGTGCAGTGCTCTACCGCGACTGCGAGGAGGTCGCCGATTGCAACGGTGAGATCACCACCATTATGACCTCTCTTGTGACCGGTGCGTTCTTTACCGTTGTGATGGTGGTTTGCGCCCTGATCCGCGAGGTGCTGGGCAACGCTTCCTTCTGGGGTATGAAGATCGAGTTCCTGCAGGATTACAAGATCTCTGCTCTTGCAGGTGCCTTTGGCGGTTATCTGGTGTTGGCTATCGTGATGGCTGTGATCAACAAGATCACGGGTCTGCATCACCATCTTGACGAGAACGAAGAAAAGGAGGATAACTGATTATGTGGATCTTGGGTATTCTTCTTGCAGGTATCCTGTCTGAAAACATTGCTTTGCTTGAGTTCCTTGGTACCGGCGCTGTGTTGGAAAACGAGCGTTCTACCAAGAAATCTCTGACTCTGGGTCTTGGCACCACCGTGGTGATGTTGATCTCCACGCTGATCACCTGGCCCATTAACCACTTCCTTTTGGAAAAGGTTCCTTATCTGCAGACGATGGTCTTTGTTCTTGTGGTGCTGGCTGTTGTCGAGGTGCTTCACCTTGTGGCCCGCAACCTGCTTGACAATTACTGCCGCGCAGATTTCGTAAAGTTTGCCATCAACGGCGCCGTGCTTGGCCTGTGCATCCATAACACGCACAAGACCTTTGGCGAGGCAGTTGTGACCGCTGTGGCCATTGGTATTGGCTTTATGCTGACCATGACCCTGTACGCAAAGCTGAAGGACGACTACGTTGACGAGGAGGCCATCCCCTCTTCCTTCCGCGGTCTTCCCATCGCCTTGCTGACTGCCGGCATGATCGCACTGGCAATGATGGCCCTGCAGTTTAACTTCTGATGAAGAAAAAGGATCTTATCCTTGTTGGCGTTATCCTTGCTATGATCCTGATCGCGTTTTTGGTGATCGCTCTTGTCAAGGAGGAGGGCGCCTACGTTATCGTCCGTGTAGACGGTGAGGCGGTTGCCAGATATGAGCTGTCTCAGGACGGAGAATATGCGCTGAACGGCGGAACGAACGTTTTGCGTATCGAGGCCGGCAAGGCCTATCTGATCTCTGCCGATTGTCCCGATCTGCTTTGTGTCAATCAAGGCAAGATCGACGAGAGCGGAGAGACCATTACGTGCTTGCCCAACCGCTTGACTGTTACGGTCTACGGTGCGCAGGACACGGAGGTCGAGCTGATCGGTTAATCCAAAAAGAAAGGGAAGTATCATGAAAACAAAAAGAGTGACCTTTTTGGGGCTTTCCATTGCCCTGGCCATGATACTTTCCTTTGTTGAAAGCCAGATCCCCGCGCTGGTCGCCGTTCCCGGCATCAAGGTGGGATTGCCCAACATCGTGATGGTTTTTTTGCTTTATCGCGTTGGGTGGAAAGAAACGGTCATTGTCAGCATTATCCGCATTATTTTGGTTTCAATGCTGTTTGGCAACATTCAAACAATGACCTTTAGTCTGGCGGGCGCTGCTTTAAGCCTGCTTGGCATGATCCTGTTGAAAAAGACGAAATGGTTTTCCTGCATTGCGGTCAGCATCACGGGCGGTATTCTGCACAACATCGGACAGATCATTGCCGCGTGCCTGTGGACGCAGACTGCCGAGATCGCCTTTTATCTGCCGGTGCTGCTGATCAGCGGCACGGTGGCCGGCACCCTGATCGGGTTGTTGGCGGGGATTATGGTCAAGCGTATGGAGCGCTGGAAATTTTAAAGCTGTTTTTTGCTTAGTGCTTGAGATTTGCACACGGGTGTGCTATAATAGTGCTGCAAGCCCATTGGCTGAATGGGACAGACAGCCGATCAAAAACAAAACATTTTAATTAATTTTATAATGGAGGCAAGCATGTACAAAATTTTAGAGAAAAAGGTTCTGAATCCCACTGTGATCCAGCTGTGGATCGAGGCACCTCTGGTTGCCAAAAAGGCCAAGCCCGGCCAGTTTATCATTTTGCGTGTGGATGAAAACGGCGAGAGAATTCCTCTGACCGTTGCCGGCGTAGATCCCGTTAAGGGCGGCGTTAAGATCATCTTCCAGGTCGTTGGCGGAACCACCGAAAAGCTGGCACACAAGGAAGAGGGCGAGTACATTCAGGACTTTGTAGGTCCCCTTGGCGAGCCCACTCATCTGGATGGGCTGAAGAAGGTCTGCATCGTTGGTGGCGGCGTAGGCTGTGCCATCGCAATGCCTATTGCAGAGGCTCTGCACGCAATGGGCGCAGAGGTCACCAGCATCATCGGCTTCCGTAACAAGGATCTGCTGATCCTTGAGGACGAGTTCAATGCTTGCTCTGACAGACTTCGCGTTATGACCGATGACGGCTCCTACGGTGAGCACGGCAACGTGACCATTCCCCTGAAGGAAATGCTGGAGGCCGGCGAGAAGTTTGATATGATCATCACCATCGGCCCCCTGATCATGATGAAGTTTGTTGTGGCAACGGCTAAGCCCTTCGGCACCCCCGTTACCGTTTCTATGAACCCTGTTATGATCGATGGCACCGGTATGTGCGGCGGTTGCCGCCTGACCCTGAACGTTGACGGCAAGAAGGTTACCAAGTTCGCTTGTGTTGACGGCCCTGACTTCAACGGCTACGAGGTCGATTTTGACGAAGCTATGTCCAGAGGCAGAATGTACGCAGACTTTGAGCGTCACGCACACGATGCCGCCTGCAATCTGTTTAAGAAGGAGGTGCGCTGATATGGCAAATATGGCTCTTAAGCGCAATGAAATGCCCACCCAGGATCCCCAGGTGCGCGCACACAACTTTGACGAGGTCGCTCTTGGTTATACCGAGGCTACCGCTATTGACGAGGCAAACCGTTGCCTGAACTGCAAGAATATGCCTTGCGTACAGGGCTGCCCCGTAAAGATCCACATCCCCGAGTTCATCACCAAGATCAAGGAGGGTGATTTCGAGGGTGCTTATCAGATCATCACCAAGTCCTCCTCTCTGCCTGCAGTTTGCGGCCGTGTTTGCCCTCAGGAGACCCAGTGCGAGTCTAAGTGCGTACGCGGCATCAAGGGCGAGAGCGTTGGCATCGGCCGTTTGGAGCGTTTTGTTGCTGACTGGCACAACACCTTCTGCACCGAGGCTCCCGTTCGTCCCGAGTCCAACGGTCACAGAGTTGCTATCGTTGGCTCCGGCCCCTCCGGCCTGACCTGCGCAGGCGACCTTGCCAAGGCCGGCTTTGAGGTTACTGTTTTCGAGGCTCCGCACACCGCAGGCGGCGTGCTGGTCTACGGTATTCCCGAGTTCCGTCTTCCCAAGGCCATCGTTGCCAAGGAGGTTGAGGGTCTGAAGGCTCTGGGCGTTAAGATCGAGACCAACGTGGTCATTGGCAAGACCCTGACCATTGACGAGCTGTTTGAGATGGGCTACGAGGCTGTATTTGTTGGCTCCGGCGCAGGCCTCCCCAACTTTATGGGCATCCCCGGCGAGGCTTATAAGGGTGTTTACTCCGCCAATGAATTCCTGACCAGAAGCAACCTGATGAAGGCTTATCTGGATGATCCCGACACCCCCATTATGAAGGGTGGCAAGGTTGCCGTTGTCGGCGGCGGTAACGTGGCTATGGACGCTGCTCGTACCGCTCTCCGTCTCGGCGCAGAGACCGTTTATATCGTATACCGCCGTTCTATGGAGGAGCTTCCCGCAAGACGCGAGGAGGTCGAGCACGCAGAGGAGGAGGGCATCCAATTCCAGCTGCTTTGCAACCCCACCGAGATCATTGGCTATAACAATCCCGAGGATCCCCGCGATCCCAAGAACGGTTTTGTAACCGGCATGAAGTGTGTTAAGATGGAGCTTGGCGAGCCCGACGAAAAGGGCAGACGTCGTCCTGTCGTTGTTGAAGGCAGCGAGTTTGAGCTTGAGGTCGATACCGTGGTCATGTCCATCGGTACCTCTCCCAATCCTCTGATCAAGTCTACCACCAAGGGCCTTGAGGTTAACCGTTGGGGTGGCATCGTTGTCAACGAGGACGGCTTGACCTCCCGTGACGCAGTTTACGCAGGTGGCGACGCCGTTACCGGTGCGGCAACTGTTATTTCTGCGATGGGTGCAGGCAAGACCGCTGCAAAGGCTATTATCGAGGCTTTGAGCAAGTAAGCATACAAATTTATGCCGGCTTTATGCAGGCATAGAAAAAGAGGGTGTCATACCCTCTTTTTCTATGCCTTTTTTTAGTTTTTTGCGAATTTATTATTGAAAATATTTTCTTTTTGTGATATAATAATAGGTAATTAAAATAGGGAAGTGTGTGTTTATACACTTTAATGCAAAAATTCCATCGCAGCAGTGCTGCAGGGGATTTTGCCAAAATTATCGTTATCAAAAGCAAAGGAGATAAAGTAATGGCAGTGAAGCTTGATTTCAACGCAGTGACCGAGATCCTCAAAAGGCATGACTATAAGCAGGTGGATATCATTTCTATCCTGCAGGAGATCCAAGAGGTTTATCGCTACCTTCCGCGTGAGGTATTTACCATTTTGTCCAAGGAGCTGAAGATGGGTGAGGCTCAGATCTACAGCATTGCGACCTTTTATGAAAACTTTTCCTTGGAGCCCAAGGGAAAATACGTGATCAAGGTCTGTGACGGTACTGCTTGCCATGTCAGAAGATCTATTCCGATCCTGGAAAAGCTGCGCAGCGAGCTTGGCCTTTCCGAAAGCAAAAAGACAACGGATGATCAAAATTTTACGGTAGAAACGGTTTCTTGCTTGGGCGCTTGCGGCCTTGCTCCCGTTATCACCGTTAACGACGTCGTGCATCCCGAAATGAATCCCGACAAGGTGGTTGCACTTTTAAACAAGCTGAAGGAGGAGATCGCAAATGCTGAATAACAGAGCAGAGCTGGCGGCATACAGAGCGCAGGCCCAAAAGGACTACGTTGCCCAGGAAAAGAAGATCATCGTTTGCGCGGGTACCGGCTGCGTTGCAGGCGGCTCGTTGCATATTTTTGATACACTGAACACCCTCATCAAGGAAAAGGGACTTCCCGTTGAAATCGGCCTTGCAGAGGATCCTCATTCTCCCGGTATCGGCTTGAAGAAGAGCGGTTGCCACGGCTTTTGTGAGATGGGCCCGTTGGTCCGTATCGAGCCTCAGGGCTGGTTGTATACCAAGGTAACGGCAGAGGACTGCACCGAGATCGTGGAAAAGACCATTGAGCAGGGCGAGTGCATCGACCGCTTGGTCTATAAGCGCGATGGCGAGATCTACCGCGAGCAATCTGAGATCCCCTTCTACCGTCAGCAGACCCGTATGGTATTGGAGCATTGCGGTAAGATCGATGCCGACTCTATCCGCGAGTATATTGCCATCGGCGGCTACAGTGCTTTGGAAAAGGCGCTGTTTGATATGGATGCCGACCAGATCGTTTCCGAGGTTTCTGAATCCGGTCTGCGTGGTCGTGGCGGCGGTGGTTTCCCCGCAGGCAGAAAGTGGGAGCAGGTCAAGCGCCAGAAGGTAACGCCCAAGTACGTGGTTTGTAACGGTGACGGGGGCGGCCCCGGTGCCTTTATGGACCGTTCGATCATGGAGGGCGATCCCCACAGAATGCTGGAGGGTATGATCGTTGCGGGCATCGCTTGCGGCGCAAGCGAGGGATATATCTACGTGCGTGCAGAGTATCCTCTTGCTGTCAGACGTCTGAGAACCGCCATTAAGCAGGCCGAGGAGCTTGGTATTTTGGGTGACAACATTCTGGGAACCGACTTCTCCTTCCATATGCATATCAACTGCGGTGCCGGCGCCTTTGTTTGCGGCGAGGGATCGGCTCTGACCGCTTCTATCGAGGGTAAGCGCGGCTTCCCTCGTGTTAAGCCCCCCCGTACCGTAGAGCAGGGACTTTTTGATAAGCCCACTTGTCTGAACAATGTCGAGACCTATGCCAACGTGGCCTCGATCATCACCAACGGTGCAGAATGGTTCCGCGGCTGCGGCACCGAAAAGAGCCCCGGTACCAAGGCATTTGCCCTGACCGGTAACATCCGTAACACGGGCCTGATCGAGGTCCCGATGGGTACCACCCTGCGCAAGATCATTTTTGACATCGGCGGCGGTATGCGCGGCGACGGCGAATTTAAGGCCGTGCAGATCGGCGGTCCCTCCGGCGCGTGCCTGACCAAGGAGCATTTGGATCTGCCCCTTGATTTTGATACGCTGAAAAAGGTCGGTGCTATGATCGGCTCCGGCGGTCTTGTGGTCATGGACTCCAAGAGCTGTATGGTCGAGGTTGCCCGCTTCTTTATGAACTTTACTCAAAACGAGTCCTGCGGTAAGTGCGTGCCCTGCCGCGAGGGTACCAAGCGTATGCTTGAGATCCTGGAGCGCATCGTTGCAGGCGAGGGTCAGGACGGCGATATCGAGCTTTTGCTTGAGCTTGCCGAGACCATTTCCGCCACCGCTCTTTGCGGTCTTGGTAAATCCGCTTCTTCTCCCGTTGTCAGCACCATCAAAAACTTCCGCCACGAGTACGAGGCGCACATTTATGAAAAGCGTTGCCCCGCAGGTGCTTGCCAGAAGCTGAAGAAGATCTATATCGAGCGCGATGCGTGCATTGGCTGCGGCGCTTGTGCAAGACAGTGTCCCGTCAGTGCTATCCAGCGCACCGATTATATTGCACCCGGCAAAAAGCTGGCCGCGTTTGCGATCGATCCCGCCAAGTGCATCAAGTGCGGCGCCTGTGTCGCAACCTGCAAGTTCAAGGCCATCAAGGAGGGTTAATCATGAGCGAAAAGAAATATATGACCATCGACGGCATTCCCGTTGAGATCGAGGGCGAGAAAAACATACTGGAGCTGTGCCGCAAGATCGGCATCAAGATGCCTACCTTCTGCTATCACTCCGAGCTTTCGGTTTACGGTGCTTGCCGTATGTGTATGGTAGAAAACGAGTGGGGAAGCCTGGATGCTGCCTGCTCTACACCCCCCAAGCCCGGCGCATCGGTCAAGACCAATACCGAGCGTCTGCGCCGCTACCGTAAAAACATTTTGGAGCTGCTGCTGGCCAACCATTGCCGCGACTGTACCGTTTGTGAGAACAACAACAAGTGCAAGCTGCAGGATCTGGCTATGCGCTTTAACATCGAGGGCGTTCGTTTCCCCAACCGCGCCAAGTCCACCAAGGGAGAGGACGAATCCTCTGTTTGTATCACCCGCGATGCAGGCAAGTGCATCCTGTGCGGCGACTGCGTGCGTGTTTGTAACGAGATCCAGCACGTCGGTGCCATCGACTTTGCACACCGCGGCTCTAATATGACCATCAGCACCGCGTTTGGTATGCCTTTGGCAGAGTCTCCTTGCGTTGGCTGCGGTCAGTGTGCTGCCGTTTGCCCCACCGGCGCCATCGTGGTGAAAAACCATATCAAGCGCGTTTGGGCTGCATTGGACAACCCCGAGGTCAAGACCACCGTGCAGATCGCACCCGCTGTCCGCGTTGCAATCGGCAAGGAGCTGAAGTGTGCTGAGGGCGAGAACGTGATGGGCAAGATCGTGGCCGCACTGCGCCGCATGGGCTTTGACGAGGTTTACGATACTACCCTTGGCGCCGATATCACCGTGATCGAGGAGACCAACGAGTTTATCGAGCGCTTGGAAAAGGGCGGCAAGCTGCCCCTGATCACCTCCTG
The DNA here is from genome assembly GCA_045632285.1 of Eubacteriales bacterium. Lineage (GTDB taxonomy): Bacteria > Bacillota > Clostridia > Oscillospirales > CAG-272 > Firm-07. Next base: position 69,094 of record JAZQWJ010000037.1, on the reverse strand, counting down.
CTGCCCCGGCTGGATCCAATTTGCCGAAAAGAAGCATCCCGAGTTCCTGGAAAACATCTCCACCTGCCGCTCTCCTATGCAGATGACCGGCTCGCTGCTGAAGGACCAGAACAAGGGTGCCGAAAAGAAGATGTTCCACGTGGCTATTATGCCCTGTACCGCCAAGAAGTTCGAGGCCGATCGCCCCGAGTTCAGAAAGGATGGCGAGCCTGACGTGGATGCAGTTATCACAACTCAGGAGCTGATCCTGATGATCAAGGAATCCGGTCTGCTGTTTGACGAGCTGGAGCCCGAAGCAGTGGATATGCCCTTTGGCACCGTTTCCGGTGCAGGTATGATCTTTGGCGTGACCGGTGGTGTGACCGAGGCTGTGCTGCGCCGTGTTTCCGAAAACAAGTCCCGTGCCGCTCTGCTTGAGGTTGCAAACGCAGGGCAGCGTGGTATGGAGGGCGTGAAGGAGTTCTACCTCAATTATGGCGAGAGCAAGCTGCACATCGCGGTCGTTAGCGGCCTTGGCAATGCAGAAAGCGTGCTGGAGCGTGTGTCTGCCGGCGAGCATTTTGACTTTATTGAGGTCATGGCCTGCCCCGGCGGCTGTATCAACGGTGGCGGTCAGCCCTATGCGGGAGACGCTAAGGCGGCCAGAAGCAAGGGCCTTTACGATACTGACAGAATGCTTAGCATTCGCCGTGCAGAGGAGAATCCCATCGTCAACTCGGTTTACAAAAAGATCATTAAGGATCGCGCGCACGAGCTGCTTCACGTGCACTACACCAAAAAGCACTAATTGAATTTTTTGACGCGGCGGATAAACTTGTTTTATCCGCCGCTTTGTACGAGCAATATTTTATGGAGGACGGTATGCGTAAATTTGACACTAAGGTGCAACATTTAAAATACAAGGTTTTGCGGGAGGTAGCGCGCCTTGCTTGGGATGATAGGCTTTTGGAAAATGTGATCGACATTCCCAAAACACTTGTGCCAGGCAACGAGCCCACAATGCGTTGCTGTGTGTATAAGGAGCGCGCAATTTTGGCCGAGCGCGTCAAGTGTGCTATGGGAGGTGACAGGGAAAACCCCAACGTGATCGAGGTGATCGACATCGCCTGCGACGAGTGCCCGGTAGGCGGCTTTGAGGTAACCAATGCTTGTCGTGGCTGTCTGGCGCACCGCTGTGAGGACGTTTGCAAATTTGGGGCGCTCTCCTTTGACAAGGATCACGTAGCGCACATCGACAAATCCAAATGCAAGGAGTGCGGCGCTTGCGCCAAGGTCTGCCCCTATACAGCTATCGTCAGTCGCAAGCGCCCTTGCCAACGCGCTTGTAAGGTCAAGGCGATCTCTGCCAACGGCCTGAAGGCGGCTTCTATTGACAATAACAAGTGCATCAGCTGCGGTGCCTGTGTATACCAGTGCCCCTTTGGAGCCATCACAGATAAATCCTTTATCGTCAATGCCATCGATCTTTTGAAGCATAGCGTTGACAAAACAGGCGCGTGTGCTTATCCCATTTACGCCATTGTGGCGCCCTCTATCGCCAGTCAGTTTTCTTATGCCAAACTGGGGCAGGTCGTGGCAGGATTAAAGCGCTTGGGCTTTAGCAACGTGATCGAGGCCGCCTTAGGCGCGGATATGGTGGCTATGGCAGAGGCCAAAGAACTTTCTGAAAAGGGCGTTTTGACAAGCTCCTGTTGCCCTGCGTTTGTCAAGTACGTCAAGTCTGCGTTCCCCAATCTGGTCGAGCATATTTCGCATAATATGTCTCCTATGGCCGTGCTTGCCAAATATATTAAGGAGAAGGTCTCCAACGCCAGAGTCATTTTTATAGGCCCTTGTACCGCCAAAAAGGCCGAGGCGCAGCGCGAGGAGGTCAAGCCTTTTGTAGATGCCGTTTTGACCTTTGAAGAGCTGCAGGCGCTGTTTGATAGCCGGGAGATCGACATTGCTGCGTTGGAAGAGAGTGAACTGGACAACGCCTCTTATTTCGGTCGTATTTTCGCAAGAAGCGGAGGCCTAACCGAGGCAGCCGCACAGGCAATGAAAGAGCAGGGGATCAACTTTGAAGTAAAGCCCGTTGTCTGTGACGGCATCGAGGCTTGCCGTATGGCGTTGCTGAAGCTGAACAAGGGCGTTCTTGACGGCAATTTTATCGAGGGAATGGCGTGCATTGGCGGCTGTATTGGCGGTGCCGGGTGCCTAACTCACGGTGAGAAAAACAAGACCGAGGTGGATAAATACGGCAAGGATTCCTCTAAGGATAGCATTAGCAAGGCCGTTGCCGCGGCCGATATCGAGGCATAAAACGCGATTTTCGTTTTAAATCGATCCTGACGGTGTATAATAGAAGAAGCAACAGAAAAGGGGAGAACGAAATGAAGGTTGTGATCGTTGGAGGTGTGGCCGGTGGCGCTACTGCAGCGGCGCGCATCCGCCGCTTGGATGAAAGGGCGGAGATCCTTGTGTTCGAGCGTTCGGGATATATCTCTTATGCCAATTGCGGGTTGCCTTATTATGTCGGTGACGTGATCACCGACGAAGAGGAGCTGACCCTGCAAACGCCGGAAAGCTTTTTTGCGCGGTTTCGTATTACGGCAAAAACAAGGCACGAGGTGTTGTCCGTAGACCCCGTCCAAAAAAGGGTTTTGGTCAAAAATCTGACCAACGGTATCGAGTTTTTTGAATTTTACGACAAACTGCTTCTGGCACCGGGAGCCAAGCCGCTGCTTTTGCCCATTGACGGTGCAACGCAAGAGGGCGTGTTTACCCTCCGTACCGTAGAGGATACGCAACGCATCAAGGCATATGTCAAACAGCACCGTCCGCGCTCGGTCGTGCTTGCGGGTGGCGGCTTTATTGGTGTAGAGCTGGCAGAAAACCTGCGCAGACTGGGCTTGGCGGTAACTGTTGTGCAACGGCAGGAGCAGTTGCTGTTGCCGTTTGACGCGGATATGGCGGCGTTTATTCACGCAGAAATGCGCAAAAACGGCGTTGATCTGTTGCTGGGTCACAGTGTTACGGGACTTGATAGGACTGAGGCCGGGATCGGCGTAAGGCTGGAATGCGGCGATATGCTGCACGCGGACATGGTGATCCTGTCGCTTGGCGTTGTGCCGGATACTGCCCTTGCAAGCAGCGCCGGGCTTGCCCTTGGCACCAAGGGGAGCATTCTTGTAAGCGATAAAATGGAGACCTCCGTGCCGGATATCTATGCGGTTGGCGATGCCGTTCAAATCAAGCACGCCGTATCGGGCGAGGATACGCTGATGCCCTTGGCGGGGCCTGCCAATAAGCAGGGACGCATTGCCGCAGATAACATCTGCGGCAAAGAAAGCCACTATCGCGGGGCGATGGGCAGCGCGATCGTTAAGGTGTTTGGATTGACTGCCGCAACGACGGGTCTGAACGAAAAAGCCGCCCAACGGGGTGAGTTTTTGACGGATAAGGTCATCCTTTCTCCCATGAGTCACGCCGGATATTATCCCGGCGGTGGTGTGATGACGATAAAGGTGATCTTTGAAAAAAACACGCTTCGTTTGCTTGGTGCGCAGATCGTAGGAAGTGAAGGTGTGGACAAGCGCATCGACGTGTTGGCTACCGCCATCCACGCGGGGCTGAAGGCAACCGCGCTAAAGGACCTGGAGCTTGCCTATGCGCCCCCCTATTCCTCGGCCAAGGATCCTGTTAACATGGTGGGCTTTATGATCGAAAATTTGACCAACGGTACGCTAAAACAGTGGCACGTAGAGGAGATTTCTGCACTTTTGCAAAGAACAGACGTGACCCTGCTGGATACGCGCACACGCGGCGAATATGCTGCGGGGCACATCAAGGGCTTTTTGAATATCCCCGTTGATGAGCTGCGCGATCGCATTAGCGAAGTGCCGCAGGGAAAGCCCGTTTACGTGATATGCCAAAGCGGCTTGCGGAGCTATATTGCCACACGCATCTTAGAAGGGAACGGCTTTACCGCCTATAATTTCTCGGGCGGTTACCGCTTTTATGCGACCGTAGTGAGAGAGCAGGCTTTGGCACAAAAAGCCCTGCCCTGCGGTATGGAGCAATATTTTTAGCCTTTTGCGGTCCGGGAAAAGCTGTGTATAGGGCCGCACAATAACGTTTTGAACTTAAAAGAAAAACCACACAACAAGCAAATCAAAAACCCTTGGAAACCTAGTGTTTCCAAGGTTTTTTCTGGTCGAGGTGACAAGACGGCGCGGAGCGCCTATTCGTTGCGCCAAGTCCTGTGGACTTGCGCTCAAGTTTGCAAGCAAACTTGTCTTGCGCCGCCTACGGCTGCGCAATTTCGTCTGCTCGCCACACACAAGCACAAAGAAAAGACCGCCACAAGGGCGGTCTTTTCTTTGTGGTCGAGGTGACAAGATTCGAACTTGCGACTTCTACGTCCCGAACGTAGCGCTCTACCAAGCTGAGCCACACCTCGATGAATCCATACTTAATTATTTTAGCACAAAAGATGTAGTTTGTCAATAGATTATGCAAAAAACCTGTGCTAAATACGTTTCCGATTGCTTGAGAGCGTGCAAACACCTTGCAAAAATGCGCTTGTTATGATATAATGACAAAAGTAGTAAAGGAAAGGGGGAGATGTGATGGAATGGTATGAGCATCGGCACGATCACGAAAGCGAAGACACGATGCCACACGAAACCGATCAGATGACTGCGCTTGCGCGCTTGGCTACACGGACGGCAAGAAATCTCCACATTTCTCATTGCGGGCTTGCTAAAACGCCGATGGCAGCAGAACATAGCACCGTGCAGGTGCTGTTCTCGCCTGAATTAGGGGAAAAAGCGGCTGTCAAGGGGGACGAGATTATTGTGATCACTGCCGGCGAATCGCGATTGCCGGAAATCATTTCCGCTCTTGGCGGATGCGCTGCTTGGCTTCGTATCTCGCCCGAAGAACGCGTTGTGACAAGCGCCGCGCTGGAAGAAAGTTTATCGCTTTCCACACGTGCCGTTTTGCTTGATCATACAGCTGCGTGCATCAAAAACGCACCAACGGTGCGTAATTTTTGCAACAAATACGATCTCTGGATGCTGGAGATCGTAGGAGAGTCTCGGGATGCTGAATATCTGATCGACGGCAAAAAATATTGCGTTGGAACCCTTGGTGATTGGAGCGCTTACGCTTTGTGCAAGGAGCCTCCTTGCGGCGCTCTCCTCACGCGTGATGCATTTATTTCACATCTCCTTGGCGATGCTTTGTTGACCAATGATGTGTGCTTGACGGAAACTGTAGCCGAGGCTCTGCTACAGCGGGGGATAGTATGATTTGGGAGAGGATCAAGCGCTACCGTCTTCAGCTGGGAGATTCTATCTGGAGCATTGCGGGCCTTGTGCTGATGAACGTTGTGGCGCAGCTGGTGCTGTATCCGTTGTTGGCCTCCCGTATGGGAGGTTACGCTTATGGCGAGCTGCAATACCTGATGGCGTATATCAATATCATTACGGTTTCTGTTGGATGTGCCGCCAATATGGCGCGTATGACCGCGCCTGCTGCAGATCGCTTGGAAAACAACGGTGACTATCACCTGATCCTACTGGCTGCAGCTGTGCTGGGCGTCCCCTTTGTTTTGTTGATCGGCCGCTTTGGCGGCGTGGAGATGAGTAGGGCAGATAAGATCTGCTACTACCTGTTATTTGTGGCAATGATCCTTCGCTATTATGCCGACGTTTCCTATAAGCTGACGCTGCGATATCGACGCTACTTTTTATACTATGCCCTGATCGGCGTTGGATATGCCGTGGGTACGTGGCTGTTTTATCTGACGGGAATATGGCCGCTTGGTATTTTGATAGGAGAGCTTAGCGGGGTTCTATATGCCTATTTGGGGGATGGAACGCTGCGCAAAGGATTTTTGCGGCCGTCTCCCGGGTTTGGGCGCGTGACACGCGCTGTGTTGCTACTATGTCTTACCGAGGGCTTTGCCAATTTAATTTTGAATGCCGACCGATTGATCATCAAGCTTTTGATAGGCCCCACTGCAGTTACGGCTTATTATCTGGCTACCTTGGTTGGTAAAATGATGTCCTTGTTGACACTTCCTCTCAACGGTGTGCTCTTGGGCCATCTGGCGCGCTTTCACGGCGCGCTTGACCGCCGCGGCATGAAATGGATGACCGTAGGGAGCTTTGCTGCCGTTGGTGTGTTTGAGGTCGCTTGCGTGTTTGGCGGATGGTTGGTGATGTTGTGGCTGTATCCTGCGGAATATGATGCGGTGCTGCCTTTTTTGTGGGTGGGCAGCTTGGCACAGGTGATCTATTTTGTCACGGGAACGTTGGCCGTGGTTCTGTTGCGATTTGCCAAAAAAACGTATCAGCTGTATATCAATGGCCTTTTTGCACTCTGCTTTTTTGGCGCAGGGATCCCTGCCACGGTGCTTGGTGGACTGTGGGGCTTTGCTTTAGCGGCTGTGGCAGCCAACGCCGTGCGCTTTTTTGCAACCTTGCTTTTAGGCTGGTATTGGGTGTGCGAAAACAGGAAAAATGCCGCAAAAGTGCAGTAATTGGAATTTGTAATATAAAATACGGTCATTTGTGGAAAACAAATTTGTAAAATTGGAAAATATGAAGCAAAAACAAGAAAAGCTCTGCTTGGCAGAGCTTTTCTTGTTTTTTTTTATTTGGTTGTGGGTATGTCCCAAAGATCCTTCTCAAGATAGCATTTGAGGGTGTCCTCCAGCCAATAGGTAAAGGTGATGTCGGGGAATTGCTTTTCCCATTCTTTCATTTTTAAATAGGGCTCGCAGCCGTCTCCTGCATCGTGCCAGATGTCGGCAAACACAAAATCAAAATTGCCTGCCATTTGCGTTTTGGCAAACTCAAAGGCATCCATTTTCACGATCTTGATCTTTTCTTTGTGGGGAAATTGGGGGAGGATGTGGGTTTGGAAAAGGTCGATCACATCGTCACTGATGTCCACCACCGTGACCGATCTTACGTTCTCTTTTTGGCTGGCGTGATAGGCAAAAAAGCCAAGCCCCAGGCCAAAGGTCAGTACGCGGCCGTTTGCTGCGTTGATGGCGGGATAAGAGGTCACCATCTCGTTGGGGAGCAGAGTCATCCACTCTCTCCCATTTTCCAAAACGGCGGGGAAGGTATACTCTTCTTTGAAAAAACCGATCTGCGGGATCATACGTCGATCCTCGGTGACCACAATATCGTTGCAAACAAAGGCCTCAAAGGGGGCAAGGCGCTCGGTCTTCAACTGCCATTTGCCGCGCAGATCAGCGGGGATTTTGATTTTTTGAAAATAGTCGTCTGCCGTGTAGGCGCTTGGTTCCAATTCGCGGATCGAAGGAAGCAGCCAATACTGAAAAAACAAGCGGTCGGCGCCGCCTGCATCCAGATCCATCAGCGCGGCCAGATAGTGTGCAAAGGCCTCGGCCAGCGGAATATTGCAATCGGCAGCCAGCTCGGTTACGGTTTTGGCATCGATCGCGGTGGGAAACAGATTCATATAAAGGCTAAAGATATCCATTAGCCTGGAGTTGTATTTGCGTATGGTCTCGGGCGGGAGATAGGGTGCGGTCAGCATGGTCGCCTCCTGTTCTGATCGTTCTTTGCTTGATTATAGCACACAAGCTACCAAAAGGCAAGCGTGTTGGTGTGTTAAAGTCAATATTGTCGCAAAAAAAATCAAAAATGTCATTTACATTTGCGGCTTTTTCATTTATAATAAATCAAAAAACGCATTATAAGAGGGATCTTGCTATGATCAGAATTATGACATCCAACATTTGGGGTGACTATTTCGGCAACGAGGTACAGGTTCGCGAGGATCAGCTTTTCGAGGTGTATCAAAAGTATGCCTGTGACGTGATCGGCATTCAAGAGGTCACGCCCGGCTGGCATCGGTCGACCTTGATGACCAATATGAGGGCTGCGGGTTATCTGGTTTTGAACAACGCCCCCACTGAGTTTTCCGGCTATAATGTGATGTTTGTGAAGGCGGATCGCTTCACCGTACACAGAAGCGGCTTTGAGCAGCTGACTCACACCGAGGATGGCTCCAAAAACATCCAATGGGCTGTGCTTATCGACAAGGAGAGCGAGAAAAGGATCGCTGTTTGCACTGCGCATTTTGAATATCGCGGCGGCCCGCAGTATGACGAGGCACGCGAGTTCAATGCCGAACAAATGGTGTGGCGTATGCGCTATATGATGCATCACTATGGATGCGTGGCGGCCTTTGGTATGGGAGATATGAACGCAGGCCTTTCTTCCTCTATTTTCAAGGTCTACGAGAAGCGCGGTATGAAGCAGATGGCGGATTTGGCGCCTACGTATCCCGCTTTTAGCACCTATCACGGCTATCCTGTACGCGGCGAGGACGGTCGCTACCACGGCAAGACAACGCAGAATCCTTATGCTATGTCACTGGATCACATCGTTGGCACGGAAGGGGATTATAGGGTTCTTGACTATTGCGTTGTTACCGATCAGGCGGCGCTGGATGCTACCGATCACTCGCCTGTTTACGTTGACTTGGAGGTTTGAGGAGGGGAACCATGAGTGTACTGAAAAGCTACAGAGAGCAGCTGAAAAACGCCGAGATCTCGATAAGAAAAACGCTGCACAAGCTTGGAACCGTCAAGATTTCCGCCGTGGAGGCCACGCCCGTGGTGTGGAAGGAAAGGCTTCTGCGCTTTGAGTGGTCCCGCAATAGCGAATGGGGCAAGCCCGGCGGCGTGGTGCGCAAGACGGGCTGCTATTATTTGATTGATATGGAAACTGAGGAGATCGTCAGCGAGTTCGCGGAAGGTCACGCCTTCGGCTGCTGCTACACCGAAAACGGGAGGATGTATGTCCACGGCGTTGCGGGCAACGGCGGCGGCAACGTGATCAACACCTTTGTTTCCTCCGACCTGAAGCACTGGGAGCAAAGCACTGCGCTGGTGCTGCCCGAGCAGATTCAAATCTACAACACCTCTGTTTGCAAAGCGGGTGACCGCTATGTTATGGCCATTGAGATTGGCGGTGACGACCCTGCTGTGGGCAGGCCCTATACCTGTGTGTTTGCCGAATCAAAGGATCTTGTGCATTGGGATATGCTGGATATGATGGAATATTCCTATTGCCGCGACCGCTATACCGCCTGCCCCTGCTTGCGATATTATGATGGGTATTTTTACATTATCTGCCTGGAGTCCGCCCCCTTCCATCGCTGGATCCCCTACATTGCAAGAAGCCGCGATCTGCGCGACTTTGAGCTTGGCGTGATCAACCCCGTGATGTGGTTTGACAACGATGATAAAAAGGTGATCCACCCCGAGCGCTTCACCGCGGAGCAGCTGGAGTATCTTTCCAAGGCAGTCAACTGCAACAACAGCGACTTTGATATGTGCGACTATGATGGCAAGACCGTGATCACCTACAGCTGGGGAAATCAATACGGAAAAGAGTTCCTGGCGCTCGCCGAATATGACGGCACGCAAGAGGAATTTGTCAAGTCCTTTTTTGCGGATTAAAAAGATGATGTCACGAAAAAAGCACCCACGTGGGTGCTTTTTTCGTGACATAAGTGGTGATAGGATCGCCAAGGCGAAGCGGAAAGCTCCGTCCAAAGAAAGGAAAAGCAGGGATGTGCATTCCCCGCGAGCTTTCGGGGTTCTTCTCCGCACCACGCCTCCCAAAACGAAAAAACCACCCCGTTTAGGCTGGTTCTCATAAGGATGTTCTCGTATTCAATCGTAGGGGAGGGGTCTCCCCTCCCCTACAGATATACCAATAAATTTCAGCAGAGATATTGCCTGCTATGCCGATTTGTGTTATAATGGGGTTACATCGTAGGGCGGGGGCTTGCTCCCGCCGTGACGAAAGGTCTTTTTTTAGGCAACGGCGGGAGTAAACCCCCGCCCTACAAAGACGAAACTTGTGATAAAACCCAAGGAGATATATTCATGATAGATAAAGATGATTGGAGATTAAGAGGTCAAGAAGATTATTTATCAGGCAAAGCATTATATTTTCGCAAATGGAAAGCACCAAAGAAAGAATGGGATCACGATCATTGCGAATTTTGTTGGGAGAAATTTTCCGATTATCCCAATACGCTACACGAGGGATATACAACAGAAGATAATTACTATTGGATATGTCCGACTTGTTACGATGATTTCAAAGAAATGTTCAAATGGAAAGAAAATAATCATCAATAACAGCGAACCCCGACAGATTTTTGAAGATCTGTCGGGGTTACCTCTTTGTTTTCTGCGTATCAAATTTTGATTGTCCGTAGGGGCGACCATCGGTCGCCCGCAGGCGTTCATTGAACACCCCTACAAAACAAAATCAAAATTCCTTATGAGAAGAAGCCTTTTGGGGTGGTTTTTCATTTTGGGGTGGGTGATGGGATGTTGTCTCATTTCGCCTGTGGCGAAATAGAAAGCTCCGTCCAAAGAAAGGAAAAGCAGGGATGTGCATTCCTCGCGAGCTTTCGGGGTTCTCCTCCGCACCACGCCTCCCAATGCAAAAAAAGACACCCGTTTGGGTGCCTTTTTGCATTGGGGTGGGTGATGGGATGTCGATTCGCTTCGCCAAGGCGAAGCAGAAAGCTCCGTCCAAAGAAAGGAAAAGCAGGGATGTGCATCCCCCGCGAGCTTTCGGGGTTCTCCTCCGCACCACGCCTCCCAATGCAAAAAAAGACACCCGTTTGGGTGCCTTTTTGCATTGGGGTGGGTGATGGGAGTCGAACCCACGACCTCCAGGGCCACAACCTGGCGCTCTAACCAACTGAGCTACACTCACCATATAAAGTTTTTGCAGTGGCGCGCCTTGAGGGGCTCGAACCCCCGACCTACTGCTTAGAAGGCAGTTGCTCTATCCAGCTGAGCTAAAGGCGCGTACAATGGAGCGGGTGATGGGAATCGAACCCACGCGGCCAGCTTGGAAGGCTGGAATTCTACCATTGAACTACACCCGCATGCGGTGACTTCAAAACTGCCTTACTATAATACCACATTCAAACGATATTGTCAAGAGAAAAAACGAAAAAAATTAAGTTTTTTTCGCAAGAAACGAAAAAATCATAGAAAATACATTTTTAAATGGCGAAGGCTTGTCTTTTTTTTGAAAATATGGTACAATAATCATATAAAATACAGCAAAAAAGGGGGGAGACGCGTGGCATTGCTTCAGCCGGACTATACATTTTTGTCCTATCGGGACGTCAGCCCCGAATTTTTGTTGAAAGCGGGCATCAAGGTGTTGCTTTCCGATATCGATAATACGCTTGCCCCCTACGAGCAGCCTGAGCCCGATGCAAACATCGTTACATGGCTTGAGTCACTGAAAAATGCAGGGGTCAAGGTGGCGTTCCTTTCTAATAATCACGCCGAACGGGTCGAGTTATTCAACAGATCTCTGGGGCTTCCCGTACGCTATGATGCACATAAGCCTCTTTCAAAAAATGCAAAGAAAATGATGAAAAGCCTTGGTGGAAGCAAGCAAAGCACAGCGTTGATCGGTGATCAGATCTTTACTGACGTGCTGTGTGCGCATATGGCGGGCATTCGCGCCATTTTGGTACCCCCCATCGTAGACAAGACCAATAAGATCACGCGCTTTAAGCGCCGCTTGGAAAAGGGGCGGCTAAAGCGATATTACAAAAAGAACCCGACTGCCCCCGATATCAGAGCGGGCAGCCCTCTTACAAAGGAGCATAAAACGGTATGAGAAAAACGGCAATTTTTGGCCCCGGTGGCAACAGCCAAAGCTTTTACGATGCGGGCTGCAAGGCCACGGTACAGGCCCCGGGCTTTGTGGCCGGGCTTGGGCTCGGAGCCTATGAATTTGAGGCGGGAAACGGCTTGACAGCGGGAATTCCCACGCTCACCAAGATCGGTGAAAAAGCAAGAGAGCACGGCATCGAAATGTCGCTGCACGCCCCTTATTATATCTCGCTTTCGGGCGTTGACCCCGAAAAGCGTTTGAAAAGCGTGGAGTATATTCAAAGATCTCTGGAGGCTGCCGAGGCACTTGGCGCAGACACCATTGTGATCCATTGTGGCAGTGCCTCTAAGATCTCCCGTGCCGAGGCCGTGGAGCTGGCTAAGGATACACTGCTTAAAACCATCGAGGCCGTAGGCGATACCCCCATTCATCTTGGTATCGAAACCATGGGTAAGGTCAATCAGTTGGGCACGCTGGAGGAGGTCATTGAGATCTGCAAGATCGATCCGCATCTTTATCCCGTTGTGGATTTTGGACATCTGAATGCCCGCGAACGGGGTGGCCTTTTCCCCAACCGTGATAGCTACCGCCGCATTTTCGATGCCGTGGCAAACGGCCTTGGTGATGACAAGGCGCGCTATATGCATTGCCATTTTTCCAAGATCGAATATACCGATGCGGGCGAAAAGCGCCATCTGACCCTTGCCGATACGGTTTACGGCCCTGATTTCGATCCCTTGGCCGAGGCTTTGGTCATAGACAGTCTGTGCCCCCGCATTATCAGCGAATCGGCAGGGACGCAAAGTGAGGACGCGCTGGCCATGCACCGTGCTTATCTTGCCGCAAAAGGCAATTAACCCTATATTGGTATGAGAAAACAGGCACAAGTTGTTACTTGTGCCTGTTTTTATAGTTGCCTATCAGCTTTTTGTAGATCAAAAATGTCGCCTTCTGCGGATCAGCCAAAAGATGATCAGCGTGATGTTGATCACCAGCAGCACGCAGGCGATCACAATGGCGATGGCGGCTGTGGTTGTGGCGCTTTCCAGTGCGGCGGTGTCTGCGGTGGCATCTTTGCCGTCTGCGCCGTCCTTTCCGTCAATGCCATCCAGACCGTTGGCACCGTTCTCGCCCTTCTTGCCGGGTAGACCGTTGGCACCGTCCTTGCCGTCTTTACCGGCAGGACCCTGTGGGCCTGTTGCACCGGTATCGCCTTTGGGACCGGTGGCGGCAACGCCGGTATCGGCTCCGTCGATCATCCAGTTCCCGTTTTGTCCGATGGAAAGCGTGGCATCAATGGTGCCTGCGGCACCGTCCTTGCCATCCTCCCCCTTGGCCTTGATGCTCGTATTGACACCATTGATGTACCAAAACTCGCCCACGATCTCCACGGTAGGCGCCTCGCTTTTCAGCGAGCCCGTCAGCTGCCACGTGCCGTCAAAGGCATAGACGTTGCCGCTGTCAAGATCCAGATACAGCGCATCGTCCTCGGCAGGGGTGGTGGGCGCACCGTTGCCGAGATGCCAGCGGCCTGCGGCAAGGGGCGGTGCGTAATGGGGGTCTACCGTAACGGTGAACAGCTCGGTGCATTTGCTGTACATACTGCCCGATGCGGTGAAGAAGGATGCCGACAGCAGGCAGGTGGCACTGCCCGTGCCGCTTGTAGTCAGCTTTCCGTTTTCATAGGAGAGAGAAAGCGTGCCGCTTTGCTCCACTACGGTCAGTGTGGCGCGGGCGGGCGCTGTCACTGCACCGTTATAGGCCTCGGCGTGAAGCGACAAGGGAATATCCCCGCCAACGGTATTGGTTATATAGGTTTTTTGATCGGTCTTCAGGTCCTTTATATAGCTTGATATCCAGTTGAGATAGTCGGTGGTAAAGGCATGAGTGCCATAGCGGAACATCTTGTCAAAATCGGCTTTGCTGTTGATGGTCCAAGGCAGGATCAGCACGCCGCGGTGGTTGGCGGCCCTGACAAGATTGAGGCCGATACTGTTGTATTTGGGGTTGTAGGTGGACTCGTATTGCTGCACGATGGGCAGGATCTCGGCAAGTGCTTTTTCGGGATCGCTTTCAGCCGCAGCATAGCTCATGGAGAGGTTGCCGAGCCAGCCCACGGAAAGCTCGGGACAAACTGTCTTGCACTCGGTCAGGATTTTCGTGTCAAACGAGATGATGACCACTTGATCTCGCATGCCGTAGCTGTCGATGACATCTACGATCTTTTGGCAGATGGCCGTGTTGCCGTCCTTGATCTCGATCACCAGGCGGACGTCCTTGCCCTTTAGCGCGGCGCAATAATCGGACAGCAGGGGGATGGGCTTGGGCGCAACGTCGGCGTTGTCATCTACAAGAAAGGCAGACAGCTCTGCGTAGGTAAAGCTGCTCACGTTGCCCGAGCCGTTGGTGGTTCTGGAAATGTCGGCATCGTGCATGGTGACAACAAAGTTATCCTTTGTCAAATAAAAATCGGCCTCGATCAGGGTGGCGCCAAGCTCTATGGCAAGCAGCGCACCCTCCACTGTGTTTTCTTGGGCGTGGATGGGGGAACCGCGGTGACCGATGATGCCGGGGGAGGCGATCAGCGTGCTTGGCATAAAATATGCGGTATAGCAGGCGGCCAGAGCCTGAGGATCGCTTGTCACAACACCGTTCGCCCCCGAAAGAACTGCGCTCATGCGGGCAACATCGCTGTCGGCGGCCTCTCTTGTCCATACAGCCACTGCCAGATCGTGCAGAGCGGTGACGGTATCGCGGGCGGCGTAGTTGGAGGGGAGCAGGGCCACACGAGCCCCGCAGTTATTGACCTCTGCACGCAGGGAAGCGGCGCTGATGCCTGTGAGATCACGACCGGAGAGATCCAGCACGCCACGGCAGATCGTTGCGAAATTCCGCACACGTTGTATCAAATTTGCGACATTTGACACCACAAAGGCATCCTTTAGGCCCTTATCCTTCAACCACGTGCCAAGCGTATCTGCGGCTTTTGTATCCCTGACGTAAAAGGCGGGGATCGCGCGATTTTGCAATAGCGCCATTGCGTTGTCAAGTGAGCAAATGGCATCGCCCGTGGGGGTGGTAACGTTGCCGTCACCGTTTACGTGGAAAATAGCGGTAGCGGGGAGTACGCCGCCTTCGGCGAGGGCGGAAAGTGCGGATGCGCTGTTGATCTCGGTGATGATCGAGGGGGCATTGACTACGTCGGAGTGAGGGTCGTTTACCTCAATGATCCCGGTTTCGGCAGGGATGACCACACGGTAGCGCTCGACGGAGAGCTCACTTGCACGAACCTGCAAGCCCAAACGGCCGCGGTCGTATTTGGAAATGCGGATATCAGAGGCCACAACGGTGCCGTCGATGATCGAATTGACACGGTCGCCAAAGGCCTCTACGGCAAAATTGCGATAGGCAGGTGTGCTGCTGCCGCTGTTGATATCGGTGGTGTAGGAATTGGTGTGTATCACGTTCCACGCATCGGAGGCATTGCGCTCGGCGACCTCGGTACCGTTATATGCGGTGGTAATAGCGCGGAAGGTGTTTTGATAGTAGGGATAGTCGCTGTTTTGGACACGGTACATAATACCCATCCAATGGGTGTCCTTAATGCGTGCCGTCATGGCGGCGTTGACCTCGATGCGATAGTCGCCAAGGTCGCCCAGCCAAGCAGGGAGCAGTAAACGGATATAGCAGTCATTATGGGACTGACCCGACAGCACAAGCTTGCCGTCGGAGAGCGAAATGGAGGCGGCATCGGACTTGTACGCAACGGTATAGCCGGCATCCAGCAGCTGATCGACAGAGGTCACGTCCTCAAAATCCTCGTCAAACAGCACGTATTCGGTATCGGTGAGGTCCTTGACCAGCAGATAGACGGTTTTGGTCTTTTCGCTTGCCGTGGCGGTCAGGCGGTACACGCCCTTGCTTGCAGGGGCTACCTTGTTATCCGATATCGCAAGCTCGCTTGACTGCCAAGTAATAGAGGAGGCAGGCATTACGCTGCCGTCGTCGGCGGTCACGCTGTAAATTGAAAGATCCACCGTGTCACCCGCATCGGCCTTGATGGCGGGGAAGCCAAGTGAGAGCGTAACGGGCAACACAGGCGCCGCCGCAGCCGAGGCGGGGAGTGCAACGGCAAGCAGTGGGAGCAACAAGCAGCATGAAAGCAGCAAGGCAAAAAAGCGTTTCATAGTGTCCTCCTCAATGTGGGATCTCCCTTAGTATAGCACGCTTTTGTGCAAAACGCAAGACTTTCACCGAGAAAATGATTGGATTTGTGCTATAATGTCCCAAAGCAAAAGGCGTGCAAGCCCATCGGGGCTTGCACGCCTTTGGGCTGCTTTACAGATAAGAAAACAGCAGCCTGCGACTGTGCGGATCCAGTGCGGTATAGTCCGGGATCTCATAGCGGTTGTCGTTGGTGTCACGGATCAGCACGCGCTTTCCGTTCATACATTTGATGTCGCTGTGGCGGTTGCGGATACGGAAGGATACGGTGCCGCGGTCGGTCTCTACCTTCCACGTCAAAGATCCAAACTTTTCGTCGCTTTCAAGCAGCTTGAAAATGTGTGGGATGCGGTAGTATTCCTTAAAGCATTGGCGCAGCTCGTTGGCAGAGCCTTCGTCCAGTTCTGCAAGGTCGCGGACAAAGGCGACTTCCTTTTCATCATGATCCAAAAGCGTGATAAACATATCGGCGTTGGTTACGGGAAAAAGGCGCCTTGGTTCCAAATTCTCAATAACGGTACCGTCTTTTAGCGTCAAGGTCACCAAATAAATGTCACTGCGCTTGATGCGGCCGGTGTATTGGTCAATGTATATACGTCCCATAGCAACCCCCTTATTCAAAGCGCTCGGCGCGGCGGATCTCGGCCGCCTTGTCCGACATGGATTGGATCTCGACCAGGCGATAGTATTTGCCCTTCAACTCCATCAGCTCCTGCGGCGTGCCGCATTCGATGATGCTGCCGTTGTCTACCACCACGATCTTATTGGCCTTGGAAAGGGTAGAAAGGCGGTGGGCGATCATAATGGTGGTGCGCCCGGTAATCAAGTGCTCGATGGCGTCCTGAATGAGATGCTCGGTCTCCGAGTCTACCGAGGCTGTTGCCTCGTCAAATACCAGCATAGAGGGGTTGCGGAGCATAGCGCGGGCAATGGAGATGCGCTGACGCTCGCCGCCCGAAAGGCCGACGCCGCGTTCACCCAGCATCGAATCATAGCCGTCGGGCTGACGGACGATAAATTCGTGGGCGTTGGCAATATCGGCGGCGTTGATGACCTCATCCACCGAAAAGCTATCGTCACCGTAGGAAATGTTGTTGTAGATGGTGTCGTGGAACATCATCGGCTCTTGCTGCACGTATCCGATGCGAGAGCGATAGAATTGCATGTCAATATCGCGGATATTCACGCCGTCAATGGTGATCTCGCCGTTGTAATGGTCGTAATAACGAAGTAATAGATTGATCAGCGTGGATTTGCCCGAGCCCGTTGTTCCGACAATGCCGACGATGTCGCCGGGCTCGATGACAAGATTGATGTCCTTTAGCACCTTTTTGGTGCGGTCAAAGGAGAAATTGACGTGCTTAAACTCTATGCGGCCGCCCATATTGACGTTGGTGTTTCCCTTGCCGAAATCGTGCTCGGGCTCGGCATCAAGGATGTCCATAATGCGCTCGGCCGAGGCCATGGCGCTTTGGGTAGAGTCAGAAAAATTGGCAAAGAAGTTGACCGGCTCATAGAACATCGAGGCGTAGGAGATAAACGAGACCAGCAGACCGATGGAAAGGCTGCCAACGTTGCCACTTGCAATGGCGTCAATGACCAGATTGCCTCCAAAGCTCCAAATGACCACAGAGCCGCAGGCGATCAGACAGTTGACAATGGCGGGATAAGCGTTTAAGATCTTTCCGGCCTTGGTGTCGGTCATACGCCATTCCTCTACGCTGGCGGCAAAGCGGTCGGTGGTATTTTTCTCGTTGGTAAAGGATTTGATCACACGTATGCCCGGAATCGTGTCAGTCAGCACCGAAGTGACCGACGACGAGCGCCGCCAGATGCGGCGGTAAAAGGGTGCGATCTTTTTGCGAAAGATGCGGGAACCGATGACGACGATGGGCACCGGGATCAGTGACAGGAGCGTGAGCTTGGGGTTCATACACATCATAACAACAATGATGCCTACCAGCTTAAAGGCCTGCACCACCACTTCTTGCGTCACGCGGAGCATAAAGGCCTGTAGGGTGGCGGTGTCACCGCTGATGCGGTTGATCACGGCACCCGTAGAGGTCTTATCGTAAAAGCGCATAGGAAGATGCTGTGCTTTTTCATACACGTCGCGGCGGATATTGGCCACGATGCGGTTGCCCGAGATACGCAGCATATAGCCGCGGATGCCGGCCAGGGCCCAGCGGATCACGTGCACGCCGATTAGCGAAAGTGAAACGATCAGAAGCATCGTTCGCTGCTTGTTGGGCAAAATATCATCCACCAGCGTTTGCGTTAGGAACGGTGGCACCAGAGCCAGCGCCGTTGTGATGATCGAAACAAGCACCGATATGATCAAAATGGTCTTTTCGGTCTTGAGATAAGCGCCCAGCTTTTTAAACAGCTTACCCTTGTTCATACAGCCAATACAGGGTGCACCGGGCGAGGAAAGGGTGCGTCCGCACTTGGGGCAGACCGAAAGTAGCTTTTCATAAGCGCCCTCGATAGACTCCATCTCCTCGGCAATGGGAGAGCCCTTGCGTACGCCCTGCACAAAGGCAATGGCGGCATCGCAAAGACCCGCTACGGTAAAGGTGAAGCGAAAAACGTCACAAATGTTGCCATCCTGCATTTTGACACGCAAGAGGCCGTTGCCGTACATTCTTTTTGTAAAAATATCGGCCATGTCGGAAAAGGCGATCCGTTTGGATGCTTGTCCTGTTTCAAAATCAAGGGTGAAAAGACAGCGTGCCGTCACCGCCAGCGCAGTGGTGCGGTATTGGTCGTCCTTTGAGATCTCACCAATGATCGCAAACAAGATCGGATCGTCCTTGTGGCTTTCGGCCAGCAAGGCCAAGCTCTGCTTCTCGTCCAATTTCTGGTTGGTCAAAAAGTTCAGTTCCATTTGCCATTTGGCGCCGTTCCCATGAAAGGGAAACGACTCTCCTTTCCGGTTGTGCCTACAATTTACCACGATGTACTTGGAATGTCAACTACTTTTGACAATTTTCCTTAAAAAATTTTGAAAGCAAAAAAAGGCGGATAAATTTTGTGTTTTTTTATTGAAAAGGGGCTTGACAAAGCGTGGCAATTGAGATATAATAATAAAGCGGTTTTATAAAAAGCCGCATTATAACGTGGGAAAGATCCCACCTACATAATTGGTATGGAGAAGTACTCAAGTTGGTGACGAGGCGCCCCTGCTAAGGGCGTAGGTCGGATTAAACCCGGCGCGAGAGTTCGAGTCTCTCCTTCTCCGCCAGAAAAGGGCACGGCAAACGCCGTGCCCTTTTTGCGTTTGAGAGGAATAGAAGTGCGTCGGTGGCTACTGTGTGCCATCGCAAAGGCGTAAAAAAGGGACGAGCAAGCGCTCGTCCCTTTTGATTTTATTGCTCGCCCAACGCCTTTTCAACAGCCTCGATCAGCTTTTCTTCACTGACCTTTCCGACAAACTTGTCGGAAATGATGCCGTTGCCATCGATCACGATGGTTACGGGGCAGGCTTGAATGCCGAAATACTTTTGATAGGTACCGTCGGTATCCCAAGCAATCAGCATATTGCCGCTGCTCCATTCGGGGTGATTTTCGGATACCCAAACCGGGACGTCTGCCGCAGTCATGCCCGGGAACTGAATGTGCAGGGCGATCAATGACAGCTTGTCGCCGTAGGTGTTTGCCGCGTTGTTAAAGTGGGGCAGCTCTTCTACGCAGGGACCGCAGGTGGTGTACCAGAAGTTTAGCACCGTCACCTTGCCGCGGTTGGCGGAGAGGGCAAAGTCGTTTTCCTTGTTCAGCACGTCCAGCGCGATCTCGGGACAGAGATTGCCGACGTTGGGGCCAACGGGGATCTCGGGGGGCGTATCGCCCTCCGGCGCCTCAATTGCGGGCGGCTCGGGGATCTCGGGTGCTTGCGTGTCGCGCCCGTCGATAAAGTTGTAGTAGATCAGCGCACCGGCCAGTACGGCGATCATCAGCACACCCACGGTGATCTTGATGATCTTATTGCGCTTGGCGATTCGCTTGCTGCGCTCCTCGTTGTATGCAATGATCTCTGCCTTAGCCTCCTGATCCACGTCCACAGGCACGTCGATGGCGTTGGGGGCGAGGAAGATCTTAGAGCCCTTCCAGCTGATGGCCTTGGTGGGGCAAACGCCGATGCATTCACCGCAGCTGATGCACTCTTGGTCGCCCACGTGCTTGATATCCATTTTGCAATGATCCACACAGATGCCGCAGTCGGTACATCCCTCACGCTCCACCTTAACGCCTACAAGCGAGATCTTGTTGAACAGGCCGTAAAGCGCGCCCAGGGGGCAGAGGAAACGGCAGAAAAAGCGGAAAATAAAGACGCTGGCCACCAAAATAGAGACCATTAACAGGAATTTCCACGTAAACAGCGGGCCAAGCATACGCAGCGAGCTTTCGTTGACCTTGTTGGATAGCAGACCCATAGCGCCCTCCAGCGTGCCGGCGGGGCAGATGTATTTGCAAAATCCGGGCAGAGGGAATTTGCGCAGCATATAGGCGAGAGGAACCAGAATCACGAAAAAGGCCAGTATGACGTACTTTAAATAAGAAAGCACACGGGTAACGCGATTTTTCTTCAGCTTGGGGGTGGGGATCTTATGCAGTAGCTCCTGGATCAGACCAAAGGGACAGAGAAAACCGCAGATCCAACGGCCAAACAGAAAACCGTACAATATGATGATGCCAAACATATAATAGGGGGCGCTTTTATTGGCAGAAGCCAAGGAATTTTGCAGCGCGCCCAAGGGGCAGGCACCTGATGCACCGGGGCAGGAATAGCAGTTGAGACCGGGGGTGCAGATGTTTTTTAGGGGACCCGTATAGATCTTTCCGTTACCAAAGCCCTTGAGATTGGCGTTAAAAAGCAGGGCAGCATAGACCTGGATCAGTTTGCGCTTAGAGGGAAGGTGCTTTTTGATCCATGCGATGAATTTTTTCATGTTACGGCACCTCCTTAGCCAAGACCGATGCACTCGGTGCAGATGTTGATGGCCTTTGCCAGCACGTCTGCCATACCGCCGTTGGCAATACCGGCAATAATCAGCCCGACGGCGGCAACCGCCAGCGCGATGCGAACGATCAAGATGACGCGGCCGTTTTTGGCGATAGGTGCAGGCTCTTCTTGGGTACGGCGCATACCGCAGACCTTTGCAATACGCTTGACGGCCTCTAATTCACGCTGCAGGCTTGCATGCTCTAAATAGACAAGCGCCACACAAAGGCCGGTTGCCACAAATACACAGGGCAGCAGCCACAGGCAGGCGGCGATGATATCGCTGTTACAGGTCTCGGCACCGTGATAGTGGCCAAGGTTCAGCGCGTAGATCAAGCCCGGCAGCGAAACCAGCACGCATAGTGCCAAGGTGATAATGCGGAGCGTAAGGCGCAGTTTTTTCTCTTTTTTGATGATCATTTGGGGCTCGGTAGGGCAGTTTTCGTCAATGTTCAGCTTTTGCGCAAGGCGCTCCAGTAGCACCCGCTCGCCAACCGATGGCTTGGGCTTTTTTTGCTCGTTGGGGTAGATGATCCAAAAGATCAGGCCAACCGCCACGGATCCTAGTGTGATGTAAACGGGAATGCAGACCTTGCTGAATGCATTGGCAATATTTTGGGGGGTGAAGGGTTCTTCGCCAATGCGATAGATGCTGACACAGGCGATCATCAGCAATATGCCGCTGACGACAAGCAGGGCCGAGAGCAGGATCCCGTAGATCAGCTTGATGCGATTTATGGTTGTCTGTGACATACAGTTTTCCTTTGCGTTTGAATTTGCGATTTAAGGTATCGCATAAATAACCAACTTATATTATATCGCAAAATCTCCGCAAAATCAAGAGGAAGTGTGCAAAAGCCCTCTAAAAACAAAAAAACGTTGCGGCACCTACCATATGGCAGGTGCCGCAACGGGAATCAGAGGCATTAAGTATTGGGCTCAAAGCTTGCGGTAAAGGGAACGGTGGCGGATTCTGCCGCGGCAGCGATGGTGATCTCGACCACGGCATTGGCCGGAACACTGACGGATTGGGTTGCCACGGGGGTGTCATCGGCAGAGGTGTAGGTGTTGCCGTAAGCGGGCTCGATCTCGTCCTCATAGTCATCGTCGTGCCCGACGGGATATACGTTGATCGTATAGCTCCAATCAGCGCAACCTGTGTCGATCGTAATGGTCAACGTGCCTGCCTCGGTGGCGGTGTAGGTGTAAAAATAGCCATTGCTGCCGGTGTTGGCGCTGTTGCTGCCAATGGTCAGGGGGGCGGGGTTTTCCATAGAGCCGACGGGGTGTGCAAAGCTGACCGTGTAGGTGGCCTCTGCGGTGCCGTTGTTGGTGATCGCAAAGAGAGAGGGAGCGTAGATATCGCCCTTGCAGCTTTCAATGGTGACAACGCCACCCACGGCGGTGTGATCCTGACCGTCGTGACGAACGGTCACATCGGTGCCCAGCAGCGTCATTGTCGTGCCCATGACGCGGCCGGTGTAATACACGGTCTTGCCGGCAGGGACGGTAATACTGTTGTTTTCCAAATTTTCAAATCTAAAGGGGTTTGCCTCGCAACCGGGGTTGGGGATCATCGTAATGGTCATTTCCGTGCTGCCGTTTTCAAAGTAGTGATACTGATCCTCGGTATAGTAGCCGGAAAGAATGACCTCAACCTTATAATCGCCCTTTTCCCAGGTCTGCACAGAAACGCCGTTAGCGTTGGTCACGCCGGGGATGCGGCAAAGCTCGCCGATGCACATCTTAACGGCTACGCCGGCAAGGCGGTTGCCGTTAAAGTCCTCTACCGTAATGGTGTAGGTGGCATTGTTGTCTGTAGCAAGGCGTACGGATACGCTCTTGACGTCCATAGGAATATTGGCCTCTTGCTCAACGTAGCCGGTCTTGGAAACCTTAACAGAGGTGTAAAGACCTTCCTCGACCTCAAGGGTGGCCACGCCGGAGGCGTTGGTGGTGGCGGTGCCCTTTTCGGCAGTGCCGGAGAAGATGCGTACGGTGGCATCCGAAACAGGAGCACCGGCCTCATCGGTCACGGTCACGGTATAGGTCAGCTTGGGGGTAGGATCCTCGGGGGTCTCGGGATCGGGGGCGGGCACGGGATCGGGGGTGCTGCCGCAAGCGCAAGCAAGCAGAGCAATGCTCAGCAGCAGGGCAAGGGCGATCAAAAGCTTGTGAAGGGTATTTCTTTTCATAAGATCTGCTCCGTTTAAAGTTTATTTGGGTTAGCGCTTTTATTATAGCACATTTGAAGAAAAAAGGCAATGCTTTCGTTTAAAAACAGAAAAACGCATACCGTTAGGGGGCTTTTGCAGGGTCAGGCGTAATATCCGCAGAAGAGGAGCCACGCAAAGCTTTGGTTATAGACGGCGTCGGCGATCTCGCGGGTAAAGAGGTTTTTCTCAGAGCCGGCCTTCCACCATTCACTCTTTTCGCCAAATTCGCGGATGGCTGCTGCCAGCTTTTCCGTCAGAGGCACACGGATGGCTCCTCCCTCGGGGGCAGAGGTGTCTGTTGGCATGCCGTATTGGTGGAACAGCTCGTTGTAGCTGCGCTTTTCGATCACGTTTTCGGCGTCGTCATAAACGTAAATGCCCATACGTTGATTGGCGCAAATGGTCTGTACGCTGTTGATGTAAGGGGTATCCGAGGTCAAGTCAATAAACAGGATCGGGCCGTCGGCCGTTCCCAAATGATAAAACCCATCGGTCTCGTTCAGCACGGCATTCAGCGTGAGATCGGTGAGGTCGACCTTGTTCCACGTACCGACCTTGGGCACGTTCAAATGCTGCTGCACCTTGGCGGCATCCTCGGTAAAGGGGGTCCAGGGGCGATCCTCTAATCTAATGGGAGGTGCGCCGGTAACTTGAATGCGGAGGATGGCAGTGGCAGCTGCTTCGGACCTGATGGAAAAGACAAGATCACTGCCGATGTTGCTGGCATAAAACTTGATCGACAGACCGTTTTCAATGTGCTGCACGTCGTCAGAGCCGTCAGCAATATCGCGTCCTTGTACAAAAAACGTGCTACCGTGGTAGCCGATCTCTGCACCGGCACACTCATAGGTCACGGAATATACGGCGGGTGCATCGGGCTTGAAAATAAGGAACGTGTAGTCGCCCGGCGTCAGGTCCAGGGCATAGGCGCCAACGCCGATCAGCTGTGCGTTATAATCCTTGGCAATGGGGTCGCCTACAAAAACAGACTCGCTCACCGTGCTTTTTTGTAGCAGTCGGATCGTGGTGGAGGGGGAGTCGGGCGTCAGGGTGCAAAGAGCGGTGTCATAGGTATAGGTCTCTGCCAGCTGAGAAAGATCCAGCGACAGTGTGTAGGTGTCGATATCGGCTTCAAAGGTAACGGTCTCGCCCTTATAGGCGATCATGTTCAGCTCTGCATCACCCTTCAAGACCTTGACGATCACACCGTTCATCTGATTGTCGTTGCCGTCCAAAAGCGTCACACTGTAGGTGGCGGTAGTGGGCGCAGGAGGCTCGGGTGCGGGCGGCTCGTTTGTGCTACAGCCGATCGCCGCGCACAGGGTAAGCGCCAATAAAATAAACAGGGAGAAAAAGGCCAAGGGCTTATTGTACTTCATTGTAAAAAACCTCCGTGTAAAGCAAACGGGCTGTCGTGTAAGCGACAGTCCGTTTGCGGATTTAGTCCCCAAACGGGGCGAAAAAACGTGTATTTTAGGGGTTAGAGGGGCCCAGATCCTTGTAGTAGTAGCAAAGCTTGGTCCAAGCGTGGTCAACACCTGTAAAGGAGTACTTGTCGATCAGCGCCTGCAAAAGCTGTGCCAGGGTCTCGTCTACGGCAACGCAGCCCTCAAGCTCGGGGGCATCGGCAGAGGTGGGGAGCTTGTATGCCTTGTAGGATTCGATCACATCGGTCAGATCGATCACGCCGTTTTCGTACTCGTCTGCAAGCACCTGCTCCAGCGCGTAGCTCTGGGCAAAGGTCATCTTTGCACCGTCGGCGGTCCAAAGAGTGGTGAAATACGTGCGGCACGCCTCGGCGTTTCCGGAAAGGGCGGCAAGCTTGGTCTGCACCTGCTTGCACAGGGCAACGATCTCGTCGGTCAGCGGAACGCCGCCGTGATACTTGCCTGCAAATACCTCCTCCAGCTTGTAGATCTCGGCCCATTCGTCATAGGCGTCGCCCCACAGCTCCTTGTAGTATGCGCGGCAGCTCTCAACGTTGCCGTTGTGTTCTTCCAGCTTGGAAAGAACCATCTGGTCGCTTTCGCTAAGAGAGAAGTTAAAGCCGTTGTTTGCGATGATGCTCTCAATGGAGGTGGAGAACATACCGGTGGACAGGATAAAGTCGGCATAAAGGATCGATCCCATCGATCCGTCTGCCTTCAGCTCGTGGTAATAGCCATCCTCGCCCAGCACCACGTCAATGCCGCCGGCAATGGTCTCGTTGATCGAGCCGGAGGTGCTTTCGATATAGGTGAAATAAGCGGGGGAGGCCAGATGGAAGTGGCGGTAGGATTCTGCCAGATATTCCACCGTAAAGGTAAAGCTGCCTGCGGCGTAGACGTCGTAATAGGCAATGTCGATATAGTAGACCTCGTTTGCCTCAAGGTAGACCAGCATAGACACATTCGTGGTGTCGATCACGTTGTTGCCGTAGGGGCGGTCAACGACCGATGCGGTGTGTATGATCTCATACGCATCGTCAAAGATCCAACCGTTGACCTCGTCGGTGCTTTGAGACTTGATGAGGTAAGCGCCGGAGCGAGCGGGAACGAACTTGTATTTCAGACCGCGAGGCATGATCACGCGGCCGTCGTATTCTACGGCGTTATAAAAAGGATCTTCCTTGGTACCGAGAACGGTGTCAAAGGCGGCAAAGAAGGCAACGCCCTTAACGGGGTCCTCCAGCTGCTGGGTGGTGCCATAGGCATCGTAGTAAGAGCAGGCCTGCAGCCACTGGTTCGCATTGCCTCTCTCAAATCCTACGATCTCGGCGGCGCGCTCAAGCAGGGTGCGCAGCTCGGCAGTTACGGGCGAATAGCCGTAAAGCGTGCCGTTGATGGCATAATTGGCATAGGTGACAAGCTCTTCGTAAATATCGCCGTCGGTGTCTACCAGCTTACCGGCGTAGCCAAGGTCGTTCAGCGAGGTGTCGGGGCTGAGCTGAGTGCCGGCCATCAGATCGACCAGCAGGATGGGGCCGTTGGCTGCACCGACGTGCCAATAGCCGTCAGTCTCATTAAAGACAACGGTCACGTAATTTTGAAAGCCAAGACCGTTGGCATTGGGCTTGGTCGCAGCCTCGCGGGGGATATAGGTGGGGGTATTGACGTCATTGACAGAAACGGTGCGGAGGTTAGAGAGCAGCACGCGGTCGGTCTCGGCATCGGTGTCGCCATCCTTGAGATAAATAAAGCTGATCTTGTAGGTGGCGGTCTCGGTGGCAACGTAGGGGTAGCAGGTCGACCAATCCTCGCTGGTGCCGGAGATGCGGTAGATGTCGCGTCCGTTTACAAGAATGTAAAGGACGTCATTGGCCTTTTCGGTGTCGGCAAACCAGTCAACGGCCAGTGCCTGACCGGCCTCCAGCTGTACGTCGGCGTGCAGCGTTGCAAAGGACTCGGGCTTAAAGGAGTTGGCGGGATAGATGCAGCTCTTGCCGTCGGGCGTGGTGCCGATCAGGAAGGGCCAGGAGAACTCGGCGTCGGCCGACTCTGTTTCGGGGTAGTAGCTGGCGGCAAAGCCGTTGCCGTTGATGGCGGTGCCGATCTCCTCGGAGGAGGGCATCTCAACATTGGGCTTTTCAGTGGGGGTCAGCTCGGCCACGTTGGTAAAGAGCTTTTGTACGTAGTTGTCGGCAGAAAAGTGCTCAAAGGCGGCCACAAGGGGGCGTTCGCTGGGCAGGCTGCCTGCCTCGATCAGACAGATGGTGCCATAGCGGTCAACAATGATAGAGGTGGGGTATGCGTTAATGCCAAAGGCGTTGCCAATGCCGGTATAATCCTTGGCTACGGGGAAGGAAAGGCCCATTTGATCCTTAAAGGCAGAGATGGTCGCCTCGTTATCCGTGGGATAATTGTTCAGTGCGATGATCTCGATGTCATCGGAATATTGCTCGTAGGCGGATTGGATAAAGGGGAACTCGTTGATGCAGGGGCTGCAGGTTGAGAACCAGAAGTTGATCAGCACGGCCTTTTTGCCATCCTCAAACGCCTCGGAAAGCGTGAAGGGGGTGCCGTCGGTGGTGGTGACGGTGAAGTCGCGGATGATATCACCCAGCTTGTAGGTCACGCCGGTCAGATCGCTGTCGGTAATGATGGAGGAGGTCAGCACGATCGCGGCCGAGGCGCCCACAAAGCTGTATCTGCTTTGGACGTTATAGCCCTCCAGGTTGGCGGCGTCCAGCTCGACGGTGTAGCCGGTAGAGGGAACCAAAGATACCGTGCCGATGCCGTTTGCATCGGTGGTGCCGTAGCCCTTCAGGGCGTCACCCTCGTAAACGAAAAAGCGCAGATCGGCAAAGGCGCGGCCGCCAATGCTTTTTACACTGACGGTGTAAGTGGCCTTCCCGTCGGGGCCGGGTGCGGGGGGAGTGGGGCCGTCCGGCTCCTCGGGACCGGGAGCGGGGGGCGGAACGGGATCTTCTCCGCAGCCGATCATGGCGCCAAAGGCTGTCAGCACCATCAAAAGCGCCAGCAGCAGAGAAAGGATTCGCAGCATTTTTTTCATAAGAACTCTCCTGTTTTTTGATTTTTGCCTATCGAAAGGATGCAAATTCAAGTGATAAAGGGCATACACATTTAGAATAACATAAATTCGCGAAAAATGCAATGGGTTATGCAAAATTATTTACTTTTTCGCGTGTTTTTTGCATAAATGTGAAAATTGTAACTTTTACAGTGCAGTTTGCGAAAACCTATTGCGAAAAATGCTACAATATGCTATAATATAGTATCTATGCGACAATCGTATATTTATCCACGTGGAAAATCCATAACGAAAGGTGAAAAACACAATGGTAAATCGCAAAAAAAGGATCACGATAGTCAGCAGCATCATCACGATCGCACTGGCGCTTGCTATGATCCTTTCCGCATCGCTTTTGTTTATCGAGGACACGGTCGAGCAGATCGCCTCTCATATTTGGCAAAGCAATGCGGATATCAACACCAATCGCGACAAATTTTTGAACAGCGCGGTTATGTACAAGCTGCCTGACACGGTTAAGGAGACCGATGAGATCTCGGTTATCGTGCAGATGCATCGCGCCCCCTCTTTGCTTGACGCATACGAGGCCGGCAACAAAAGCGTGCCCTTTACCGAGTACGTGATGACCGACGATGCTGCCCGTGTGGCCGAGGGGATCCGCGCCGAAAAAGAAGAGCTGATCAGCGCCATTGCGGATAAGAGCTTTTCTTATACGCTGGGTGCAGACTATAAGGCGATCCTCGGTGGCTTTGAGGTCGTGATCAAGGCAGGGGATTTTAAATCTCTTTGCGAGGCACTGGGCGACCGTGCCACGGCGATCGTTGGCGAGGAGTATAACCCCAGCGAGACCAAGCTGGTCGAGAATACGGTCAACGTTTACGGCACCGGTATCTTTAACAGCTCCTCCTTTGGATACGACGGCACCGGCACCGTGGTAGCCGTGCTTGATACGGGTCTGGACTATAATCATTCCGCCTTCTCGGTCGGCAACTTTACGGCAGACCGCAGCAAGCTGGGTATGACTTTGGCCGACGTCGAGGGCTTTATCACCGATACCAAGGCAAGCAAGCTGCACAACGGCCTGACCGCTGCAGACGTTTACCTGAACGAAAAGGTGCCCTTTGCCTTTGACTATGCCGATTACGATCCTGACGTTTATCCTATGACCCCCTCCGCCAGCGAGCACGGCACGCACGTGGCAGGCGTGATCGCGGGCAAGGATAACGTGATCACCGGTGTGGCCCCCAACGCTCAGCTGGCGATCATGAAGATCTTTTCCGACGTTGTATCCACTGCGCGCACCTCTTGGATCCTCAGCGCGCTTGAGGATTGCGTGGTGCTTGGCGTAGACGTGATCAATATGTCGATCGGTACCAGCTGTGGCTTTAGCCGCGAGACCGATAAGGAGACCGTGAACGGCGTATACGACCGCATCCGTGCGACCGGCATCAGCATGGTCGTTGCTGCCTCCAACAGTTTTAACTCTACCTACGGCTCCGAAAAGAACGGTAACCTTGGTCTTACCTCCAATCCCGACAGTGCGACCGTTGGCTCTCCCTCTACCTATGAGGGTGCCATGTCGGTTGCTTCTATCAGCGGCAAGAAGACCCCTTATCTGCTCTACAACGGCACTATCATTTACTTTACCGAGTCTACCGACCGTGTGGCAGAGGCAAAGAACTTCTATGACGACATCCTGCCTGACGGCGTGGATGAGATGGAGATCGAATACGTTACGATCCCGGGTGCGGGACGCTCGGCGGATTACAGCGGCCTGGACGTGACGGGTAAGATCGCACTGGTGCGCCGCGGCTCTACCACCTTTGAGGAAAAGGCAAACGTTGCCCAACAAAAGGGTGCTGCCGGTATTATCATTTATAATAACGTATCAGGCGATATCAAAATGAACGTGGGCGACGCCACGCTTGGCGTATGCTCGATCGGTCAGGACGACGGCGAGCTGCTGGCCGCCTCTGCCTCCGGAACGCTGAAGCTCAGCCGTTCTCAAACCTCCGGCCCCTTTATGTCCGACTTCTCCTCTTGGGGCCCCACTCCCGATCTGGGCATCAAGCCCGAGATCACTGCACACGGCGGCGAGATCTATTCTGCCGTGCCCGGTCAAAGTTACGATCGTCAGTCCGGTACCTCGATGGCAAGCCCCAACGTGGCCGGCGTGACCGCACTGATCCGTCAGTACGTCAAGGAGAATTTCCCCGAGATCGCAAACGACTCGGTCAAGGTGGCGGCATTCGTTAATCAGCTGATGATGTCCACCGCCGATATCGTATTCAATACCAACGGCTTGCCCTATGCCGTGCGCAAGCAGGGCGCAGGTCTTGCCAATCTGACCAACGTGGCAAAGACCAATGCGGTGATCCTGACCTACCGCAACGGCGTTGAAATGGATAAGACCAAGCTTGAGCTTGGTGATGACCCTGCCAAAAACGGTGTTTACACCCTGTCCTTTGCTGTAAAGAACTTTGGCGCGGCTGCTTTGACCTATAACGTGGGCGCCTATGTTATGACCGAGGGCGTCAGCGAGACCAAGACCAATCAGGGCGAGACCACCGTAGACGAGCTTGGATGCCTGCTGGGTGGCGCCAACGTGTCGATCACCTCTGTTGAAAATGCAACGCACAACGGTATGAGCATTACTGTTGGTGCAGGGCAGACCGCCAACGTGACGGTCAAGATCACGCTGTCGGATGCCGACAAGCAGTATTTGGACAGCTCCTTTGAAAACGGTATGTATATCGAGGGATTTGTTACGCTGGATGCCGCTGATGCAAGCGTTGTGGACCTGAGCGTTCCGTATCTTGCCTTCTATGGCGATTGGACAAAGGCTCCCTTGTTCGACTTGGATTATTTTGCCACCAACAAGGATGAGCTGGATGATTCCATCAGCCTGCTTGACAAGACTCTGCCTGATGCTTATGCATCCCGTCCCATCGGTACCGTGCAGGGTGACTACGTCAGCTATTTGGGTTCCTATTACTTCGTGCAGGATCCCTCCACCACGCAGATCGCTGCTGACAGAAAGTATATCTCGCTTTCCAATCAGGAGGGCGCCATTCACGAGCTTAGCAACGTGTGGGCCGGTATGTTGCGTAACGCGGCCAAGGTCGTGATCACGATCACCGATGACGCCACCGGCGAGGTCGTGTTTGAAAAGGAGCAAAGCGATGTACGCAAGTCCTACGGTGACGGCGGAACCATTTATCCCGCTGACATCAAGATCGACTTTGACGCATACGAGGCAAATCTGAAGAACAACAGCTCCTATACCGTTGAGATCCGCGGTTATCTGGATTACAAGGACGGCGGAGAGGGAACCAACCTCAACAACACCTTTACCTTCCCCGTGGTCACCGACTTCCAGGCCCCCGCTGTGACCGGCTGCGAGTTTTATACCGAGTATGACCGCAGCGCCAAAAAGACGCGTCTGTTTGCCAAGATCGCGGTTTATGACAACCATTACGCAATGGCTTTGCAGGTCGGCTACGTGCGTTATGATGCCGACGGCTTTATGCTGGAGACCTTTGACCAGTACCTGACCCCTGTTTATTCCGAGAAGAATTCCACCTCCTACGTGATCTATGAACTGACCGATTACGTTGACGACATCAAGCGTGGCGCGGTCAACACCAACAGCTTTACGGTCGCGACCTATGACTATGCGCTGAATACGGCCACTTATGAGATCCGTATGCCGGATGATTTTGCCTCCTTCTACTTTGAAGAGGACGAGGTCAAGCTCAGCCCCAACCAAGTCTATGAGTTAAAGCCTATGGCTTATCCCGGCACCCAGTGGACCGAGCTGCTGGAATACGTATCCACCAACACCAAGGTGGCGCGCATCGTTGGCAATAAGATCGTTGCCGTGGCCCCCGGCCAATCGGTGATCATTGCCCGTGACCCTGTTTCCAACAGACAGACCACAATGGCGCTGACGGTGCTTGGCGAGAATGACGAGGGCTTTGTCAGATACGACAAGCCTGTTGCCGACAGCTTCCGCCTGACCGGATATTTGACCAACAAGGCCTATTACATCCTCAATACGCAGGACCGCGATATCGGCAGCATCGGTGATGAAATGAAATTTACCGGCAACCGTTATTCGCTTGCGATGTACCCCTCTGAGCAGGTCACGCTCCGCTATCAGCTCGAGGCCTATTTCCCCGATGCCACCGAGGTGGTGGCCGAATCGGGTAACGAAAATCTGCTGACCGTTGAAAAGGTCAACGGCGAGTGGGTCGTGACTGCCAAGGCAGAGGGCTATGCCTCTGTTTCGGTCAACGTGCTGCTGGATGGCCAAAGTACCTATTATTCTCAGTCTATCAGTGTGGAGATCAAGGATCCCTATATTACCACCGGCCCGTCGCTGACGCACTATTATGGTCTTGGCGGCACGGTTGAGATCCCCGCATCTCTCGCCATTACGGATATCGGACAGTTTGCGTTCTCTAATTTCGAATATATCGACAAGGGCCCCAACGACGAGATCTCCGAGGATGATCCCACCACGACCAAGCAGTGGTTCATCGGTGACGATACCATCGAGGTCGTCGTGATCCCCGAGGGCGTTAAGACCATTGGTTCTTATGCCTTTGCAAATCTGACCAAACTGACTAAGGTCGTGCTGCCTTCTACGCTGGAGCGCATCGATTTCGGTGCCTTCTACGGCTGTAGCTCCTTGATGGAGGTCGTCGGCATTGAAAAGGTCAAGTTTATCAACCGCAGCGCGTTTGAGGGTTGCTCTCTGCGCGGCACCGTTCAGCTGGATAAGGTCGTAGCCATTGCAGACCGTGCCTTTGCCGGCAACCGCCGCCTTGAGGGTGTTGTGCTTGGCAATGACGTACAGTCTGTGGGTATGTACGCCTTCAGCGGCAACAGCGATTTGAAGAGCGTTACCATCAAGGCCGAGATCATCAAGCTCGGTCAGTACGCCTTCGATCAGTGCAAGGCACTGACCGAGATCGCGATCAATGCTGCCGTTATTCCCACCGCAGCCTTTAACGAATGCACCTCGCTTGCCACGATCAAGCTGGGCAAGGACGTTGCCGTTATCGGTGAATACGCCTTTAGTAACGCCAAGGCTGACACCTTTATTGTGGATAGTGCAAATCCCTATTTTGCTGTCGGAAACGGTGGCAAGTACCTGACCAACAAGGCCGGCAACGAGCTTTTGTTGGTTGCACCCGGTGTGTCGGGCTCCTTTGTCGGCTCTGCTGACATCACCTCCGTTGCAAACGGTGCCTTCTCCGGTAATCTGCGTATTACCTCGGTCAGCCTGCCCGGTGTTACCCGCGTTGGCAACTACGCTTTTGCTTATTGTGAGTCCTTGCAGACCGTAGAGCTTGGCCGCCTGACCTTGATTGGCGATTACGCCTTCTATCGCACAGATCTTGTTGCTGCGCCCTCGTTTGCAGGCCTCAGCTCCATCGGCGCATATGCCTTTGCCTATACCGATATTACCGAGGTCATGATCCCTGCGGGTATGAAGGTGGGCAACGGTGCTTTCCGCGAGTGCAAGGCGATCTCCTCTGTGGTGATCGGTGACAACGCCGTGATCGGCAAAGACGCCTTCCGCCTGGATCGCGAGAGCAACTTTACTGCGATCCCCGGTAACTACCGCAACGAGCAGGGCAAGCTTGTTTACTATTATATTTATACCTCGTCTCTGCAATCTCTGACCGTCGGCAACGATGTTGTGCTTGGCAACGGTGCTTTTATGGGTGCCGCTGTATTGGAGAGCGTGACGCTTGGCACGGGCGTTGTGATCGGCGACAGTGCCTTCTATAACACCCCCAAGCTGAAGAGCATCGATCTTTCCAAGGTGATCTCGATCGGTGCAGGCGCCTTCTCCGGCGACGTGCTGTATGAGTTTGCCGATCAGAATATGACAGAACCTGCCATTGGACAGGACAGAGAATATCTTTACAGATATTACGCTCCCGCGCTGACCGCGATCGATCTGTCCGCTGCCACCTACATTGGCGAGGATGCCTTTGCATATTGCCGCGAGCTTGCAAGCGTCAAGCTTGGCGAGGGTGTGAGCGCGATCCCCGCAAGAGCCTTTAATTTGTGTGTCAAGCTGGCCGATATCGATCTCTCCGGTGTTAAGAGCGTGGGCGATAATGCCTTCTGCGAGACCGTTCTTACTGCTGTGGATCTGTCCTCGGCAACAAGCGTTGATAAGTATGCGTTCGTATATAACAAGCAGCTGGCCTCCGTGACCTTTGGCGCGGATAACGTGCAGCTTGGAGAGGGTGCGTTCGCTTATTGCGATCAGCTTTCTGCCATTATCGGCTCGAATAAGCTTTCGGACGTGGGTGCATATGCCTTTGCTTATACGGCGCTGACCGCTGTGGATCTGTCCGGTGCAAGCGCCATTGGCGACGGTGCCTTTATGAAGGAGACTATGACACCCTTTGCCGTAACGCTTGGCAAGGAGCTGAAGACGCTTGGCGAAAATCCCTTTGCTATGTGCCGTCTGCAGCGCTTTGAAAGCACTGTGACCGAGGAGTTTAACGGCGAGATCTTTACCGGTATCACAAGCACCTTTGATATCAGCGAGACCGTTAAGGTCATCAACGGTATGCTGTACCGCGTTGTGCCCAACGGCTTGGAGATGATCTCCTATGCAGGCGACGCGACCACTGTGGTGATCGCCGATGGCACCGTGCGCATTACGGCGCTGGCCTTTGCAGGCTCTGACGTGGTGCAGGTGGTTCTGCCCTCTACGCTGATTTCTATTGGCCACAAGGCCTTCTACGGTTGCGATCAGCTGACGATGGTATCCTTTGCCAGCTACGAGGCACCCGCTTTGGAGGAGGAATATGATTACAGCTATTGGCTGTCTGCAGAAAACCTGCCTGCTACGGGTGACTATCAGTATCAGGATAGCTACACCGGCGAGACCTTGATCTATAAGGGCCTTGGCATCGTACCTTACTTTATGTGGAACGCCACCGACACCCCCTCCGTGATCTACTACGGTGCAAACTTCTCCGACTATATCGGACATATCAAAAACAATATCGTTATGGTCAAGCCTTCTAACGGCCTGTACTACGATTCCTTTATTTACGGTCAGTACTTTACCTTGGCGGTAGAGGGCGCTGTTGCAGCCGATAAGACCACGTTAGAGGCCATTGCGGCTATCAAGGGTCTGCCCGATACGGTCACGTTGGCTGATAAGGCCCTGGTCGAGGCGGCAAGAGCAGCCTATGACAGGATCTCCTCCGACGGTCAGCGTCAGCTGGTCAAGGAGAACGGTGTATACGATAAGCTGGTCAAGGCAGAAAACCGTATCCGCGACCTTGAATATATCCAAAACGAGCAAACACCCGCACCCGAGGCACCTCCCGCAGAGGAGCCCGTGGAGGAGGGCATCAGCGGCGCAACCGTTGCCATCATCGTGCTTAGCATCCTGCTTGGTCTGTTTGTGCTGGCTACCGCAGCTGCCGTTGTGCTGTTTGTGCTTTGGAAAAAGGGCATTATCAAGGTAAAGCCCTCCCAAAAGGCAGATCATGCCGACGAGCAAAGCGAGGAGAGCGCCGAGGGCGCTGCCGAGGCCGTAGAGGAGAGCGTTGAGTCTGAAGAGGAGACCGCAAAGACCGAAGAGGCCGAAACAAAGACCGCCGAGGTCGAAGAAGAGGCTCCCGCAGACAAGGAGACCACCGAAAACGGCGAAAGCGTTGAGGAAAAAGCAAATGAAAAAGACGATCATTAAAATTATCTGCGCTATCCTGCTCATGGCATTAGCCATGAGCGCGATAGCCTGCGGAAGCGGCAATATCTATGAGGATCTTGCCGAAGAGGGTTATGCCGTCCGCGTCCGCTTTGACGTGGGAGACGGCGGTCTTGTCAACGATACCCAGGGCGTAACGGTCGTAGAGGCCTATGACGCCTCTGCAACTGTTACAGCAAACGGAAAGACCGGCATTCGCGTGCTTGCCCCCGAGGATCCCGCAAGGGGAGAGGACGGGGTATTCAGAGTCTCCAGATCCAAGGACGGGATCCTGTATTTTTCTGCGGGCTGGTATACCGGTCGCACCGAGGTCACTCCCGGGCAGTACGTGTATTCCGGGCTTTGGGATTTTGCCAATGACGTGATCGACCCCAGCACACTTGAAAACGGCGAAATGACGCTGTATGCTGCCTGGATCCCTTCCTTTACTTATGAGTTTTATGCGCAAAAGGAGGATGGCTCCTTTGAACAGATCGGCAGCAAGCGCAAGATCGATCTGACTATGCCCAAATGGAATGAAAGACGTGAAAAATGGGATATGAAGGATCTCCCCGAGGTGGCGGGCAAGGTTTTTGAAGCCGCCTATTTCGACGAGGC
The DNA here is from genome assembly GCA_045632285.1 of Eubacteriales bacterium. Lineage (GTDB taxonomy): Bacteria > Bacillota > Clostridia > Oscillospirales > CAG-272 > Firm-07. Next base: position 33,136 of record JAZQWJ010000037.1, on the reverse strand, counting down.
CCTGACCCAAAGGATCGCTGCCGATGCTATTGACGGCGACGGTCTGTTCGTCAATTATGAAAGCGGTACTGCCACGCAGTCTGTGATCAAGGTCTACATCACGTTGACCGATGCTACGGCTTAATGCGTTTTTGCGCTGAGCGATATAAAATTTGGAGGAAATTATGAAAAAGAGAATTTTGTGTGTCGTCCTTTGTCTGACGATGCTGGCAGGGTGTCTCACGATGTTTGGTTGCTCCGATGAGCCTACCGGCACCGCACCCGACGCCTTTGTTATTATGACCGAGCAGCTGGACGGTTTGTTTAATCCCTTCTTTGCCACCAGCGGCAATGACAGCACCATCGTGTCTATGACCCAGATCGGTATGCTGACCACCGGCTATCAGAACGGTGAGGTCACCGTTGCCTGTGGCGACGGCGAGGCTGTTGCTGTTAAGGACTATTCCATCGTGCATGACGATGCAAGCAACACCACCAAGTATACCTTTGTATTGAAGAACAATATCAAGTTCTCCGACGGCCATCCCCTGACGATGGAGGACGTGCTGTTTAATATGTACGTATATCTGGATCCCGTTTACACCGGCTCCTCTACCATGTATTCCACTGACATTCTGGGCCTGAAGGATTACAGAACCCAGACGCAGGGTGGCACCGTTGATGCTGACGACGCGCTGACCACTGCAGCCGCAAACCGTGCCAAGGACCGTATGAACGAGCTGATCAACCTGTACCAGCAGGTCGGCCGCACGCAAACTGCCGGCAAGTACAGCGCAAGCTATGAGACGATGCTGAACGCCATCCAGAAGCACACGCTGTCCAACGGCTATAAAAAGGCCGTTTCTGCCAATATCGCTTCGGTCACCAACGAGCAGCTGAAGGCAGACTATGAAAAGGCTTTGTCTATGTTCAAAAAGGAGCTTGAGCGCGACTATGCAGGCGCAAAGGAATCCTTCACGCAGGAGCCCTACAAGTCTCACACGCAGTTCCAGGACGAGGTGTTCTGCTTTATGTATATGGAGGGCTATGTTGACGTTGAGTACGCAAGAGACGCCTCCGGCAAGATCGATTCCACCAAGATCGAGTCTTTGACTCCCAACTACAGCGCCTCTGTTGTAAAGGATAAGACCTCCGCAATCGATTTTGTTTACAACGATAAGATCGAAAACGAGTTGAATATCATTCTGACGATGTGGGCGACCGCAAACGATCTGCACACCGAGTATGCCGCAAAGGCCAAGGAGGTCATCCTTGAAGAAAAGACCCAGGGCGGTCTGACGGTACCCAACATCTCCGGTATCGTTTCTCTTGGCCACACCACCGCTACTCCCTCTGTAACCATCGGCTCCAACGTCTATACCGTTGCACAGCAGCACAACCCCGACGGAACCCCCGTCAATGCCAACGAGTATGACGTGCTTGAGATCACCATCAATGGTGTTGACCCCAAGGCCATTTGGAACTTTGCCTTTGCCGTAGCACCTCAGCATTACTATGCCGAGGGTTATACCGTTGACATTGCCAACAATAAGTTCGGCGTGGATTACGGCTCCTTTGACTATATGAGAAACGTGATCCAGTCCACCAGAAACATCAAGGTTCCTATGGGCGCCGGCGCCTACAAGGCTACCGACCGCGATAATAGCGACAATCCTCACGAGGATGCTTTCTTCTCTAACAACGTCGTTTATTTCAAGCGCAACGACAACTTTATGATGGGCCAGCCCAAGATCGAAAAGATCCGCTATCGTGTGGTCAGCACCTCCAATGCCATTGCCGCTTTGGAGGAGGGCTCTGTCCACTACATCTCCCCCCAGTATACCCAGTATAACATTGATAAGCTGAATTCTCTGGCCGCTTCCGGCATTCAAAAGCTGAATACCGACCAGCTTGGCTACGGTTATATCGGCATCAATGCCGGCAAGGTGCCGGATATCAACATCCGCAAGGCTATTATGTGCGCTATGGATACCTCTCTTGCCCTCAGCTACTACAGCGTTGGCACCGCAGAGAACATCTACTGGCCTATGTCCACCGTCAGCTGGGCATATCCCAAGGATGAGCTTGGCAACAACGACCGTCTCAACGATCACGACTATCCCGCCGTACAGTTTAACAAGGAAAGTGCCAAGGAAAAGATCCGTTACTATATGGAGGAAGCAGGCGTTTCCGCAGGCGACTCTAAGCTGACCCTTAAGTTTACCATTGCAGGCGCTGACCTGACCGATCACCCCACCTACCTGACCTTCCGCGCCGCTGCCGACCTGCTGAACGAAATGGGTTGGAATATTCAGGTGGTGCCGGATACACAGGCGCTGACCAAGCTGACCACCGGCTCTCTTGCCGTTTGGGCTGCTGCTTGGGGCTCTACCGTTGACCCCGATATGTACCAGGTCTACCACAAGAACTCCACTGCCACCAGCGTGCTTGCTTGGGGTTACCGCGAGATCCTTGCCTCCCCCGCACTGTATCCTGAGGAAAATGAGATCCTCAACGATCTGAGCGAGGTGATCGACGAGGCACGCGAGACCGAGGATCAGGAGGAGCGTACCGATCTTTACCGCGAGGCAATGGGTTACGTGCTGGATCTTGCTGTCGAGCTGCCTGTTTACCAGAGAGACGTGCTGTATGCCTTCAATGCTAATGTGATCAACAGCTCTTCTATGCCTTCCGAGATCAATCCTTACACCTCTCCGCTGGATCGTATCTGGGAAGTTGAGTTCGCCGCCTGATCGCGGCAAAAGCAACCGTTGCGCGGGTTTCCGCGCAACGGTATAAAGATTTGGAGTAGATTATGTTAAAATACATAGCGAAAAGACTGGTCCTGTCGGTGTTTATCCTGCTTGGCGTTTCGCTGATCCTGTTTGTTCTGATCCAGAATATGCCCTCCAGCTTTGCGGAGAACAAGATCAACGAAATGAACGCAGGCGGCGCTATTGTGGATCAGGCGACCAAGGACGCTATTATGAAAATGTATGATATGAGCTACGGTGAATGGCTGGGCCGTATCGTTACGTTGGATTTTGGCGAGAGCTTTACGCAGATGATGCCCGTTGTGGACGTGATCAAGCGTGATATGTTCGTATCCTTTTTGGTGGCGGCAATTGCCACTATCTTTGAATTTATGATCGCCATTCCCCTTGGCATCACGGCCGCCAAGCATCAGTATTCGATCCGTGATTACCTGGTCACCGTTCTGGTTATGATCGGCATTTCCTTACCTGCGTTTTTCTTTGGCAAGGTGTTGCAGGCGCTGTTTTCTTCGGGGCTTGGGTGGCTACCGCTAAACGGCTTGGGAGACGCCACAAGCTCGGCAACAGGGCTATCCTATGCGCTGGAATACGTCAGGTATCTTGTGCTTCCTATCGTCACGGTGGTGGTGCTGAGTATCGGCGGGCGTATGCGTATGACCCGTACCGAGATGCTGGAGGTGTTGAACTCCGATTATATCCGTACCGCCCGTGCCAAGGGCCTGAAGGAGCGCGTGGTTATTTACAAGCACGCCTTCCGTAATACGATGATCCCGTTGGTCACAAGCCTTGCGGGTCTTTTGCCCTCGCTTTTCTCGGGCGCCATTATCACCGAGCAGATCTTTGACCTGCCGGGTATCGGTAACACGGCGTATCAGGCAATGATCCGCGGCGACATCCCTGTGATCATGGGCTATAATATGTTCCTCGCATTGCTCAGCATCATCGGTGTGCTGTTGGCAGATCTTATGTATGCAGTGGTTGACCCCCGCGTCAAGCTGCAGTAAAGGAGTCCTATGAAAGATATTGAGAAAAACGAGGCGTTGGCGCAGGAAGCTGCCGCCAAGACCACAGAAAATATCACGGGCTCCGTAGAGGAGGAGACCCCGCTGGATCAAAACGTACGCCTGATGTCGCCAACGCAAATGATCCTTCGCCGTTTCTTCAGATCCAAACTGAGCCTTGTCGGTCTGATCATTCTGGTGGCACTGTTTTTGTTCTGCTTCCTTGGCCCCGTTGTATACAACGAGTGGGAGGAGATCGAGGTCGATAACTCCCCTATGGTCGAGTATACCGCAGAAAGCTTTACCTATCAACAGGGAGGCAAGACCTATACCGTATATCAGGTCACCGAAAAGGTGGAAAAGGAAAATACGCTGGCTCCCATGAGTGCAGAGCATCCTCTTGGCACCGATAAAACCGGCTATGACGTGTTGGCAAGATTGATGTACGGCGGCCGCATTTCGTTGATCATCGGATTTATCTCGGTGTTCATCATTACCGTGCTTGGCGTTATTATGGGCGGCCTTGCAGGTTATTTCGGTGGTCTTGTGGATAATATCATTATGCGTATATGCGACGTGCTGATGTGCATTCCCGGCTTTCCCATTATGCTGGTATTCGGTACCGTGCTGACCGCTTTTGGTGAAATGGAGGATCCCAATGCCGTACAGGCGCTTTTGGGTGACCCCAAGTACCGCATTTACTTTTTGATGGCCTTCCTCACCCTGTTCTCCTGGCCCGGCACCGCACGCTTGGTGCGCGGACAGATCCTGTCCCTGCGCGAGCAGGAGTATATGGTGGCAGCCGAGGCTATGGGCTATTCCACGCCCCGCAAGATCTTTAAGCATCTTGTTCCCAACGTTATGCCGCAGCTGATCGTCTCTATGACCCTCAGCCTTGGCAGTATGATCTTGTACGAGGCATCGCTGTCCTTCCTGAATATGGGTGTTCAGCCCCCCTATGCAGCTTGGGGAACGATGATCAACGCCGCAAGCGATACCAATATTCTGATCAATCACATCAACATCTGGGCGCCTCCCGGCCTCTGCATCGTTGCTGCCGTGCTTGGCTTTAACTTTGTAGGTGACGGTCTGCGCGACGCACTGGATCCCAAGGCAAGGAGGTAACGGAAATGGCAGAGCAAGCAAAAAAGAATAACCATTATCTGTCCAATAAAGAGATCCGTGCCATTGCCAAGGAGAACCGAAAGATCACCAAGGCGTTGGAAAAACGTAAAAATCGCAAGGCTGACGAAAGCGAATTCGTCACGCAGATGAAGGATGACAACAACATTTTGGAGATCGAGGATCTGCACACCTACTTCTATACCGAGCAGGGTGTGGTCAAGGCAGTCAACGGCGTTTCCTTTAACGTGCCCCGTAACTCTACCGTGGGTATCGTGGGCGAGTCGGGCTGCGGAAAATCGGTCACCAGTATGTCGGTGATGCAGCTGGTGCAGGGCCCCCACGGCCAGATCGTGTCGGGTCAGATCCGTTTTAACTCGCAGGACTACGTTCGCGACAAAAAGGGCAGACCGATCCCCACGGTCAAAGAAAACGGAGAGACCGTTTACGAGATCGAGGATAAGGCCTTTGATATTGCCAATATGCCCATCAACGAGATCTATCGCATCCGTGGCCGTCAGATCGCTATGATCTTTCAGGAGCCTATGACCTCGCTGAATCCTGTGTTTACCATTGGCAACCAGCTGGACGAGGTCACCTTTATCCACGTTCCCGGCGCCACCAAAGAGCAGGCCAAAGAGGCCTCGATGGAGATGCTGCGTTTGGTAGGCATTGCCGCCCCCGAGCGTGTGTATAGATCCTATCCTCACGAGCTGTCCGGCGGTATGCGTCAACGTGTGATGATCGCAATGGCGTTGGCTTGCAATCCCCGTCTGATCATTGCAGACGAGCCCACTACTGCTTTGGACGTGACCATTCAGGCGCAGATCCTGGATCTGTTCCGCGATCTGAAAACTAAGATCAACGGCTCGATCCTGCTGATCACCCACGACCTTGGTGTTGTGGCCGAAATGGCAGATTACGTGGTGGTGATGTACGCCGGCCGCGTGATCGAGCAAGGAACCGTGCGCGAGATCTTCCACGATCCCAAGCATCCCTATACCATGGGCCTGCAACAGTCTAAGCCTACAATGAATTCCGAGTCGGATGCACTGTTTAACATTCCCGGCAATGTACCTAACCCCGTGAATATGCCCAACCATTGCTATTTTAAGGAGCGCTGCTCTCGGTGCACCCGAAAATGCTCGGGTGAATATCCGGGTATGGTGCAGGTAAGCCCCACGCACTTTGTTGCGTGCCATTTGTACGGAGAGGAGGGTGATCAAGCATGACAGAGGAAAATGTGATGGAGTCTGTAGAGACCGTATCCGAATATGATGATGCTGCCATTGCTGCCGCCGAGGCCGCTGAAAAGCAGGCCGCGATCGAGGCAGATCTGCAAAAGCCCTTTGACCCCGAGGCACTGCTTGAGGTACGCCATCTGCGCAAATGCTTCCCCATCAAAAAGGATCTTTTGGGGCGCGTACAAAAGGAGCTTGTGGCTGTTGATGACGTGTCCTTTACCCTAAACGCAGGCGAGACCCTTGGTATCGTAGGCGAATCCGGTTGCGGAAAGACCACGATGGGACGTACAGTGCTCAAGCTGCATCCCTCCAGCGGCGGTCAGATCATTTTTAAGGGGCAGGATATCACCAAGCTCAACAAGGCGCAAATGCGCCCGTTGCGCACCGATATGCAGATCATCTTTCAGGATCCCTACTCCTCACTGCCGCCCCGCGCTACGGTGGGCGAGATCTTGTCCGAGCCCGTGCGCGTGCACAACGTGGTGCCCAAGGATCAGGTCAAGCAGTACGTTTTAGAGCTGATGGAGAAGTGCGGTCTGCGGGATTATTATTACGAGCGCTATCCTCATGAGTTTTCGGGCGGCCAGCGTCAGCGCATCTGCATTGCCCGTGCCTTGTCTGTAAATCCCAAGCTTGTGGTCTGTGACGAGCCTGTTTCGGCTTTGGACGTATCCATCCAGGCACAGATCATCAATTTGCTCAAGGATCTGCAAAAGTCAATGAATCTGACCTATCTGTTCATTTCTCACGATCTGTCGGTGGTCAAATTCATCTCTGATAAGGTTGGCGTAATGTACCTGGGCGCTATGATGGAGTTTGGCTCTAAAAAGGATATTTTTGCAAATCCCTTGCACCCTTACACCAAGGCGCTGTTTTCGGCGATCCCCAATCCTAACCCCGACGTTAAGATGAACCGCGTGGTGCTTAGCGGTGATATTCCGTCTCCCACCAACCCGCCTAAGGGCTGCCGTTTCCATACTCGTTGCCCCAATGCAACCGAAAAATGCAAGCACGTCACGCCCAAATACAGAGAGTACGAGCCCGGGCATTTTGCTGCCTGCCACCTGCTTGAAGAGGCTTGACGTATGGGAAAGAAAGAAAAAAAGCAAAAGATCAAATACGTTGACGACGGTTCTACCATTGCCGATATGTCCGGCCTTAACGGAGAGCATTCGTCCAAGGATAAGCCCAAAAAGGAACGCGCGGCAAGGCCCCGACAGCAGCTGGCACGCTCGTCCGGAAAAGAGATCTTCCGCACGTATATCGAGTCGGTCAAGCTGATGTTTTTGCCTATGCTGGCGGTGCTTGGCCTGTTGGCTGTTGCCTTTTTGTTGGTGTATCTGATGCTTTAACCACAAAAGAAAAAGAACGCAAGACGTCTTGCGTTCTTTTTCTTTATAAATTTTTAGATCGGTAGGCGCTTGGAGAGCAGCCCACGTGTTTTTTAAATAAGCGGCTGAAGTAAAGGGCGTCCTCAATGCCGCATTGGGTAGCGATCTCGCCCACCGTGTGGCTTGTGTTGGAGAGCAATAGCTTACTTTTGTCCATCAGCATGGCCATATAGTATTGCTGCGGTGTGGCGCCGGTTGCACTTTTGAACAGCTTGATGAAATAATATTTGCTCATGCCACACAGGGCAGAAAGCGTGTCGTTGTCGGCACGTTGCGGGAATTCGTTATGCATAAAAAGGATGGCTTTGCTGATCTTTGAGTAGTCTTTTTCGCTGATCTCGGTGGGGTGCAGCAGTTCCGAAAGTCGAGCCAGCAGCACGATCAGCTCGCCTTCAAAGCGCATTTCGTTGTGGCGCTTAGCCAATTGAAAGTCGGCGTAAAAGCTGCGGCAAAATCGCTCAAATTCGGGGAGCGGTCCGATTTTATAGCATACGTCCCCGAAAAATTCGATCATCCGAGGGATTTCTGTGCCCGTAAAATGGATCCAGAAATAAGATGCAGATGCAGAAGAAACAAAATAATGCTGCGGCACGCGCGGACGGTAAAGGAAAATTTCGCCCTCGCTAAGAGTTATGGCGCGATTATCAAGGACGAATGTCAACTCGCCGTTTTTGATGTAGATCAGCTGATAATCCGCTCTGCCCACAGGGCGGTCAACGCGCATTTGCGTGATCCTTTCGCAAAATCCGCAGTTGTTGATATGAACGTATTGATCGCTCCTTTGATCAGAGCTGTTTTGTTGCTTTCCAAAATAAAAGGGCATTATTTCATCACCTCACAAAATCATTTTATCATAAAAAAGCATTTTTGTCCATATGCAGTTCAAAAAGAATATGGACGTTTTCCTTTGCGTGTGCTACAATCAAGCTGTAGAATATAATGCGGAGGTTGCCGTTATGAGAACCAAAGAGCTATTTAATGAACGCTGGAAGTTTCATCAGGGGGATATCGAGATCCCGAAATCCTTTGACAAGGGGCCGATGTACGTACAGGCTAAGACCGAGCGCTACCGTAAAGGCCCTGCGGCTATTGCATACAGCGACAGGCCCGATCCCTTTGATAAGACGGGGCTGTTTCCAAACGAAAAATGGGAATACGTGCATCTGCCCCACGATTACGTGGTGCAAGGAAAGCCCACCACCGAGGAAAATAATGCGCACGGCTATTTGAAGTATGACAATGCGTGGTACCGCAAATCGTTTGTGATTCCCGCAGAGGATGCAGATAAGCGGCTTGTGCTGCTGTTTGATGGCGTGTCGGGTAATTCCACCGTATACCTCAACGGTTGCTTGATGAAGCACAATTTCTGCGGCTACACCTCCTTTGAGGTAGATATCACCGACTTTGCGGTGATCGGCGGAGAGAACGTGGTGGCAGTTTACACCAACCTGCAGGAGCACGAGGGTTGGTGGTACGAGGGCGGCGGCATATACCGTGACGTTTGGCTTTTAAAGACCGATAAGATCGCCATTGATACCGACGGCGTTTATGCTTGCCCGCAAAAGGTGAGCGATACTGTATGGACTGTGGATCTTGAAGCCACGGTGGTCAGTATCGAGCGCGCCACGGAGGACTTTGAGGTCGTATCCGAAATTCTGGATGCGGTGGGAAATGTCGTTGCTGTCGCCAAGGGAAACGGCACCGTTAATTCTCATGCCAAAAGCACAATTAAGTATCAAACGGTATGCGAAAACCCACATTTGTGGGATGTGGATGACCCTTATCTTTATATCGTACGTACCACCGTTTTGTGCGGCGGAGCGCCCGTGGATATGAACGAAGTACGTATCGGCTTCCGCCACTATGCTTGTGATCCCGAGCAGGGGCTTATTCTCAACGGTCGCCGTGTGAAGATCAAGGGCGTTTGCGCCCACGAGGATTGCGGCCTGCTCGGCAAAGCCGTGCCCGCCAACGTGCATCGCTATAAAATGGGCTTGCTCAAGGAGATGGGTGCAAACGGCTATCGCACCTCTCATTATCAGCAGCACAGTGCCATTCTTGATGCTTGTGACGAGCTTGGCTTTATCGTGTTGGATGAGGCCAGATGGTTTTCCTCCACCGAAGAGGGCATCGCACAATTGGAAACGCTTGTGAAACGCGATCGCAATCGCCCGTCTGTTTTCTTCTGGTCACTTTCCAACGAGGAGTATTACAGCAGTTTGGAGCAGGGCAAGCGTATCACCAAAACGCTGATGGAGGCGGTCCGCCGCTTGGATGTACTGCGCCCGATCACCAGCGCTGTGGATAAGAGCCCCGAAAAGGCGCCCGTTTTTGACGAGCAGGATCTGGTAGGCATCAATTACAATCTGCATATTTTCGATGACGTTCACGCCAAGTATCCGCAAAAGGCGATCTTTTCCTCTGAGAATGCCGCCACCAGCTCTACAAGAGGTTGGTATGAGCCCGATTGCTCCGCGCGCGGCTATATGTCAGCTTATGATAAGGATACCAACGATTGGTTTCTTGGTCGAGAGCGCACATGGAAATTTATCGACTCTCGCCCTTGGATCATGGGTGGCTATCAGTGGGATGGCTTTGAGCATCGCGGCGAGACCTTCTGGCCTCGTCTTTGCTCGCAAGCGGGTGCCATCGACCTGTACCTGCAAAAAAAGGATGCGTTTTATCAAAATCAATCTCATTGGAGCGAAAAGCCGATGGTGTATCTGCTACCCCATTGGAACGTAGAGTGTTATGGCGAGCCTGTGCGTGTGTGGTGCTACACCAACTGCGACGAGGTCGAGCTTTTGTTGAACGGAAGCAGTTTAGGCCGTCAACGGGTCGAGAAACACACACATTTAGAGTGGATGGTCGACTACGCACCCGGCAAACTGGAGGCGATCGGATACGTAGAAAATAAGGCTGTTGTCACCGACGTAAAGGAAACCGCCGACGCCCCTGTGCGGCTGATGCTGAGGCTGGAGAACAAGGTCAACAACGTAAACGATGTTGCCATTCTTACCTGCTATGCGGTGGATGCCGCGGGCAGGATCGTGCCGAACGCCGCGCCTTACGTAGAATTTCACACCAATAAAATGGGTAGGATCTTGGGAACCGGCTCCGACGTTTGTGATCACAACCCCTTGCCCGAGCCCAAGCGCCGTATGCGTGCAGGAGCGATCGGTGTTGCCGTTGGCGTTGCAACCGAACGCGGAAGGCGCACGGCAGAGAGCAGTGTGATCGAGGTCTACGCCAATGCCGAGGGGATGCGCGGTGCTAAGCTCTGCATCCCGTTTGAAGCAGACAAGTCATGATCTTGCCGCGCGGCAAATTCTTTGGTTTTTGCGAACCTTTTACAGCCCTCTACATAAAATGATACCAAGGGAGAGGAAACGACACACTCCCCGCATTTTCAAGGAGGAACTGTTATGAATAACAATTGCCTGGGTAATCTGCTTGGCGGCGACAACAGCTGCTGCTGGATCATCATCATTGCGCTTCTTGTCCTGTTTTGCTGCTGCAACTAAGAGGTTCGGTTAAAGAAAAAAAGGGGGGGCTTAGGCCCCCTCTTTTTTGATTGCCAAAATCTTGTGTAGAAAAAACGCGACACGTGTGCGTTTTTTTGTGACATTTCAGCTTTTTTGGCGTACGGTGCGGCGATAATCTGTCAAGCGCATTTTGTTATAACGCTTGAAAAATTTGTTCATGGCATACTCGTCACAAAATCCGCAAAGAGCAGAGATCTCGCTGAAGGAAAGCGTCGTAGAGGCGATCAGCTCCTCAATGTGCCGCAGCTTTTCGTGGTTGATCTCCTCCAAGGGGGAGCATCCCGCTTCGGCACGGAACAAACGGCACAGGTGTCGCTCTCCAATGCCAAAGTGGCGGGCAAGATCGCCCACTGTAATGCCAACGCCGTGATAATTGCGGATGTGAGCTTGAATGGCGGCCACACGCTGCTGGTTTTCGGTCAGCTTTCGGTCAGCGCTTTGCACCGTGGCTTGCGGCGGTGCTGCAATCTCGCAAAGCTCCAGTAAAAATGCCTCGACCAAGGCGGTCAGCGCTTTGGCGCAAAGGGGCGTGTCGCAGCTGCTTTTTTGCAGGATCAACTCCAAAATACCGCGCAGTGCGGTGCTTTCGCGGTGAGGAGCCGCCATACTTGGCAAGCAAGCACCGGAATTGCCTTTCTCGGAAAGCGAAAAGGCCATGATAAAGCGCGCCCCCGTGCTGTCACCGTCCACGATCTGATGATAGGTGTCGGGCGGAATAATAATAAAGTCCGATTCGTCAAGGTGGAACCGTTGATCGCCCGCCGTGATGACAATGCGGCCTTCAAGGGCATACTGCACCTCGAAAAAGGTGTGCTTGGTGTATTCGGTCAGCAGGCTCTGCCGCTCGCTGCTGACCACTCTTGCCCAATAAACCTTAGCCGTTATGACCTGACTGTCAACGGTAATGGCGTATTTATCCAGATCAAAGGCGGGCATTGGTCTGTGGAGCGTGTTTTCCATCTTCTTCACCTCCTTTCATTCAGTATAACACGCGCGCCTTAAAATAGCAAGAGCTATTCTTTAAAAAATGTCCGATTTGTACGGTTTTATGTCCGTTTGAAACATTGTCACAAAGGGCGGTTTGGCATAACATAAAGATAATAAGGAAAAGATTTTCAAAAGGAGGTGGCACATGGACGTTTTCTTTTCGATGCTGGGGCGGCTTTCGCTGTTTTTGCTGTTGGGCGTTCCCGGTTTTTTGCTTGCAAGGTTCGGGAAAATAGACGAAAAAGGGCGCACGGCACTGGTCAATCTGCTTTTATACGTGGCAATGCCGTTTTTGGTGTTTTCCAATCTGCTTGAAACCGATATCCGTGTGCTGCATCCTGCCGAGTGGATCACCTGCGCCGTATTTCCTGCGGTGATCATGGGTATCGTTGCCCTGATCGGGACGCTGCTTTTCCCCGGGAATGGCGACAAGGCACGCATTTGCCGTTTCTGCTCAACCTTTGCCAACTGCGGATTTTTGGGGCTTCCGCTTGCCAGAGCCCTGTTTCCGGACAAGCCCGCAATTGCGCTGTTCATTGCGCTTTATAACATTTTGTCCACCGTGCTGCTCTACGTGCTCGGCGGCGCGATGCTGACGGGGGGCGAGACACAGACAAAAAAGAAAAGTTGGGTCAAGATACTTGTTTCGCCCTTGACGGTGGGGGCTTTGATCGGTGTGATCTGCTCGATTTTGGGGCTTGGCCAAAAATGGCCGGTGCTGTTGGATTTTGCCAAATATTCGGCCGATACCACAACGCTGCTATCAATGACGGTGCTTGGCTGCCTTTTGGCAACGCTTCCTCGCCGCCCGTGGTGGCGGGAGGGCGGGCTTTGGCTGTCGGCGCTGATGAAGCTGGTGGTTTCACCCATGATCACGATGGGCATTTTGCTGTTTTTGTGCCGCGTGTGCGGCCTGCCGCTTGGCGATGAGGCGCTGCTGGCGTTGCTGATCTCCACCGCCGTTTCCACGGCAGCCTCCGCCCCCTCTATGGCTGAGGATTACGGTCGCGATCCCCATTATGCGGCAGCTCTGACACTGGGCAACACGCTGCTGTGTCTTGTCAGTCTGCCCTTTGTATATTTGTTATTTAATTTGATCTTTTAAGGAGGATCTGCTATGAAAATCGGATGTGGAAGCGTACTGTTCCGCAAATTTGAGCTGGAGCGCAGCCTGGAGGCTATGCGTAAGATCGGCTTTGAGTATTTTGAAACGCAAGCCGTCGGCCCTTGGTGCCCCCACGTAAACGTGGACGAGGATGACCCCGAAAATCTGGTGCGCTTGCAAAAGAAATACGGATTTAAGGCGATCACCGGCCTTTGGTCCAAGGACGGCAATATCATCGCCAATAAAAATGCAGTTGAATCGGGCATACGTACCGTTGAATTTGCTGCAGCGGCGGGCATTCCCGTTGTACATACGGGCGACGGTTCTAAGCCCAAGGATATGAGCGAAGAGGACGCCTATCGGGTGCTGGAAGAAAAGCTTGGAGCCATTTTGGAGGTTGCTAAGAAGTATAATGTCAAAATGGCCATCGAGCCTCACGGTACGTTCTCTCTTACCCTTGAGGGGTTGCAGAGAATCCTCTCCATCGGTACGCCCGACGTGCTGGGCATCAACTATGATGCCGCCAACATCTTCCGTTCTTGCTACGTAGAAAGCGGCAATGGAAAGTCCGGATGGAGTGACGGCGGTAAGGGTGAAAACGAGGTCGAGGTGCTGAAGGGCGTGATCGACCGTGTGGTGCATTGCCACGCCAAGGATCTGAATGCCGAAAAGAAGTGCGTGCCCGTCGGCAGCGGTCTTGTTAACGTGAGGGGCTGCGTTGAAGTGCTGAAAAGCGCAAATTACGAGGGCGTTGTATCGGTCGAGACCGAGGGCGGCGACGATTTTGACGAGATCTGTGATCTGGCCGCTAAGAGCTATGCTTATCTGAATGCCATCATCAAAGGAGAGTAATTATGAAAAAATTTAGAGTTGGTATCATCGGCTGCGGCGCCATCGCCGGTCAGTATCTGAAGAATGCAAGAGAGGTCTATTCCGATTATTTCGAGATCGTGGCCCTGGGCGACCTGAACGTGGACAAGGCGCGCGAGCGCGCCGAAAAATATGAGATCGCCAATTACGGCACGCCCGATATCGTTTATGACGATCCCACCATCGACCTTGTGATCAATCTCACCGTGCCTATGGCACACGAGGAGGTGACCTGCAAGGCGTTGGAGTGCGGCAAGCACGTGTATACCGAAAAGCCTATGGCCTGCACCCGCGAGGGGCTTGACCGTATTATCGAGACGGCCAAGCGCTGTGGAAAGCGCGTTGGCTGTGCTCCCGACTCTTTTATGAGCGCCCCAATGCAGACCGCCAAAAAGGCGCTGGAGGAGGATTGGATCGGTGATCCCATCGGCTTTAACTGTATGTGCGCGATGCGCGGCAACGAGTACTGGCGCCCCGATGCTGACTTCTTCTATAAGAAGGGTGCAGGCCCTATGTTTGATATGGCTGCCTACTACTTCAATGCGCTGATCAATTTCTTTGGCCCAATGGATAGCGTCAGCAGTATGCAAAAGATGACCTTTGCCCAGCGCACCATCAAGGTGCCGCCTCGCAGAGGTGAAAAGATCGAGGTCGAGGTTCCTACCTACGTCACTGCCGGCATCAGGTTTGAAAACGGCGTGATCGGCTCCTTTATCAATGCATTTGATATTTGGAAGACTCAGGTGCCTTATATCGAGATCCACGGAGAAAAGGGCACGATGGTGGTGCCCGATCCCAATCGCTACAAGGGCGACGTGCTGGTGCGCCGCTTTAAGGATACCGAGTGGCGCGCGCTACCCCAGTTTGTAGAGTACGCCGAGTATGGCCGCGGCATCGGTATTGTGGATATGATCCGTTGTATGGCAGAAGATAAGCCTCATAAGGCCAGTGCCGAGATGGCAAGACACGTGACCGATGCCATTATGTGCGTGGACGAGGCTGCCGAGCAGGGCCGCGTGGTCAAGGTGGAGTCCACTGCCGTCAAGCCCGAGGGTCTGTGGCATATGCCCGAGACCATTTTGTGGAAATAAGATGCTAAAAACGGGTGTACAATTCAACAAGCAAGGGTACGAGATATCCGATGCCGATCTGCTGCGCCTTTATGCCGACGTGGGCTTTTCCTCCTTTTTTACGGGATGGGTCAGCGAGGGGGATTTCAACGACCGCACCGCAAACGTGGCCGCCAAGTGCGGCCTTGTCTGGGAGTCGATCCACGCCCCCTTTGCGGGTATCAATGATATCTGGAAGGAAGGCGAAAAGGGCGATGCTTGGGTCGCAAGATTAAAGGCCGTGGCCGATACCTGTGTGCGCTACGGCATCCCCTATATGACCGTACACGCTACAAACGTGCCGCAGTATAACAATAACGGCCCTTGCGGCTCACGCTTTAGCCAACTGGGAGCAGACCGCTTTGCTGAGGTGGTTTCTTACTGTGGAGAGAGAAATGTGAAAGCTTCTTTTGAAAATGTGGAATTTCCGCAAAGGGAATTGGAAACTTTGATAAAAGAATTGGAAAAACAAGGTCTTAAAAAAGGAATGGGCATCACATACGATGTGGGGCACTGGAATTGCTATCCCTGTGACCTTGACTTTGCCGATGCCTTTGGCAAGCACTTGATCGGCACCCACGTGCAGGATAATTTTGGCGTTAAGGACCCGCAGGTCATCACCTGGGATGACGATTGTCATCTGTTGCCCTTTGACGGTACGATGGATTATCGTAAGGTGGGCGAGACGCTGCGCCGTTGTAACTATCAAGGAACCATCACACTGGAGATCTCTCGCACCCGCGTAGGAATGCCTTGGTATAAGGACTATACCGTAGAGCAGTATTTCGCCACCGCAGCCGAGCGTGCAGCACACGTTGCAAGGCTGTGTGAATAAGAAAAAGAGCATCCATATGGATGCTCTTTTTTTGTTACAAGAAGTCCCGAATGTCCACGGCCAGCTTTTCCTCTAAATTGATCAGTCGTTTGGTGATGTCTTTTGAAACCTCGTCCGCTGCTTTGTACTGATTGAGATAGCGATTCAGCGATTTTACGCCCATATTACAGCCGTCAGTCATCAGATCGGCAATGGTGTGATTGCTTTCTTTAAAGGCCAATTTAACGTTGGTTTTGATCCATGACATGCTTTTTGCCATAGGGTTAGGATTTTTTCCTTCGTCGTGGTAGTCCTGCAGCAGCTTGTCCAGTTCATCCTTTAATGCGTTGTGTTGACGCTTGCAATTTGTCAACAGCTTCTCCAGTCGGTCAGAACTGACATAGGGAAGGACCTCGTCAATAGAAGAAACGCCCATTTTGATCCCTGCATCACATTCACGCAGCAGCTTGACGGTATCTTGCTCGATCATACGCACACCTCCTTGGGTATTTACGTATAGCGTTCCCTTTTTTTAATATTATATCCAAAAAAGCATCGGGCAAAGCGGCTGTGCCGCTTTGCCCGATGCTTTTTATTAAGGCTCG
This sequence comes from Eubacteriales bacterium, assembly GCA_045632285.1. Taxonomy (GTDB): domain Bacteria; phylum Bacillota; class Clostridia; order Oscillospirales; family CAG-272; genus Firm-07. The sequence continues at coordinate 16,590 of JAZQWJ010000037.1, read as the reverse complement.
ATCTTGTCGGAGCCGTTATCGTTTTGTACAGGCTGTTGGAACTGCTGTGCCTGTGTATAAGCGCGGTTTTGCTGTACAAAGGAATTTTGCTGGGGGGTATAGGGGCGCCCCATCGGTGCTTGGGTAAAGGAGTTTTGCTGAGGGGCTTGATTAAAGGGGGTGGAGGTGTTCATAGGGCGCGCATAGGTTGCCTGATTGAAGTTGGGGGCGCCATAGCCGTTGTAAACCTGCTTTGCAAGCGTGGCGCGCTGCTGATAGTCCTTGTACTCCTCCTCGGTCATCTCTTTCTTTCTGAACAGAATGGGATTGACGATCAGAATGAGGATGTAGTAGAGATAGTGGAATACCATAAAGACCTCATAGACCTCGTAAACCTCGCCAAAGGTAAAGACGTTGAACAGCAGGGTCAACAGGCAAAGCAGCGAGAAAGCGATGATGCCAAATACCATTGTGCCGGTCTCGGCGGGCTTCAGCTTCCAATGGCGCTCGACGCCGTCAAAGGTTGCGGTGTTGAGGAAGGGCTGCCATCTGATGCTGCCAAGGCTGAACAGATAAGAGGCGCACATCAGATCAAACCAGAGGAAGTAGAAGAAGAAGCTTGCAATAGACAGCCAGACACGCAGGAAGAAGATAAAGGGTGTAGAGACCAAAAAGACAACGGCCTCGGTAATATGCTGAACACCCTTGGTGCGTTCGCTCTGCCAGTTTTCCAGATAATTGGCAGGGGAAAGCAGTGCGTTATAAAGGAAAAGCAAGGCGTAGTAGTAGATAACGACTAACCATTTGAACAGGAAAATGGGAGAAAGCCCGATCATAGTCAGCACGCGTACACCGGGGCCCATTTGTTTGTAGCGTTCGGCGTTCTTGGCCTCGGCCAATAGGCCTTTGATCAGTTGTTGATAATTCATAAAGCCTCCTTAAAAGTATGGTAACACCATTATACGATGTTTTTTGCTTAAAGTCAACCATTTTGTGTATATTTTGTGAAAAAATATTGAATAAATAAAACAAACGCAGCCGACACCTTTGTGTCGGCGGCGTTTGGCGCATTAGGGTCATTCCTCAAAAACACCATAGGAATCCAGCATATATTTGCAGGTCTCGTACATCGTTTTTTCCATCTGCTCTTGCATGAAAAGGGGAGGCATCATCAGTCTTTCATCGGTCTCATAGGGGCGGCGCTTATGGGGCCAACCGTATTTCGAAAGCAGCATAGCTGTGCATTCCAAATTGAAGTAGCCCTTATAGCCGGAAGCGATCAGGGCGGAGATGACCTCGTCGTTGCTCATGGTGCCCATATACGGCATCAGATGCTCGTCGGATCTGCCGTGGTTGTCGTTATAGTGGATGGCGTAAAGCTCTTTGCCAAGGGCCATAATTTCGTTGTACTGGGGACCTTCGCAGTTGGCGTGGCCGGTGTCCCAACAGACGTGTATCAGGGGGTGATCTACAAAGGCCAAAAACTCTAAAATGTCCTTGGCCGAGTTGGGGTAATAGATGTCGCCCATGTTGACCTGACAGGAGTTCTCCATCAGCAGATTGACACCAAATTCCTCACACGTAGGCAGCAATTTGCGACAAAACTCGCGGTTTTTCTCAAAGCTTTCCTCTTTAGAAAGGCCCTTTGCAAAGCCGAAGTGCAACACGTTGTTTTTGATACCGAGCGCACCGCAGACCTCGATGGAGCGACGGATAGAACGTTCTACAAGGTCAGGATCGGTCACCTTGGGAGAGAGAAAATTGAAGCCGGGAGCGTGCGCCTGCACAAATTGCATCCCAAGCTCGTCGGCGGTCTGCTGAAGCACAGCGACCTCGTCGCGCCAGTTGTCCTGCATCAGGGGAGAGCCGGCGCCCATGGAATACATCGACAGGTCGATATAGCGAAAGCCTGCGGCGTGCAGATAGCGTACACGCTCGGCGTTGATATCCGAATAGCGGCTGTAATCCGAGGTGGTTGTGGAGATTTTCATGGGAGCCTCCTTGATTAAAAAGATGTTATTTGTATTGTAGCACGATTTTTTAATGATGTCAAGTAAAAAGCCCACCTAAACGGTGGGCTTGAAGCAGAATCATTTTTTGTTTAATCGCTTTAATTCTTGTTCGTGAAATTTGCATTCTGCCAGTACGGCATCTGTGTACTTGTTTTCTATGTCGATTTTTTTGAGTTCTAATGTTCTGATCGTGTTATATTTGTTTAGAATTTCAGTGTAGGGATTTTTCTTATTATATAAACCTTGGAGTTTGAACTGCAAGTTCATACCGTTTGCCGTTTGAGAAGCGCTGGGTGCGGAGATTCCACTATGTTGTAGGGAGTGATGTCTATTAATTTCGGATTGAACAACTGCTATTTCTCGATCAATCTCGGCTATTTTGCTTCTGCATTCTGATTCGCTCATAGTGCACCCGATCTTTTGGCAGTAGATGTCGGTTTCGCATTTTCGAATGGCTGTCCGGTAATCCGCTTCCAATTCTGCAAGCTTTTGTTGGTGTCGCTGATTTTCCTTTTGTATTTCCGCGGGCAACTTGCTTGAAACAGGCTTTGAACTGTTACTTGCAGAGCCGACTGCGCTTTCACTGATATGGGAGCCGTTAGCTGTATTTACAGTTTCAGCGTCATTGCTTATAGTATCCGAAATGTGAGAAGAAAATGTTGGCTCAGGTATGAAAGCAAGGGAGACTATCAACGAAAAAATACATAGACCGAATAATACATATGAAAAAATTTTCATAACCGCCCTCCTGTTTATTCAAGTAAATATTTTTTTGAACGATCATCAAAGAAAATGCTTTTTGTATCAAATGGTGCTTCTATGTTCTTTAAATCTACAATGGTTTTATGAAAACCATTGTAGTCGCTGAATTGAAATGTTGCTTTTCCGTGTTGTGCCAAGCAGTATAAAGGAATAAAAGGGGCAAAATGTGCCGTAATGCCAAATTTATCAATATGGTCATAGTAAAAAATATCGCCGCTGCTTCTTGCTGCGGGAACAAGTTTTAACAAAGAATAGCCGTTCCCTTTTTTAGGGTCTTCTATCCAATTTGTTAAAGCAAACATAATTGTAGAGGTGGAGCGAGCGAGGTATAAATAGTATGAAACATAGTCATATCCCGAAAGAAACGGTCCTTTTTCACACAAAAAATCGAAGCCTACGGAATAGTCGTATAATATTTGCCATATCAAATTAATTAATGGGCTATTAGAATTTTCGTCGATGGCATCAAGCATGCGTTCGGCGGCTTGGGCACAAATTTTTGCGCTTGCCATATCTACGGATGCTATTTTTCTTTGATTGTCGTATTCGACAATGTTTATATAGTGTTCGGCCAACTTATAAATATTTTCAAAAAATTGTTCCATTTTATCGGATCTCGACATTTGCATACAAATCTCCTGAAAGGATATTTTTATCATTATACCGCAATTTGCGGTAAATGTCAATACTGCAAATTGCGGTTTGTTATAATTTTTTTGAAAAAGGTTGAAAGTGGAGTTTTTATGGTTTACAGAAGAATCAGAGATCTGCGTGAAGATAAGGACTTAACACAAAAGGAAATAGCCAAGACCTTGAATTGCTCGCAACAGGTATACAGCAATTATGAGCTTGGGCAACGTGATATTCCCACCGATATCCTCATCAAGCTTGCACGCTTTTACAATACCAGCATTGACTATCTGCTTGGGGAGACCGATGACCCAAGGCGGAGATAAAGCAAAAGACCTGCGCCCGTTGGGAGCAGGTCTTTTATGGTTTCAAAAACACAAAAAGGGCACTACGTAGTGCCCTTTTTGTGTTTTTTACGGTTCAATAGTCGTTCCGGAGAGGGTAACGCCCCACTCGTCTTCAACGACACTGCCGGGGGTGGATTGGATGGCGGTAGCCAAAAATTCAACCGAGAAAGCGTACCCCTCGGGGGCCTCGCCCAAAGGCGTGATGCTTGTAACCAGCGGGTTGGTATTGGCCTCGGGAGCGATGGGCTCGGCATAGTACCAAAAACCATCAACGCCCTTTATCCAAAGCGCATCTCCATAGGCAATCTCAAAATCAACGCCCTCTTTCGGCTTTCTTGCGTAGATCTCAGAATTGCCTGTATTGGATTGCCACGTGATCACAATGGCAGCCCTGATGTATGCGGACGTATTGCCTGTGTTTTTAACAGAAACGTTGCTTGTAACCGCTCCGTCAAAGCTTTGATCCACAACACACGATACGCGTCCCGGCTCAAAAACGTTTTCAACGGGAGGGGGCTCGGCCATTAGGTAAGAAAGGGCGATCCCCGTGCCGATCGATAGTAATAAAATGAGAGAAGTGACCAAAACGATCCATTTGATCTTATTGCTTTTGATATTCAACGCGAAACGCCCTCCTTCCTATATTATGAATGAGTATTTTTGCTTGATGTGTTGCCATCTAACCAGCCGCTTGCAATTCTTGTTACCGTAAAGGTCAGCTGATTGTTGGTGTGATCGACCGTAAGTACGATGTGCTTTTCCTGCTCGTCTGCCATATAGCGCCAAGACCAATCGGTCAGGATCACGGTATACTCACCGATGGGCAGAGCCGCGATCACTGCAGCAGAGTTGCCGTGAATGGTAAACGTAAGGTCAATGCCCTCGGTTTCGGTTCCGTCAACGCCGATAAGCCTGAAAATAAAGGCCTGATCATTGTCGCGCGGGTCGCATCCCGCCGTGGTAACGGTTAGCTTTGTCTCTTTGGGAATGAACTTTGCAAAAAATTCAATGCCATCGGTCCAAACGGCTTCGTTGCCCTTGGTGGGTACAAGCTTAAGCGTATTGGGATCGATCATAGAAGGATCGACTGCTACCGTACAGTTTGCATTTGTAAACCAACCGACAAACAGATAGCCGTTGGCGGCGGTGGGCGTAGAGCCAAGGGGCGCGCCCGTTGCAGCCTTGATGTTTTCGGAGCTGCGGCTTAACGTACCACAGTCGGCAGATCCAACGATGTGATATTTGATCGATACCACAGACTCAAGATAAACAAATTCGATCACGTTATGGGCTTCGTTGGCCGAAACGTTAAGGACCTTAACACTGTCGCTGGAAAGGGTATAGCCCTTGTTTTTCAAGTCAACAGCAAATTCGGTAAGCTGTGTACCAAACAGTGCTGTGCCCGATTTGGTGGGATAGATCTGCTCGCCCGTCAAGCCATCGGTGTAAATGACGGTGTAGCTGTAAGGCAAGCGGTCGTAATACAGCTCAACAAGCATGCCCTCATCGCTTAGTACGGCGCTGATGGATGCAGTGCTTGTCGGCGTGCTGATACCGTTGACCGTTGTGCGCGCACCGTTAAAGTAGAAGCCGGTCAGGGCCAGCGCTTCTATCGAATAGGTCTCGCCTACGGTACCTACGGTCTCAACAGATCTGTACTCTCGATAACCGTTTGTATTGATGTTTTGAATGTAGTGGACGACCTTATAGTAGGCGTGCACCTCGTCAAAGCTGTAATAAAATGTGATAACGTTGTCGTCGTAAATGCCGTCACCATCGCTATCGGTGCTGTTTGCAGAAAGCACCAAGCGCTTTTGGTAAGCATCGGGCATCATTTTGTCAACTCGGGTAAAGGTCTCGGTTACAACCGAAAGCTCGTTGTCGGTTACAAGCTTTGTGGGCAGGATCTCAGCGCCGGTCTCTGCGTCCACGTAGCGCACGGCATAGGGCATCGAGGGTACGTAAATGTAATAGAACGTAAACTCGTGGGTGCCGTCCACGCTCATCGTGATGGTATGGCTGTTGACCAAAGGATAAAAGCCCACGCGGTATGCGGCATAAAGGTCCTCTCCTGCTTTGGCCTCAAAGGTCTTGTTGTGGCCTGCAATGGCACTGCCTACCGTGGGGTCGGCAATCGGCTCGCCTGTTTCGTACAGCACGTAATTCACGCGGTAATCCACAGATACGTGAGAGCCCCACTTTGCATAGATATCCATATCGTCGATAACGGGGATGCCGGAGAAATTAAAGGCCTTTTCAACCGTTTCGCCGTTTACAACGGTTTGGTAGAACCAGCCCTGGAACACGTAATTGCCGTTTGTAACATGCTCGGTAGGAGAAGAGGCAAACGCACCGTGATCCACGATCTGCTCCCTGCCGATCTGAACCGAAAGAGAGGAGTCAAGCCATACGTTGACCTTGTGCTTGATGGGCTCCCACTTTGCATACAGCAACAGGTCGCCCTCCGGCATCGTCAGCGTATCCCAGTTGACCTCGGTGCCGTCAAAGCAGCCGGGCGAGGTGTACCAGCCCGCAAAGGTGTAAGCGCCGGGCTCCAGGTTAGAGGGGTAATCCGGTTGGAAGTTATAGCTTGTAAGTGATGCACCAAAGGGAATGGCGTGTTGCGTTTTATCCTCGATCGTATTGCCGTAGTTGCTGAACTGCAAGTGGTGGTCGGTGATCCTGTTGTAATAGAACTTGACCTGTCTTGCATTTTCGTCACCGGAAATGCTGATCTGGTTGCCGGAAAATCCGGGTGAGGATTCGTACTGAATAAAGCCCTTGATGTCAAAAAAGTCCTCGGCCTTGGTGACGTAGCTATACTTGGCCTTGATGACGGTATCTCGCACGTAGCGCTTGTTTTTATAGGTCACGACCTCGGCGCCCTCCGGGATCTCTTCGCCCTCTAACACCTCAAGATAATAGCTCATGGTATAGGGAACGTGCGATGCCTTGTTCAACGTCAAGGTAAAGCTGTCGGGGGTCATTTGGGAAATGTATACCAAAACGTTGGTGTAATAGCTGGAATCAGAGGGCTGCCAACGTTCGCCATCGATGTAAGAAACGCCGTTGTCATCCACAATGGGCCAGATATCCTTGATGGACTGATCGTATTTTCTGTAGATCTCCTTGACAACGTTGGTGCCACCGGCATTGTTACAGGTTTGGCTATGCGTGTGTCGCTCGGTGATGCTGCACTTCAAGCGCAGACAACTGTCGGTGTGCTGATGTCCGGTTTCGCCGCAGGAATAGGTGTAGCAATGCTCGCCGTGAGAATGGATCAGGTCGCGATAGCAACCGTTGCCGTGGGTATGCTCGGGGATCTCGCAGGCACAATCGCTGCCGTGCGTGTGCTCCTCGTCATAGCCACAGGTGGTATCTACGATGGTGCCGCCGGCGGCCATACCGTTATAGCGGTACCAAGAGCCCTTGATATAAATATATCGGGTGGAATTGTTGCTTCTTCTGAAAACGTAACCGTCCTCGGCAGTGTTGGGGGCGCCGTTGGGTTGGGTATTTTGCTTTGTGCCAACGTTGGGCCAACAGTTTTTTGTATGCGTATGCTCGCGCAGCAGACAAGAGCATTCGGGCGAGTGGACGTGGGGCTCGATCGTGCAGATCAGGCAATCTTCGGTATGCTCGGTATGCACGGGGATCTCGCAGGAAAGCGTGGGCAAGCATTCGTCGGTGTGGGTGTGGCCCAGACCGCAGACGTGATCATAGCAGGCGTCGCCGTGGATGTGATTGACGGGAATGGTACATTTTCCGGTTGCCTTGATGGTCAGCTTATAGTGATTGCGCGTGTAATAGACGTTGACAATGGTAGAGCCGTCGCCCTCTACAAGCACGTTTTTATCGGTCTTTCCTTCGTTAAAGGTGAAATACTGCTCGTCGTCAATGCCTGCAACCTGAGAAATGATGTCGCGGCCGTTTACAAACGAGCCGGAAAGTGCGCCAAGATCATCTAAATGGCCCCAATAGGTATAGCCGTTGTCATCGGCATTTTCCTGCCAGAATACCATTGTATAGGTGGTTTGCGTGGTGATCCAGCGTGCGCGATAGCGCAGGTTCGCCGCGGGAACGGTGATGGTGCCTCCGGGAGTCAGCGCAAACTCTGCTTGCTGTTCTGCCGTGGGCTGCTGATCGTTGTAGGAAATAAGCTCCCAGCCGTCAAACACGTAGCCGTGTCGGATCGGCGTGTTGGCACCGACCGTATCGCCGTATCGGGTATAAACGGGCTCGGTACCGTAGCCGCCGTTCATATCAAAGTCGACCAGATAGTACATTCTGTCATAGCGGATCTCAATAACGGTACTGCCGTCTGCTGCAACCGTAAGCTTTTCGTAAGAAAGGGCCTTAAAGCCGGGCAGCTGCGCTTCTGTAAACGCAAGATCCGAGGGGACGATCGATCCGGTCAGTGCGTGGCCGGTGGTAATGTAGTCATAGGTGAGGGAATAATCGTCGTTGTGAAGGTTTTGCAGATGGTGATGGATAGCAAATTCTACCAGCGCGGGCTCGTAAATGATATTGATGGTAATATCCTCGGTCACGCTTTCCATGTCAAACACAACGGTCGGCGCTTCAACGTAATCCTCGCCGATCCGCCTGAAGGGGGCATAGCCCACGACCTCGGGGCTGGCTACGGTTTCTGTAAAGCTGCTGCCGTGTGCCACAGTTGCGCCGTAGGGCTCAAAGGCGATGGCGTTGTTGTCAAACAGATAGTTGATAACGATCGAGTGGGTGGTATAGGAGTCGCTTGTATCGTCGGCGGTTGCGTTTGCCTCGTTGGATGTCTTGCTTTGCACATAGGGAGCCGCACGCATAATGGCGGCATCATCTGCGGCGCGAACCGTCAGCGTGTTGGTGATGTATTCACCCTCTCCCTTCATAACACAACGGATATAGGCGTTGCCGCTTTGGTCGGTAAGGCTGTCGATCAAGGCGTGAGAGATGGCCAGTGTGGGCTCGGTCTCTTTGGAGATCGAGATCCAACGGTCGGTAGAGGTAGAGTGGCGGATCTGCCAGCTGTATTGCAGTGTCTGGTCGGTTTCGTACACAGCACTGACGGTGATCTTTTCACCGCTTGAAAGCAGCAGCTCGTCAAGCCTTTCGCCGTCAAGGGCGATATAGGGGGTAACGGGGTCATCATCTGTATTGGCAGAGAGGACGGGCGTTGCATACAGTGCTGCAAAATTGATCATAACGGCTAAAAGCAGCAAGAAACACGTTAGCCGCTTGCGATAGGATCTATGCTTTTGGGTTTTCATATACGCGCCCCTCCTTTCTTGAATTCTACTTTAAAATATATAAAAATATATAGGCGGTATATTGCGGCGGCCGATGCTTGGTCGCCAATGCTTTTTACGGGGCAGGGAAGGTCAGATCAGAGAAGTGTTCGGGCAGGGCAATGGTCATTGCTTCATAGCAGGATGCAAAGCCCAAGGTCTGCACGCCAAAGCCGATCACGTCAACACGCAGCTCTCTGAACTCCATCATATCCTGATTGGTAAATTCAGGGGCAAAAAAGATCTGATCGTATATGACCACGGTCTCGTTTTGCGTTAAGGGAGAAAGCACAAAGAAGTATATATCATACCGTCCCTCTGCTCTGTTGGGGATCTGTACCATGGCATAGTGATCGTTATAGGTCACGTTTTCAAGGCCGTTCCAAGTGCCGAAATGCGCGGCCTCGTTCAGGAGACCGCCACCGAACATCATGGATATATCGATCTCGTCAAAATCCTCAAAGCCGATCACGCGGTGAATGTCGCCGCTGCCGTCGGTGATAGAGATCTTGGCAGCGATATAAGCATGATTGCTACCGGTGTTTTGAATGGTGGGGTCTTTAAATATCGTTTGCCCGGGGTAAACGATGCCATAATCAATGGGAGTGCCCTCTTTCGAGCCTTGGATCCTATCCTGAGAGGGGTCTGGTACAAGGTTTCCCTCGCCGTCGTGCTTGACGGCAGATTCGGAAAGCAGGATCGTTACGTTGCCTGACGTAATGGTGGCATCGGTTTTTTGACGGGAAGAGAAGTAGGCGAGTGTGGTATGCGTAAACGTCAATATGGACACAGCGAGAATGATGGCTTCGATCAAAAGCCATTTTTTAGCGCTTTTTTTCATGCCTCATTCCTCCTTGCTTGAATGGTTTGCCAGGCACGCTCTGCTGTGGAGATGCCCTCGTGCTGTATGGCGTATGCGTAAAAGGTCAATTTGGGGTCGTGTACAAACGAGGCCAAGGCCTCTTCGGTGGCTGCTTGGCTTACCGTGATCCGATCGTTTGCTAAAATACCGTAGGATACGTCGGCCGAGGGGGCGGAAACGCGTCTCCAGTATACGCCCTCCTCACTTGCAAGTGCGGTCCAGCCATCGGCGACCGTATAGCTGATCAGAGGGGCCAATTCCTCCTCACAGTCGATCTTGATAAATACCCAGCATTCCTCGCTGCCTGCGCCCACCGTTATCCTCGGGTCCTTGGTGATCACGGACCCGGGGACAAGTGTATAAGCCGATCCCGTGCTTTCGGCAAGCGTCAGCGAGATGTCACCCACCACAAAGGTGTTGTTCAGGGGGTGAGCCCGAAACATCAGCAAAGCGAACGTTGTGCCAAAGCATACGGTGCAAAGCAGCAAAGCACAGATGCCGATCACCAGTATTCTTTTTTTCATTTCGGGCTCACCTCCTTTTTAAGATTTAGGTTTTGTGCTGTTTGGTTTAGGGGTTAGTAGCAGCAGTGTACACGGTGCCGCTCTCAAAGGGGAATCTGCCAACGATGGCGTTCCAGGCACGCTGGTAGCCCTCAAGACCGTCCTCGGTTGCTGTAAAGCCCTCGGTCTGGATGGCAAATGCGGTCAGCGTAACCTTTGCACCGGCATAGTCGGCAACCAGAGCGGATTCTGCAATGGTGAATTCATTGAAGAGCTCATACACCTCTGCGGCATCTTTCTTGCCTACGGGTTTGGCGGTGACACCGCTGGCCAATTCGCCAGCCTTTGCGTTGCTTTCACCGTTCTCATCCATACCAACGTACAGATACAGAATCTCGCCGGAGGCGTTGGACTTAACAGCCTGCCAGCCATTGGCAACCATCTGCTCTGCCATCGTCTTGTGAAGCGGGTCGTCTTTGGCCTCGATGGTCTCGATGCCGTTCTTAACCTTTACAAAAAGGTAAGAGGGCACGCTGCCTGCCTTTACGGTGATCGCAGGGTCCTTGACGTAGGTCTTGTTGGGAACCAGCTTATAGCTGTTACCGTCAGAGGTTCTAATGCCAACACCGTCCTTGTCGACACCATCTTCATCGGTTAGGGATTCCAGCATCTCAATGCCTACTTCACCGTAAGTAAAGGTGTTGGAAACCGCGGTAGAAGAAGCCAAGAACGCCATGGTGCCAAGCACGCTTGCCACCACCAAAAGGACGGCGGAAAGTGCGATCGTCAGGATCATAATCGGTTTTTTCATAATGTTTCCTCCTTGCTTGAATTGGATTGTGCTTTTATACTGTCTTCCAATGTCTCATCGGGATCGGCTGGGGCATTGGGGATAGTCTCGGTGGGGGCAGATGACGGAGCATCCTGCTCGTTGCCTGATAGGATCTTAAACAAAAACGATAGCAGCATCACGGCCGCGACCAGGCACGCGGTGGTGATCACGCCGGGGGGCGTTTGCAGAAAGATAGAAACGTAGCCCAGCAGCGGGATGGTGAATACCGGCTTGCCGATGATGGCGGCTGCGGGGATCTCGCCGTCGGTTATGTTGTTGGTCAGCCCCTGTGTCACAAAGCGTCGCTCGCTTGGGTTACGGCCCTCTTTGATATCAACGATCCGGTGCGTGACTATGTTCCCGCTGTGGGTAAAGGTCAGCGGATCGTCTATCTTCAGCTCACCGGGGTCCACGTCAACAACGTAGATCAGCGAGCCCACGTGGTATTGGGGCTCCATCGAGCCGGATAGCACCACGTAAGGCGCAAGGCCAAACAATCGCACGCCCACAAGCAGTATCGCAAGCAAAAGGATCGCGATCACCAAAGCAAGGGTGAGTATGTCGAATATTTTTTTTGCTGTTTTCAACGCTCGCCCTCCTTTCGTGGCTTTTGAGGTATGGCAACGGTGCTTTGCTCACGGAAATATGCCGATTTGACCGATAAAGGTAGAGAAAAGGGAATAGATACAATAATTTAACTTTAATTATAGCACTTGTCTTTATCAAAATCAACATTTATTTTTATTTTTATATAATTTATTATATAATGCGTGTGCTCGCACGCGGAAATTGGGGAAAATGTCGTAAAAAAGCATAGAAAACCACCCCCAAAAAAGACAAGAGCCCCTTGTCGCTTTGGCAAGGGGCTCTATAATTATAATAGCTGGGATTTTGTGTGAAAAGCGGAAGCCGTTTTACTTTTTGCTGTAGATCTCGCGGAATTGCTTGATGGTTGCGGCAAAGTCGTCAATGGCGTTTTTCACCACCTCGGGCTTGGACATATCAATGCCGGCCACCAGCAGGCTTTCAAGGGGAGATCTGGAGCCGCCACACTTGAGAAAATCGATATACTGCTTGATATAGCTTTCGCCCTCGGCCTCGATGCGCTTGACAATGGTAGAGGCCGCTGAGATGCAGGTTGCGTATTTGTAAACGTAGAAGCAGTTATAGAAGTGGGGAATGCGCATCCACTCAAAGGCGATCTGCTTATCACAGACAACGTCGGGGCCAAAATAGCGCTTGACCAGCTCGTAATAATGGCTGTTGATGCTGTCGGCGGTCAGCGGTACGCCCTTTTCGCACAGTGCGTGCATATCGCGCTCAAACTCCGCAAACATCGTTTGGCGGAACAGGGTGCCCTTATAGGTCTCCATCAGCTGATTGAGGATGTAAAGCTTTTCGTCGTCGCTTTGGCATTCCTCCAGCTTGCGGTGTGCCATCAAAAGCTCGTTGACGGTAGAGGCGACCTCGGCCACAAAGATGGTATAAGAGGAGTTGTGGGGCTCGTTATAATGCGAGGAAAACCAGGTGTGCATCGAGTGACCTGCCTCGTGTGCCAGCGTGGCCACGTCGTCATACTTGTTGGTATAGTTCAGCAGGATATAAGGCTCGGTACCGGGAGCGCCGGAGGAGAATGCACCACCGCACTTGCCGCGGCAGGGGAACACGTCTACCCAACCCTTTTCCAAAAGGCCGGCACGCAGGTTAGAGGCGTATTCCTCGCCAAACACCTCGGCGGTCTTCAGCACCTCGTCTACGGCCTCTTCATAGGTATAGTTGGTGTCGATCTCGCCCATCAAGGGGGCATAAATGTCGTAAAGGTGTAGCTTGGATAAGCCCAGGACCTCTTTTTTCAGCGCATAGTAGTCGTACAGGGCGGGCATCCCTTCGTTAACAGCGTCGATCAGGTTGTTATAGATGGCGGGCGTCACCTCATCGCGGAAGGTGGAGGCAGTCAGCGAATCGGCAAAATTGCGCACCTTTGCGGTGGTGGTCTCCTCCTTGATCCTTGCCTCGTAAAGTGTGGCAAAGGTGTTGGAAAACTGACCGTAGGTCTTGAAAAGACGGTCAAAGGCGGCCTTGCGCACGCGGCGATCTCCGCTCATCAAAAGCATCACAAAGTTGGTGTCGGTCAGCTCCACGGGCTTGCCGTCCTCTCCGCGGATCTTGCCAAAACGCATTTCGGCATTGGTAAAGATGCTGCGGATGCCGCTGTGCGAGCCAAGGGCATCCTGCATCTTGGCCATCAGCACCTCGCCCTCGTCAGACAGGGTATGCTCTTTTTCGGGCAGGATCTTTTCTACCATGCGGCGGAAGGTCTCAAGTGCAGGGCACTCGGCAAACCAAGCGTCTACCGTGGTGCGCTCCAGCTTTAAAATGTAGGGAGTCACAAACCAAGAGGCCTCTCCTGCGGCAACGGCCAGATTGCGCACCTTGGTGTTCAGCGCCTGCGCGTGGTTGTCTGCGGTGTCAACCGAATAAGAGAGCGAGGCGTATTGCCACAGCTTTTCGATCAGCGCCTCGATGGCGACCATATCCGAAAGGGCTGCGTAAAAGGCCTGTGCGTTGCTTGTAATGGTCTGCTCGTGTGCGCGGAAGGCGGCGATCTTGCCCTCGGTCAGCGCATAGTCGGCGTCAAAATCTGCCTCGGTCGGGTAGATCGCAGTCAGATCCCATTTGTATTTTTTGTCGATGTCTTTTCTTTCGTATACCATAATTTCCTCCAATATTGTTTCGTCCATATTTTGCGTTTTGTATCAAAAAAACGATACCGTTGCAATGATTTCGTTGATTTTTTTCGCATAAAATGCGGTATCGTGTTGCCTTATCACATAGCTGTGCTTGCCGTCTGCGTGGGGCGTAAAATGATTGGCACCTGTGTCGGCATCCACACGGGCGGTGCCCTTTACGGTGTCGTAGCCCGCCTCGCGCTCGTCACCGATCAGCGCCAACAGTGCCAGCATCGGGTCCCAAGAGTGGCGCCCCTTGGCAGATCCGTGGTCGCTCATCACTTGGTGCAAAACGTCATTTTCGGCAAGATCGTTTCCTGTGATCACACCGTAACCGATCTCAAAGCCAAGAAAAGTCACGGGAACGGGGCAGAGTGTGCAAAATGCCGCGCCCGCCGCGCGGGATCGCGCATTGTTGCAAAAATTGTGCTCTTTTTCGCCGTCGTTGTCCCATTTCCCTGCCATTACCCAAAATTTTGTAACCTTTTCGCGCACCAGCGCAAGGCCGCTTTTGGGGGAGATATCGTCGGGCCCGCTTTGCAGCAGGGCGGCAACCACCTGCAAAAAGCCGATCTCAAGGATCTCGACCTTTTCTGTTGACGCGGCCAAAAGCCTGCGGTAAAGCCGCACCGCATCCTCGCCGTCGTCGTTGGAAAGAGAGGGGGCGAATTGCTTTGCCAAGCGCCGTTGATAGACCGCCTTACCCACAAAATCCGTGGCGCTGCGGTCAATGCCAATGGGCACGCTTGGCAAACCCTCGCAATTTAAAAAGGCTTTGAGAGAGGCGACCGAATGCTCCATACACGCATTGATGCCAACGCCAAGCAGCTTGACCTTGCCTGCCTTGGCGCACCGTGCGATCACGCGTAGGGCAACCGCGTCGTCGCAATCTGACCACCAGTCGGTTCCAAGAATGATGGATCTCATCACGATCCCCCCTTCGGCGATTTCGGTTTATTTTATCATATTTATCATAGTACTGTCAAGGGCAAAAAACCAAAAAGCCCCCCAACGGGGTCTTTTTTGTATGATTTTAAGGCGTCTGCGTGTGTAAGCGCCGCCCCCAAAACAGGGCGGCGGAGCAGAGGACGTGCGCTGCATTCGGTGCGCAAGAAAACGCGATCCGTCGCGCGGGCAGCGCCTCCAAAACGAAAGAACCCGCCCATTCGGGCGGGTTCTTTCGTTTTGAGTCGTGTTGACAAAAAAGATGCCAACTTATTTAAGGTGTTATTTGCCTTTATTTGCTTTTCTTTTTGCTATACGCTCTTCCCAAAAATCTGCTTGCGTAATGTAGATTTCATACAGTTGGTCATAAGACGGAAGGGATCTGTAACGACTACTACCGTTCTTTGAAGGTATGGGCGGTTGCACAATACCAAGATATATGCCCAAAATCGAAACCACAACCCAGCTTGGGAAATAGAACAAAATAATAAGAGCGATAAAGTAGGATGAATAATAAAAACCAAGCACGATATGCGAGAGAAGCTTTTTCGGCAGAAGTTTACTCCAAAAGCGGTACTGTATATCGTATGCATCGAATATCGACAGGCGAACAATTCTCAACGCAACACAAATAATCATCATAACAATTATATGAGGGATTGTCACGCCTTCGGGAGCACTTCTCAGTAAAACCACATAGAATGGACACAGCAGGAGTATAGTTGCCATAAGCAAAACGGGCGTGACAAGAGATTTTGCACCTATAATCTTCACATCAAGACTTTTTTGATATTTTTTTATGCTTGATATGATGTATAATGGTGCTTTTTCCAAGACCACATGCTTTCCGCCGTGTGTATAAATAATGGCTCGCCATGTTTTTTCCGAATCGCCTTTATATCTCGGCTTTGAATCTATCACATATTCGATCTTTTCAATCGAATCCCAGCAAAGCTTTCCTTTATTGGCGTAATATATTCCTTCCTCGTCCAAAACGCAAATGATTTTACCAAAAAAGTGTTTGTTCAATGAGCGCAGAATAAGAAACGGCACAGAGAAAAAGAAACAAATCAAAACAGAAGTCCAAAAGGTAGAGGGTGAACCATAAGTATCAAGTTTTCCCACACACCACGAAATCGCAAAGATGGTGTATGGAATTGCAAACATCATAGAATACAAAATGATCAAAGGAATATTAAAGCCTTGCCGGCGTATCTTTTTCCCTTGAATACACTTTAAGCTGTTTTCTTGCACTGTGCCACCACCTTTCTGATTTTATTATAGCACATTTTCGGTGTTTTTCAAGATACGAGGGGAAATTTAATGATGCATCGCCTGCGGCGATATGATTTTTTTCGTTTGCTCAAAATGATGTTGCTCGTTTCACTCGCAATGATGCGATGTTTGCCCCAATGTGCCGTCAGGCACACATCATTCGCGTAGCGAACATCATTGGCGTAGCCAACATCATTTGCCGAAGGCAAACATCATTTTCAAAAAGCAAAGCACCTGTTGCGCCACCCTCCATTCGCGCAATGCGCGAAAATACCCACGCCCTGCGTCTGGTGTGCAAGCACCCCGACCTTCGGGCGGGGTAACCGTCCCGATTTCCTTGCGCTATGCGCAAGAAAACGCGATCCGTCGCGCGCGTAGCGCGCCGAAAACGAGAGAAAGCGCCCCTTCGGGGGGGGTGTTGTCGTTTTG
>JAZQWJ010000036.1:0-35298 GCA_045632285.1 Eubacteriales bacterium | reverse complement strand
TGCAAACGTTATGATATGATCGCCTTGCTACTTCAAGCTGCACCGAAGGTGCATCACAACTTGCCGAAGGCAATCATAACTCTAAACTCGCCAGAGGCGATCATAGCTGGCGACCTGCTCTGTGGCAGGCTCGCCAACGGGCGACTTTTTTGTATTTTAACAATGCTCACGCAGCTTTTCCAGCGCCGCCTTTTCAATGCGACTGACGTAAGAACGCGATATACCAAGTAAGGTCGCCACCTCCCGCTGCGTGCGCGGCACACGGTCGCCAAGTCCATATCTCAACATGATGATCTGCCGCTCTCGCTCCTCCAGCACGGTATCCACCAAGCGCCGTACCAGTGCGTGCCGCACCTGCAGGTCGACCTCCTCCTCCATATTGTCCTCGGCGGCGATCACGTCCATATAGGTCAGCAGATTGCCGTCACGGTCCACGTCAATGGTCTCGTTGATCGAAACCTCGGCAGACAGCTTTTTTTGTGCCCGAAAATGCATCAGGATCTCGTTTTGGATGCATTTTGCTGCATAGGTGGCAAAACGTGCCCCGTTGGCGGGGTTAAAGCTGTCCACAGCCTTGACAAGACCGATGCTGCCGATGGAGATCAGATCCTCTTGATCCTTGGCCGATCCGTAATATTTGCGCACGATGTGAGATACAAGCCGCAGATTGTGTAGGATCAATCTTTCTCGCGCATCCGCGTCTCCCTTGACCTTGGCAGCAAAGGCTTCTCGCTCCTCGGCGGCGGAAAGGGGCGGGGGAAAGCTTTGCGGTGTGCCGATGCCAAGTAAAAAATGAACCGCGTTCATCAGCAGCGAAAGCAAAAAGGTCAGCATTTCATCACCTCCGAAGGAGTATATGTGCCGCCGCCTGTCCTATATCACCGCAAAAAAATCAAAAAAACAGACGATTTTATTGACATATTCGCTTGTTTTTGTTATACTTAAATAGAAAATATGCCTTTGGAGGTTTTTACTATGAATAAGCTTATCGGCAATGCCGTTGTCGGTCAGTCCGGCGGGCCTACCGCCGCCATCAATGCCACCCTTGCCGGTGTGATCCGCGGTGCCATCGAAAACGATGCCATTACGACTCTTTACGGTATGCGTAACGGCGTGGAGGGCCTGCTGCAGGAGCGTCTGGTCGATCTGACTGCCTATTTTGACACCGAGGAAAAGATCGTGGCGCTGGAGCACACCCCTGCTGCCGCCCTGGGCTCTTGCCGCAAAAAGCTGCCCAAGCCCGGCGAAAACGATGCCGTATACGAGCAGCTGCTGGAGATCTTTAAAAAATACAACATCCGCTACTTTTTCTACATCGGCGGCAACGATTCGATGGATACCGTAGCCAAGCTTTCTGCTTACACCAAGGATCACGACTATGAGATGCGCATCATGGGTGTGCCCAAGACCATTGACAATGACCTTGTTGTGACCGATCATACCCCCGGCTTTGGCTCTGCCGCCAAGTATATCGCCGTCACCCTGCAAGAGATCATCCGTGACTGCGCCGTTTATACTGTTCCCGCTGTCACCATCGTTGAGATCATGGGTCGTGACGCAGGCTGGCTCACCGCCGCCGCAGGCATCAGCCGTGTGGTCAACGGCATCGCTCCCGACCTTATCTACCTCCCCGAGCGCAACTTTAGCAAGGAGGAGTTCTTTGAGGATGTCCGCGAGGCACTGAAAAAGCACCCCAACGTGGTGATTGCTGTTTCCGAGGGTATTCATTTTGCCGATGGCACCTACGTTTGCGAGGGATTTGGCGTGGCTTCTACCGATGCCTTTGGCCACAAGCAGCTTTCCGGCACCGGCAAGGCACTGGAATATGCCGTTAAGGCCGAGATCGGCTGCAAGGTGCGCTCTATCGAGCTCAACCTCCCCCAGCGTTGCGCTTCTCACATCGCCTCTGCCACCGACCTTGCTGAGTCTGTCAGTGTGGGCCGCGCTGCCGTAAAGGCCGCTGCCGATGGCGTGACCCGTGAGATGATGACCATCGTGCGTGACTCTACCGAGCCCTATGCTTATCACGTGGAGCACAGCGACGTTTCCAAGATCGCCAACCAGATCAAGGCTGTTCCCACTGAGTTTATCAATGAGCGCGGCAACAACGTCACCGACGAATGCGCACGTTATCTTCTGCCCCTGATCGCAGGTGAGGCCGGCCCCGTTTACGAAAACGGCCTGCCCAAGTATCTGATCATCGAATAAACGTTTTGAAAAAGCGGCTTCTGCAGAAGCCACTTTTTCAAAAACAAAAAAATGTGATCTTTTTGCCAAAGAAAGGCCATTTACATACCGCTTTTACCTTTGATATAATACAATTGCAATCCATTCAAAAAGGAGAATGACTATGGCAACTGTACGCGATAAGCTTTGGATGTTCGGCGTTCGCCCCCATCAGGACGACGCTTGGTTCAATATGCCCCGCAAGGATCGGCTTTACAGCCGCTCTCGCATTACCCCTGCCGAGGGCGCCTTTATGCTGGATATCCCCAATATGCTGCTGATCAACTGTGATGGCGAGCCGGCCCCCTTTTCTCACGATGCCTATGGCTATGCCGAAAGCTTTATCCGTATGGATCGTGTGCTGTGGGGTGCAGCCGGCTCCGACGGCTTTCGCACCGGAAACGAGGAGCGCTTTATTTGCGAATTGGCTAAACGCTATCCCAACGTGTGCGGCGCCTATATGGACGATTTTTTGCACAAGCTGACAAAAGCGGAGAGCGAAGAAGAAAAGAATGGCGTTATTGCCGAGTTTGAACGCATCCGCACCGAGCTTGATAAGGCAGAGCACCCCATGGAGCTTGCCGTTACGTGGTATATGAACCAAATGACCGAGCTGGACCCCCGCGCTATGAAGTGCATCGACACGTTGGTGCTTTGGACGTGGAATGCCGACGAGCTGCCCTTGATGGAGGAGCGCTTTGCGCGCATCGAGCAAAATTATCCCGATCACAAAAAGATGGTCGGATTGTATATCTATGATTTCCCAAACCACCGCGCTGTGCCCCTTGATCTGATGGCGCATCAGTGTGAAACGGCGCTTGGTTGGCTGCGTGAAGGACGGATCGACGGTATGGTGATCGAGGCCAACTCTACCATGGGCGTGGGATTTGAAAGCGAGCTTTGGCTGCGCCAATGGCTTGAAAAGGTAAAGCACACCACGCTGCCATAAGAGCAGTCCGCCCGCGGCCACATCGCGGCCGCGGGCGCCCTTGGCGCCACTACGCGCCGCCGCCCACCCTGCGCCTGCGGCGCCCGTGGGCCCCGCCATTCCGCGGCGCCGCGGCTATAACACAACAAAAAACTCCCCCGCAGTGCGGGGGAGTTTTTTATTGGCTATTGATCAAGCCTGAGGAGCAAGCTCCTTAGCCTCAAGAACGATAGCGGTCAGGCACTCGACGATGTCAAATGCAACGTCATTGTTGACAACGACCTGGATCTTGGAGGAGTTCTTCTTCTTGCCAATGTTTGTGCCGCCACGGGCGCCAATGGTCAAGGATTCCTCGGATAGACCGTACGTATAAAGTTCAAGAGTGAAAGCGCCGCCGCGCAGACGGAGAACGCCAAGGAAGATGGCAACGATAGCGCCAACAACCAGCAGCAGAACGCCGACGATTGCCATAGCCTCGTCAGATACCATCAGTACAAGACCGACGATAGCGAGAACGATGCCAAGGATGATGGCAAGAACGGGGCCTACGATAGATTTTCTGGCCTGGGTCATATGGACGGTCTTAACGTCCTTCAGCTGAACCTCGGTACGGGAGATCTCCAGCTTGTTGCGAACGTCGTGCACGATGCGCTTGTTCGTAACGGTCAGGGTAGCTTGGGTCTTGTTCAGATCGATCATGCCGGTTTTGGAAGTGGCATAATCCCACTGACGAACGACCTGCTCGTTGGTGGAAAGTTGCATAGCAATGCCTCCTGTGAAAAATTAATAGAATATTTCTATTCCATTAATATTATAAATCTCAGTGGAAGAATATGCAATATTCACCAATGATTATTTTAATTGACAAAAGGTGACAAAAGGGGCAAAAAATGCCCAAAATACTACAATATCACATCAATTATGTTGAAAAAAGTGAGGGCGCAACAACGCTATCTGCAAAAAACACAACAAAATAATTTATTCAAACTATATTCACATATTCTGCCTGCAAAGCGGGCATACTTTTTTTGCCGAAAAGGGAGGGGATACCGTTGTCAGATGTGCTGCAATATTATCGGGAGCAGGTGACGTATTTTACCGAAAAACTGAGAGTTGACGAAAATTTTGACGTGATCAAAAAGGTGCTGCGGATCGCCGAGGGAGAGATCACGCTGTTTTATGTAGACGGCCTGATCAAGGATGGCGCTATGCAAAAGCTGCTGATCTACTTGCTTTCGCTAAAAAAGATGCCGCGTGATGCGCGAAGCTTTCTTATAGAAAATATGCCCTATGTCGAGTGCGACGTGACCGAAAGCAAAGAAATGATGCTGCAAATGGTGCTTTCGGGGGCAACGCTGATGCTGGGCAGCAGCTTTGGCGAGCAGGGGCTGATCATAGATGCCAGGACCTATCCCGCACGTGAAACGGCCGAGCCCGAAAACGATCGCGTGATGCGCGGCGCTCGCGACGGCTTTGTAGAAACGTTGATCTTTAACACGGCGCTGATCCGCCGCCGCATCCGTGACGAAAGGTTGACGATGCGCTATCATACCGTAGGGCGCTCCTCAAAAAGTGACGTGGTGGTGGCCTATATGGAGGATCGCGCCGATCCGGAGCTTGTGCGGTATATCACAGAAAAGCTGTCTGCGCTGCAGACCGATGCCTTGACGATGGGGCACGAGTCATTGGCAGAGAGCCTGATCAAAACAAGATGGTACAATCCCTTTCCCAAGATCCGTTATACCGAGCGCCCGGATACTGCCGCCGCGCATCTGCTTGAGGGCAGTGTGATCATTCTGCTGGATAATTCGCCCTCGGCTATGATACTGCCCACCTCGATCTTTACCTTTTTACAGGAGACCAACGATTTTTATCTGCCACCCCTTACGGGCACCTATCTGCGCCTTGTGCGCCACGCTGTTTTTTGGCTGACCCTGTTTTTAACGCCGCTTTGGTTCCTTGGCGTGGTCGAGCCTGCCTTGGTGCCCGATTGGCTGGCCTTTGCCTTTCCCACAGAGCGTGGCAAGGTACCCGTGTTTTTGCAGCTTCTGTTGGCGGAATTCGTGATCGATGGCCTGCGAATGGCCTCCATGAACACGCCGGATATGCTGGCCAATTCACTGTCGGTGGTGGGGGGCCTTATCCTTGGCGAATTTGCCGTAGACGCGGGGTGGCTGATCCCCGAGGTGATCCTGTATATGGCCTTTGTAGCCATCGCCAACTTTACGCAAACCAGCTTTGAGCTTGGCTATGCGTTAAAATTCCTGCGCATTTTGCTGCTAACGCTGATCGCGTTCTTCCATTTGTGGGGGCTTCTCATCGGCATCGTCGTTATTTTGCTGCTGATCCTGACCAACCGGACCGTCAACGGCGGTCACAGCTATCTGTATCCGCTGATCCCATTTTCGGGCAGAGCGCTGCTCTCGCTGTTTATTCGGCGCAAAAAGCAGCATTGACTTGACTTTTTTGCACATTTTTGCTATACTCAAAGGGTAAAGGGCAGGTGTGTTGAGCTTGAAAACAGATAAAAAACAGAAAAAGCAGAAAAAAAACGGTGACAGGGCCGTTGTGATCGTAGGATGTGCCATCATAGCCGTTGCATTGGCAGCCGTGCTGTGTGCCATCTTTGTGCCGCCTTTGGTGCAAGAGGGAAATATGTCGGACTTTTTAGAGGAGCTGACAAGCGACGCCGTACAAGAGGCGGTCTTGGTAGATATGCTGCCCGCCGGCGGTAGCTTGCTAAGCGGAGCCGTACAGATCACGGTAGAGGGCAACGCGTGGGAAACGCTGAAAAACGGTCTGCGTGCGTTAAACGAGAGCGGCTTTGACTCGCGAGGGGTCGAAACGCAAAAAAATCTGGACGTTTTGGTCTTGCGTGTGCGCAATGCCGCAGGAGAGCTGTTGCAGCTTTATTTGGCAAGCGGAAGGTTTTATTATTACCCCGATAACCTGACCGAGGCGCAGATCTTTGTGCCCGAGGACGCCGCCGCTTACAGCGCGTTTTATCAAAGCCTTGAAGCAATGCTTGTGCAACAGTAAGAAAAAAAGGAGAGCCGCAAACGTGCGGCTCTCCCTTTTTATTTGGAAAAACAACAGAAAACCAAAGATAAAAATGGAAAATCGTGTTGTAAAATTGGAAATTGTGTATATAGAAATTAGAAAATGGAAAAAGCGGGCGAAAATTGTCATCCGAATGCCTGCGCTCAGGGCAGCACGGCACAAAGCCCCTCAATGATATCGGAGGCCATCATACCGTGGTTGCCGCAGCGCTTCAGCGCGGCATCACCTGCCAGCGCGTGGGCCAACACGCCAAGCCGCGCGGCATCAAGGGCATTGGCTCCTTGGGCAGCGAAAGAGGCGATCACCCCTGCCAGCACGTCGCCGCTGCCGCCGGTGGCCATACCGCTGTTACCGCGGTCGTTTATAAATACAGCTTTGCCGTCGGTGATCACGGTGCGCGCGTCCTTTTGCACCACCACGGCTCCCAAAGTGCTTGCGATCCGCTTGGCGTGACCAATGGCATCTGCGGTAATACCCGGGATCGGCGTGCCGGAAATGCGGCTCATCTCCATCAAATGGGGGGTCAGCACCGTGGGCTCGTTGCGCTGAAAGCACAGCTCCTGCAGGGCGGGATCTCTGCCCATCAGATTCAAGGCGTCTGCATCTGCGATCAAGGGGCATTTGGCATTTGCCATAGCATAGGCGGTCAGGCGTAATGCCGTCCGGCTTTGCGAAAGTCCCATACCAACTGCAACGGCGTCTGCTCTTGCAAGGGCGGTCTTAACGGTATTTTCGTCGGGGTCCTCGGGATCGTACAGCGTCAGCAGCGCCTCGGGCAGCTGCGTTTGATAGATCACGCGGTTTTCGCTTGGCGCAAGGATCTCCACAAGGCCTGCGCCCGCCCGTAGGGCGGCCTTTGCCGAAAAATAGGCAGCGCCGCTCATACCCACCGCGCCGCCGATGATCAGCACGCGCCCAAAGCGCCCCTTGTGGGCATTGGCGGGTCTTGGCGGCAGCGCAGCAAGATCGCCCTGCTCCAACAATGCCGCGTCCTTTGTATCGCACGTAACGCCGATGTCGACCACCGCAACGCGGCCGCACAGCTCGGCTCCGGGAAACAGCAGGTGCCCCGGCTTGCGGGCGGCAATGGCTACGGTCAGGGTGGCAGGGAGTGCGGCACCCATCACGGCCCCCGTATCCGCATTGATGCCCGAGGGGATGTCCACCGCCAGCGTGGGGATGCTTGCAGCACGAACGGCCTGTATGGCCGCCTTGGCGCGCCCCTCGACAGGCCGTGTCAGGCCAATGCCGAATATCGCATCCACCACGGCGGTAACGCCGTTGGTATCGACCTCGCCGCAAACGGGTACGGAAGGCGGCAAAAGCTTGTACTGTCTTGCACATTCCGTGCTCATTTTGGCGGTATCGGGCGCGCCGTCCTCGGTGGTGGGGCCAAGGTAGCACAAGCGTGCGTTTCCGCCCCCTTCAGCAAAAAAACGGGCCATAGCAAGGCCGTCTCCGCCGTTGTTGCCGCCACCGCACAAAAACAGCACGGCAGAGGTGTCAAAATGCTGCCTCAGCAGGTCCAGCGCGGCCGTGGCCGCGCGCTCCATCAGCACGCGTGAGGGGGTACCGTTATCAATGGCCTTTTGATCCGCTTTTTTCATGGTTTCGGCGTTCAGGACAGAAAGCATAATGGCTCCTTTCGGACTTTTTGCACTTATTTTACCACAAAAGCGCTCTTGCCGCAAGAAGGGGCAGAAATTTTTTTGAAAACGGATTAAAATAAAGCACATATTCGGTTAAAAAAGAGCGTAGCGAGGTGTATAGAACTATGATACAATAGAATCAATTACATTTGCAAGGAGGCTCCTGCTATGACCGATCAAGCAAAATTTATTTGTATTCCCGGCGTAAAGCCTGACGAAAAATCTCATCCTTGGGCCGCCGCGCGCTTTTTCAACAGCGCCGATCGCACCATCGAGCCCGACGACGGTCTTGTCACCTTCCGCTGTGAGTTCGATCTGCCTAAGGGAACCGAAAGGGTGACGCTGACCGCCACCGCACTTGGCGTTTTCAACGCCTACGTCAACGGTCACCGCGTGGGCAACGAGGAAATGAAGCCCGGCTGGACCGACTACGGCTGCCGCGTGTTTGAGTTTGTGGATGATATCACCGCCCTGTGCGAGGAAAAAAGCGCCCTGATCGTGACCGTTTCCGACGGTTGGTGGGGCGGACGCATCTCCTTTGGCACCTACGGCTGGCACGAGCCCTGCCTTGCTGCCGAGATCACCTGCTTTGACGCTGCGGGCAACGTGCTTGCCAATTTTGCCAGCGACGAGAGCTGGGATGCCGTTGTGGGCGGTCAGATCCTGACGGCCGATATCTGGGACGGTGAGTACCGTGACGCCACTATGCCCGATATCTACACCTTCCCGGGTGGCTACGCTTGGGGCAAGGCCTCTGTCTATACCGGTGACGTGCCCGCTATCGTACCCCACGTTGGTGAGCCCTTGCGTGTGCGTCCGCAGTTCAACAACAAGCCCCAAAGCGCCGTGCTGTATAGCGAGGTGGCCGATAACGGCACCGAGTTTGGCGAGATCGTGCCGATCTTCACCCGTGTGGGTGCAGGCTGCGAGCATACCCGCATCAAGGCGGGCGAAAAGCTGATCCTTGACCTTGGTCAGGAAATGGTCGGTCGCCCCAAGATCACGGTCAAGGCGCCCCGCAAGGCCCGTATCGAGGTGATGATGGGCGAGCTGCTTAACGACAGCGGCGACCAGTCCCGCGGCAATGACGGCCCCAAGGGCAGCATCTATATGGCCAACTACCGCACCGCTCTTGCCCGCGCCATTTACGTGGCCGCAGGCAGGGGAGAGGAGACCTACGAGCCCACCCACTCCTTCTTCGGCTTCCGCTATTTCTGCATCGTTGCCGATACCGACGTTGAGATCCTGTCGGTCGAGGGTGTGTTCATCAGCACCGATATGCAGGAGACCGGTCATATCGAGACCAGCAACCCCGAGATCAATCGCTTCTTTGAAAACGTACAGTGGGGTCAGCGCTGCAATTACTTCTCGGTTCCCACCGACTGCCCGCAGCGTGACGAGCGCCTTGGTTGGTCGGGTGATACCCAGATCTTTTGCGGTGCAGGTACCTACAACGCCAACGCCCGCGGCATTCTGCGCAAGTGGCTGGGCGATGCCCGTGACGGTCAGCGCTTCTCCCACGGCTATTGGGACGTGATCCCCGTGGTCAAGATCGCCCGCAGCGAAAAGCGCAACGACGGCTCGGTAGCTTGGGCGGATGCCGGCATCATCGTGCCCTATATGCTCTACCTCAAGTACCACGATCTGGAAACGCTGAACGAGCATTACGACTCGATGGAGCTCTATATGGCCTTCCTTGAAAAAGAGGGCGGCCCCCTTTCCCGCTACAACGACTGGCTGGCCTATGAAGAGACCACCGGTGCGTATATCTGCCACGCCTATTACGCCTATGATGCGTTGCTGATGAGCAAGATGTGCAAGGCACTGCACAAGGATGATCGCGCCGCACATTATGCCGAGCTGTATCAAAAGCTTAAGGCCGATTTCAATGCTAAGTACGTGGAAAACGGTATGCTGACCGAGGTCACCCAGACCTCTTGCCTGCTGGCGCTCTGCTTTGAGCTGCTGGATGGCGAGGTGCGCGATAACGTGATCGCCGCTCTGCGCAAAAAGATCGTGGATAACGACTACACGCTGTCCACCGGCTTTATCGGCACCGGCATCCTCAACCAGACCCTGTCCAAGCTTGGTATGGACGATCTGGCCTACTCGCTCCTGCTCCAGACCCGCGACCCCTCTTGGCTGTATAGCGTCCGTCAGGGTGCGACCACGGTTTGGGAGCGCTGGAACTCCTACACCAAGGAGACCGGCTTTGGCCGCGTGAATATGAACTCCTTCAACCACTATGCTTACGGCGCCGTGGTGGAATGGATGTACGCCTCTGCCGCCGGTATCGCCGTCGATCCCGAGTGCCCCGGCTTTAAGCACTTTGTGCTGTCACCCCGTCCCGACCTCCGAAAGGGAAGCGAGCTACCCGCAGGTCAGGAGCCCATCATCTTTGTCAAGGCGCATTACGACAGCGCCGCAGGCCGTATTGAGAGCGCGTGGGACTTCCGCGAGGGTCTGTTTACCTATTCCTTTACCATCCCCGCAGGCACCGGCGCACGTGTGGAATACCCCTTGCTCAACGGCCGCGACTACGTTGTCATCAACGGCTGCAAGCGCGAGGTTTCCGAGCTTTACGGTCGCATTGTGGACGGAAAAGCCGTGTTTGAGCTGGGCGCAGGCAAGTACGTACTGCAATAAATCGCAAATTTTAAAAAAAGTTTGCGGAAATTCGGCAAAAGCACTTGACAAAACCAACATAATTGTATATAATATTTCGTGTTGCTTTTTAGCACGCTTATTTCCGGCTGAAAAGGAGGGAACGGTGTGGTTCTGAATATGGGTCCTATCCTGCGGGGAGAGATCAACCGTATGGAGATCAATTACGAGCTGACACCCGAGCCTGTTCTTGACGTCGTGTTTCCCGAAAATGCCAAGGTCAGCGGCTACATCACCGACGATGCGGGTTATATGCGCCTGCACCTGACGGCCGATCTGCCTTACCGTGGCAGCTGTGCCCGTTGTCTTGAGGCGGTCGAGGGGGTCTTTTCCCTTGATTTCGAGCGCACCGTGGCTGCAGAGGGGAGCATTACCGAGGAGCAGCTGGAAGAAAACGAGGACAGCTACGTGATGATCCGCGACGGCAAGCTGGATGTAGACGAGGCACTCCGCGAGGAATTGCTGATGTGCTTCCCGATGCGACTGCTTTGCAGCGAGGATTGTCCCGGCCTTTGTCCCAAATGCGGAAAGCCAAAAAAGCTCGGTGATTGCGGTTGTTCTGAGAAAGAGATCGACCCCAGATTGGCCGTTTTGAAAAATTGGCTTGACAAAAGCGAAAAATAATAGTATAATAAATAACGCTGTGTTTAACACAAACCCAAGGAGGTGTAGACAAAATGGCAGTTCCGAAGAAAAAAGTATCCAAGGCGCGCAGAGATAAGAGACGTTCCAACAACTCCAAGCTCGAGATGCCCGGCATGGTGAAGTGCTCCAAGTGCGGCGAGTACGTACTGGCTCACCACGTTTGCAAGGCTTGCGGTTCTTACGACGGCAAAGAAGTCATTAAGCAGGACGCTTAATTTCTCTCACCTTGTAGGCAAAGAAAAAGGTCGCACATTGTGCGACCTTTTTCTTTTGCTTGACAAAGCTTCTATGCTCATGCTATAATGGTTTTATGGGAGGAACTCCGCATGATGCAAGAGGGAGGCTCTTATGAAAAAAATATGTTTTTTATTGGTCGTTTTTTCTTTGATCGGTGCGCTGTCTTGCACGGCGCCCGTGCCTGCGGCAGATCCATCGCAGCTGCAAAATCCCGCAGAGAAACCGATGGCGGAGCCTGATTTTCCTATCGAAGCTGACGTAAGAAATCCCGCTGTAAAGGGTGTTCGCGTGCCCTTTAAGCGTTTGGAGTCGGGCGGTGTTTTTGTCTGCTCCGAAAACGGGCTTGGTACTATGGTGCTGATACGGAGCAATGCGGAGCTGGAAGCCGTTAAAAGCAGCAATGTATTGGCGTTTGCGGGCGAGGCGGAAAGAGAAGCGTTTTACACACTTTTGTCACAAAAAGACCTTGACGTCTATCAGATTTTGATCATCGGCACGCCACGAAATTACAATAGCGGTGCTTGCTTTGGCGACCGTGTTGTAGACGAATTGATCATTGCCGAGAACACGGGCTTGCCCACGGCGGTTTACACGTGTGAGCATACCGCCCACGAGAGTGCATCCGGCGGCCTTGACGCCATGCCCGACCGACAGCAGGACGTAACGGTTTTGCTGACCCGAAAGGCCGATCTTGATCTGTCGGCCTACGAGGGGTATATCCACAGAGGTCCCAACAAATATCTTTGCTATAACGGCATTCCCGATGCCACGCCGCTTTACGGCGGATGGTAAACGGAAAACACCCGCCTTGCACACGTGCAAAGCGGGTGTTTTTTCATACCGTTACGGCACTAAATCAAAGTCGTGCGATAAAATCGCCGATAAAATACAGCAACGGCAGCGAGCCGATGGAGATGATCGACGAGGAGCCGACACACTGGGCGGCGTACTCGGGGGAGATGTCATACATCTCGCCAAGCATCGAAATGGTGGCACCGCTGGGCAGTGCGGCGATCACCGTGCAAAACAGAATGGTGTTGTAGCTGTCCGCCATGCCAAGGGTCACAAGCTTGGTGATCAGACATACGACCAGCGGAATACCCAACAGCTTGATGGCATTAAAGACGTACAGGGCGGGATTGCGCGCCATTTTCAAAAGCCCTTGCTTGGCGATCAGCGCACCCGTGATCAGCACCGAGATGGGCATACAGATGGCGTACAGCGACACCGTAAAATCAATGGTGAACTGGGGGAAGGGTACAACAGCCTTTAACAGATACAGCGCAAGGCCGATCACGCAGGGGATGGTGCCTGGGTTGAGAAATGCCTTTTTGGGGGTGAGCTTGATGTCATCGCGCCCCTTGCCCAGTACGTAGATGCCCAGTGTCCACACGTAGGTGTGAAAACCGATGACAAAAAACGCACCGATAAACGAGCCCTTGCCGGGGAAAATGGCATCCAGAATGGGAAAGCCGATAAATCCGCAGTTTGTAAATGTCAGTGCAAACAGGCTGACCTTGCGCTGATTTTCGCTTCGGTACAGGGGGCCGGTCAGCCACGCAAGCCCCATCATCACGGGGTGGATGAGAAAGCCGATCAGCATAAAGAACAGGCCTTCTTTTAATGCTGCCGTGGTGAACTCCTTTGAGATCAGCGCACCCACGATCATCATAGGCTGGCCCAGCTTGATGATCAGGGAAGAAAGGCGCTTTGAGCCTGCGTCGTCGATCAGGCCCACAAGGCGGCAGATATAGCCCGTGATCAGCAAAAGCGTCAGAATTCCAATGACCTCCAAAAGGTCAATAAATATGGGAAAACTCATACCGTTAGCCGTCCTTTTCGCAAAGCTCGCTTAATTTTTCGCGCAGACGCTTCATATCCACCAGCATATCCTCTTTCTTTCTGGGGTCGCGCAAAAGATAGGCGGGGTGGTAGACGGCGGTCATCACAAAATCACCCTTTTCAAACCACTGTCCGTGCTCCTTGGTGATCTTGAAATCCGGCTTGATCAGCTTGGCTGCCGAGATGCGACCAAGGCAAACGATGATCTTGGGGCGCAGCAATCGCACCTGCTCACGCAGATAACCGATGCAGGCCTCCTCCTCTGCGGGCAGAGGATCACGGTTTTGCGGTGGGCGGCATTTGAGGATGTTGGCAATATAGACGTCCTCGCGGGGGATATCCACCGCCTCTAAAAATTTATTCAGCAGCTGTCCCGCACGCCCTACAAAGGGTGTGCCGGAAAGATCCTCCTGCTCGCCGGGAGCTTCGCCCACAAACAAAAGCTTTGCCGTGCGACTGCCGGTGCCGAATACGCAGTTGGTTCTTGTTTCGTGCAGGGAGCATGCTGTGCAGGATGCACAAGTCTGCTCTAAAGTTTCCCAATCCATATACGATCCTCCGTAGGTTACTGATAGAGTGCTATACAATATGCTTATTATAGCAAATTTGCATTTTTTTCGCAAGGGGGAAAGCAAAAAAACAAAAAATATTCCAATATCCCCTAAAACGGTATGAGAAAAGGCTTGATTTTTGCAATTTTTTATCGGAGCTCCTTCACGCCGACGGGAAAGAACGAAAAATGCAAGAAAACAGGCAAATTTCGTTACAAAATATTTGCAAATTCAAAAAGGTGCCTAACGGTATCAAAAAAACACATTTTTTGGCACATTTAGTGGTGTTTTTGGGGGCAAACACAAAATATGGTGATTTTGCTGACTTGACATCCCGCCGTCGCGCGTGTATAATAAAGATAGTTTTACACGACCGACGGAACGTCGCGCCAAAGCGCGGCTATGCGGAGCACCGCAGGGGAATGTAAAAACTTTTTATCAAAATGCCGACCGTCTGGGCAAATCTGCAGAAAAGGAGATTTGTTTATGAAACACAACAATTGGAATGGCTTTAAGGCCGGAGCTTGGCAGGATGAGATCAACGTGCGCGATTTCATTCAGCAAAACTACACCCCCTACACCGGCGACGAAAGCTTTTTGGCCGGTGCGACCACGCGCACCAAGGATCTGATGAAAAAGCTGCAGGATCTGTTCGCACTCGAGCGGCAGTTCGGCGGCGTTCTGGACATTGATACGCATACTGTTTCCTCTTTGACCGCATACGCCCCGGGCTATCTGGATAAGGAAAACGAGCTGATCGTTGGTCTGCAGACCACCCGCCCCCTAAAGCGCGGCGTCAACCCCTTTGGCGGCATCCGTATGGCGCGTGCCGCTTGCGAGGCCTACGGATATAAGCTTGGTCAGAACGTAGAGGAGGGCTTCCGCTACCGCACCACGCACAACGACGGCGTGTTCCGCGCTTACACCGATGAGATGCGTCTGGCGCGCAAGCTCCACGTGATCACGGGTCTGCCCGATGGCTATGGCCGCGGCCGTATCATCGGTGACTATCGCCGCGTGGCTCTTTACGGCGTTGACCGTTTGATCGAGGAAAAGATCAAGGATAAAAAGGCTCTTGCTGCAGGCAATTTCAATGCCGAGCAGATCCAACTGGACGAGGAGCTTTCCCGTCAGGTCACCTTCCTTGGCCTGCTCAAGGAGATGGCCACTATGTACGGCTATGACATCAGCGCTCCCGCCGCCAATGCAAAGGAGGCCATCCAGTGGACCTACTTTGCTTACCTTGCCGGCATCAAAGAGCAAAACGGTGCCGCCAACTCTCTTGGCCGCGTTGCCACCTTCTTTGATATTTATTTCGAGCGCGATCTGGCAAACGGCACCCTGACCGAGGTCGAGGCACAGGAGCTGATGGATGACTTTGTTATGAAGCTCCGTATGGCTCGCCATCTCCGCACGCCCGAGTATAACGAGCTGTTTGGCGGCGACCCCATGTGGATCACCGAATCGGTGGGCGGTATGGGCGAGGACGGCCGTACGCTGGTTACAAAATCCAGCTACCGTATCCTCAATACGCTGTATACCCTCGGCTCTTCTCCCGAGCCCAATCTGACGATCCTGTGGTCGCAAGGGCTGCCCGAAAACTTTAAAAAGTTCTGCGCCAAGGTCTCGGTGGATACCGACTCTATCCAGTATGAAAACGACGATGTGATGCGCCCCGATTACGGCGACGACTACGCCATCGCTTGCTGCGTTTCCGCTATGAAGGTGGGCAAGCAGATGCAGTTCTTCGGCGCCCGCTGCAATCTGGCAAAGCTGCTGCTGATCGCCATCAACGGCGGCTACGATACCTCTACGGGCAGCCGTATCGGCCCCGAAATGCCCGTTCTTGAAGGGGACAAGCTGGACTTTGACAAGGTCTGGGAGCGCTATGAGATCTACATGGGCTGGCTGGCACACCTTTACGTCAACACCATGAACGTGATCCACTTTATGCACGATAAGTACGCCTATGAAAAGGTACAGATGGCCCTGCACGATACCGATGTGCATCGCTTTATGGCCTTTGGCGTTGCCGGCCTTTCCGTGGTGGCCGATTCGCTCAGCGCCATCAAGTTTGCAAACGTGATTCCCGTTAAGGATGAAAAGGGCTTTATCGCAGGCTTTAAGACCGAGGGCGAGTTCCCCAAGTACGGCAACGACGATGATCGCGTGGACCTGATCGCCAAGGAGCTGACCCACAAGTTCATCACCGAGTTGCGTAAAACGCCCACCTACCGCAATGCCGAGCATACGCTGTCCGTGCTGACCATCACCTCTAACGTGATGTACGGCAAGCACACCGGTGCTACCCCCGACGGCCGTGCCGCCGGCGCCCCCTTCGCGCCCGGTGCCAACCCCATGCACAACCGCGAGGAGAACGGCGCGCTGGCCTCCCTCAACTCTGTGGCCAAGATCGACTTTAAGGATTGCCGCGACGGTGTTTCCAACACCTTCTCTATCACGCCCGATGCACTGGGCAAGAGTGATGAAGAGCGCGCTTGCAATTTGGTGCATATTCTGGACGGCTATTTTGCCAAGAATGCACATCACGTCAACATCAACGTGCTCAACCGCGAAACGCTGATGAAGGCCTATGAAAACCCCGAAAATTATCCCAACCTGACCATTCGTGTATCGGGCTACGCCGTAAACTTCAACAAGCTCTCTCGCGAGCAGCAGCGTGAGGTCATCAGCCGTACCTTCCACGAAACGATGTAATATGATCGGCAAGATCCATTCTATCCAGACCCTCGGCACCGTTGACGGGCCGGGGGTCCGGTTCGTTGTATTTACGCAGGGCTGCAATCTGCGCTGTGGCTGCTGCCATAACCCCGATACGTGGTCGGGGGAGGGCGGTAAGGAGATGACCGCTGCCGAGCTTGCCGCCCGCGTGGCGCGCTACCGCGAGTATTTTGGTGCAGAGGGCGGTATCACCGTGTCCGGCGGAGAGCCGCTCTTGCAAGCGGCATTCGTCAAGGAACTTTTCGAGCTGTGCCACCAAAACGGCATCAATACCTGTCTTGACACCTCCGGCAGTCTGATGAACGGTGAGATCAAGGCGCTTTTGGGGGTTACTGACCGCGTGCTGCTTGACGTGAAATATATCACCGACGAGCAGTACGTGCGCTTTGTCGGCTGCGGTATCCAGCCCCCTCTTGCTTTTTTAGACTATCTGAACGGGCAGGGCATCCCCACCACGCTGCGCCAGGTGACGATCCCCACGCTTAACGATAACGAGGAAAGCATCGGCTTTCTTGTCGCATTGGCCAAAAGCCACCCCTGTGTGGACAAGGTCGAGCTGCTTCCGTTTAAAAAGATCTGTAAGGTCAAATACGAAAATATGGGCATTCCGTTTGCCTTTGATCGCTACAACGCCGCCGATCCCGGCGCCGTGTCTGCTCTGCAGGAAAAATTGAATAAAATGCTATAAAAAAGCCTGTATCCGCTTTGGATACAGGCTTTTTTCAGTGATTGTGGTAATAAGCGGGCGAATGACCCGTCAGCTTGCGAAAGACTGTGGCAAAATAGCCGGGGGTGGAAAAGCCAAACCGAATGGAGACGTCGCGCACGCTGTGTCCTTCACGCAAAAAGGGAATGGCGGCGTTGACCTTACGGGTGCGCAGATATTCCATGGCGCCCACGCCCGCATAGCGGGTGAACAGCTTTTTCAGCAGCGAGGGGCTGATGTGGGCAAGGCTTGCCAGCTCCGCTGTACTGAGGGACTGCTCCAAATTTTCCTCTATGACCTGCAGCACGCGGCGAAAATTGCGGTTTCCGTTGGAATAATCCGCCGCATTGGTATCAAATTCTGCCTCGCTTAAGGTCAAAAGCAGCGCTTCGATCTCCAACAGGGCGTGCTGTGCCTCTCGGTTGTTTGTGCCACCGAGCTGCTTACAGTCATCTGCCATGGCGTTAGAGGCCTTCAGCAGGGCAAGCGCGTTGCGTGCGCGCTCTGCGTTGCGTTCTGAAAGGGTAAAGACCTTTTTGTCAAAATGGGGCATTGCCGCAGCGTCAAAGGAAAAGATCAACAGCTCGGGCGAGGTGCCGTGCTCGGCGCGCAGGGCGTGGAATTCCATTGGCGGGTGTAAAACGGCCGCAGGAGCCTCAATAATAAAAGAATTGCTCCCCGCGGTCACACCAAGAGCACCGGAAAGGATCAGCACCAATTCATAAAAATCGTGCGATTCGCCGCGAAATACGTAATGGGGGTCGATCTCGGTGCGAAAGGCGGTATAAAAGCCGTTCAGCTGCACGGTACGGTCAATGGGATGAAGTTTCCACATAAAATCTCCAAAATCAAAGCTTTTTTGTCTAATTTTAAATTTATTTTGTTTTTGAGTATGCTATAATATGTTATAACACAAAAAAGGGCAAATGTCAAAGAAAATCGACTTTTTGTCCTATATTTTTTCTGCCGCTCTTGACAGGAGGCCGAAATGTGATTAAAATGGAGGATGTCAGGCCCGTTTGGGGCAATATCCAAAAGGAATGGAGAAAGTATGATGAAGATCATTCGTTGCAAAAACTATGATGAGATGTCTATTGCCGCAGCCAAGATGATCGAGGAGCAGATCGCCGAAAAGGCGGATTCGATCCTTGGTCTTGCCACAGGCTCTACGCCCGAGGGGATGTATGCCGCCCTGTGTCGCGATCACAAGGAGGGAAAGGTCGATTTTTCTAAGGTGACCACCGTCAATCTGGATGAGTACTGCGGCCTGCCCGTCACGCACGACCAGAGCTATCGCTATTTTATGAACGTCAATCTGTTCGATCACGTCAATCTGGATCCCGCCAAGACCTTTTTGCCCGACGGTATGGCTGCCGATGCCGATGCCGAGTGCGCAAGATATGAAAGGATGGTGGCAGAGCTTGGCTATGCCGATCTGCAGATCCTTGGCGTTGGTCGCAACGGTCATATCGGCTTTAACGAGCCTGCCGAAGCGCTGATCGCAGATACCCACGTGACTGCTTTGACCGAGGATACCATCCGGGCAAACTCCCGTTTCTTTGCCTCTGTCAACGACGTGCCCAAGTTCGCTATGACCATGGGCGTTGGCACCATTATGAACGCACGCAAGATCGTTGTGATGGCCAGCGGAGAGGGCAAGCGAGAGGCCATTGCCGCCCTGCTTGGCGACGTGGTGGATACCAACCGCCCCGTCACGCTGCTCAAGCTCCATCAGGACGTGACCCTGATCTGTGACGAGGCCGCCTGGCCTGCAAATTGAGGTGCTGAAATGGCTTTACCAAGAGGTATTTTGGTGCATCCCGATGAGCTTGGAGATCTTTGGCTCTCTCGCCTGAGAGAGAGCGATATCAAGATCGCAGGCCTGCATCCCGTCGGCGGAAAAAAGGCTCATGAATACGTAGAGGATCTGCGCCGCGATATCGTAGAC
Organism: Eubacteriales bacterium; assembly: GCA_045632285.1. Lineage (GTDB taxonomy): Bacteria > Bacillota > Clostridia > Oscillospirales > CAG-272 > Firm-07. The sequence goes on along the minus strand of JAZQWJ010000036.1, from coordinate 16,100 downwards.
GGCAAATTTGATGCCAAATTTGCCGCACTGCGCGAAATGGGCATCGACATCGAGTTTGAGATGCACGCCATGTCTTGGTTGCTTCCGCGTGAGGAGTTTGCCGCACATCCCGATTGGTTCCGTATGAACGGGGAGGGGGAGCGCATTGCCGATTTTAACCTTTGCCCCTCTTCTGCCGAAGCACTGGCATTTGTGGCAGACCGCGCCGCAGAGCTTGCCAAGGTGTTTGTTCCCACCACCCATCGCTATTATTTTTGGATCGATGACGTGCGCGACGGTGCCTGTCACTGCGAGCATTGCAAGGGGCTTTCCCCCTCCGATCAGGCCTTGACGATCTACAACGCATTGCTAAAGGGCATCCGCACCGTAGATCCGCAGGCAACGCATTGCTATCTGGCTTATCAGAACACCCGCGACGTGCCCCAAAGCGTTACCCCCGAAAAGGGTATCTTTTTGGAGTACGCCCCCTTTGACCGCGACTTCCACCGTCCGTTGAATGACGCCGATTGCGAAAAGAACGTGCTGGAAAAGGCACCTTTGCAGGGGCTGCTTGATTTCTTTGGCCGCGACGGTGCCAAGGTGCTGGAGTACTGGTTGGATAATTCGCTGTTCTCCAAGTGGAAAAAGCCTCCGCAGCCCTTTGTCAACGACGTACCCGTTATGCAGGAAGACCTGCGGTATTACGAGGCGCTGGGCTTTAAGGACGCCACCGTCTTTGCCTGCTATCTGGGCGAGGATTACGAGGCCTTGCACGGCGCACCGCAGCTGGATGACTATCTGAAATATTAAAAGCAAAAAGCCACGCGATCTCGCGTGGCTTTTTGCTTTTGCGGTGCTTTATCGTCAAAATCTTGCAAAGGTGCGTACCGCATCTGCGCCGCAGATGCGCTTGCCGTGCTCGGCAAGCAGCAGGGCGGCCTTGTCGGCATCCCGTGCCCGGCCGTATTCCCGCACAAAACGGAGCTGCTTTCGTCCTTGCCCCACATCCTCACGCGGGGCCAGCAGCAGCCACCAGCCGCCCCGCTCGTCCTGCCAGATCTCGCTGTCCCCTTTATAAATGGGTGCAAGCTGCCTGCACAGCTGCAAAAGCTCTTCTAAGCGCGAAAAGCTGAATGCGCTTGCGCGGCGCTTGGTATCAGCGGCGCGGGGGAGGAGCGGGAGCTCGGCAACCGCACTCCTTTGCGGCGCTTCTGTGGCAGAGAGACCCATTTTGGTGACGAACAGCTCACAGCCCCCCGCCTTTGAGGGGTACATTTGTATGTAAAGTCTGTCGTCGCCCGCGTCAAAGCCGGTCTCCTGCTGCATATCCGTCAGGATCTCCTTAAAGGCTCTCCGTATGGGCGCCTCGGCGTAATCCGCTCTTCCGCAGTCCAACGCATAACGCTGTGCGTCCGCTGCGCTTAAAATGATCTTCAGCTTATGGGTGCCGATCCGTATCCACTCCATATTCTCACCACCTCTCGTTCTTTTTTTCGTCACTTATATTATAGCGCTTTTGGGTGCTTGCGGCTACCCCTAAAATATTGGTAATTTGCCGCCTGTGCGGTTGACTTTGGGCACGCAATATGTTAAAATGAATATCATATTACAGATGGGAGGAGCGCAGATGCGATATAATCAAGAGACCTGTGTCATAGAGCTTTCTGTGCGCGAGCTGTGCGCGCTTGCCCATCAAGGCGGCCATCTGGATGCTTCGCGTCCCCACCGCCGTTATGACGCAATGCAAAAGGGGGGCGAGCTGCACCGCAAGCTGCAGGGGCAGGAAAAGAACTATACCCCCGAGGTCTTTTTGCGCAATACGACCATCCGCAACGGTATCACCTATACCGTAGAGGGCAGGGCAGACGGCGTGATCGAAAAGGACGGCTGCGTGACGGTAGAGGAGATCAAGACCGTCCGCTCACAGCGCTTTGGACGCGATGCAAGAGGGGATGCCTATTCACAGTTGCGCTGCTATGCGCATTTCCTTGCCGTTGACCGTCATCTTCGCCGCATTTCGCTGCGCATTCGCTTGGTCAATGCCGATAACGGCGAATACCGCGATATCTGCTCCGAGGCCACGGCTGAGGAGCTGTATGCGTTTTACGAGGGGCTGCTTGACCGTGTCGAGCGACTTGCGCGCCAGCACGTCGAGCGCGGAGAGATCCGTTTGCCCTCGGTCTCGGACGTCAAGTTCCCGTATCCCCACCCTCGCGAGGGACAGGTGGAGCTTGCCGAGCGGTGCTTTCGCGCCATTCGTAAGGGAAGGCGCTTGTTTGCGGGGGCTCCCACGGGCATCGGTAAGACCATGTCCACCCTCTATCCCGCCGTCAAGGCACTTGGAGAGGGGCTTTGTGACCGCATCTTTTATTTGACAGCCAAGCAAAGCACAGGGCGAGAGGCCTATGCTGCCGCAGGGCGGCTGTTTCAGGCGGGGGCGCGACTGCGCACGGTCATGCTGCACGCCAAGGACCGTATGTGCTTGCGCGAGGGGGGCTGCCGCACGGGCAGCACCTCGCATTGCAACCCCGTGGATTGCCCCTATGCAAGGGGATATTACGACCGTATGAGCAATGCGGTGATGGGGCTGTTGGCGGCGCAAAACGGCTTTCCGCGCAATTCGATCCTTGCCGCTGCCAAGGAGTGGCGCGTCTGCCCCTATGAGCTGTCGTTGGATCTGTCCGAGTATTGCGAGATCATCATTTGTGACTATAACTACGTTTTTGATCCGGCGGTGTATCTGCGGCGTTATTTCGATGCCGAGGGCGAGCGTGGCAAGTACGTTTTTTTGGTGGACGAGGCACACAATCTGCCCGACCGTATGCGCGATATCTATTCCATGCGCCTTTCTGTCACCCCAATGGAAGAGCTGTATGCACGGGTGGATCCCGTGGCCGATCCTAAATTAGAAGAGGCGCTGGGCGCCCTTGTGATCGCAACCCGCCGCTTGGCGCGACTGTGTACCGAAAACCGCCAAAAGCACGAGGACGGTACCGAGAGCGGCTATTATCTCAACCGTGCACCCTTAGAGCGGTATCACGAGACTTTGGTCACCGTGCGCGAGCAGCTGGATCGCTTTATAAGATCTGCACCGGAGCATCCCTTGGTGCCGGGGCTGAACGACCTTTGCGGAGAGCTGCGGCAGTATCTGTATCTGACCGAGTGCTATGACGATCGTTTTCTCACCTATGTGGAATTGGTAAAGGGCAGTGTTACCGTACAGATCTTTTGTCTGGATCCGTCGGGCGTGCTGGATATGGCCATGAATCGCGCCGCCTCTACCATCCTGTTTTCGGCGACCCTTGCCCCCATCGATTATTTTGTGGATCTGCTTGGCGGCGGCCGACAGGCCGAGCGCGTAGAGCTGCCCTCGCCCTATGATCCAAGCCGCCTTTGCGTCACCGTTGCTTCGGGCGTCAGCACCCGCATGGAGGATCGCGACAAGTCCTATCGCAAGGTGGCCAATCTGATCGCCGCCACCGTCAGCGCCAAGGCGGGGAACTATATCATATATTTTCCGTCTTATGAGTATATGGAAAAGGTGCTCGAGCGCTTTCTTGCCCGTTATCCGGATGTGCCCCACGCAGTGCAGCAGCGGCATATGACGCCCGGCGAGCGCGAGGCGTTTCTTGACTTTTTCAAAGAGGATGAGGGAAAGCTGCGCGTGGGCTTTTGCGTGCTGGGCGGCAGCTTTTCAGAGGGTGTAGACCTGCCGGGCAGCCGTCTGATCGGCACCGTGATCGTGGGTGTGGGCATCCCGGGGCTTTCCAACGAGCGCAATATCCTGCGGGATTATTATGAAAACAAATGCGAGCGCGGCTATGATTACGCCTACACCTTTCCGGGTATGAACCGTGTGCTGCAGGCCGCGGGCCGTGTGATCCGCCGTGAAGAGGACCGCGGCGTGGTGGTGTTGATCGACAGCCGTTATGCAGAGGAGCCTTATCTGCATCTTTATCCAAGCCATTGGCGGGGGATGATGGCGGCAGAATCCGCCTCGGCTTTGGCGCATCGCCTGCAACAATTTTGGCAGCACTTTGAGGGTGAAAGACCCGGATCCAAGTAAAAAACACAAAAAAAACTTAAAAAATTGCAATTTTATCTTGCAATTCTTGCGTAATTGTGATATAATAACCAACAGTTTGGTCGTTTTTTGCAATTTTGATGACAATGCAGTTGCGAAATCGCCGATATATCACATTTTCTTCCCCCTGTGGAGCAAGGAGCATTTATGAAGTATGCAAGCATGAACAAGGAAGCGCTGCAGGCCGAATTGGCGGCCGTGCAGGCACAGTATAACGACTATTGCGCCCGCGGCCTTTCGCTGGATCTTTCCCGCGGTAAGCCCGGCCCCGAGCAGATCGATCTGGTCGAGGGGATGCTGACCTGCCTTTCTAAAAACGAAGCGTGCTTTTCCGCCACCGGAACGGATTACCGCAATTACGGCATTCTGGACGGTATTCCCGAGGCTAAGGCACTGTTTTCCGAGCTGTTGGATATCCCTGCCGACAATATGATCGTTTGCGGCAACTCCTCCTTGAATTTGATGTACGATGCCGTTGCCCGCGCTATGCTGTACGGCGTTGTGGGCAGCCTGCGCCCCTGGTGCCGCGAGGAAAAGGTCAAATTCGTTTGCCCCGCCCCCGGCTATGACCGTCATTTTGCCATCTGCCAGTCTCTCGGCATCGAGATGGTCAACGTGCGTATGACCCCCACCGGCCCCGATATGGATGCCGTAGAGGCGCTTGTCAACAACGATCCCACCGTCAAGGGCATCTGGTGCAATCCCAAGTATTCCAATCCCGACGGCGTGACCTACTCCGACGATACCGTGCGCCGCTTGGCCGCACTGACCCCCGCCGCGCCCGATTTCCGTATTTTTTGGGACAACGCCTATGTGATCCACGATCTCTACAAAGAGGGAAGGGATACACTGCTTGATATTTTTGCAGAGTGCCGCAAGACCGGCCGCGAGGATATGGTCTATTACTTTGCCTCTACCTCCAAGGTCTCCTTCCCGGGTGCAGGCGTGGCGCTGATCGCAGCATCTCCCGCCAACATCAAGCAGATCAAAAGCGTTATGACGGTGCAGACCATCGGCTTTGATAAGCTCAATCAGCTCCGTCACGTACGTTATTTCGGCAATGCCGCCAACGTACTGGCCCATATGGACCGTCTGGCGGATATGCTTCGCCCCAAGTTCGAGCTTGTCGAGCGCGTTTTGGCCGAGGATCTGGGCAACGCCGATATTGCCCGTTGGACCGAGCCCCGCGGCGGCTACTTTATCAGCTTTTATGCCATGAACGGCTGTGCTAAGCGCACCTACGAGCTGTGCAAGAGCGCAGGTGTGGTGCTGACCAACGTTGGCGCCACCTATCCTTACGGAAAGGATCCCGATGACAGCAACATCCGTCTGTCTCCCTCCTTCCCCACGTTAAAGGCGCTTGAGACCGCTATGCGCGTATTTACACTGGCGGTGCGTATCGCAACGCTTGAAAAGCTTTTGGCTCAATAAAATGCCCCAAAGGGCGGCCGCAGGGCCGCCCTTTCGGCGTTTGGAAAGGAAAGATCATGACCCAGCGAGAAAGCAACCCCTTTGCGTTTTCCGATACCAACAAGCGGTATCACACCTACGATTATTATTTGCGCCACACCTTTGGCGAAAAATGCGTCAAGATCCCCTTGGACGGTGGCTTTACCTGCCCCAACCGTGACGGACGCTGCGGCACGGGTGGGTGCATTTTTTGCAGCGCCGAGGGAAGTGGAGAATTCAACGCTCCCGCATCACTCCCCATTGCCGAGCAATATCGCATCCGGCGCGAGCAGCTCAAGCAGAAATGGCCCTCTTTTAAATGCATCCCGTATTTTCAGGCGCATACCAACACCTATGCACCGCTTTCCCGCCTGAAGGAGCTGTTCGAGGAGGCGTTATCTCTGCCCGATGCAGTGGGAATCAGCATCGCCACCCGCGCCGATTGCTTGCCCGAGGAGGTGATCCTGTATCTGGCCGAATTATCCGAGCGTACCGCAGTGACGGTGGAGCTTGGTTTACAGACGATGCACGACCAAACCGCTGCGCGGATACGGCGCGGATACCCCTTTTCCGTGTTTGAAAAGAGCTATGCCGCCCTCCGCCGATTGGCCCCCCGCGTACGCATTGGCGTGCACCTGATCCTTGGCCTTATTGGTGAAAATGACGAAATGATGGTAGAAACTGTGCAAAAGGTGGCGGAGCTTTGTCCGGATGAGGTCAAATTCCACCTTCTTTATGTGATCGAGGGGACTGAAATGGCCGAAATTTACAGGAATAACGGGTATTTTCCTATGGAGCGGGAGGCCTATGTGGATCTGGTCGTGCGGGCTATCGAGCTGCTTCCGCCCACGGTCGTCGTAGGGCGTCTGACGGGTGACGGAGACCGAAAAAAGCTCCTTGCACCCCTTTGGAGCACGGATAAGCGTAGAATTTTGAACGAAATAGACAAAAAGTTTTACGCTAATAATTCTTTTCAAGGGAAAAGGTTTTGCGATTCAAGTTATATAAAACCTTGACGAATGGACTTTTATATGATAAAATATATATAAATTCTGTGAACACGCAGAAGCAGAAAACCAACCGGAAAAGGAGAAATCGTATGAAAAAGACAATTTCGCTTCTTCTTGCCATCCTGATGATCGTCATGGCAATCCCCGCAGTGGGCGTTGTTGCGGCATCTGAGGGAGAAGGCTTGGCATCTCCCACGGTCAAGTACCTGGTATATGCCGAGGATTTTGACGGATTATCCGTCGGTGGTGAAAGCTCCGACGTTCTGGCCAAGCTTGGCTGGTACGTGCCGAAGGGCGAGACTGCAAATGACTTTGCAAGCTATACCATCACCGTCGGCAAGGACGGCAACGGCAACGCCCTGCGCGTTGATACCGATGCCCCTACGGGACTTGAGGTCGACAGCATCGTCACTGTATTTGGCGGCGATATTATGTCTCTCGTCCGTGAAGGGGACTATACCGTCTCCTACGATCTGACCTACCGTGCAGGCACCACCAATACCAAGGGCTATAGCACGTTGGTCTACAACTACAACGAAAAGGGCGGTGTGTTCGTTGGTGATGCAGGCGAGGGCGCGTCTTACGGCTACGCTCCCATTCGCGTGTGCGGCACCGGCTTTAACAACGTCTACTATCCCATCAGCGGCGGCTCTACCAACGCTTTGGTTGAGAATCGCCAAAACGAGGGCGAGTATGTTATGAGCAACGGCTACGGCGAGCTTGGCGCGTATTCCACGCTGTACAGCAAGATCGCTGCAACGCTTGGCGACGAGGGTTACGTTGACGGTGTCTTTACCGGCTCTGAGACCACAATGATCGACAAGACCGTGACCGTGCGTCTTGAGATCGACCACGAAGAGGGAACCTCCGTCTACGTAAACGATATTCTGGTTTCTGCTCCTGCAACCGCATACTACAATAACAAGTTCAGCGGCAGCGACGTTTGGCAGGACTTTATTGCCCGTACCACCGGCGCTTCGGTCGCACTTTTGACCAAGCCCAACGTGGTTGCGGATATCGATAACATCAAGGTCGAGGCCGAGCGCGTTGGCAGCGAGACTGTCTCTGCACTGCCCGAGCTTGTCATCACCGAAATGTCTGCAAACCCCCACGAGACTTGGGGCGAGTACATCGAGATCTACAACACCACCGATCACTATATCGACCTGTCCGAGTATTCTCTGATGTACCGTGACGTGTTTGACGGTCCCGCAGACAGCGTGGTCGCCGGCAACAATCACAACAAGTATCAGGGCTACGTTAATCTCAGCACCATTTTTGGCCAAAAGCTGGAAAGCAGCACCACCTATTACAAAACCAGTGTTGACCTGCAGGAGCTTGGCGCTCACCGCTATACGCTGGTGGATAACAACAAGTACAGACTTGATGGTGCTTCTTACGTTGTCGATCCCAACGGAGACCTGCGCAAGATCAGGTACGTTGAGAACTGGAACACTCGCTTTACCTCATACGATTCCGCCGATCCTGCTGCTGATTACGATATCAACACGTATCTGGCTCCCGGCGAATGCGTGCTGCTGCACCCCATGCTGGGTGACACTCCCGCCTTCTGGGAAAACGGTGTCAACCACGGTGAGCTGGGCAAGAGCATCAGCACCTCAAAGAGCTTCCGCTCCATCTACAGCAAATACGGCCTTAACGAAAACACCAAGGTCTTGGCCTTTTCCAATTTCAACCTTGCCGATAACTGCAACAGACGTTATTATATAGGTAAGGCAAATGATGACAACGGCAACGCTATCGGCTACACCGGCGTCTTTATCAACGATCCCGCATACGATCAGTATATTGTCTCCTATTGTGATTGGAACACACCTATGATCACCGGTCGCCCCACCGAGAACTATGCTCCCGGCCTTTCCGATTACGGTAAGGTTGGCGATCATAGCGGTCAGGATGGTAACGCAGGTGCTTGGGTCTACGGTGTAGACGGCTCTGCCGATGCACGTCGCGGCGTTCTTTACACCGGCCGTATCAGAACCAATAACTGGCAAAGCACCGTCGGCAAGCTGGCCGGCTATCAGGAGATCCTGCTCCGCGATATCTACCGCAAGAACGACGGCACTCCTGCCGATCTCTCGATCACCGAGATCGTGCCCCGTACCAACGATCTTTCGGGCAAGGACAACAGCGCCTTTACCGCCATCGAGCTGACCAACACCGGCGACGATGCACTGGATCTGTACCGCTATGCACTGGTACGCACCGAGCTTGGCACAAACTGCACCGCGGGCAAGGGCTTTAGCCGCTCTGTGATCATGCGCTCCGGCAACCCTGTAAACAAGGGCTTGTACAACGGCGCTTATTACTACTTTATTGAAGAGCATATCTCCAATCCCGAAAAATGTATCCTGCAGCCCGGCGAAAGCGCCGTGGTCTGGTTCCTTTCTACCGATACCTATACCACCTATGCAGGTGATGACGACTTCAGCTTTGAGTATTTCCGTGAGTATTGGGTCAAGAACGGTGTGCCTCAGATGGCAATGAAGGATGCCACCGGCGGCTATGCCACCAAGGTCATTGCTGTTGACGGCCACGAGGGAACGACCTTTAATGCCGACAACGCAGCCCGCGTATTCTCGCCCTCTCCCACCTCCGCCGCCGTTTACGGCGTTGCCCCCGCAACCTATGCCATCAAAAACGGCGTTATCAATACCGAGGAAGTGATCTCTGTTGCATTCCTTGGCATCGCTGCTTGCTACTACGATCTGAAGTGGACCACCTTTGAAGAGACCGGTAAGATCTATTACGTCAACCGCCTTGAGTACACCAATATGCCTGCCAATATGGGTATGCGCTATGTAGTGGGCGGCGCCGGCAGCAGCAAATGCTCGGTTACCGTTGATACACTGCGCGTGCAGTACTGGGAGCGTACTACCGGCGGCAAGCACGTTTGGTACAGCGAGGATCCTACCTCCTTGCCCATCATCATCGTGCGCACCAACAACGCACTCAAGCCCCCCGCACTTGGTACCCTTAACGGTATCGAGACCGCTGCGATCACCGATCACCTGTTCGTTTCTGAGACCGACGAGGCCGGAAACGTGACCTTCCGCTATTTTGATTGGCTGCGTGCCGATGTGCTGACGCTGCAGGGCGCTGCCATCAACACCGCAGGCGAAAATCCCGTTCTCCGCTTTGATAACGTGGTACCCGCTCAGGTCTATTCTCCTCTTGCCGCAACCTATGGCAACAGCGGCTTTAAGGTGGGCACCGTGATCGTTAAGACCGCTGACGTAGAGGGTATGGACGTGATCACCAAAGAAGCACTTGACGCCGCAGGCATCCGCTATGAAGACGTTGCTTCCGAGCTGTTGTACCGTACCGATAGCTTTGCAGTGCTTGGCTCCTCTATCGAGATCATGGGGAACTACAAGACCTCCTACACCGCCATCGGCTATATGGAGATCACCATGGCCGACGGAACGGTCAAGACCTACTGGTCCACCGCCACCACCGAAAGAACCCTTGAAGAGGTCGCCCAAAAGGCTTGGGACGATACCAAGGAAGAAGCGACCGACGTTTATTGCTATGAGAACATCGATGGTCTGTACAGCCGTTACACTCCTGCCATTCAGGAAAAGCTGTGCGAATATCTCGGCATTTGGTGAGCATCAGTTCCGAGTCTAAATCAAAAAAGGAGTAAAATAATATGAAAAGATTCCTTTCGCTTGTGCTTGCGATTCTGATGGTCGTCAGCGTGGTACCGACGTTTATTTTCAGCATCGGTGCCGAGGGTGAAGGATCGGCAGACGGCGCCAACGGCGCCGCCTCCGAGTTCCCCTCGCTGATCATCACCGAGGTGCATGCCAACTCGATCAACTATCAATCCAACCGTAACAACTGGGTCAAGGATGCCACTGTTGGTAACGTGTTCTATCACATGCCCGAATACGACAATGGCTATACCTATTATGCCGCCCGTAATCCTGCGGTTGGTTCAGACGTTTCTTCCTATTTTGAAATGGTAGAAAGAAACGGCAAAAAAGAATATGTCAAGACCTCTGATGCCACTGCTGTGGAAGGGAAGAACTACTATTCGGTACAGACTCCCTCCGGTGTTTACGACGTGTTTGAGTACATCGAGATCTACAACTCCGGCACCGAGGCCGTTGATCTGTACGACTATAACCTGATGTACGATAGCGACGGTAGCTACGATAACAATACTGTTATTCGCAACCCGATGTACGCGGGCGGCGTTTCCTCCTCTATGCACAAGAGCCATTTCGAGCGCTATCTTGTTGCAGAGGGCGAGAGTGTTAAGGGCCTTTATACCCGCGACTCCGCCAGCGCCTACACCGCCTGTGCAGACGATGCTGTTGCTGTTGCCGGTACCGTGTACTACCGCTTGGTAGAAAATAAGTATTACGTTGAAAACCCCGAGACTGCGATCCTGCAGCCCGGCGAGTGTGCCGTTGTATGGTTTTATGCTTGGGGCGACTGGGTGTCCCTTGCAACGGTCGAGCAGTTTAAGACCTACTACGAGTACTACTTTTCTCAAGAAAAAAGAGGCAGCTATGGTGTGGATCTTTCCAACACCCTTGTGATCGCCATTGATGCATGGAGCGATACCAAAATGTTTGGCACCTCCAATGCATTTGACGTGCAGGATGCGGGTCAGCGCATTTACGGTATTGCCAATAAGAGCATAACCGATGACAGCGATACCTCTCGCTATGATAAGTGGGAATCTTGGGTATATTGGGCTGCTTATTCCGGTATTGATGTTGCCAACACTGCAAAGCCTGTTGACGTTACCATTGGCGTAACCAACGTAACCGGCGGCACCTATGCCGTTAAGCTGGAGGATACCGGCAAGTTTGCATTCCCCAACGTGGATGACGGCACTGCCGATGCCAACGGCTGCGCTGTGCTGGGCTTCCAGTACTACACTGTCAATATCAACGACGGTAGTAACAAGTCTCCTCTTGCTAACAAAAACGACAACAAGAGTGCCAACTTCCTGTATGGCTTTAATGCCAGTGCTCCTCTTGAAGAGGGTTGGCCTTATACCATTGCCAACAATGCATTAAATCCCGGTCAGCTGACTCACGTGCAAAGAGACGTCCTCCCTAACGGAAAGACCGAGACCTCTGTGCCCGAGATCGTGATCACCGAGGTATGCCCCGACTCCGTCGGAGGAGATGAGTATGAGTACCTCGAGGTCGTCAACACCTCCGGTCACGCCATCAACATTTATGATTATACCGTGTTGGTGCGCACCAGCTCTTATCAGGATAACATCAATAACGAGTATTTCAACCGTTACAACACCCTGATCCCCGGCAACGTTGGCAACATCCTTGCCGCCGATCCCGGCTCCTACTACTATCACAAGGCTCCCACCAACCCCGATTACGAAAGCGGTTGGCTGCAGCCCGGCGAGGTCGCTGTGCTTTGGAGCTATTATACCGAGACCTATGCCGCCAATGCTACCTTTGATGACTTCTACAACTTCTACGAGCTTGACAGAAGCGTTAAGGTCTTTGCAATGGATACCGATAACAGTGCCCGTACCGGCCGTCCTAACGAGGTGCAGAACCTTGGTAACAGCGGCTTCTATATGTACGGCATTGCCAGAAACGATAACCTGAAGTGGTATAGCGATCCTTACGTTTCCGGCGTTGTAATGGGTCCCGTAACCTACGGTAACGGCGTGACCTATTCTAATATGGGTGTCTCGCTCAGCGCTGCAGAGTCTTACGTTATGGCTAACTCGGTGATGTGCACCGGTCAAAACGTTGGCCTTGGCGAGGGCTATGGCTACCAGATCACCTACGATCGCGTAGAGGGAACTGCAAACCGCTTTGGCGCTTTGGTCGACGTTGCACGTCTGCTTCGTTACGATAACGACAATAAGTTCGTATTCAGCGGCTCTGTTGTCAACGCCGATTGGAAATCCTCTCCCGGTAAGCTGATCGATGCACAAAAGACCTCTATGACCACCAACAAGGGCGCAAGCCGCTACGTGATCTATATGCAGGACTTTGATGCTATGGGCAACGTCGCCGGCTATGACGAGGTCGCCTCTGCGCTTGGCTTTGGCGGTGTAAAGAACAACGCACTGCTCAGTGACGAGCATATGAACAACGTTAAGGAGACCGAGGCCAAGGGCGTTGATTTCCTTGAGGTGCGCGACGGCAAGCTTTACGTGCGCAACTACGGCTCTTCTGACGACTATATGCTGCTGATGTCGGATGCGATCCTGGAAAAGGTACGCGACGGTAGCTTTACCATCGAGTTCTCTATGACCTACAATTCGGATTGCATCAGCGACGGCTACAGCACCGTTCTGTACAACTTCAACGGCGCAGATCTTTCCTACGGTGCGCCCATTATCCGCGTTTCCGGCTACGGCAACAACGTTGTTTATATGAACAACCAGATGAGCTACGTAGAGGATCTGTCTACCACCGCAAATGCGGGCGTAAATATGAACAGCAGCAACCTTTCCGGGGCCACCACGCTTTACGAGCGTTTGACCGGCAAGGATATCAGCAGCATTGCAGGCGGCAATAGCCTGGAAGGCTCTGTTGTAATGGTTGACAAGACGATGAACGTTAAGGTCGACGTCAGCGTGACCTCCGGTGTGACCGTTACCGTCAACGACGTTGTGGTTTCCGAGTCCTTTGATGCTGTGGATTCTGCAATGTTTGCAAACTGGGGTCTGTTCCTTGAAAAGACCGTCGGCACCGATCTTGTGCTGAAGACCACCCCCAACGTTTCCGTTTCTTACGATTACATTACCGTTTATACCGATTCTGTCGATGCCAACGGCGCTGATATGGATATCCCCGATCTCTATATCACCGAGCTGTTGATGGACTGCGGCGGCTGGGACTTCCTGCAGGATACCTCCAAGACCAGCGGTTCTTTGGGCTGGATCGAGTATATCGAGGTGACCAACGGCTCTGACAAGCCCGTTGCGCTGAAGGATTACTCCATTGTTACTACCACTCGTAATGGCTACATGCACGAGGGTAACAATATCAAGTGGACCGGCGACGGTGACCGCGGCGCTATGAACTTTGATACTTGGCTTGGTACAGGCGACTGCAAGGCAAGGATCACCAAGGATGGCACTGTTTACAACCCCTCTGAGAACGAGGCGATTCTGCAGCCCGGCGAATCCATTCTGATCTTTACCATTGATACCGATATCAAACTGACGCAGCCCAATATGAGCGGCACTACGGTTGATTACTTATCCGCTGTCAGAGATTGGCTGAAGCTGTCCGAGGATCAGCTTTGCATGGTCACCACCAAGAAGGAGGCCACCATCGAGGACGTGGATCCCACAACGCTGGCTGTTGTCGGTAATCCCGTCAGAAAAGCAGGCACCTTCAACAACTGGAACTCCGCTGCTTGCGTATACGGTATCGGACAGAACTACGACCGTAACGGTAACGCCATCAACTGGAAGGAAGTTTATACTCACGATTACCGCTATCTTGAGTCCTTTATCAACTTCCTGCCCGCTATTGCAGTCGGTCAAGGCTCGGTTGGCTACACCTCTACCGGTGACGACCGTGCAAACGGCGGCTCCGCACTGAACTATCCCTCGCACTATGCGTACGGTATCGACGGCTCTACGCACTATAAGCAGGGCATGCTCTTTACCCGCCGTCCCGCACCCGCTATCACCCACTATAAAGAGGATGGCTCGGTCAACGCAACCGGTCAGTACAATGCCGGCAAGCTCTATCAGCTGCAGCAGACCTGCTTTGACAATATCCGCAAGCTGAAAAATGGTGAATACACCTCCGGCGGCGGCCTGGTCATCTCCGAGATGATCATGCACACCAACGATAGCTTGGGCACCGGCTGGCAGGCTTACGAGGCAATGGAGATCACCAACACCTCCGCACTGCCCATCAATCTGTATGATTACGCTCTGGCCAAGGCAGAGGATGGCAACTATGCCAACCCTGAGTCTTGGGGTCTTGTCAACGAGCTGCGCGCAGGCCTGCCCGTTTCCAGATATCACAGATGGTACGACAAGCTTAAGGATATCTCCAATTCCGATGACGGTATGATCCAGCCCGGCGAAACCGTTGTTGTTTGGATCTACACGGCAGATACCTATAATTTCGCAACCGAAAATCCCACCTTTGCAGTTAACGTTAAGGCCTTCCGTCAATACTGGGCGGATCGTAACAATGCAAAGATCATGGAAACCGACGCAAACGGCCTGTACACCACGCGCGTGTTCACCACCGTTCACGTTGATGCACATGCAACCTTCAATGGCTACGATCAGGCTTCTACCAACTACGGCCTTGCAAAAAAGACCGAGTTCGCCTTTGGCAACAAGATCGTTCGCCCCAACTCCATCGTTTCCTCCACCGTATCGCCTCACTACGTGATGTACTACGATCTGGATTGGAAGACGGTGCAGCTTGTGCCTCAGTCCACCTACCTGACGCTGCCCTTTGGCGGTAGCCTGACGGGCTCTTTCGGTTGGCACGAGGAATTGGTTGAACAGGTTGATCTCGCTGCCGAGCTCAATCCCTCCAATCTGTGTGTCAAGAATGCAGACGGCACCTACTCCTTTGCCGCCAAGCCTTACACCGCAGACAATACCTACTACAAGCTCTACTACTACTTCAACGTACAGTCTATCAGTGCTAACAGCGAGGATGACCTTTCCTTCAACTATGTATACGGCAATTTGATGACCGGTAGTTGGAACCAGGGCGGCCCCCTTGATACCGTTAAGGCTTCGTACTATATGTACAACGGCAGCGGTAAAAAGTGGAGCACCACGCCGAGCGACATCAACGTAACCCCCTACGTAAAGATCGACCTGCTCTTTGGCGGAAACCGTCAGAACTCTCTGGGTTATCTGATCGACGAGCAGAAGGGTATGGTCGCCACTGCTAACTTTGATTACGTTGGCGAGCTGGATGACGGCACTGCCGTGTACTTCTATCAGGGTGTGATGGGCGATCTGTCCGGCATCAAGGTCACCAATCTTGGTGCAAGCGTCAGCTTCCCCTCCGGCGGTACTGACATCAGCTTCAGCGCTTCCGTCTCTTACGATTTTTACAACACGTTGGTCGGTAAGTTCGGTAAGGACGCGATCGGCGTGGGTATCATCACCGTTCGTGCCGAGGATGCAATGGAGGCAGGTATGATCCGTCCTCAGCTCCTGGACGAGGCAGGTGTTGACTACGTTTGCGACGATGCACTCAGACCCGTTGTAATGCCCGGCGCCGTAGAGTTCTACGGAACCTCGCAAAAGATGCAGCAGGGCTATTACAGAGACACCTATTCTTCTGTAGGCTTTATCCGCATCGAGACCTGTATCGGTACCGTTACCCTGTATGCCGAGACTGCCGAGAACCAAAGCACCAAGCAGGTGCTGGCCTCTGCGATCGAGGATTACAGCGACGTGAGAACCGATGAATACTGCTATGCTGTTGAAAACGGCAAATGGAGCCGCTACACCGCAGAGCAGCGCGCACGCTTTGAAAAGCTTTGCGCACGCTGAACATAAAACAGCAGCGCGTGCCCCCCCCAACCCGGCGGGAGCGAGCTTTCCCCCCTTTTCC
>JAZQWJ010000035.1:0-35093 GCA_045632285.1 Eubacteriales bacterium | reverse complement strand
CATGGCTACGATCCGACTTCTGCGCAATTGCGCAGGGCTTTTGTTGTGGTGAGAGCTTTGATGGTGGATTCGGAAGCCCGTGCGCATCGCATCGCGGCGCAAAAGGCTGCCGGTGGCAGGCTTTTAGGGCGTGGACCTGATGTGTGTTTGCACCACAGCAACGAGCGCGCCGCTTTGTGCCGCGTGGACAGCGAATAGCAGGCGGAGCCTGCGTCCACCCGCTCCCCAAAAGCGAAAGCTTTTGTTGTGGTGGGAGCGGGTAAGCGGCGGAACGCCGCGTGGTGGAAAGACGCCTGTAAGAAAATAAAAAGGGGCAAAGCCCCTTTTTTGTTTGATCAAAGAAAAATGTAGATCGCCGCTACGGCCGCGATCTGCCAGACAAGGCCGATGGCGTTAACGGCCACAAAATACCAGTGCTTGGTCTTATGGCGGAACAGCGACATGGCAAGCGAGCCGCCGATGGCACCACCGAGAAAGGAAAACAGCAGCAGCGTTTTTTCGGGGATACGCCAGGCGTGGCGCTTGGCCTTGGACTTATCGGCGCCGTACAGGCAAAAGGTGATCAATGATATCGCGCCAAGGACGATCAGGGCAATGATAACGGGTGTGGTCATACAAGCCTCCTTTAAAAAATATCAGTTACACAGGCACGTTTGCGTGCTTTTTCCAAAATTTCAACACCCATTCGCGGGTGTAATCAAGCCCACGGTCACGGTAAATGGCGGCTATGATGGCTTCCATATAAAAATCGTGATTGCCATAAGGCAAGCGGCGGGTCTTGGGAGCCTCGTTTGCAAAATATTCGTCGTTATAGGCAAAAGGATAGATCCCAACCTTGTCGCAGAGGGCCTTTAGCGTGGCATTTTTTTCAAGATGCGTTTTGCGCTGCGAGATCTCATCCTTGTCAAAACCCATATCAAAGAAATAGTCTGACCATATCAGCTTTAAGACTGCGTCACCCACCGTGGCCATCGCGTCATTGGTATAGTCGTTTTTGCCCTCCTCCTTTTGGCAATACATCGCACGGGAGAGGTGAGAAAGATCGTGATAGTCATACTCCAATTTGTCAGCAAGCTCCTGCATACGTGCGCGGATCTTTTCGTCGCTCGGCATCAGATCACCGCCTTTCTTTTTTATTATAGCACAAGTCTTGCCCTATTTCAACAGGTAAATGGAAAATCCCCCCCTTGCCGTCGGCAAGAGGGGGTCTTGGTCAGAGCAAGCGACGGCAACCGTCGATCTGAATGTTTTGTCCGCAGATATAAGAGGCGGCATTGCTTGCCAGAAAACAGATGAGGTCGGCGTTCTCACGGTCACTGCCGGTCCTGCCGGTGTAATTCATGTCACTGGGCTTGATGGCGTCTATATCTTCGTTGCTTGAGTCGGAAACGGTGCCGGGCGACACGGCATTGACCGTAACGCCCTTGTCGGCAACCTCTTTGGCCAAGGCCTTTGTAAAGGCGATCACAGCACCCTTGGTGGCGGAGTAATGCGACATCTTTTTGTTGCCGTACACGCCCGCTACCGAGGCCACGTTGACGATGCGCCCATAGCCCCGATCCAGCATTTGCGGCAGAAAGGCCTTGGTCACGTAGACCGTTCCCAGCAGGTTTACGTTCAAAAAGGTGCGCCAGCTTTCGGTAGAAAGCTCGGTAAAGGGGGCAAATTCACGCCAAAGTGCGGCGTTGTTGACCACAATATCGATCTTGCCAAAGTGCGCAAGGACTTTGGCGGCTACGTCGTTTACAAGCGCCTCGTTGCTGACGTCGCAGACATAGGCTTGCACCTTGTGACCAAAGAGAGCGCATTCGTCCTTGACCTGCTCCAGCTTTTCTTTGTTCACATCAAGCAAGGCAAGCTCTGCGCCCTGCTCGGCCAAGCGTAGGGCCGTAGCACGGCCGATCCCGACGGCGGCGCCCGTGATCAAGGCGGTTTTTTCTGTAAAGCTCATATCAAGACTCCCCCTTCGGGTAAAAATCAAAACTGTTCAACACTTGGCGCGCGGCGCGGAGCAGGGGCTGATCCTTAGAGGAGCGCGTATCATAGTGCTGCACGCAAAGCCCCATTACGCAGCCGAGTGCGGGACCGAGCATGCGGTGGAAGCGGTTGTGCGTGCCCCCCGAAAGGAACAAAAAGGGCACGTCCAGCTCGGTTTTCAGCAGTGTGGTGATACGCAGATTTTCCATCTCTTCAGCCTCGGAGTTGGCGGCAGTGACGATCTTGACGATGTCGGCGCCCCGCTGTTGCTGCTCAAAGGCGATGCGCAGCACCTCCTCGGCAGGGGTGTATTTCAGCACGTGAGAGGACATCAGCACCTCGCCTCCCGCCTCGTGGATGCGGTCGATGAGGCGGCGCTGTTTGTCGATGGCGGCAGCGTCCATAGTCAGCTCGTTTTCCTCGGGATGGTAGTAATCGCCCATCACGTCGCAAAGGGTCGCTCCCCATTTTGCAAGATCCACAAGCTCGTCGCCAAGCTGCTCGTCGCTCTTGCTCTTGTTAAAGCCGTGGCGATAGTTGGTCATATAAACCGGGCGACCGTTCATATAGCGCAGCACGCGGCGGATCTGCTCCTCGGTGCGCTGCTCGGGTGCCATACGGCAGATCTGATAGCCATAGGCATCTGCGCCGTCATAGGCCGCATTGCGCACGACGTTGATGGCCTCATCGGCGGTCTCGGTGATGACCATACAGCACAGCAGGGGCTTGTTTTGCCCCAAAAATGTCGGTTTTTGTTGCATACGTACCCTCATTTTTCGTATCTCAGGCGTTGCATGGCATCGCGCCCGCCGTCGATCAGCAGATTGGTGCCGTTGATAAACTGCCCCTTGTCGGAGGCCACGAACAGCACAAGATCAATGATCTCCTGCGGCTCTGCGGCGCGGTTCAGCATGGTGCGCATATTGGCCATAGCGGCACGGGTCAGCACGGGGCCGGGGGAGATGCAAACGCAACGCACACCGTAGCGTGCACCCGCCTGCGCCACCGATTTGGTAAAGCCGTTCATCAGGGCGGATTTGGCGGTGGGGTAGTCCACACCGATGCGGTCGCCCTCAAGACCTGAGATTGAGCCGATGTTGATGATCAGGCCGCTTTTTTGCTCGCGCATTTGCGAGAGCACCGCGTGGGCAAAGTAAAAGGGCCCTTTGAGGTTAACGTCCAAGCCCCATTCGTATACGTCGATGGGCACGTCGCAAAAATCCTTGCCCTTGGTGTCGGCCTTCAGCATACGCACGGCAGTGCCGCCCGCAAAATTGGCCATCACGTCAATGCGGCCAAACTCACTGACGGCGCGGTCACGTGCGGCGCAGACCTGCGCGTAATCGCGCACGTCACAGTAGATGCCAACAGCCCTGCCAACGCCCTTTTCGTTGATCTCGGCCACCTTTTCTTGCAGCACAGCCTCGTTGACGTCGCACATCAGCACGTTGCCGCCCTCAGCGGTAAAGCACTGCGCAAACAGCAGCCCCATGCCCGAGGCTGCACCGGTGGAAATGGCCGTCTGTCCTTGAAATCTCATTCTAAAATCTCCTTTTCGAGAAATTGATCCATATCTTAACTTTACGCTTTCTTTGGCATAATGTCAATAGCCAAAAACGATCATTTTTATAAAAAACGATACTATTCCGAGCAAAATGCTTGAAAAATTTGTGTTTTTGCGTTATAATGACGCTGAGGTGATGCAAATGAGCTTTCCTAAGGAGATCACGGTAAGCGCCATCACAGAGGCGTTTACGGTCTATTCGCCCCGCGGTCGCGTGCTGGAGATCAAAAATCGCTTTGCCTATGGGCTTTCCTTTTGCAAAAGCGGCGAGATCGTCTACACCCACAAGGGGAGAAAGACCGTGTCAAGACCGGGGGTCGCTGTTCTGCTGCCGATGGGGGAGGATTACCGCCTTGACGGTACGGGAGCAGGGGAGTTTCCACTGATCAATTTCTATCTTGATCGGCAGGATATACGCGAGTTTATTGAGATCCCGCTTTGTCAGCCGGAGACCTATCTGCGGGATTTTGAAATGCTTTGTGAGGTGCTTTTGTGCGGGCGCGACCGCTTTCGCGCCTTTGGCATTTTTTACGGTATTTTGTCCCGCCTTGCCACTGAGAGTGAGGGCGAGGGTGATGCATTGGTGCCGATCCTGCGCTATCTGGAAACACATTACAGCGATGCGCAGCTGTCAAGCAGCGTGCTGGCCGAGCAGGGCGGCATCAGCGAGGTCTATATGCGCAAGCTGTTCCGCGAGCGGCTGCACACCTCGCCCAAGGCGTATATCACTGAGCTGCGGATGCAGCGGGCAAGGCAGCTGCTTTTTGAGGGGCGTCTTGGTGTTGGCGAGATCGCGGCGGCCTGCGGCTTTACCACGGTCTATCATTTTTCTGCGGCCTTTCGCGCTGCCACGGGGCAAAGTCCCACAAAATTCCGCCGTGAAAACAGAAAAGAAGCGCTGTAACAAAAACCCCGTTGAGAGGGCGTTAGCCCCCCAACGGGGTGAATTTTTGCTATTTTCAGGAGCCTGCGGCCTCAGAGGCGGGGGCAGTCTCTGCCACGGCGTCGGTATCCTGCTTTCTGGCGCTGGTCTTGCCCTCGGGCTTGATCTCGCCGGCCTTCGTCAGCGAGATCTTGGTCAGCGTGGGGCCAACGATCTCATAGATCAGCACGGCAAACAGGGTGATCTGCAAAACAAGACCACCGGTCAAGGCGGTTACGGCACTGTTCTTGGCCATACCAAGCGCCACGCCTGCCTGCGGGAATAGCGTGATGCCGAGATATTTGACGATATTGCTGTCGCAATGGGTCATCTTGGCGCTACCAAAGGCACCGATGTATTTGCCTGCACAGCGTGAGAGGATATAGACGATGCCGATGACGACCACGGGCCAAGCCTTAAAGACCTTAAGGTCAAGCTCTGCACCGCTCAGTACAAAGAACAGGATAAACAGGGGGGCGGTCCAGCGATCCAAACGATCCATCAGCTCGTTGGAAAAATCACAGATGTTGCAGAAGATGGTGCCCAGCATCATGCAGGAAAGCAGGGGAGAGAAGGCCACGTGCACACTGCCAACGTGGAATTTGAGGTTGGAGATCGCCACGGTCACCAGCACAAAGGCCACCGACATGGAAAGACGTTTGGAACGAGAGTGGAAAAAGCGCTCGCAATAGGTAAACACAAAGCCCATCACGGCACCGAGACCAAGCGAGAGGACCACCTCAAGAATGGGCTCGACCAAAATGGAAATAACACTGACAGAGCCTGCGGAAATGGCGCTTGCAATGCCAAAGGAAACCGAGAACAGTACAAGACCCACGGCATCATCCAGCGCAACAACGGGCAAAAGGGTTGAGGTCAGGGGACCCTTGGCCTTATACTGGCGCACCACCATCAGCGTGGCGGCCGGAGCGGTAGCGGATGCGATCGCACCCAGGATAATGGCAGTGGTAAGAGGCAGGTGCTGGGGCATTGCAAAGTGCAGACCGATCAGTACACCGTCAACCAGCAGCGTGGTGACCACGGCCTGCAGGATACCGATCACGGTGGCCTGCTTGCCAAAGTGCTTCAGCTCCGAGAGGCGGAACTCGTTGCCGATAGAGAATGCGATAAAGCCAAGGGCGATATCGGACAGGATCGAAAAGCTTTCAACCTCGTGAAGGCTGGTAAAGCCAAGCCCTTCTACGCCGATCAGACCCAAGCAGAAGGGACCAACCAGAATGCCTGCGATCAGATAAGCGGTTACAGCGGGGAGCTGCAGCTTTTTCGCCACGCGGGAAAGCATCAGGCCAAAAAACAGTGCAATGGCCAAAGGAAGTAACAGTTTTGCGGTTTCGCTCAAGAAAATCATCTCCTATTTATTATAATAAAAAAGTCGTACGCTGACAATCATATCACCTTTTATCCCTGATGTCAAGGGGTAAATCAAAAAAAGTCGAAAGCAACAAAAAAGCCGAGCGCTCGCTCGGCTTTTTTGACTTATTTTTGTTATGGCTTGCTGTTATTTCGTGCCTTTTTTCTTCTTGATCACAAGGATCATCACGGCGACGCCGATCGCAACGCATACGGCTGCGATCACGATCACGATCACAACGGTGCCGTTGCTCTCCTCGTGGGGAGAAACGTTGCTGTCGCTGCTACCGCTGTTGCTGCCGTCGGTGGTGTCAGAGCCACCTTGCTCGGGCACTTCCGGTTGTTCGGGCGCTTCCGGCTGCTCGGGAGCTTCCGGCTGTTCGGGGGGCTCGGGTTGCTCGGGGGACTCGGGCTCAACGGGGACCGGCGTATATACGGCGGTAACGGTCATATCCCCCGTAACGGTATCGAAATTCGCGGTATTCCACGCTGCGGTATAGCCCTCCTTGGCGGGCGCGGTGGGCACGTCGGTCAGTGCTGTGCCGTGCGCTGCGGTCTTGGTCGCCACGGTCGCGCTGTCGGCCACAAAGGTGACGGTATAAACGTTAACGGTGTACAAGGCGGTGACGGTGAGATCGGCGGTAACGCTGTCAAAGGCAACGTCCCACGTGGGGGCAACCCTGTCATAGCCGACCTTTTCGGGAATAGCGGGGGCGGTCGCAGCCGCGCCATGCTGAACGGTCACGGTGGAAACGGTCTCTCCGTCAGCCATAAAGGTAACGGTATAGGTCTTTGCGCTGTACACAGCGGTCACGGTCATATCCCCCGTAACGGTATCGAAATTCGCGGTATTCCACGCTGCGGTATAGCCCTCCTTGGCGGGAACGGCGGGGATGTCGGAAAGGGAAGCACCGTGGGTCACGGACTTGGTCGCCACGGTCTCGCCATCGGCCACAAAGGTGACGGTATAAACGTTAACGGTATATACGGCGGTCACGGTCAGCGCCGCTTTGACCACGGTATCGTCGGCGTGGCTCCAGCAAGGGGGCACTCTATCGTAGCCGACCTTGGCGGGGATCGTGGGTCTTCCGCTGATCTCAGAGAGCTTGGTGCCGTAGGTCACGTTTTTGGTTGCCACGGTATTGCCGTCGACCTTAAAGACCACGGGATATTTCTTTGCGGTATACTGCGCGTTCACAGTCAGATCGCCGGTGATATTAGAGAAGGTCGTGCGACTCCATTTGGCGTCGTGTCCCTCCTTTTGCGGTACGGCGGGAATATCAGAAAGGCTTGCGCCGTGGGTCACGGATCTTGTGGCCACGGTCACGCCGTTGGCCACAAAGCTGACGGTGTAAACGTTGACGGTGTAAATGGCGGTCACCGTCAGATCGGAGGTGATGCTATCCAGCGCGGTCACGTCCCAAACAGGTGCCGTCTGCGTGTAGCCCTCCTTTTCGGGGATGGCGGGCGGTGTCACGCTCTTGCCGTGCTCTACGGTCAAGGTGCCAACGGTCTTGCCGTCCACCATAAAGATGACCGTGTAGGTCTTGATCGTATAAACGGCAGTAACGGTCATATCGTCGGTCACCTCAGAGAGATCGTTGCTCTCCCAAGCACCGTTGTAGCCGATCTTTTCGGGGACGGCGGGCAGGGCGCTGAGCGCGGTGCCGTGGCCGATGGTTTCGGTGGTGTAGACCTTGCCGTCAACCATAAAGGTGACGGTATAAAGATTGGCGGTGTATACGGCGGTGACGGTCAGATCGGCGGTCACGTTGTCAAAGGCAATGCTCCATTCGGGTGAAACGCGGTCAAAGCCCACCTTGCGGGGGATATCGGGTGCAGTTGCGCCCTTGCCGTGCGCTACGGTTTCAGTCTTGACGGTCTCGCCGTCGATCACAAAGGTGACGGTGTAGGTCTTGACCGTATAAACGGCGTTGATCACCATATCCCCCGTAACGGTGTTAGAAACAGCGCTTTCCCATACGCCGTTGTAGCCCACTTTCTCGGGAATGGTGGGAATCTCCGAAACGGTGCTGCCGTGCTGTACGGTCTTGGTGTCAACGGTATTGCCGTCGGCCACAAAGGTGACCGTATAGCGGTTAACGGTATATACGGCGTTGACAGTCATATCGGCGGTGATGCCGGTAAAGTCGGTCACGCTCCAAGCGGGCGGGGTTTGCGTGTAACCCTCCTTGGCGGGTACGGCGGGGATATCGGTCAGCGTTGCGTTCCAACTCACGTACTTGGTGGCAACGGTGTTGCCGTCGGCCACAAAGGTGATAGCAAGCTGTCTGCCTGCGGCCACGGTCACGGTGGTGGCGGGGGAGGCACTGTGATTAGCGGTTGCTGCAAGGCGCACCTGATAGGTGCCTGCAGCAAACGTTGCGTTCACGTCGGTCACGGGCGTGTAAGAAACGCCGTCGGTGCTGATCTCCATATCGGTGGAGAGGCCGTTGATCTTGCCATCGGCCTTGCCTTTGATGCTCTCTGCCACAGCGGTGACAGTGGGTGCGGCCTGCGCGGCCTTTTCAATGGTGAAATTCAGCGTGGCGGTTGCGCCGTTGCGGCTGATCGTGGCGGTGGCGGTGCCTGCGTTGACGTTGTTGGCGTAGGTGATCTCAAAGGGCTCGCCCTCAAAGCCACTGCCGTAGGTCACGGTAGCGGGCCCAAGCTCCTTGCCGGTGTAAGCAAGCGATGCACCTGCGTCAATCTCAAGCGTGGCGGTGGCAGAGTAAGAGGAGTGGTAGGCGCATTTTTCGGTGATCGTGCTGCCGCTTGCGGTGTAGGTGTAGTAGTGAGTGTTGTCAGCGGCGGAAGCCCAGCTCATCATATATTGCGCTTTGAAGTCTTGTGCGCCGGTTTTGTTTTTATAGGCATTATAAGACGTTTCATTGGCAAATACCAGCGTTGAGGTTTCCGAGGAGGTGGTTTCTCTTCTGCTTCGGGCAAAAATGCTTAGGTCATCATAGGTCGTTCCGCTTGAGTCCTTGCAGTTCAAGGTGATATTGGCGCTGCCGCCGATGGTCAATTTTACGTTGCCGGTTACATAATGCTTGGAGCTCCACTTGACAGAAAGACCGCTGCGGGTCGCTTCGTTATAGCATCCGCCGTAAATGCGGCGCTGCACGGTACCGCCCAGCACGCGCAGGTCAATGTTACCCGTCATAGATGCGGCTTGGTTACCGCCGAACAGCTGTTGGAGCGTACCGCCAGTCATTGTAGTGTAGTTGTTGCTGCCGGCACCCGTATCGCGGTTGTTGTTGCCACCGTAAAAGGACATGGTGTTGCCGCCCGACATGGTGGCGTACTTGTCGCCCTTGATGGTGGCGTTGGCACCGACAGAGCCGCCCCAGATGTAGTTGGCCTTGGCGTTCCCCGTAAAAGTCATATGGGTGCTACCGTTGATGGTGTCATTGCTGCCGCCGCCGAAGACCTGATAGGTGGCGCTGTGGCTGGTCCAGTCGCAGGCGCTGTTTACGGTGCCGCCGACGGTCACGTTGGTGTCGCCGCTGACGGTGCCGCCGTTACTGCCGCCGTAGATGGACTTATAGTTGCCCGCAAGCAGTGTGAGATCGGTGGAGGCCACCGTGGTACCCGAGGCACCGCCACCGTAAATGGCGGTGACCGCATTGGTCATGGTCACGTCTTCCTTTACGGTCAGCTTATGGCCGTTTGCGTAGACAGTAGCGTTGGCCGTTATGGTCAAGGTCATGCCTTCAAAGGTCACGTTACCGTTGAACTTGACGGTACTGCCCATACCCGTCAGATCCAACGTGCCGCCCTTGATGGTCACGTTTTTGTTATAGCTTGGCCATACAAAGCCCGAGGAGGGCTTGCAGGTGCCGCTGATCTGCACAGTGCCGCCGTCGGATACGCTGTTCAGTGCAGCGGCGAGGTCGTTGCCATTGACGGTCACGCTGTCAGATGCCGCCTGCGCGGGCGTGATCAGCAGAGAGCAGCCCACGGCCAAAAGTGCGATCAGCAAAAGGATCGAGATCAGTTTTTTCATAAAAATGTTTCCTCTCTTTTTTTGTGGGGGAACGTGTGACGGGATGGAAAATACAACAATCCATTTCATTATAACATATATTATGTGCAAATGCAATACCCTTGTGAAAAGACGGAGATCGCGCCATTTTGGAGGCGAGAAAAAAACTTTAAAAATTTTTCAAAAACCTATTGACAGATCGAAACGGATGTGCTATAATACACAAGTCGCAGAAATCTGGGTGTGGCGCAGTTGGTAGCGCGCTACCTTGGGGTGGTAGAGGCCGCACGTTCAAGTCGTGTCACTCAGACCAGCATAAAGCCTTGGCTTTGTGTACGACAGGGTGTTGCCCTAATGCGACACCCAACAATATGCGGGTATGGCGGAATTGGCAGACGCGCTAGATTCAGGTTCTAGTGGGGGCAACTTCGTGGAGGTTCAAGTCCTCTTACCCGCACCAAAACAAAAATGGCACCCGGTCGGGTGCCATTTTTGTTTTGATTTTCTGCCTGTCAACATACTTAAATTTTGCCATACGTATTGACATTTTTGAAAAAAGTGGTATAGTTAAACTGTTGGCGCAGCTTTCAAATTCGGGCGCCCGAAAGGAAATAGATTATGGATACAAAGGTAACTCTGGCCGGCCACAGAGGCTGGCGCGCTAAATACCCCGAAAATACCATGCGCGGCTTCCGCGAGGTACTGAAGATCGACGTGGATGCCATTGAGATGGACGCGCATATGACTGCCGACTATCACATCGTTGTCATTCACGATTCCGATCTTTCCCGCACGACCGATAAAAAGGGCAGCATCTATCGTCTGACTTTGGACGAGGTGCGCGAGGCTGACGCCGGCATCAAGTTTGGTGAGGAATTCAAGGGTGAAAAGGTGCCTACGATGGAGGAGTTCCTGGAGCTGATGGCTACCCGCCCCGATATTCGACTGCTGCTGGAGCTGAAGGACTATCCCGAGGATCTGGGCGATTTTGCCTATGCCAGTGCCGAGCTGACGCTGTCGCTTTGCAAAAAGTACGGTGTATACGGTGCCGACCGTTTGACCGTGATCACCTTCTCGGCCGGCATGTGCGCTTGGCTGCGTACTCGCCACACCAAGGAGGAATTCCTGATCCACGGCTTTTACCCCAAGTCTATGATGAAGGGCAGCGATAAAGTAGACCCCTATAAGTATTACGATGAGGTCTGCATCTTTAATCGCGGTGGAAAGACCCCCGAGGGCTTTCCCATCAAGGTCACCTCTCCCGTGGCCGATAAGGCGCGCTATACCGAGTTTGCGCTGATGGGCATCAAGCCCTGCGTGCATTACGGTATGAATACCGACGAAGAGGTCTACCGTCAGTCCCTTGAAAACGGTGCGATCGGCTTTACCTGCGATCATCCCGACGTGTGCGGCGAGATCCTGGATCGCCTTGGCGCACGCAAACTGAAAAAGTAAAAAGAAGGGCCCTCCCGCAAAGGGGGGGGCTTTTGCATTCTATAAGAGGGGAAGACGCACATACCGAGCTTCGCAAAAATAGAAATGACCCTTGATCGCGGTTTCTTTACACACACGATCAAGGGTCATTTCTGTTCGCTCTTGGTATCTAACATCTTTTGTGATCCTCTCTTTCTTTTGTCTACCCTTTGTTGCACATTCAACGCACGCCATAGCAAAATTCAAAAATTCTCAAGGGAGAATGACCTGTGCTTGGTGCTTTGCTTGTCACAAAAGGCGAATGGGACTTGACTTGTCGATGAAGGTGTTTACGCCATCGATTTGAAGCAACATACACAAGCTTTTACAAATCTATATACAACGTAACACCGCCGTGGAAAACGAACTTTTTTTGATCCTCCTTCTTCAAATCGATCTCGGTTCCTTCACGTTCAAGCTTTTACAGTTAAGTGTACATTGGACCGTACCTCCTTTTCTCTGTCTTTAGTATAGCACAAAAAACGAAAAAAAACAATTGGCAGATTGTAAGAAATGAACAACTAAAATTTGTTTATTAGGCAGAAAATATAAAAATCACCCAAAAAAGTCTTTACATACAACTTTTTATGTGATATAATAAAAATGTTGTGAGCGGCAGTCGGCCGCTTTTTTTATGTGTCGTTGTTGCTTGCAAAAACAGACAAAAAACGACTTTTGCCCATTTTCGTGTGGCAAGCAAAGTGTTATAATCAATGTGTATTCTTGATTTTTGCATTGAAAAAGGAGTCATGACATGAAAACCTACATTCTTTATAATCATCTGGCAGGCCATGGCAATAGCGAGGCGCAAAGCAAGGCGCTGGCTGCAAAATTTGAGGGTGACGTGATCTGTAAAAACATCACCGAGATCAAGGATTATAAAGAGATCCTCGCGCCCCTGACCGAGGAGGATCGCATCGTGATCTGCGGCGGAGACGGTACCCTGAACCGCTTTGCAAACGCCGTTGCGGGGCTGGAGTGTAAATGCAGCCTGCAGTACTATGCGGTGGGCACCGGCAACGACTTTTTAAAGGATCTTGGCCGCGAGGTCGGCAGCGACCCCGTTTCTGTTAAGCCTTATCTTGAAAATCTGCCCGAGGTCGAGGTCAACGGAGAAAAACACTTGTTCCTCAACGGTGTGGGCTATGGCATCGACGGCTATTGCTGCGAGGTCGGCGACCGTATGAAGGCTTCCTCCGATAAGCCCGTGAACTATACCTCTATTGCTATCAAGGGGCTTTTGTTCCACTATAAGCCCAAAAATGCCGTAGTTACGGTGGATGGCAAGGAATACCGCTATAAAAAGGTCTGGATCGCCGCAACCATGAAGGGCCGCTATTACGGTGGCGGCATGATGAACGCTCCTGCCCAGGACCGCCTTGCTGAGGATGGCACCGTTACGCTTGTCCTGTTCTACGGCAAGGGCAAGATCAAGACCCTGATCGCCTTCCCCTCGATCTTTAAGGGAGAGCACGTCAAGAAAACCAATATGGTGGCCGTGCATGCCGGTAAGGAGATCACGGTGCGCTTTGATAAGCCCGCCCCCTTGCAGATCGACGGCGAGACCGTGCTGAACGTCAGCGAGTACCGCGTGACCGCCAAGCCCCGCACCAAGGAAATGCCTGCAGAACAGCCCGCAGAGGCTACCGTTTGATAAAAAAACATAAGCGATGCGCCCAAAACAGGGCGCGTCGCTTATGTTTTTGGTTTAATATATAAATTTTTTATGAATACAATTGACCTTTTAAAGGATATGTGCTAATATATTTAATGTGAAGCGGCCTTCTTTTGTGCAATATTGCACAAGGCCGAAATCTGACCCCGGGAGATTGAACATGAAAAAAAGAATTTCAATTTTAATGGCACTTTGCCTGTTGCTCTCCTGCGCCCTCCTGCTGCCGACAGCAGCCGAGGCGGAAGCGCCGTCCGCCCTCTCCTACTGCCCACTTGACGGTGAAGGCGCTCCGGGCGAGCCCGTTGCGCTAAAGCCGGATATCCGCACTGCGATCACGCAGTCGGTGCAGCTGGTATTTGACGAGAACGAGCTTGTCGTGCTGATGAACAATACCCGCATCCCCTCCGGTACCGTGATCCGCTATACGGGCACCTACCGTTTGCAGGCCTTTGACGCAAGCTCTTATATCGAGGGCGGCGTCAATCCCGAGTTTACGACTTATATGATCGAGTATGCACCGCAGGTCGTGTTTAAAAACGGCGAGCAGGACGTCAAAATGGTCAACGGCTCGGTCTATCAGTTTTATCCCACACTGTATTGTGACAATGCCTATAAGATCGAGGCAATGCGCGGCACCGTAAAAAAGGAGTATACCTCCGGCGGCGAGTGGCCCTTTCCGGGTGAATTTGGCGAATTCACCTTTACGATCTTCGGCACCGGCAGCACCGGCGGTATTGCCGAGGTCAGAAAATACACCTTTACCGTTTACCCTTGCGTGGCCTCTAAGGTCTTTGATACCGAGCGCCAGCTTTATACGCTGCTGATCACCACGGGCAGCTTTTCCAATGCCGCCTTCGAGCTGCTGCTTGACGGCAGCGTGACCATCCCTGCCGGCAGCTCTCACACGGTCACGGCAGTGGGCGAGCACAGCCTTGAGCTTTTTGTCAACGGCGAAAAGGCGGATAGCGATCTTTACAATTTCTGGAACGTCCCCAAGGGAGAGGATCTGGCACTGCGCATCGAGGTCGAGCTGGAAAGCACCACCGTAGATTATCCCACCGTGTTCAACTTTTCCAGATGGGACGCAGCCGTGCTGCTTGACGGCAAGCCCGTTTCCGGCGATATCCTGATCGACGGTGACGGCGAGCATAGATTGACCGTGGTAGATGCTGCGGGGAACGAGGTGGAAAATTGCTTCCTTGTCCGTGTCGGAGAGGGGGAGGGCGCCGTACAAGGCGAGCTGACCGTTACCTTTGACAATCCGCACAATCTGTACGTCATCTTCATTCTGATCCCCGCCGCGCTGATGCTGGCCGCGGCAGTCTGCTTCCTTGTACTGCGGAGGAAAATCGTATGATGGAATTTCTTTGGAACTTTGGCCCCTTTCTGACCGCGGGCGTGGTGGCGCTGACTGTGATCTTTGGCATCTTTTGCGCACGTACCGAGCTACGCCTGGCCGCCAGACGCCGCATCAGCCTTTCCAACTATAAGCAAAAAAGCAATCTGTTCTACATTACCAAGGATAAGCCCTTTGCCATTACCTCCTTTGTGATGGCAGGCGTGTGCCTGATCCTGATGGCTGTGATGCTGACCCAGCGCACCGTGCGCATTTACGCGTTGCCCATCGGTCTCACGGCCCTTGCCAACGCTGCCCTTGGCTATCTGGGGCTGACCAGACATCGCTGTGCCCGCGACGTGCGCGTATTTGACGTGTATTACGTGCAGATCGAAAACATGTTGGCAAGCAAGCAAAGAACGCAGGCCGATATCCGCGTGTGCTTGCAGCGCGTAGAGGAGCTGAGAAGCCGCCTTTCGCAAACCATTGCCGGCTTTAACAACAACCTGGCCGTTGGCATTTCGGGGGATTTCCTCCCGGAGCTGTTTGCACCGTTGGACGGTATGATCGCCGAGTATCAGGTGGAGATCGACCGCTTTTCTGCCGAGATCGAGCAGAATTTTAACGCCGCCCTGCACGAGTTTTTAAAGATGGGCACCGTGCCTGCACTGCAGGTCGTGCCGTTGCGGCATTTTGACGACGTGACCGTTGGCGACCTTTTGGGAGAGATCAAGTCCTCTTATGGCGGTCGCATTGCCGAAATGGTGGTAGAGCAGGTCAACCAGGGTGCCGTTAGGGGTGCCCGCGCACTGGGCAACATTATGACCTTGCTGCACCAGATCGAGGTTGAGGTGGACGTTGAAACGCTGGAGCGCTTTTTGTACGCAGCCTCCCGCTTTGAGGATCGTGCCGAGCTTGCCGAGCTGCTGTATCGCAACAAGCAGATCCCGCTGGCTATGGTGCGCCGCATCTTTGTGCCCAAGAATTGGGAGTGGACCTTTGTCCCCGGCATCGTGACCGCCTTTAACGATCGCGAGCTTTCGCTGATATTGTCCGACGTACTGGCCAACGACAGCAAGGGCATCTGCTACCGTATGCTCACCCGTCTTGGCGCCTCTCAGGCCGATATTTTGGAAAAGGCGCTTGCTACCGAGCGCGAGCGCAGCGGCAACGAGCTAAACGAGACCACTCGCCTTGCAACCGCTCACGGTATGATCCTGTCCAATGCCTACGCCGTGGGTAACAGCGGCAATCTGTATGAAAATCTGGCTTATATGCTTTACGATCACGTTGACGAGCTGGGTATGCCCGATGAGATCAAGCAGCGTGTTTGCGGCATCGTGCAAAACGAGGCATTTTACGTGGCACGCGAGGAGATCGTTTCGCTGTATCACAGAGCAATGGCAGCCGGGGGCAAAATGGTGGATTCTACCACCCGTATCCTGCTGCAGTATATCATGAACGCCCCTGCGGATTTCCTGGATCCCCAACGGGTCGCCGCCCTGTTTGGCGAATACCGCACCACGCTCAGCTTTGGCGATATGGGCACACTGCGCGCGTTGCTTGCCGTATGGCTTTTGATCAACGTGAAAAACGAAGAAACGCTGCACATCGTGCTGAACGAGGTGACCCGCCTGCCCGTGGCACAGCCCTTCCCGCAGGTGCCGCCCATAGCGGCTGCCCGTGACGTGGCGCATAACATCCTTGCCCACCTCACGCAAAAGGACCGCGTGCGTTTGCGCTCGGTCATCTACCGTACCGAAAGCCAAAGACTGACGCTGGATCGCGTTTTAGCACTTTAAGAAGGGAGATCAAATAAGATGGAAGACAATAAGAATTCTCGCCTGCTGATCTCCTTTGTGTTGGATAACGGCGTGACCGTTTCGCCCGAGCGCTTGCAGGCTTTGGCAAAGGCCTTTGACGCATTTGCCGCCACCCACCGCGAAAACGCAAGCCTGGAGTGGGAGCTGATCGGTTATGACGGCTTTGCTCCCGCTGTGATCAAGTCCTTCGAGCAAAGCGAGCAAGCCGAGATCAAGGCAGGGCGCTTCCCGCTGCTGGGGCGCGCCGCAATGACCGCGACCGACCGTCTGTTTGCCCGTGTCAGCGCGCTAAAGGCAGAGGGTGTTACCGTACACCGCCCGTGGCTGTTCCTGCTTTCCGACGGCTATACCGTAGATAGCCTGGAGGAGGTCGCTGCCGGATTGGATGGGGCAGAGCGAAACGGAGAGCTGCTGTATCTCCCCTTTAAGCTTTCGCCAAGACTGATGACCGAAAGATTGCAGCATCTGGACCGCAATAAGCATATGATCGAGATCACGGAGGGTGGCATCGACGGCTTTTTCGCCTTTGTCAACCGTATGATCGAGCAAAGGGCATCACTGGAGGCCGGTGTGGGCATCAAGTTTGCCAAGACCGATTTTGAAGGGTGGGCAGAGCTATGATCTTACAAAAATGGAAGCAATGCGGCATCGCCGTTCAAGGAAAGGATCATATCGGCGCCGGTGTGCCCTGTCAGGATAATGTGGCCACTGCTCACGCCAACGGCGTGCACGCCATCGCGCTTTCTGACGGAGGCGGCAGCCGCCGCTTTTCGCAGGTCGGCTCCGAGCATTCGACCAAGGCTGCCTGCGCCCTGTTGACCGAGCGCTTTGATGATTTTTATACCCGTATGGAGCAGATCAAAAAGGGACATCCCAAGGCAGACAAGCTGCTGCTTGGCCTGCGATTGGAGATCCTGGATGCCGTTATGACCGCCCTGCGGGCGCAGGTCACGCCCGAGCGTGCCTTGCCGGATTTTGGTTGCACGCTGCAGTTTGCCGCCGTCAAGGACGGCCGCTATATTGCGGGCCACGTGGGCGACGGTGTGATCGCAGCCCTGTATCAGCAGGGGATCGAGCGCCGCGTTGAGGTGCTGTCGCACCCCGAAAACGGGGATGGCCCCAACATCACCTATTTCGTCACCGATCACGATGCCAAGGATCACCTGCGTTTGACCCACGGCGAATGCCGCCAGCTTGAGGGCATCCTGATGATGTCCGACGGGCCGGAGGAGGTGCTGTACAGCGCGGGCGGTATGCACCGCAATACCTTAAAGCTGTTTGATAACTTTGCGGGTGTTGGCAGTGCCGAGTACACTGCCGCCCTTGAAAAGTTCTTGAAGGGAAGCATCGCCAAGCATAGCTTTGACGATCTCAGCCTGAACGTGCTGTATCTGGAAACGGTGGATACGCTCAAGCTGAATCCCGCTTATCGCGGAGAGATGCTTGCGGGCGTTTCCTCACTGACACAGATCCGCCGCGTCAGCAGCTATGCATATCTGCTGGACAACTCGCTGCCTGCGGGGAGCCCGGACGATCTTTCCTTTTTGAGGTGACGCTATGAGTGGAAAAAATTATTATTATTTGGATGCCTCCGTCCTATTGGAGGAGGATTTTTACCGCATCGTCGAGCGGCTTTGGGAAAACGTTCCCGATATCTGCTTTGTTCTGGATGCCTCCATTACACGGGAGATCGCGCGCTATCGCGACCTTGGCCGCTTTGAGGAGGCGCTGGCACTGGAAAGCTTTGTTGGGCTGCTGAACAGCCTTGCGGGCACCCTTACGCTGGATACTGCGGGCGGCTTTGACGCTTCCGCGCTGCAGGCGCTCACTGCCGAGAGCCTGTATATCATCACCCAGCAGCAAAAGCTGGTGGATAACTTCAGTGGGCTTGGCGATCGCGCCGTGTTCCTGCACCTCTTAGAGGGGCGGCTCGTGCCGTTCCCCCGCGGCATTTCGGAAAACGGAGCCGCCTTTTATCTGGAGCGCGACGTTTACGTCAACGCCTTTGACGCCGAGCAGCTGGATTATGTTTACTCCCCCCGTTACGGCTATCTAAAGCTGGATAAAAGCAAGGCGCTGTCGGGCGGAGAGGGCATCTGCTATCGCACCTATAACGGGCTTTTGTGCAAGCTGTATTTCAAAAAGCATATCACCTACGTCAACTATAAAAAGCTGCAAAAAATGGTGGATATGGGCTGCTCTATCCCCAACATTGCCTGGCCCCTTGACATTCTGTACTACAAAAATCAGTTTGTGGGCTACGTGATGGAGGATCTGACGGATACCCGCTCGGTCGACGAGCTGCGTGACGACGGATTTTCCGGCTTCCGTATCATCGATCGCTTTATCATCGTGCGCAATTTCCTGCGCATCATCGAATATCTGCACGGTCAGGATATCCTTGTGGGCGATATGAAGCTGGATAATATCCTTGTCAAGCCCAACGGTGACGTTTATCTGATCGACGCCGGCAGCTTTCAGGTGGGAGATTACGCCTGCAACGTGTGCCATAAGGAATATACCGAGCGCGTTTACACCGGCGACGATCTCAAGCGCATCCTGCGCAGCGTGCGCGAGGAATATTTCCCCATCAACAAGATCATCTTTGAGATCCTGATGATGAAGGGCCCCTTCTACAGCAAGGATAATACCGAGATCGACGGCGACGGCAGTCGCGTCTTTACCTATCCGATGGATCCCACCGAGTGGGCAGGAGAGCGTATGCCTTACCACGTCAAGGTCTGGTTTGCATTAAGCCCCGCTATGCGTGAATATTTCTATCGCTATTTTGTCGAGCATAAGGTGACCTACGTTGGCGAGTGGCTGCGAGAGCTGGAGGTCTATATCCGCTCCAAGCAGCAGCCCGCACAGTCTTAAAATTTGAATCAAGCTTAATATAAAGGAGAATACTATCATGGATCAGAACTTCCAAAACGGATTTTTCGAGGATTTGGACTTTGGTGATTTCAGTGCGCCCGCTGCAAGCAGCAGCCGAAAGGTGCCGATCTGCCTTGTGCTTGACTGCAGCGGATCGATGCGCTATCCCGATGGCACCCGTTTGCCCAAGATCGACGAACTGAATAATAACATCGATGCATTTTTGGACTACGTGCGCAACGACCCCAAGGCCTCTAAGATCTGCGATCTGTGCATCATCACCATGGGCGATGCCGTACGCGTGATCTCTCGCTACACCACGGTGGATCGCATCCACTTCGGCCACTTTTCCGCAGGCGGCGGCACGCCCCTCGGTACTGCAATGGCCACCGCAGTGGATCTGCTGACCGAGCGCCGTCAGTTCTATCGCGACAACGATATCGAGCATTATAAGCCCATTTTGATGGTCATGACCGACGGTGATCCTACCGATGATATCAGCTATATCTCGCAGCAGGTCTCTGAAATGGTGGCCAACAAGGAGCTTAAGATCTTCCCGGTTGGCGTAGGTCTCAGCTTTAACCAAGAGACTCTTGCCCGCTTCTCCCCCCTGCTTCGTCCCAAGCTGATCCGCAATTCCGAGGCGTTCGATAAGCTCTTTAAGCTGCTCAGCGCTTCCTCCAGCAATCCCAACGACGATTCGCTGGAAAAGTGGTTCAACAACGATTTCTGATCGTCAAAGGGCCGCGCACGCACGCAGTGCTTAAAAAACGCTGCGCCGCCTGCGCGGCCCTGCTGTATGCTTTCCCACCAAACGGGCAATCCTTGAAAATGGGTGGATTTTTCTTCCACCGTATTGCCAAGTGAGGGGGGATATGATATAATGAATAAAACAGATCAAAAGGGAGGGAATGGTATGAAGCGTTGGATCCTGTTTGTGCTGTCGGCGTGCGTGCTGCTGTCGGCGCTTTTTCTGCCGCTTTCCGCCGTTACGCTCCCACAGGATAAGGGGGCCGCTACAGTCGTTTCGGCTATTGCCGATAGCGTGGGAAAGGATACGGCAGGCGCCGCAGTTGTACTGCTGACAAAAGAGGGCAGCGCTATGACCGAGGGCTTTGGCTACGCGCATATCGAGGGCAGACAGCTGGTCACCCCCGAGACCGTGTTTGTGATCGGCAGGCTTTCCTCGCTTTTGGTGGCGCTGACGGCCTATCGCCTGGCCGAGCTTGGGCAGATCTCCTTGACCGAGAGCATTGCCACGTATCTGCCCGAGGCCTTTGTGCGACAGTTGGCATTTTCCTATCCTGTCACGGTAGAGCAGCTTCTGCTTGGCAATGCGGGGCTGGAGGGCAGGAGCTTGGAGCTGCGCTATGACAAGGCAGAGTATTGCTTTGAGAGCTTAGAAGAGGCGCTGCTGGCACAGGTGCCGCGACAGATAGCCTCCCCCGGTGAGTTTTATGCGTATTCCGGCTTTGGGATCGCGCTGGCCGCCTTTGTACTGGAGCAGGCTACACAGACCCCCTACGAGGCGCTGGCGGCGCAATATCTGCTGGAGCCCCTTGGTATGAGTGATACCGTGATCCGCCCCACTGCCGCCACAGCGCCCGTTGACGTGGCCGCCGGTCACGAGCTGCGGGGTGAAGGGCAGTTTTCCGTGGCTCCCGCCAACGGCCGCAGCTATGCAGTGCTGTATCCTGCAGACGGCGCACTGTCCTCTGCGCGGGACGTGGCGCGCGTGCTGCAGCTTTTGCTGAAGGGAGAGCCCTCGGTGCTGTCCGAGGCGTCAAGAGCACAGCTTTTGGGTACGCACTTTAAAAAAGGTGTGTTTCACATGTCGGCCCCCGCACTTTCCGCATCGGGTGATGCACTTGGTCAGGATGCACGTACGTCTTACTTTGGTGCCTCGCTTTGGCTGAATGCCAAGGCGGGCGTGGCCGTCGCTGTGCTGACAAATACGCCGGGGAACAGCTTGCTTACACTCCCTGCGACACTTTGCGGCGGCGATGCTGCCATTACCGTCAAGGCGGAGGAGACCTTGCCCGCAGTCGATGCCTTTACCGGCAGCTTTGTGGCCGCCGATAGCGAGTCCAAGACCCTTGTCGGGCGCCTGACACGTTATAAAAATACGCATACGGTCACCGAAAACGGTGACGGAACGCTATCCTTTCAGGGCGTGCAGCTCAGGCAGATCGCTGCCGGTGTTTTTGTCAACGCCGCCCGACCGGAGGATGGCGTTGCCGTGCAGATCCTGTTGGATGCCGAGGGAGAAGTGGAGCAGCTGATCACTGCCGACGGCGTTTGCTATCTGCCGGTCGGCGCATTAGAGCAGGCGGCTGTTGCGGAGATACTATTCTGGGCACTGCTTCTTTCCTCGGTCCTGCTGATCGCAGTGGCTGTGCTGTCACTTTGGCGTTATGCTGCCGATCGCGGCAGACGGCGTCCGCGCGGCTTTATTTACAGTCTGCCCCCTGTGCTGGGCGCTGTGCTTGCCCTTTGCACACTGCTGCAGCTGCTGGTCGCATTTGAGCTTGGCTCTGCAGCCTTTGCCTCCTTCTTTACGGCAATGGGGGTCATCGATATGCTGCTTGTGGTGGCTGCGGTGGCGGCCATCGTTGCGGCCTTTGTGGGGGCGTTGACGCGGCGCGGTATGACCCGCCGCGTGATCCGTTTTGCAATATTGCTGCTGCTTTACGTGTTTTTGCTAAGCCATTGGGCGTTTATTCCTTTATAAAAAAGATCGGGAGAGGACGTTGGATCCTCTCCTGTTTTTTTGACAATTTGCTTTCTTTTTTTGACTTATTTTCACAAGTGCAATGACATTTTAAGCGTTTGTTTCGTCATAGTTTAGAAAATGTAAACATTTTCGCGCTTTAGTTGACAGAAGCGTGGCGTTGGATTATAATAGCAGAGGACAATATACCCATTGCCCGCGTGTATGCACGGTGGGCATCGCAAGACAAGGAGTTTGCTATGAGACAAAATCGGTTTGACGTATTTTCTGCTTCGGTGCTGCAGGCGGCAAAGGCAATGCAAGCGATCAAAAGCCAAAAGCTGGCGCAGTACAATTTAAAGGGCACCAATGCGCTTTGCCTTTTTGAGATCTATGACAGTCAAGAAAACGGACTCAGCGCAACCGAGCTGGCGCGCCGCTGCGATATTGATAAAGCACAGGTATCTCGCTGCATGAAGGAGCTGATCGATATGGAGCTTGTCTATCGTAACGACCGTGAGGGGCGCCGCTATAAGCAAAAATATATGCTGACCGAGCAGGGGATCGTGGTGGCTCGCGATCTGACCGAAACCTCCGACCGTATCCGTACGCAGATGCGCAAGGATATCAGCGTTGAGGATATCGATTGCTTTTATCGCGTGCTTGACAGCATTTGCAAAAACTGTGTTGTCATTGAAAAAGAGTGAAACAAAAAGGCGTGTGCATTGCACACGCCTTTTTGATTATTGGATCGCTTCACGCAATTTTTGAATATTGTCTTCAAAGCTGCCGGTCTTGGCATAGATGCTGGAGGTGCCTGCCACAAAAATGTTGGCACCTGCCGCACGCATACGCTTGGCGTTTTCAAAGCTGACGTTGCCGTCGCACTCGATCTCCACGTGGGCATAGCCGTTCTCATCCAGATAGCGGCGCAGTCGGGCGATCTTGTCCAGCGTAGATTCCACCAGCTTTTGCCCCGCAAAGCCGGGGTTGACCGTCATCACAAGGATGGCGTCAAGCAGGGGGAGCACCTCCTCGATCACAGAAAGGGGCGTGCCGGGGTTCAGCGCCAGCATGGGCTTGCCGCCGCGGTCGCGGATCATCGACAGGGCGCGGTGCAGGTGGGTACAGGCCTCGTAATGAACAGAAACGTAATCGCCCTTCTCAAAGGGGATCCAATCCAGCTTGCGCTCGGGCTCGCGGATCATCAGATGCACGTCAAGCGGAATACTTGTGGCACCCTTCAGCTTTTTAATAAAATCGGTACCAAGGGTATAGTTGGGCACAAAGTCACCGTCCATAATATCAATGTGCAGGTACTCGATGCCGTTTTTCTCCAGCTTTTTCAGCTCGTCGCCAAGGTTTAAAAAGTCGGCGCACATCAAGGAGGGAGAGATCAAAGAATGCATAGTAATTCCCCTTTTTTGTTGTTATCTACATTGTATCATATTGCGGTGATGCCGTCAAGAATTTTTTGAAATGACTTGAAAAAAAGGGGGAGGTTTGCTATAATAAAGGTGTCTATTCATATCCCGAAAGGAGCCTGTTATGAAAGAGGTTCATTTGATCTGTAACGCCCACATCGATCCCATCTGGCAATGGGAATGGGAGGAGGGCGCCGCAGCGGCGTTATCCACCTTCCGCTCGGCCGTAGACCTTGCAGAGGAATTTGACTATATCTTTTGTCACAACGAGGTCACGCTGTATAAATATATTGCCGAATACGCCCCCGCCCTGTTTGCACGCATCAAAAAGCTGGTGCGCGAGGGTAAATGGCACATTATGGGTGGCTGGTACCTCCAGCCCGACTGCAATATGCCTGCGGGAGAGAGCCTTGTGCGCCAAATTCTGATGGGGCACCGCTATTTTGAAGAAAATTTTGGGGTAAAGCCCACCACAGCCATCAATTTTGATAGCTTTGGCCACTCGCTTGGTCTGCCCCAGATCATCAAAAAGTGCGGACAGGATAGCTATATCATCACGCGCCCCGGCTCTGCCCCCATCCCCGCAAGCCAGTTCTGGTGGGAGGGCGTGGACGGCAGCCGCATCAAGGTCGGTGTGCGTGGCACATATCTCACACATCTTGGCACCGCTGCCAAGGATATCAAGGCGCGCATCAAAAACCGCCCCGAGGATACGATCTTTGTGCTATGGGGCGTGGGCAACCACGGCGGCGGTCCTTCTCGCCGCGACCTTGCCGACATCGAGGCGCTGAAAAAGGAGCTGGAGGGCGAGTTTACCATCCTTCACTCCACTCCCGAGCAGTTTTTTGCAAAGCTGGATCCCAAGGCAGTGCACGATAAGGCCCTGCGCCTTGTTATGCCCGGCTGCTACACCTCTATGGCTAGGATCAAGCAAAAGCACGCCGAGGTGGAAAATAATCTCTATACGGCAGAAAAGCTTTGCTCCATGGCCGCTATGCGCGGCCTGATCGAATACCCCGAGCAGGAGCTGGACGAGGCCACCACAGATCTTCTCAATATGGAGTTTCACGACGTGCTGCCCGGCACCTGCATCCGCGCAGGCGAGGAGAACGGTCTGCAATACGCCGACCACGCACTGCTGATCCTCAACCGCCTGCGCGCCCGCGCTTATTTTGCACTTTGCGCCGCCGAGCCCCGCGCCAAGGAGGGCGAATACCCCATCCTTGTTTACAATCCGCATCCGTATAGCTATGAGACCGAGGTCACGTGCGAGATGATGATGGCTGACCAGAACTGGAAAAGTGAGATCCATTCTCGCTTGCGCTTGTACGATGCTGACGGAAACGAGCTGCCGCTGCAGCAGGTCAAGGAGGAGAGCTGCCTCAATCTGGATTGGCGCAAGCGCTTTGTGTTCCGTGCCAAGCTAAAGCCCATGGACGTGACCCGCTTCTCGCTGTATGCCGATTATGCTCCCACCGAGGCCGCCGCAGAGCACGCCAAGGGCGACGTTGTTGTGGACGTGACGGTGGACGGCGTGCAAAAGCACGTGGAGATCGACAGCAAAACAGGCCTGCTGCGCTCCTATCGCATCGGGGGCAGAGAGTACGTGTCCCAAAACCAATATCTCGGCCAACGGGGTGCGTTTTTGCCCGTTTTCTACAAGGATAACCCCGACCCGTGGGCTATGAGCAAGGAGCAGGGAAATAGCATCGGAACCGACCCCGTTCCCTTTGCATTGATGCAAAAGCCCGATGGCCCCTTTGCGGGGATGTCAAGCTTTCAGATCATTGAGGATGGCCCCATTTACACCGCTGCCGAGGCGTTTTTCAAGCTGGAGAATACCAAGCTTCGCATTG
The DNA here is from genome assembly GCA_045632285.1 of Eubacteriales bacterium. Classification (GTDB taxonomy): domain Bacteria; phylum Bacillota; class Clostridia; order Oscillospirales; family CAG-272; genus Firm-07. The sequence goes on along the minus strand of JAZQWJ010000035.1, from coordinate 10,097 downwards.
AGTACGATATTTACAAGCACTCGCTTGACGTTGACGTCAAGCTGGATGTGTTTATGAACGATGCTGACCGTATGCTCCGTCTGGCTCTGCCCACTGCGGGCGAGCAATGCTTAGGCCAAAGTGCCTTTGGCACCGAAACGCTGTATGACGATCTGCGTGAGAACGTGGCACAGCGCTTTGTGGCACTGACCCACGGCGAGGGGGACATGCTGGCACTGTTCAACAAGGGCACCTACGGCTCGCATTTCAAGGACGGTGTGCTGTCGATGTCGCTGCTGCGCGGCATCACCTATTGCGGCCATCCCATCGCGGAGCGTCCCATCATTCCCACCGACAAATTTGTGAAAAAGGCCGATATGGGCGAGCGGAATTTCGCTTTCCGTCTCTCGGTCTGCCCCACCGCCGCGTTGGAGCGCTTGGCCGCCGAATTTAACGTGCAGCCCTACGCCTGCAACGTTTTCCCCGCCGAGGCGGGTCTGCCCGGCGCAGAAAAGACGCAAAAACCCTTTTCTATTGCCATTTCCGATAAAAACGTGACCCTTGTTACAATGAAAAAGCGCTACGGCGCAAACGAGTACCTGTTGCGCCTTTTGAACAACGACAGTGCTGCCAAAAGCTGCGAGGTCACGCTTTGCGGCAAGCGCCTGTCGCTGGATTTCGGCCGATACGAGGTCAAAACACTGCGCTATGACGGGGAACGTCTTGCCGAAGCCGATATGCTGATGATCTAAGAAAGCACGCCGCCAAAATTTTTGGCGGCGTGTATATTTTTGCGCGCTTTGGGAAACACTCCGTCAAAAGGAGTGTGACGATATGAAACGATTTTTGGGATTTTTTATGGCGGCTGTGCTTTTGATCGCCGCGTGGACGATCCTGCCCATCCACGGAGAGGCAGAGCTTTATGATCACGTGATCCGTCTGCATGTATTGGCCAATTCCGACAGCGAAGGAGATCAGGCGCTAAAGCTGACTGTCCGTGACGCGGTGCTTGAAAAAACGCATACGTTATTGCAAAATGTTGACAACAGACAACAAGCGCAGGCTATTTTACAGGCTCATTTGGCCGAGCTTGAGGCGGTGGCTGCACATGCTCTGCATCGCGCCGGGGCAGAGGCACCGGTCAGCGTTACACTGGGAGACGAGCACTATCCCACGCGGCAATACGAGCAGCTGGCCTTCCCTGCGGGGGAGTATCTTTCGCTGCGCGTGATGATCGGCGAGGCCAAGGGGCAAAACTGGTGGTGCGTGCTGTTTCCGCCCCTTTGTCTAACGGCGGCAAGCAATGTAGAGGATACCAAGGCGGTCTGCCTTTCTGCAGGCCTTACCGGAGAGCAGTACCGCGTGATCGCGGATACCGACAGCACCACCTATCAGCTGCGCTTTAAAATTTTAGAGGTGGCCGAGGCTCTGTTTGGCTGATTTTGCTTGACTTTAACGGTGCGCTTTGCTATAATGAAGGCAATAAGTCAAGGGAGGCTGCTTTTATGCACCGTTTTTATGCGCCCATTGCGCTGCACACCGTACGAAATGATGAGGATTATGCCGAATATCTGCGCCAATTCCGTGCCGCAGACATCAGTCGCGTATTTATTTGCGGCGTGGGTGAGATCAAAGCAGGGAAGGGCATCTTGTTTGAAGAGCCGCAGGTGCTGGAGCGATTGATCAAGCGCCTGCAGGCTGATGGCCTTGAGGTTGGCGTTTGGATGAACGCCCTTGGCCACGGTGTACTGCTTTCTCATGCCGATGCCGCAGAGGACACCGTTGCGATGCGCTTTCAACCCATCATTGGACTTGACGGTCGGGGAAATGATCAGGGGCTTTGCCCGCTGGACGAAAATCTGCGCGCCCATTTTGCAAAACACGTTGCCGCGGTTGCCGCAATGGAGCCCGATATCATTATGCTGGATGACGATTTTCGCCTGAACGTGCGGGATGGCAGCTATGACCTCGGTTGCTTTTGTGATGCCCATATGCGTGAGCTTTGCCGCCGCCTTGGCGAGGAGGTCACGCGTGAGGAATTGTACGAAAAGGCCTTTACGGGTGGCGAAAATCGCTACCGCAGCACCTGGATGGCGCTGATGCAGGATACCGTTCTGGACTTTGCCAAGCGGATGCGCAGCGCCGTGGATGCGGTGGCCCCCGCTGTGCGCCTTGGATGCTGTATGTGCTATGATACGTGGGATCTGGACGGTACCGACGGCATCGAGATCGCCCGCGCCTTTGCGGGAAGCACAAGACCCTTTTTGCGCACCGTCGGCGCCCCCTATCACGATCGCCGCATTTCGGCGGCCGTGGAATGTACCCGTATGCAGGCCGCTTGGTGCAAAAATGCCCCCGACGTAGAGGTGTTTGCCGAGGGCGACGTTTATCCCCGTCCCCGCTTTAACGTGCCCGCTTCGCAGCTGGAGCTGTTTGACTTGGCGCTCCTTTGCACGGGCTGCGTGGATGCCGACCAAAAGTATATGTTTGATTACGTCTGTCGCGTGGGCTACGAAAACGGCTATGTGGCACGTCATCTCAAAAATGCCCCCAAACGGGTGGAGTTATCCGCAATTTTTGATGATAAAAAGCCCGTTGGATGCTATGTTTTTGAACCGATGCGTAAGGTTGAGCAGTGGGATATGCCCGCCAAAAAGCCAATGCCCCTTGGTCGTTACATCCACAAAAATTTCTATCCCAAGGCTGCACGTATGCTGGCCGAGCACGCCGTTCCCACGTCCTACGAGGATGCGGGCTATCCCGTGATCCTGTTCGGCGAGTCCGCCAGGCACGTGCCGCTTGCGTTGTTGAATAACGGCGCTCTGCTGGATGCGGCGGCAGCCAAGATCCTGACCGAGCGCGGCGTTGACGTAGGGCTTTTGTCTGCCGAGCGTGCAACATTCACAAGCGAGTATTTCAAGGAGGCCGACGACCGTGTCAACGGCTACGGCGCCATTCCGCTGATGCGCCTTTCGGTGGATCCCAAGGCCGAGGTCTACAGTCTTCTGCAGCCCGGCAACGCCCCCGGTGCATACTTCTTTGAAAATGCGGCAGGTCAGCGCTTTTTCGTGCTGGCGCTGGATGCTTATCATGGAAATTCCAAGGATTTTGCACCCTATCAAAACAATTACTATCGCGGTGCACAATTGCAAAAAGCCCTGCAACGGGTATCGAAAAAGCCGCTCCCCGCTGTTTGCAAGGCGCAGCCCTTCGTATATATGATCTGCTCTGAGAGTGCCGACGGCTCTGCCTTGTCGGTGGCGCTCTTTAATCCCTTTGAGGACGAGGTGCTTGCCCCCGAGGTCACCCTTTCCAAGACCTACTCCTCCGCTCGCTTTGTCAACTGCAACGGTGCGCTTGCTGGGAACACCGTCACCCTTTCCGACGTCCCGCCCTACGGCTTTGCCGCGTTTGAGGTGAAGATATAAAAAAAGAGCCAATGGCAATTGCCATTGGCTCTTTTTTATACGCCGATGATCTCATAGATCTCAAGCAAGCGTTCTTCTGCTTCGGTCTTGCGTGCATCCAGTGCGGCGGCGCGGGTATAGTCACTGGCGGCCTCGCCAAACAGCAGTGTGTCGATCTCCTCGATCTCCTTTTCCAGCGCTTCTGCCTCCTTGGCAAGTCGCTCTCGGCGCGCCTTTTCCTTGCGCGCCTCGGCCTCGCCGGCCTTTTTGGCAAGGTACTGCGCCTTGTTGTCACTGATGGGATTACTCGCCCCGTTCACGGGGATATTGCCTGCGGCAAAGGCTTCTTCACGCTTCTTTTTAAAGTCCAGATACTCGCTAAAGCCTTGCCCCGTGCGCGAAATGCGATAGTCCAGCGCATCCCCCTCAAAGGCATTGCCGGGGTGGAGCGCCAGCACGCGAGAGGCCAGCTTGTCCATAAAATAACGGTCGTGGGATACTGCCAAAATGGTGCCGTCAAACTGCAGCAACGCCTCCTCCAGCGCTTCGCGCGAGGGGATGTCCAAATGGTTGGTGGGCTCGTCCAGTACCAGCAGGTTCATATGAGAAAGGATCAATTTTGCAAGGGTCAGTCTGGCGCGCTCACCGCCCGACAGCACCGCCACCTCGCGGTAAACATCCTCGCCAATAAAGCGGAACAGCGCAAGGGTGCTGCGCACCTCGGTCTCGGTCAGGCGGGGATAGGCGTTCCAAAGCTCGTCCAGCACCGTGTTCTCGGGGGAAAGATTTTGGTTTTCCTGGTCGTAATAGCCGATCTCTACGTTATAGCCCGCCTCTACGCGCCCTGCGGTGGGAGAAAGCTTACCAAGGATCAGCTTCAGCAGCGTGGATTTGCCGCAACCGTTGGGGCCAACGATAAACATACGTTCCTTTTTTGTCAGCAAAAATCCAATACCGTCAAAGAGTTTTTTTGACCCAAAGGCCATAGAAAGGTTTTTGACAGTCAGCACCTCGTTGCCGCTGTCAAAGGATTTGCTAAAGGAAAGACGGATGGATCTGGGGGCCTCGCGGGGGCGCTCCAGCTTGTCCATTTTGGCAAGCAGCTTCAGACGCGATTCGGCCGCAATGATGTTACGCTCGCGGTTCCAGGCCCGCTGCTGGGCAATATAGGCCTCTTGCCGTGCGATCTCCTTTTGCTGGTTTTGATAATGCTTTTCGGCGATCTCGCGGTCAATGCGGCGCTGCTCGGTAGAGGCGGTATAGCCGCCGTTATAAAGCTTGGCGCGGCCATATTCCAGCGCCAGCGTCTTGTTGGTGACGCGGTCAAGGAAATAACGGTCGTGAGAGATCACCAGCACGCACTTGCGGTATTGAGAAAGGAAATTCTCCAAAAACAGCATCGTGTCGATGTCAAGATGGTTGGTGGGCTCGTCCAGCAGCAAAATATCGGGCTCGCGTGAGAGCTGTCGCGCCAGCGCCAATCTGGTGCGCTGTCCCCCCGACAGGGTGGAAAGCGGGCGGCGCATGCTCTCCTCATCAAAGCCCATTTTCAGCAGCACCGAAGCGCAACGACTGCGAAATTCCAAGCCACCATCGCGGATGAACCTGGCGTTGCATTCGGTAAACTCGGCAGTCAAGCTGTTAAAAAAGGCAGAATGCTCTGCGTTTGCCGCCTCGGCGTCAAGACGCTCTTGCAGGCTTGCAAGATGCCGCTCGGCTGCAAGCAGCTCGGGAAAGGCGGCGATCATTTGCTCCAGCGCGCAGTCGCCCGCCGTTTCGTCGATCACAAAGGCGCCGTCCTGGCGCAGGATCCCGACGGTTTTGTCGTTTGCAATATAAACGTTGCCCTCGTCTGGCTCAAGCTCGCCCGTAATGACCTTGAAAAGGGTGGATTTTCCGCACCCGTTCACGCCGATAATGCCCATACGGTCGTTTTCGGCAAGAGAAAAGGAAACGCGATCCAATATTTTTCTGGTACCAAAGGATAGGGAAATATCCGCTACGCTGATGGCCGTCACGCGCTCACCTCCTTGCAGTTGACGACAAATGAAACATACTCTGTTATTATATAAGAAAAAGCCCTTTTTGTCAAGGGAGAAAGGATAAGAGTATGTGTGATCTGTGTGGAATAAGCCATTGTCCGCCGGGCTGCCCCGGGTATCATGGCGAGGTGGGGCAGGGCAGCCCCTTGGGGCGTTGCGTGCTGTGCGAGGAAATGCTGTATGCGGGAGAGCGCGTGTTTGAAAAAAACGGCGATCTGCTGTGCGAGGGATGCGTTGCTGTGGCTGCGCTTAACGATATTCTTGCCGCCGAGGGCGTGCAGGATACTGCCGAGCTGCTCTGCGACTGTCTTGGTTGGCGGTGGCGGAGCCGCTAAAGAGAAAAATTTTCTGTTTTAAAAAAAGCGATTGACAAAACGCATGGGAATGGTATAATGAGCATAAGAAAGGGCGTTTGCCTGCTTGAAGGAGGAAGCATATGAAAAAAATGCTTGCGCGTCATCCCCTTGGCAACCCTCGCCGCAAATGGCGACAGGAGCAGTTTATCATTTCCATTGTCAACCCCGGCCCGATGGGACTTGAGAAAACAGGCAAGCTGCAATGCGAAAAGGCACGCAGAGCCGTTAAGGTTGCCGTGGATGCGGGCTTTGACCTGATGGAATATTGCTGGACCTCTCCCGACGTGGGTATGGAGATCCTGCGCACCGCCGAGGAGCTTGGCACCAAGGTGCTGTATCAGGATCTGACGCGCTTTGGCGGTATGGGCTTTTCCAAAAAGCCGCTGAACGAGCACAACGATCTGATCGGCGCCATGCGCGACACCGCCAAATATCATTGCATTATGGGCTATTATATGTACGATGAGCCCATCACCCCGGAGCAGAGAGCCGTGGTGCGCCAAATGATCGACGAGGCCGAGCGCGAGCGACCCGATCTGCTGCCCTTTACGGTGACAACGGCGTCACAAAGCAACGAGCTTGGCGAGGAGGTCGATCCCGCGCAGCTTTCTTTTGACCAATATCCCTTTGGCGGTTGGGTCGGTGACGGTATGACCCCCGAGGGGCAGATGGACGGCTGCAGCAAGTATTGGACCAATATGGAGGTGGCGCGCCTTGCCGCAAATAAGATCGGCGCCCCCTATTGGTTTGTGTATCAGGGGCACGAGCTGCTGTATAACCCTTGCTTTGACACCTATACCTTTGCGGCATCCCGTATGATGGCAAACACCGCGCTGCTGTACGGCGTAAAGGAGCTTTCCTGCTATATCGAGTGCAACGGTGTGCTGGATCCCGAAACCGGCGGAGAGGGACTCTATTTTGAGGAGCACAGAGATCTCAATCGCCGTCTGCGTGCGCTGGGCAACACCCTGATGGCGCTGCATTGTGACCGCGTGATCCACGGCGGCGACATCGCGCCTTATAAGGATAAGGTGACCTTTGCCACCATGGAGGAAAGCGAGCTGCTGGTGGGCGCGCTGCCAAAGCGCATTTCGATCTCCGAGATGGCGGACGATTACGGCAATCGCTATCTGATGGTGGCCAACCGCGATTACAGAAATACCGTGGCCTATGCCTTGAAGATGAAAGAGGACTGCCGCGTTTACCGTGTTAGCGACGCGGACGGCGAGCAGCACCTTGTGTTTGACGATCCCGGCAACAAGATCATTGGCAATCTGCTCCCCGGCCATATGGCGCTTTATCGCCTCCAGCCCAAGAGCGAAGAGCCCTGCGAGATCGAATATTATTTGGAAAAATAACGGTGCAAAAGCACGAAAAAAAGAGGACGGTATCGAAATTTCGATACCGTCCTCTGTTTTTTTGTTATTTCAGCATATCCAACAGTGCGTTCTGGTCGATCACGGGAACGCCAAGGCTCTGCGCCTTGGTCAGCTTAGAGCCCGCCTCTTCACCGGCTACCACAAAGGAGGTCTTTTTCGAAACCGAGCCGGTCACCTTGCCGCCTGCAGCCTTGATCAGCGCCGAGGCCTCGTCACGGCTCATATCGGGCAGTGTGCCCGTCAGCACAAAGGTGAGGCCTGCAAGCTTGTCACCCGTGGGGGCGGCGGTGGCCTCGGTCAGCACGCCTGCATCCATCAGGCGGCGGCAAAGCGCAACGTTTTGCGGATGCGAAAAATAGTTCAGCACGTAATCGGCTGTGATCTCTCCGAAATCCTCGATGGCGCAAAGCTCCTCTCGCGTGGCGGCAAAGCAATTTTCAAGGGTCTGATAGCGTGCGGCCAGCGCGGCGGCGGCCACCTGACCGATGCTGCGGATGCCAAGGGCAAAGATCAGTCGCTCCAGTCCCGCACCCTTTGACCTTTCAATGGCGGCGATCAGGTTGGCGGCGGATTTCTCACCCATGCGCTCCAATCCCGCAATGCTCTCGGCACGCAGGGCATACAGATCTGCCACGTCGTGGATCAGATCGTTTTGCAGCAGCAGCTCCACCACCTGGGGGCCAAGACCCTCGATGTCCATGGCACCCTTAGAGGCGAAATGCTCGATCCCACGTGACAGCTGCGCGGGGCAGGCGCTGTTGGTGCAGCGCACCGCGGCGCCCTCATCGCCGTCGCGCATCACAGGCTCGCCGCAAGAGGGGCAAACTGCGGGCATACGAAAGATGCGCTCGCCACCTGCGCGAAGGTTGGGATGAGAGCAGACCACCTCGGGGATGATGTCGCCCGCCTTTTGCACCGTGACCACGTCGCCAATGCGAATGTCCTTTTCTAAAATAAAATCCTCGTTGTGCAACGTAGCGCGGGAAACGGTGGTGCCCGCCAAGCGCACGGGGGAAAGAACGGCTGTGGGGGTCAGCACGCCTGTGCGGCCTACGGCAAGGATGATATCCTCTAATTTGGTGGGCTTTTGCTCGGGCGGGAACTTATAGGCGACTGCCCATTTGGGGGTCTTGGTGCCCTCGCCAAGGGTCACGCGGTCGGCAAGCGTGTCGATCTTGATCACCATACCGTCAATGTCATAGGGCAGCTCGTCACGCAGGGCGCCGATCTTTTCGATGTGCGCCAAAATGTCATCGTTTTTTGATACCGTTATGCGGTTTTTCAATACGCAAAAGCCAAGCTCGGCCAAGCGGTCAAGGGTTTCGGTGTGGCTTTTGGGAGTGCGCCCATCTGCATAAAGCTGTCCCTCTTGAAAGTTGAACACAAAGATATCCAGCTTGCGCTCAGCGGCGATCTTGGGGTCAAGCTGACGGAGCGATCCTGCAGCGGCGTTGCGGGGATTGGCCATCAGGGGCTGACCCTCGGCCTCGCGGCGCTCGTTGATGCGGCGGAAGGCTGCGCGCGGCATATAGACCTCGCCGCGCACCGTAAGCGACAGGGGCTCGGTCAGGGTCAGCGGAATGGAATAAACGGTTTTAAGGTTGGCGGTCACGTCCTCGCCCACAAAGCCATCACCGCGGGTGGCACCCTGCACAAAAACACCGTTTTCATAGCGGAGCGCGACCGAAAGGCCGTCGATCTTTGGCTCGACCGAGTAGATGGGATCTTTTAAAATACCCCCCACACGGGTAAGGAAATCGGTCAATTCTTCAAAAGAAAAGACGTCGGAAAGTGAGTTCAGCGGCACGCCGTGGGCGACCTGCTCAAACTTATCCAAGGGGGCGCCGCCCACACGCTTGGTGGGGGAGGCAGGGTCGTCCCATTCGGGATGCTCAGCCTCTAATGCAAGAAGCTCGGCATACATTTTGTCGTATTCAAAATCCGAAATTTCGGGGTCGTCGTCCACATAATAGCGCTTGGCGTGATAGGTCAGTTGACGGCGTAGCTTTTCAATGCGTGCTTTGCTTTCCATAGGGAGCTCCTTTGGCAAATTTTCTGATTTTATTATACCCCAAACGCTGTTCAAAGTCAATGTTTGCGCGTGAGAATGTGAAATTTTTGTAAGGGACTATACAAACGGTTTAAAATGTGGTAGAATATATGCAGTAACCGGAGAGGAGAGTGCATATGAAAATATTGGTTGCCTACGCCACCAAAAGCGGCACCTGCAAGATGGCTGCCGAGCAGCTGAAAAATCAGCTCTCCAATCACGAGGTCACGTTGGCCGATCTTGCTGAAACAACACCCGTTGTGGGGGATTTTGATTATATCGTGTTGGGTGGTCCCATCCGTTTTAACAAGGCGCACAAGGCGTTGCGCCGCTTTTTAAGGGCAACAAGCCAAGAGCTTGAGGCGGTGCCCCACACGCTGTTTTTGTGTTGCGCCTTTGCCGAGCAGTTTGAAAATTATCTGGAGCGCACCTATCCTGCGGCACTGCTGCAAAGCGCTGACGAGGCCGTGTATTTTGGCGGCGAGCTGGACCCTGCAAAGCAGCGCGGCCTTGAAAAGTGGCTGACCAAGATGATGCGAAATGCCATTCTTGAAAGTGAAGAAGACGATGCGGCGCTTCCGGGATTTTTACCGGAGCACGTGCGTCTTTTAGGCGACCGCCTGCGAGTGAAATAATTTTTCAAAAAAGTGTTGACAAATCGCAAGCTTTGTGATACAATATACGGGTGCAATTCGCACCCATACGCCCCTGTAGCTCAGACGGTAGAGCACTTGACTTTTAATCAAGGTGTCCGGAGTTCGAATCTCCGATGGAGCATAAAGCTTTGTATGTAAAAGTACAAAGCTTTTCTTTTTTTGAAAAAATAGGTATTGATTTCAATATTATAACAAATTCAGAATGGGAGGAATATTATGCAAATTTTG
>JAZQWJ010000034.1:0-24765 GCA_045632285.1 Eubacteriales bacterium | reverse complement strand
CCCCAGCCCCAAAGAGAAACCCCGTGGCAAACGCCCCGGCCTTCCTCTTTGGGGCTGGTGGAGGTTTGGTGCGAACCCCGCAAGCCGCTGTAGCAAAAAGGCTACATTGTAGGGGCGATCATCGATCGCCCGTTTTGGCCCATTGCGAATGCCGTCTTGACAATCTTTGCGCAATGCGCTATAATAAAAGAAGCCGTTTTCTCGCCCCGTTTGGCCACTTATTGAAAGGAGGCGCTACGATGATGACCATAGAAGCACAGGATCTTTGCCTTTTGTACGATCTGCGCCGTCGCGAAGTTGCGGACGTTGCCGCAAGGCTTTCCGATGCGCTGGACGAGGATCATCGCGTCAATGCTGATATGTTTGATATCCACCGAATCGGGTTTTCGCAAAATCGCCACCCCAATGCCACTATGCGCGCACTGGAAGCCGACTTAGAGCGCGCCGATCTCCCGCTTTTGCACCTGTTAACCGCGCTCTTTCAAATCGGAATGGAGGCCTCTCAGGGGCTTGGCAGCTTTCCCGACAGAGAGGCCTTTGCCAATGCCGCAGGCGAAGCGCTGACCGCCACCGAGCGACAAGGCGCCCCCGCTTATACGCTGGCACACACCCTCACCGAGATCAAAGCCGAGCACGCGCTAAAGCGCTTGGCCACAGCTCTGCGCTATATGGAGGAATAAGAAAAGCAGTGGAAAACCACTGCTTTTCTTATTCTGCGTTGATCACCATTCGGCCATATCGGCAACAGCGCCCGCCGTGCCGACCCAAACGATGTTGTAGTATTGATCCATCAGCACGCCTGCCTGACCGTTGATCTGCGCCTCCATTGCCTCATAATAGGCATCGGCACTGCCGTAATCCTCAAAATAGCAGATCACGATCATCTCGCCTCCCTTGGCGCAGGACACCTGAACATAGTACGAATCGATCGTGGTGACCTCCACCACATAATCCAAATCCTTCATCGTCATCTCGGCCATCTCCGCATCGAGGGGCGGGATCACGTCTCCCAGATCGCCGCCGTCGGTCAGATCATCCATATCGGGCAGCTCCTCCGCACCGTCGGGCAGCGTTACAATGACGCTCTTGCCGGGGTCTACGATCTCAAATTCAAAGTCGATCTCATAGCTCGCGGCTTGACCGTCAACCTCCATGCTCAGGTCTACATCAACAGACATCTTGGTCAGATAATCCTCTTTCACGGTCATATCCAGCTTTGCCTTGCCATCGATCGTGTCAAGCATATCGGCCACATCTATCTCCGCAGAGCCAAGGACATCCTCAAGAGACTTGCCGGTCACGTTCTCCATCACCTCAACGACCTTCTCCATCAGCTCTTGCATAGTCAGCTCCAGCTTGATCTCGGTCACGCCGTCCGCGTCGGTAACGGCCTCGATGCGGTCAGAAAGGCCGGACACAAGCTCCTCTATAACAGCCGCGGTCTCCGCATCAAGCTTGGGAAGCTCGGGCATTTCCATACCCAATTCCATATCGGCAAAGGGATTGTCGGTCTGCTGCTTGTAGCCGGTCTCGCCGAAATAAACGTACATCCAGCCGCTCAGGTAGTATGCGGCCATATCCATATCCGTGCCCATATAGCTGCCGGTCAGCGTGACTGCAAAGGCAGGATCTTCGCTATTGTAATCGTCCAATGTAACGGTCAAAGACATAGGGATCTCCACAGTTACGCCATTGGCAATCATTTTCATGTCAAGCACGCAACGGATCTCCAGATCATCCAGATCCGCCATATTGTCACCAACGGCGGTCAGCAGATCCTCCACTTCCTCCTGCGAGAGTGTTTCCTCTCTGTTAAGCAACGAGCAGGCAGTCAGCGTCAGCATCGACACCGTCAGCATAGTAAGGATCAAAAACCAAGATAAAATCTTTTTCATCACAATGTTTCCTCCTTAAAGATATAATGTAGTATGGGGGCTACATTCTTATTGTAAACCTTTTCCGACAGTTTGTCAACTTGTTTTTTAATACTTATACCCGCCAAAAAATGTCACCCTTTGCGGCAAAGAATATTAAAATTTCGCTCACACCGCGGGACATCTTCCCTTTTTTAGAAAAATGTGCTATAATAAACAAATAGTTCGCGGCGCAACCTAAGCATAACAAGCTTGGAGCGTATTGGTATGCTTTTTTCCTCTTATTCCTTTCTGTTTTTGTTTTTGCCGCCACTTTTGTTGCTGTATTTTTTGCCCATTTTTCTTTTTGGGCAAGGCGGTAAGGTGCTAAAATGGCAAAACAGCGTTTTGCTGCTTTTCAGCCTTTTGTTTTATGCATGGGGCGAGCCGATCTATCTTTTTTTGATGATAGGCGTGATCCTTGCCGACGCGTTGATCGGGCTTTGGCTTGGCAAAGCCAAGCACAAAAAAGCCCTGCTGACCGTGGCTGTCATACTGCACGTCGGGTTGCTGTTTTATTATAAATATGCGGCATTTTTCGCACACGTATGCGGATTTTCGTTACACGCCCCCCGCTTACCCCTTGGCATTTCCTTTTATACCTTTCAGTCACTTTCTTATGTGATCGACGTGTATCGATGCCGCGTGGCGCCGCAAAAAAGCCCCGCGCTGCTGGGGCTTTACGTGGCGCTTTTCCCCCAACTGATCGCGGGCCCCATCGTGTGCTATCGCGACGTATCTGCCGCGCTGACTCACCGCAAGCACAGCTTGGTCGGTGCCGCAGCGGGCGTGCGCCGTTTTGCGGCAGGCCTTGCCAAAAAGCTGCTGCTGGCCAACCCGATGGGGGCGCTGTTCACACTGCTGATCGGGCGGGACACCCTCACTGCCACAGGCGCGTGGGGCGCGCTGCTTGCCTTTGCCTTTCAGCTATACTTCGATTTTTCGGGCTATTCGGATATGGCCATCGGCCTTGGCCGCCTGCTTGGCTTTCGCTTTCCGGAAAACTTTAACTATCCCTATATCGCCCGCAGTGTCACCGATTTTTGGCGGCGCTGGCATATCACACTCTCCTCGTTTTTCAGAGATTACGTGTATATCCCTCTTGGCGGTAGCCGACGGAGCGTTTGGCGCACGGTCTTTAATCTTTTTGTCGTTTGGAGCCTGACCGGACTTTGGCACGGCGCGGCGTGGAATTTCCTTTTCTGGGGGCTGTACTATTTTTTGCTATTGGTATTGGAAAAGTTTGTTTTGTGCCGTTTTTCTCATACCGCTCCCCTGTTTTTAAAGCGCGCGGCCACTGCAACGGCTATTTTACTTGGCTGGGCGATCTTTGCCTTTGACGGCAGCAGCGCCGCGCTGACCCTCCCCGGCCTTGCGCGCTTTGCAGGCTCGCTTGCGGGTGCAAACGGCCTTTGGGCACGGGGCGAGCTGTATCATCTTGTGCAATATCTGCCTGTTTTGGCGCTCTGTGCCCTTGGCTCCACCCCTCTACCACGGCAAATATACCGCCAAACGGTATGCAAAAAACGCCTTTTTGGCCTTTCGGCACTGCTACCACTGTTGGCGCTTTTGCTGTGCGTGATCGAGTTGACTGATGCGGGCTTCAACCCGTTTTTATATTTCAGATTTTAAAGCTTTTGAGGTGTAATGATGATCCGACTTCTCACAAAATTATTTATCAAGGACCGAAACAACGTTACGCATCCCGCCGTGCGCCGCGCTTATGGTATGTTGGTTTCTGTCACGGGCATTTTGCTGAACATCCTGCTGTTTGCCGTCAAGCTGATCGCAGGGACGCTGTCCGGCTCGATCTCGATCCGCGCCGATGCCGTCAACAATCTATCCGACGCAGGCTCGTCGGTGATCTCGTTGGTCAGCTTTAAAATTTCCGCAAAGCCCGCCGACCGCGAGCATCCCTTTGGCCACGCACGCATTGAATATATCGCCTCTATGATCGTTTCCTTCATCATTCTTTTTATTGGCGTAGAGCTGGTGCGCGGCTCGATCGAAAAGCTGATGGCACCGGTCGGCATTGACTTCAGCATCATTGCCATCGTTATTTTGTCGGTCTCGATCCTGATCAAGGTGTGGATGGGCCTTTTCAACCGCTTTGTGGGCAAAAAGATCGATTCCGACGTGACCAAAGCCACCGCGGCCGACTGCTTTTCGGATGCGGGGGCAACCGCCGCCGTGCTGCTCGCCACCCTGCTTGCGCGCTTTGTACCGGACAGCGTTGCGCCCTATATCGACCCCATTATGGGCATCTTGGTGGCCTCGCTGATCTTTTGGGCGGGGCTGCGCGTGCTGAACGATACCAAAAACGCCATCCTTGGCGAGGCCCCTGACGAAGAAACGGTTGCGGCCATTCGCCGCGTGGTCGGCGAGTATCCCGACGCCCTTGGCATTCACGATCTTTACGTGCATAAATACGGCCCCTATCGCACCCTAGCCTCGCTGCACGTAGAGGTGGACGGTAAGCGTGACATCTTTGCCACCCACGACACCATCGATCTGATCGAGCGCCAACTGCAAAACGAGTGCGGCATTGAATGCACCATACATCTTGACCCCATCGTCACCGACGACGAGCGCGTGACGTTTTGGCGGCAACGTGTCTGCGAAATTGCAGAAAAGTACCATAACGGCATCAGAATTCACGACTTTCGTATGGTGCCCGGCACCACCCACACAAACCTGATCTTTGACGCGGAGGTCCCCTTTGAGCTGGATGCGGCCGACAGCGATATCAAGGCCGCGCTTGCCGCCGCCATCGCCGCCGAGGCTCCCGAGCATTTTGCCGTGATCACGATCGACCGCGTATGATCCCCAAAGGAGTTCTATGAGCATCCACACCTCTTTCAGCAAGACCCGTAAGGCCTGTTATCTTGGGTATGTGACCCAATCAGTCTGCATCAACTTTGTTCCGCTTTTGTTTTTGACCTTTCAGCACAGCTTTGGCTTGTCGCTTGGCGAGATCTCTTTGCTGATCGGCGTCAATTTTGCAGTTCAGCTTTTATCGGATATGACGGTCTCCGGCATTTCCAAATTCTTTGGTCTGCGCGCCACAACGGTGGCGGCGCAGCTCATTGCCGCCGCGGGTCTGATCTCTCTTGCGGTGCTGCCCTTTTTGCTGCCACCCTTGGTGGGCCTGATCGTTGCCGTGCTGCTGTGCGGCATTGGCGGTGGATGCAACGAGGTGCTGATCAGCCCCATTATCGAGGCCTGCCCCGGTGACGGAAAGGCCGCCTCTATGAGCCTGCTTCATTCCTTTTATTGTTGGGGGCAAGCGGGTGTTATCCTTTTGTCGGTGGCCTTTTTTGCCCTGTTCGGCATTGAAAATTGGCGGGTCCTTTCCTGCCTGCTTGCACTGATCCCCTTAACGGGCGCCCTGCTGTTTACCGCCGTTCCTCTGGCCCGGCCCGAAGAGGAGGAAGGCGGCACCGCGCTGCGGTATCTGTTTTGCTCTCGCGCCTTTCTTTGGTGCCTGCTGCTTATCTTTTCGGCGGGCGCCGCCGAAATGATTATGGGTCAATGGGCCTCTGCCTTTGCAGAAATGGGGCTTGGTGTTTCCAAGACCTTGGGCGATCTGCTTGGCCCCTGCTTTTTTGCGGTGATGATGGGAAGCTCCCGCATTTTGTACGCAAAAATCGCACCACGTGTCAGCCTTTTGCTGACAGTCGCCTGCTCGGCAGTGCTGTGCGCCCTTTCGTTTTTAATGGCGGCACTGGCGCCGATCCCCCTGGTCGCACTGCTCTCTTGCGGGATTTGCGGACTTTCGGTAGGCGTTTTTTGGCCGGGCACGTACAGTCTTGCCGCCGAGCGACTGCCCCGTGGCGGTGTGCCGATGTTTGCCTTTTTAGCCATTGCAGGCGATATGGGCTGCCTGCTCGGCCCCTCTGCAGCCGGTGCGATCGCAGACCGCTTTGACGGAGATATCCGCTTTGCATTTTTACTGGCTGCCTTCCTCCCCGCCGCGATCCTGCTGTGTGCCTTGCGTCTGCAAACACTTTCCAAAAACAAAAACGGCAAGCCTTAAGGCTTGCCGTTTTTGTTTTGAATTAAACCTCGGGGATCACGACCTCGACCTCGCGGCCAAGATCGGAGGACTTTGCAATGTGATCCAGAATAGCCTGGTTATACAGGATCTGGGAGGAGGGCACGGGAGCGGTGCCGCCGTTCTTGACTGCGTCGCAGAAGGAACGGATCTTCTTGTCGAAGTTGGAGGGAGCGGTGGGCTTGGGAATGATCTGGGGGATCTTGGTCTCGACCTGCTTGCCTGCAACCTCGTGATAAATGGTTAGGTCGCCGCCGATGGTGCCGTTCCAGCACTCGGTAGAAGGAATACGCAGGCTGCCCTTGGTACCGTAGATGATGGTATCACCGGAGGTATCCAGGTTCATAGCCCATGCAATACGGAAGGAGATCACGATGCCACCCTCCAAACGGATGAATGCAGCGGCAAAGTCGTCAACACCGAACTTAGCGGCGTACTCTGCTCTCTTTTCCTTGGGGTAGCCGCAGTAGTTGGGATCCTTGCCAAAGAAGGCGGACTTGTAGCCGGAAACGGTCAAGGGCTTGGGATAGCCCAGTGCGTTCAGCACCATATCCAGCGAGTAGCAACCGATGTCGGCCAGTGCGCCAAGGCCTGCGGTCTCGTCCTCAATAAAGGTGGTGCCAAAGGGGGTGGGAATACCGCGGCGGCGGCCGCCACCGGTCTGAACGTAGTAGATCTGACCCAGCTCGCCGGACTGGACGATATCCTTGACCATGATCATATTCTCGTCAAGTCTGGGCTGGAAGCCGATGGACAGGATCTTGCCGCTGGCCTTCTCGGCCTTCATAACGGCAACAGCCTCCTCGGTGGTAACGGTAAAGGGCTTTTCCAGCAGCACGTGCAGGCCTGCGTTGAGCGAGTCGATGGCGGGCTGTGCATGCTGGCGGTTGTAGGTGCAGATGGTGACGGCGTCCAGCTTCAGGGACTTGTCGGCCAGCATCTCGCGGTGGTCGGCATACTCGGTCTTAACGCCCTCTACGCCGTACTTTTCAAAAAAGGCCTTGGCCTTGCCGGGGATCAGGTCGCATCCTGCCACGATCTCAACGTCGGGCTGCTTCAGCAGCGACTTGATGTGGCTGCCGGCGATCCAGCCGCAACCGATAAATGCAATTCTGACCTTTTTGTCAGCGTCGATCTTTACTTCCTCGTGCGTTTCCTTAAACGCGTTCAGATCCTTATCCTCTGCCATGAGAATGTTCCTCCTAAAAATTTAATTTATATGCTCGGTGCACTTGACCGATGAATTACACAATGGTTTTGAGATAGTTCAGGCTCTTTTCGATGCACTCCATGGGGGTCAGATCCATCGAGGGCTTATCCTGCTCGACCACCAACCACTGGGCGCCGCATTCGTACGCAGCCTTGACAATGGCGGGGAAATCGTTAAGGCCGGATCCAACAGGGCGGAACTCAAAGTTGCCGGGGCGCTTGGGCGCGGCAGACTGAATGCCGATCAGCTCGTACATATCCTCAGACTTTTCGCCGTAAAAATCCTTGCAATGCACCACAGGGCAACGGCCGTTATACTTACGGATGTAATCGGCAGGTACCTCGCCGCCTACGTTGACCCAGCAAACGTCCAGTTCGGTCTGCAAAAGGTCTGCAGGAACGGTGTCGTACAGCACGTCAAGGGCGTACTTGCCGTCCAGCTTGACAAACTCAAAGTCGTGGTTGTGATACAGCAGCTGCATACCCAGCTCCTTGGCGGCCTTGCCCAGCATCTCGGCATTGGCGACCACCTCGGGGAACTTGTCGGTACCGGGGCGGTACTCGGTATTCAAATAAGGAATGGCAACAAACTTCACGCCGATCTCAGCATACTGTGCCAGCACGCCTGCGGGGTCGGCCACCATATCCAGGTAGGGCACGTGAGCGGAGATCGGAACAAGGCCGATCTCGGCGCACATCGCCTTGATATCGGCAGGAGCATAGCCGTGCAGGCCGGCAAACTCCACGCCGTCATAGCCCATTTTCTTGATTTTTTCCAGCGTGCCGCGAAGATCGGCCTTAGCCTCGTCGCGCACGGAATACAGTTGAACAGCAATCGGCAGTGCCATAGCTATTACCTCCAAAACATAAATTGGTATTTTCATTATAAGACAATATCTGTATATAGGCAAGTCACAATTGGCAGATTAAAGGACAAATATTGCTATATTTTCTTTTTTGCGCGCCGCACGGTGCACTCTTGCGCTATGTGCCGCACAAAAACAAATGCAAAAAATACGCTGCGCAAAAGCCGTTGACAATATCAACAAAATTTGCTATAATAAAAAAGATGGGAACGCGTAGCGGACCGGCAACCGCCCCACAAGTCAGCTTTGTCGGAGAAAGGAACACATATGACTGCTACCTACGAGTCTCTGCCCAAGATCGCCAAGATCCTGCTTCAGCTCTTCTTTGGCTGGCTGATCGGCGGCCTTTATCGCATCGTTCGCTACACCGAGACCAAGAACGTCGTGACCCTTGTGGTCGGTATCGTTGTTCTGCTGACCGGTATCGGCAACTTTGTTGCTTGGCTGTGCGATCTCGTTACCGAGATCACCACTGACCGCATCACGGTCCTGGCCGACTAAAAGCCAATAAAAAACGCCCCGTTACGGGGCGTTTTTTGTTTTTAACCCATGATCTGCAGTGGCACGTAGCAAACGGTAGGTCTGCCATCGGCCACGACCTCCAGCACCACGCGATTGAGCGCCTCTACGCGCTCACCCGCCTTGATGGTGATGTGAATATCCTTTTGCGGCTCGCGGTGGTGCGAGGTGTTGTGCTCCAGCACCACGGTGCGCTTGCCCTCTACGGTAAAGCCCTCGGGAAGCCACCAGCGAAGATTTAAAATATACGGCATATTGCCAAAGGGATTGGTGTTGCGATCGTTATAGGTGGCGGAATGGATAAAACTGACCGTTGCACCAAGCTCCTCGCCGGGAGCGATATCGGGGGCGCGATCGTAGGTCACGCGCACCGTGAACATCCCTGCGTTGATGTCAAACTGATAGGGTTTCAGCGCCTCCAGACGGTTCAGCACGGAGCTCTTGGGTGTATAATTCTTAGAGGGAGCGACGAAGCCGGGGATCGATCTCTCATCCTCGTCACCATAGACCAAGGTCACGTCGGCACGGTTTGCCCACAGCACGGTGGGGGCCATATTGACCACGCGCTCGGTCAGCGCAGTGCAGGTGGTAGGCAGATTGCGCAAAATGCCCTCTGCAATGGACATAGTCACGATGCCGTCACCGATATAGTCCTTCCAATCGGTGGGGATGGCGGCGGTGCCGCCCAGAATGCCGAGGGTAGCGCCCACGGTAGCACCGGTGCAGTCGGTATCGTCACCGCAGTTGATGGCGGTGATCATCGACTTTTTGAAATCTCCCTCTCCGTAAATAAGGCCAAGCACGGCATAGCCCACGTTGGAGGGTGCCTCAAACCAGCCGTTGCCGATGTCGGCATTCATCTGCTGGACGGCGTTGCGGCAATCCACCCAGGAAACGCCGTTATCATAGCACTCCAGGATCTTGGCAACGGTGCTGCACATACGGCTTCTTTCGGGCAGCAGCGCCAGCGCAATATCGATGCACTTGCGGATGTCCTTTTCGATAAACGCAGCCGACTGCATAGCGGCCACAAAGGCAGCGGCAAAGGTGCCCTCTCCCGCACCGTGATCCACCATAGCATCCTCAATGGCATATTTTGCTGCGATCTCGGGGCAGCCGGGGGCCATAGTGGCAAAGATCTCGGTGCGGATCCACGCACCGTTTGAATCCTTCCAGGTGTTTTCATAGTCGCCCGACAAGGGGGGCAGCAGACCGTGCTTCATATTCAATTTGCCCATACCGTATTCGTTCCAGTGGGGCGCGATAAAGCTGACCCAGTATTCGCCAAGCTTTTTGCAATCCAGCGCATAGGGGCCGGTGGACTCCATGGCGTGGAGCCAGATGAGCTGCAGATCCAGATCATCGTTGGGGAGCGGCTCTCCTGCCTTAGAGGCAAAGCCCTTGATATCCAGCACGTCGCGCTTGCCCTCGTAGGGGGCGCCCATGGTGCCGCCGATGTTCTTGCCGATCCAGCAGGCGTATACTCGGTCCTTATACTCGTTAAAATTATATCTCATCCGTAAATTCCTCCTTTAACGGAACTTTTACTCTTTCATTATGCCATAAAAAATAAAATCGGGCAAGTGCCCGATTTTACTTTTTTGTTCATTTTTTTACTTTTGCCGGCGAAAATCCGAAAAGGAGACACCGTGTACCTTATAAAAAGCACGGGAAAGCGCCGAGCCGGAAGAAAAGCCCACACGGGCCGCCACGGCATCCGAGGAAAGGCTTTTGTCCGCCGCCAAAGCGGCGGCGGCCTCCACCTTGCGGCGGTTGATGTACTCGGTCAGGGTCACGCCAAAGCGCTCTTTAAACGCGCGGCTGAAATAGGAGGGGTTATAAAAGCACTTGCCCGCCAAGGCAGACAACGTCAGCTCTCCCCCTAAATTTTTGTCGATATAATCAGAAAGCTCTCGCCAGACCTCGCCGTCAGCGGCGCCCTCGCCCGCAGTGATCTTGCGTAGGATCTTGACAAACAAAATGTTCAAATAGCTTTCCAGCATCGTCCTGCGGGATATTCGATCGCTGCGATATTCCTCTGACATCGCTGCCAGCAGCCGTTCCACGTCCTCGCGCTCTACGGCGCCAAAATGCACCACACCCGCGTCGCTGTCGCGGCGGATCTCGTCAAAAGCGGTCAGCTGCAGCAGGGAAAAGGCGTTTTCGGCGGTGATGATGCCGTCGCCCAGCACCTCCGGGCGAAAGCAGATGTTGGTATAAGCAAAATCTCCTACAGCCTCAAAGCGATGCGTACAGCCGTAATTGATAAAAACAAGGTCTCCCCTGCTCACCTCATAGCGCGCACCGTCAATATGCTCGATGGCCTTTCCTGAGCTTACGTAAACGATCTCGATAAAATCGTGGGTATGCTCCTCCATCGTCTGATCCGTCGGCTTGAAAAAAATATGAAACGATTCTCCCTTTTTGATCAGCTCGTCAGCACGGTAGGTCAGCATATCGGTTCTCCTTTCACGGCTTAACCGCCGTATTTTTCCATAAACTCTATAATGGGGGAATTGTCCTCAAGGCCGTGGGGGTGATGGCCGCACCCCGCCTTGCCGATGGCGACAAGCTCGCCCCCGTTTTCCTTATAGTAACGCTCCAAAAGGGCGCCGTTTTCCTCGTAGGGCACCACGTCGTCGCTGTCGCCGTAGACCAGCATGATCGGAATGCGGCTTTTCAGCAGCAACGGCATTTTGTCAATGGGATGCTCGCGGTAGCAGATCAGCGCAGACAGATCCATACCCGTTGCCTCGGTAAATTCGGGCAGCATATCCGCCCCCGCCTTGCCGATGCCGGCGGGACAGGAAAGCAGGTTCAGCACAGGGGCGTCCAGATACAGAGCCGACACACACTCGGGGTGCGCGGCCGCAAGCTTGGAGGCTATCAGACCGCCGCAGCTCATACCCACCGGCACGCAGCGCGGGCAAAGACCGTATTCCGTATGCAGAAACGCGGCAAATCTCGCCTTGCGCTCAAGATCCTCGTCAAGGCACCAGCGGGTCACGTTTTTCACGTATGCCAAGTGCCATCCGCGGGCCAGCATTTCAAGCTCAAGCGCAGGAAACGCGCCGAAATATTCGGTTTTCAGCATCCAGCTCCCCTTGCCGTTTGGCACCGTGGGGAAAACCAGGATCGCGTCCATCCCCTCGAAGGTGAAATCAATACGGCGATAGCCCTTCCAAACTCTTTCGTTCATAGCGTCCCTCCCTGTAAAATGCACCGCTTGCCACAGTCAAGGGGCAAGCAAGGGCAACGGGGAGCTTGCCCGTTGCCCGAACTTGAAATTATTCCTCTTCCTTGGCGGCGTCGCCCTCGATCTTGGGGAGATCGCACGCGCCGCGGGTCTTGGCAGACCTTGTCACCAAAGAGCCAAGGAAGACCAGCGCGATCACGTTGGGCAGAACCATCAGGTTGTTGAAGAAGTCGGTCAGATTCCAAACGAAATCGTTTTGGAATACGGAGCCGAGGAATACAAAGCCAATGGCCAGCACGGTATAGACCACAGTATACTTCTTGCCGAACAGATACTGGAAGTTGATCTTGCCGAAGAAGTTCCAGCTGAGAATAGTAGAGAAAGCAAAGAAGAATAGGCAAACAGCAACGAAAATATTGCCAAAGGTCTCGCCCCAGAAGATAGAGCCAAAGGCCATCTGTGCCAGATTTGCCTTGGGGAAGGCGTTCAGCGCGCCCTCGATGTTGTAGAGATTGGGATCGCCCAAGGGGCCACCGCCTGCGTACAGGGTGGAGATCACGACCAGTGCGGTCATAGTCAGCACGATAAAGGTGTCGATAAACACGCCGATCATAGCGGTAGTGCCCTGCTCGTGGGGGGTCTTGACGTTAGCCTGTGCGTGTGCGTGAGGGGTGGAGCCCATACCGGCCTCGTTGGAGAACAGACCACGCTTTGCGCCCTGGCTGATGGCTGCCTTCAGCGCATAACCAATGCCGCCGCCGATCAATGCATTCGCATTGAAGGCGTACTTGAAGATCATACCAAAGGTCTCGGGAATGTAGCGAACGCGTGCAAAAATAACGATCAAAGAGCCAAGGATATACAGGCACGCCATAACGGGAACGATCTTTTCGGTAACGGAAGCCAGACGTTTGATACCACCAAGGAAAACAATAGCGGCAAGCACTGCCACAATAAGACCGATGATCCAACCGAACTTCGCATCAATGCCCATAGCGGTGGTGGCAGTGCCGGCGATCGAGTTGGACTGCACCATCGAGCCCATAAAGCCAAGTGCCAGCATAGTTGCCACGGCAAAGAAGCCTGCAAGGACCTTACCGAACGTACCCTTGAATGCATGCTTGATATAGTAAACGGGGCCGCCCTCAACAGAGCCGTCTGCATTGATCACACGGGTCTTCTGTGCCAGTACCGCCTCGGAATAGATGGTCGCCATACCAAGGAAGGCGATGACCCACATCCAAAAGATAGCGCCGGGGCCGCCGATCAGGATCGCGCCGCAGGCACCGACGATGTTACCGGTGCCGACCTGAGCGGCGATCGCAGTTGCAAGCGCCTGGAAGGAAGAAAGTCCTCCCTTTTGATCGCCACCGCTAAAAGAAAGATTGCCGAACACGTTTTTCATACCCTCACCAAAGCAACGCACCTGCACGAACTTGGTGCGGATGGTGAAGTACAAGCCGACAGCGATCAGGGCGAACACCAAACAGTAGTCGGTGATATAGCCGTTGATCTTGTCAACGAGATTTGCCATAAAATCCATTTGTTTTTCCTCCTGAAACAAAAAATCCGGGTCGCCCGCACGGGCGACCCGAACAATGCTCCACGGCAAAACAAAAGCAACAAAAGAATATGACTCTTATGCTTCTGCTCTGTCCTTTGGCCTGAGAGATTCGGCGGCATAGCCACCTTGCACCTTCGGCACTCCGTGGGAGATTCTCCAGAGCGTCCTCCGCCGTCGGTCTCGCTTGATTCCGACGACTTCTGCGGAAATACTTGTGTATTGTATCACATTCGCGGAGATTTGTCAATAGGCCCCGCAAAGTTCGTGCATATTTAACCGTTTCACATCCATATTTGCCAGCAAAGAAGCCTCGCGGCCGTGGCAGGTCAGTAAAATACACTGCCCACCCTGCCCGCAATAGCGTACAAGGGTGCTTAGCATGGCGGCGGCACGCCTATCGTCCAATCTTGCAAGCGACTCATCCAAAAGCAGGGGGAGCGGCTCCTTAGCGATCGCCTCCAGCACCGCAAGACGCAAGGAAAGATGCGCAGCATCGGCACAACCCGCGCTAAAGCGGGAAAGCGGCTGCGGCACGCCCATTTCCTCCAGCGTGACCGTAAAATCTGCGGCAAGCCGCAACAGGCCGTGGGCATGCCCCGTCAGTTCCCCAAAGATCTCGTTTGCCCGCTGCCCAAGACGGGGCGTGATGCTCCGCTTCATCTCCTCCGCAGCCTCGGCCAGTGCCGTTTGCGCCAACTGAATGGCGGCAAGCCTTGCTTTGGCCTGCGTCAGCTCGGCCAAAGTAAGGGCCTTTTCACGTGCAATGGCATCGGGATCGGTGCAGGCAGCCGCCTGCGCCGATTCGGCTCTCTCCAGCTCGATGCAGCGCATCTCGCAATAGGTCTGTCGCTCGGTCAGTGCCGCGCGCCGCGCCTCCAACTCCTCTCGGCTCCCCGTTGCCACGGGTAGCTCCGCAAGCCGCTTGCTGAGCGCCTGCTCGGAAACGCCCTCCAGACGGCGATCCAACGCCTCGACCACACCTCTGGCGCGCTCCAGCTCGGGCGTGAGGCGCGCCTGCGCCGCAAGGCGTGCCTCACGCCGCTCGGATTCCTTGGCAAGATGCTGTGAAAGGCCCACGGGATCGCCCGCAAGCTCCCCTCTGCCAACGTTCAACAGGGCAGTAGAAAGTGCCGCTGTGCTTTCCTCCAGATCAAGCTGCACGCGCCCCTTTTCGGCCTTGATGGCAGCAAGCTGCTCCCGCCGCTCGCGGGCGGCATCGGCATCCTGTCGCAGCTGCTCCAGATAGGTGCGCAGCATACCGTGGGATGGCAACCGCAGGGCGCGCAGCATACCGCGTAGCGAACGCCCAACGCAGATATGCGCCACGGCGCACAGCAGCGAGATCGCGGCCGCTATCCCGGCCACGACCCATAGCAAGGGCTTGGCACGCCACAGCGCAAGCGCTGCCGACACTACGGCCAATATCAAAAAAACAGTACCCGTTGCGGCACTTATTCGTTTTTGCCCACGCTTTTTCTCTACCCGCCGCAACACCGCATCTCCACCGCCCATCGCATCTACGGCATCGGCGGCGCACGCCACGTCCACCGTGTGCGTGCGTTCGGCCCGTGCCAGCTCCGCTTCACAGCTCTCCAATCGTATGCGCAGCGTCTCGCAACGGTGCAAAAGCCGCGTCAGGGCCTCGATCACGGGGCCGTCAAGCACGGGTGCCTCGGCATCCAGCTGTGCCAGCCCGGCGGCAAGTCGTGCCCCCTCTTGTGCAGCGGCGTCCCGCTCGCGCACAGTCTGCAGTATACGCTCGATCTCTATACGCTCCAGCGCACCCGCAATATCCTTCAGCTCTTCTCTCCGGCGGTCCAACTCCTCGCGGCATTGTCGCCGCTCAAGCTGCAGCTCGGCCAAGCGCCTTGCGCTCTCCTTACTGTGTGTCAGCTCTCCCACCAGCACAGACAGGCGCTCCTCCAGCTCGGCAATGCGACCACCCCGCCCCTTCAAATGCTGCAGCTCACGGTGCGCCCGCCCAAGGCGGCGCTCGGCATCTGCCGCAGAAAAGCTGCCGCCTTGCGCAAACAGAGTGGCACCAACGCCCTCTCCAACGCCGGGTGCCGAAACGCGCTCCACACCGTTTTGCGTGATACAAAGACTGCTCTCATACAATTCAACGGGCAGGCCCAGCAGATATTCTCCCGGACTTTTCCCCTCCAACGCGACC
This sequence comes from Eubacteriales bacterium, assembly GCA_045632285.1. GTDB lineage: Bacteria > Bacillota > Clostridia > Oscillospirales > CAG-272 > Firm-07. The sequence goes on along the minus strand of JAZQWJ010000034.1, from coordinate 9,271 downwards.
TGCTCGCCCTCGGGCAGGCGCAGCATCGTCAGCTCCTCGCAAAGGCTGTCTGCGCGCAGATACGCACGGCGGGAAACGCAAAAAACGCCGGCCTCGGTCTCTACTGTCAGTCTGCCGGCAGCCAAGCGGCCGCGCCAGGACAGGCGTTTGTCGCGTTCCTCTCCCTCGGCACTGTTTTTGCGCGGAAAACCGTACAACGCAAAGCGAAAAAAAGACAAAAGCGTGCTTTTGCCGCTTTCGTTTTCCCCCTCGATCAACGTCAGCCCCGCGTCGGGCTCCAGTGTACATCCACGCAGCTTTCCAAATTCCTCTATATCAACTCTTACGATCCGCAAAGCTTATACCTCTCTTCCCGCCAGCGCCGCCAGACCCAGCTGCAACGCCTCGGCCGCAACGGCGCGCTCCTCGGCATCCCCGGACCGCAAACGGGGCAGCATCGCGCGATAAAATGCCCCGCGCAGGGTCGGATCCTTTTCCAGATAAACGCCATCGTGAATGGGAAGCGTGACATCCCGTATTTCAAAAATGGAAAACGACGCGCCAAGGCTAGCAAGTCGCAAGGGATCGACTTGGCAATCCAGCCCCACGTTGCCGCAAAGCGTGATGCGCAGGGCGGTCTCTGCCGAAAAGCGCTCTTTTTCCAAAAAAGCCCGCAAACGGGTATAGATCTCCTCATTATTTTGGGCGCCGCCACAATCCAGCTCTACCCATTCAAAGCGATCCGCAGTGCTTTCAAGAGGCGTCACGTCCACGCGCTCTCCCTCTATCTCCACCAACAGCGAGCGGCCTGTGCCAAGCTCGTCAAAGCCGCTCCCCGCAAAAAATCCGGCATAGGCCGCCGTTACGCCGCCATAGCGCGTTGGCGGTGCCTTTTTGTGGATGTGCCCCAGCGCCGCATAGCGATATCCGGTGCGTTCTAATTGCCCTGCCGTGATCGGCGCATAGGCAGACAGGGGTGACAGCAGATCGGCGTGCCCCAGCAGGATCGACACCCGATCCGGCAGCAGATCGGCGGCGGTGCCAAGCGCCGGTGCTTCCATACGCTCCTGACAAAAGGCGTAGCCATAGACCGCCGCCCCCAAAGCGGGAAAATCAATGCAGCACACCGCTTCACTGTCAAACACGTATACGTTATCGGGTAATGCATACCTCTTCCAAACGCTCCCCGCCCGATACGGGTCGTGATTGCCCGGCGCGATCACCACGGGGATCGGCAAAGCGGCGCACAGCGCAAAAAAGCGGTTTGCCGTATTCGGCTCCGGCTCCGGGCTGTCAAATACGTCTCCCGCCAGCAGGATCATTTGCGCGCCACGCTGAACAGCGGCCCAAAAAAGCCGTTCTAAGGCATCCAAGCGGCGCACGCGCGCCGCGGCGGCGCGCTGTGCCGAAAAAGCGGCCATCGGACTGCCAAGGTGCAGATCGGCCGCGTGTAAAAAACGTAACATAAAGGCCCCTTTCTATGGAAAAACGCATACCGTTCCCCCACTTTTTCTCTATTTCCAGTATACCATATTTGCACCGTCGCTTCAAGCGGCAAAGTGCCAAAAAGTTTTATTTATAATCTTTTGGCAAAATCTTGATTTTTATTTCTATTTATGATATACTAACTTTGAATTTGGATTTTATGTAAGGAGGTGTGCGCGTGTTTACCGAAGAAGGGATCAGAATAACCATTACGCTGTTTGTCAGCGCGCTGATCGGCCTTTTGACCAACTATATTGCGGTCAAAATGCTGTTTCGCCCTTACCGCCCCAAATACATTGGGAAATGGCGCATCCCCTTTACCCCCGGCATCGTCCCCCGCAGGCAAGAGGCGCTTGCCAAGGGCCTTGGCCGTATGGTCAGCGAATCGCTGGTACAGACCGAGGATCTGAAAAAAGCACTGCTTTCAGACGAGATCTCTAAAACCGTTGCGCAGGGCATCCTCTCCTTCCCCTCGATCCGAATGTCGGGCCAATCGCTGTTTGGCGAGGGGTACGAGCAAAAGCGAGAGCTTGTGCTGGACTATCTGACCGACAAGATCCTTGGCGGCATTCTTGCCATGGACGTGGGCGCTGTGATCTCTGCCGAGGCAGCATCCTCTGTCAAGGCCTTTTCCACCAAAAACCCCTTGCTTGGTATGTTTGTGACCGATCACGTGATCGAGCAGCTTGCTGCCCCCATCGGCGGCAGGGTCAACGACTTTTTGCAGGGCGACGGCAAACAAAAGCTACGTGACGCGCTGGAGACCGAGCTTGCCGTTTATGAGGACAGACCCATGGCAGAGCTTGTGCAGGATACCGAGGTCTTCGAGCGCATCATCATTGGCCTGTACCAGCGCTTGGTTGATAAATACGCCGCATCCATTGCCTCGCAGTTCCACCTTGCCGAGATCGCAGAGGAAAAGATCAAGGCAATGCCCCCCGAGGCGTTGGAGGAGCTGCTGCTCTCGATCATGCGCAAGGAGCTGAACGCCGTGGTGCTGCTTGGCGGCCTGATCGGCCTGATCATGGGCATCATCAACATCATTCCCGATTTTATTTTTTAAAAAGCAACGAGATATAAAAAAGGAGAACCACCATGTTTTTTAACGAATTGGAAAAGTACGACAGCGAGGTCTTTGCCGCGTGCGACCGTGAGCTTGGCCGCCAAAAGCAAAATATCGAGCTGATCGCATCCGAAAACATTGTATCCAAGGCCGTTCTGCTTGCCGCAGGCACGGCTCTCACCAACAAATATGCCGAGGGCTACCCCGGCAAGCGCTATTACGGCGGCTGCGTCTACGTTGACGAGGTCGAAGAGATCGCACGAGAGCGCGCCAAAAAGCTGTTTGGCGCCGAGCACGCCAACGTACAGCCCCACAGCGGTGCAAATGCCAACCTTGCCGTATTCTTTGCTCTGCTTGAGCCCGGTGATACCGTGCTTTCTATGAACCTTGCTCACGGCGGCCACCTGTCTCACGGCTCCCCCGTCAACATTTCGGGCAAGTACTTTAACATCGTCCCCTACGGCGTTGCCGATGACACCGAGACCATTGATTATGACAAGGTGCGCGAGCTGGCTCTCGCGTGCAAGCCCAAGATGATCCTGGCAGGCGCCAGCGCATATCCCCGCGTGATCGACTTCAAGCGCTTCCGTGAGATCGCCGACGAAGTCGGCGCTTACCTGATGGTGGATATGGCCCACATCGCAGGCCTTGTTGCCGCAGGCGTACGTCCCTCTCCCGTTCCCTACGCTCACGTGGTCACCACCACCACCCACAAGACCCTCCGCGGCCCCCGCGGCGGCTTGATCCTGTGCCGCGAGGAGTTTGCAAAGCAGATCGACAAGGCTGTGTTCCCCGGCACCCAAGGCGGCCCCTTGATGCACATCATCGCCGCCAAGGCCGTGGCACTTGGCGAGGCACTGACCGACGAGTTCAAGGATTATCAGCGCCGCATCGTTGAAAACGCAGCAGCTCTTGCCAAGGGCCTGAAGGGCCGCGGCTTCAACCTGGTTTCGGGCGGCACCGACAATCACCTGATGCTGCTTGACCTGCGCGGACTGGAGCTGACCGGCAAGGAGCTGGAGCACAGACTTGACGAGGTGCATATCACCGCCAACAAGAACACCGTTCCCAACGAGCCCCGCAGTCCCTTTATCACCAGCGGCGTACGTATCGGCACCCCCGCTGTTACCTCCCGTGGCTTTGGCGTTGCTGAGATGGACAAGATCGCAGGCTGGATCTACGACGTTGTTCACAATTTTGAAGAAAGCAAGGAGCGCATCACCAAAGAGGTCATCGCCCTTTGCGAGCAGTTCCCCATTTACGAATGATGTAAATAAAAAAGAGGAAGAGCCCCCTTTTGCAAAAGGGGGCTCTTCCTTTTTCTTTTTTGCATCCGCAAAAAAGAAATTCACCTACTCAACCGAAAACCTTTCAAAAAGACTTTTTCATTCGCCGTACTGTCTAAAGATCACCGCAGCAGCAATGCTGCCACGGCGCTCCGTCTGTGCACAAGCCCTGTCCTGTTCAAAGGTTTTGGGAGGGAGCACGAGGGAGGGCTTTTTTCAAAAGCCCTCCCTCGCTTTTATTACTTCAAAATGACCTCGTGGCCGGTGCGGGCGGATTCGTAGATCGCATCCAGGATCTTCATCACAACGATGCCGTCCTCGGCGGTGGCGCGGCAGGGCGTTCCATTCAGGGCGCAGTCTACGAAATGGCGCATTTCGTTTGCAAAAATATCGTCAAACTTGCCGCTGGGCATCTTGGGCGCCACGTCAGCGATATAGCCGTTGATATCGGTGTAAACGCGAGTCGACTCCATATCGATGGTCACGCCACCCTTTGTGCCAAACAGTGCCTTGGAGGTGTTATCGGGGCCGTTGAGCTCATAGGAGGTCTCCAGCAGCGTGGTGGCACCGTTGTCATAGCGGATCAGCGCCACGCCGAAATCCTCCACGTCACAGACCTGCTCGCCCGTAGCGGCAGAACGCCACTCGATATCGGCCTTCAGCTTGCGTCCGCTCATACGGTCAGAGGTGGTGGCATACACCGAAACCGGCTTGGGGCTGCCCATAAGGAAGCGGGTCTGGTCGATGACGTGCACGCCAAGATCGATCACAGGGCCACCGCCTGACAGCTCCTTGTTGCAAAACCAACCGCCGGGATTGCCGTGGCGGCGCAGATAGGTAGCCTTGGAATAGTAGATATCGCCAAGTACGCCACTATCCACAAAGCTTTTAACCATATCGTTTTCGGGAGAAAAGCGCAGCACAAAGCCCACCATCAAAAGCTTGCCGGCCTTTTCGGCCTCGGCCTTCATCTCCTCGGCCTGCTGCGTATTAAAGGCCATAGGCTTTTCGCACAGCACGTGGAGACCCGCACGCAGAGCGGCAATGGCACAGGGGGCGTGGTTGATATTCCAAACGCAAACGTCGGCGGCGTCCAGCTCCTTTTCGGCGGCCAGCATCGCCTCAACGCTGTCATAGCGATGCTCCTCCGGAATGCCAAAGTGATCGCAGGTCTTTTTCAGATTTTGGGGATTGATGTCGCAAACGGCCACAACCTCGGCATTGTCCAACTTAGCATAAGCCTTTAAATGGGTGCGGGCGATGCTGCCCGCGCCGATCAGACCGATCCTCAGCTTTTTCATATCTGTTCTCCTTTTCAGTTCTCGGCCATAACCTTTTTCAGGTGGTCATAAGCAGTCTTAATGTCGGCGGCAGGATCTGCACCGCACTCGCGCTCGATGGTAAGATAGCCGCGATAGCCGATATCCTCCAACGCCTTTAAGTATGCGGGGAACGGCACCGAGCCGGTGCCAAGGGGCACCTCCTCGAAATAGCGGATGCCCTTAAATTCCTCGGGCACGGGATGCACGGCCTTGTAAATATATTCGGGATTACCCTTTACCAGCAGATTGCCGTCCTTGGCGTGGGTATGTACGATATAATCCTTCAGGGTGTAAACGGCCTGAACGGGGTCGTCGCCCGTTACCATACACAGGTTGGCGGGGTCAAGGTTGACCGCAACGCCCTTAGAGCCGAGAGAATCCAAAAAGCCCTTCAGGGTCTTGGCGGTCTCGGGGCCGGTCTCAACGGCAAAGTGTGCGTTCACGCTGTCGGCATACTGCGCAAGGCTATAGCAGGCCTCCTGCATGATCTGATAGCGGGGGTGGTTCGGGTCCTCGGGCACAACACCGATGTGTGTGGTAACGATATCGGTCTCCAGATCCTTGGCAAGATCGATGATGCGCTTGGATTTTTCGATCAGCTCCGGGTTCAGCGCAGGGTCACCGAAGCCGCGACCCAGGTCGCCGCACAGCGCCGAAAAGCAAAGGCCGTGGGCTTTGACAAAATCCAGCAGCTCGCGTCTGCCGGCGGCATCAAAGTTCTCGGGGGCGTGACCGCCCTTGGTGCAATACAGCTGCAGGCCCTGCACGCCCATTTTAGCAGCAGCCTTAATGGCCTCGTGAGTCTCAAGCTTAAAGGATTCAACGATGGCGCCTATGGGAAATTGATACATGATCGGTCCCTCCAAAATAAAATTTGGCCGTAGCCTTGATTTTTCCTTATTTTTATTTTATAATAAACCCAAGGGAGCAGTCAATAGAAAATCTTGCGATTTTATAACACAATATTGCTGTTTGAGATATGAAACCGATTCCTGAGATGCACTCCGTTTATGAGATACACGCACTGACGGACGTACCCGTGATCTTTCACCGCGATATGGTGCGCGGTACCAAATGGCGCCAAGCCAACTGGCACGAAAACATCGAGATCCTGCGCTTTACCTCCGGCGAGGGCACCGTCATTTGCGCGGAAAGCCGCACGCCCGTGCGTGCAGGCGATATCAGCGTGATCGATTCGGGGCTGTTGCACCGCGTTGAAAGCGAGGGCGAGGTGCGATACGACTGCCTGATCGTAGACGAAGCCTTTTGTCGCGGTAATGGTCTGCTGCCGGGCACTGCCGCCTTCCCCCGCGTGATCCAAAACGATGCACTGCTTGCCCAATACGACAAAGTTGCGGCTATATTTGAGGGTGACAACCCCTATCGCCTGCCCGAGCTTCGTGCCTCGGTCCTTTTGCTGATGGTCACGCTGATGCGCGATTTCAGCCGCCCCGCAACAAATGAAGATCGGGGCTCTGATGCCGACGTGCGCACCGCCATCGGGTATATCCGCGCACATTTTGCCAAGCCCCTTTCTCTGGATCTGCTATCCGCCGAGGTCGGCTGCAGCAAGTATCACCTCATTCGCAAATTCAAAGAGGCCACGGGGCAGACCGTGGTCGGCTATATCAATGCCGTGCGCATAGAGCAAGCCGAGCGCATGCTGAAAAAGGGCGGCGGCTCGGTTGCCGAGATCGCCGAAGGCTGCGGATTTACCAATCACTCTTATTTTTCCAAGGTCTTTTACCGCCTGCGTGGCTCGCTCCCCTCGGACGTGGCCAAGCAAGGCTGATGCATCAAAAATCCCCCGTTGTCGCAAAAACGCGGCAACGGGGGAGCTTTTTTGTGTTATTCCACGGTCACAAAGGCGATCACGGGCTTGTGATCCGAAATGTAAACGCCCTCTACGGGGATATCGTTTACCGCATAGGATTCGGCAGGGTCTGCAGGCAGATCCGAGAAGATATAGTCGATCTTGGTGGGGTGCTCCACGCGGCCGAAATTGTGGAAGGTGCCGCCAACGTTGGCGGTCAGATCCACGGCGTTCAGATATTTGCAATCCGAGATCACCTTGATCTCCGGATGCTCGGGCCAGGCATTCAGGTCGCCCGTCAGCACAAAGGGCAGCTTTTTGCTGTCGATATACTGCAGGATCTGGATAGAGCCGTACATACGGGCGGCAGAGCCCTTGTGATCCAGATGGGTGTTGACAAACAGAAAGGGCTTTTCGGCCTCGCGGTGCTTTAGCACGGCGGCGGTAGCCACGCGGGGGCACCCGCTTTGATCGGCACCGTAGCGGCTACCCCAAACAGTGGGCGCAAGAGACAGCCAAAAGGTCTCGGCCGAGACCATCTCAAAGGCATTTTTGCGATAGGCGATCAGCGAAGCCTCGTCATTCAGGGTCTTGCCGCGGCCACAACCGATCACGATATAGCCGTCCAACGCCTCACGCAGCCAGTCTGCGGTGTAAACGGCAGCCTCCTGAAAGCCGATGATGTCGGGATCTTCGTCGGCAATGCATTTCAGAATACGCTCCTTGCGGTTGGGGAGATAATTCACGCCGTCATCTTTGACGGGGGTGCGCAGATTAAAGGTGCAGACCTTCAGCTTTACGGACATAAACGTGCCCTCCTTTTCATAGTTGCTTTCATTGTAACACGCCCGATCGCCAAAGTCAACCGAAACAGAAAAAATTTTCTGCTGTTTTTTGCTTGACAAGCTTTGCTTCTTCGTTTACAATAAAATCACAATACTCTCTTGCTTGAAAGGAACTTGACTATGGATCAGATCAAGGTCGATTTTGCCAAAGAAACGGGCAGGATCAAGCCCATGCACTGCACCAACAACGGCCCTGTTTATAAATTTGCCGCCGATCAACGCATCACAAACGTGCATCACTTTCAGGCGGCTGGCATTCCCTATGCCCGCAATCACGACGCTTCCTTTTGCGCCACCTATGGTGGCGAGCATATCGTAGACGTCAATATGATTTTTACCGATTGGAACGCCGATCCCACCGATCCCGCCTCCTACGATTTTCAACTCACCGACGAATACGTGCGTATGGTCGAGGCCGGTGGGTGCGAGACCTATTACCGTCTGGGCTCTAAGATCGAGCATTGGTCAAAAAAGTATAACACCCTGCCCCCTTCCGATTTTCAAAAATGGGCCGTGGTCTGCGAGCATATCATCCGCCACTATACCGAGGGCTGGGGCAACGGTATGAAAACCAAGATCACCTATTGGGAGATCTGGAACGAGCCCGATCTTGACCCCGACGACTCTACTCACAAGCGTTGCTGGGGCGGCACCGCCAAGCAGTTTTATGAGCTGTTCAACATCACCCTCCGCCATCTGAAAACCTGCTTCCCTCACCTGAAGATCGGCGGCCCCGCCGTTGCCATTATGCGCGACCACGCCTGGACACGTAGCTTTTTTGAAAACCTTGGTGACCTAAAGCCCGACTTTTTCTCCTGGCACGTTTATGGTGCCACGGTTGAAAAAATACAGGAAAAGATCCGCCTTGCCCGCAAGATGCTGGACGAGTATGGACTTAGCGAATGCGAAAGCATCTTAAACGAGTGGAACTACGTAAAGGGCTGGGAGGGCGATGATTGGATCTACTCGCTCAGATCAGAAAAATCTCTTAAGGGCGCCGCATTTATCGCCTCCAATATGCTGATGGCCCAGCAGGAGCCCTTGGATATGCTAATGTACTACGACGCACGCCCCTGCGGCATGAACGGTATGTTCTGCACCGACTACGTCAGTGAGACCCTGAAGGGCTACTTCCCTTTTTGGATGTTTAACCATCTGTACCGCGCCGGCACCTCTGTGGCCGTAGAGCGCGACAGCGCCGGCGTGTGGGCAGCCGCCGCCAAGGGCGAGGAGCAGTGCGTGATGCTTTCCTACTTCAACGATGACGACTGCGCCCCCGAAAAGGAGGTCAAGATCAGTTTTGAAAACGCAAAAAACGCCAACGGACTGCGTCTTGAGTACTACCTGCTGGATGAGAATCACGATGCGGAAATTGTACGCGAAGAGATCTTTACCGCAACGCAATTTGCCTCCTATCTCAAAATGCCCCTAAACAGCACCTATCTGTTAAAGCTGACTGCGCTTTAACCGCAAAAAGT
>JAZQWJ010000033.1:0-11051 GCA_045632285.1 Eubacteriales bacterium | reverse complement strand
GGATTTGTGAAATGCACTGCGTGCGTGAAATACGCTCCGCGTGTGAAATGCGCTGCGGCGCGTTAGGGGATTTATTTCATTTCACATTGCGACGAAGGAAGCAATATTTCACAATTCACGAAGTGAATTATTTCACATTCGCCGCAAGGCGAATATTTCACTTGAAAAATATTGGATTTATGATATAATATCTTCTGAAAGGCGGTGTTATTATGGCAGATTCCAAACTTCGTGATCTATCCACAGACTTTGCAGTTAAAGTAATTAAGTTGTGCGATAGCGTAAAAGGACATTATTCTCTTGTAAATCAGTTAGAGCGTTCGTCAACCTCTATCGGAGCCAACATTCACGAAGCGAATTATGCTCACAGCAAAGCCGACTTTATTGCCAAATTTCAAATCGCACTGAAAGAATGCTACGAAACGGAATATTGTATTGAATTGTTTGTAAAATCCGAATTGCTTAACCGTGAGATTGCAAAAGAACTTTATAATCAGTGCGGAACGATTCGCAGAATGTTGATTTCATCAATCAATACTGCAAAAGAGAATGCAAATGACAAAAAATGAGTTTTACAAGCAATGGTTAGAACATTTTGCAGTTGGAATTCCCCCGAAAGACTTAAAAAAATATGTTGTTTCCACCGGAAACTTAATATGGCACACCTTCTCTTGGAAATTGCTTGATGATAACAAGTTTTTGGAAGGTGATAATGCCAGAAAAGCATATGATGAAATAAACAAAAGGGGCGCTCAATATATAGAGTGGTTTGAGGATGAAAAGACACACGATATAACATGGGAGTTGAATTCGGCAAGTGCACTTGACAGAATGGTAGAAGTTTATGTCATAGCTCCAGATTTCTCGTGGACTTATATAAAGACACACGAAAGTACCTGTGGCCCTTATTTTATGAAGCTTTAATCTTCATCCTCGCTCACACACCTTTTTACTGTTCTTACCTACGTTTACGCACCTTTTCACTGTTCTTTCGCACAAAAGAGGGCGCCCCGTTTGGGGTGCCCTCTTTTGTGGTGTCAGGATCCGGGGGGCCTTGCCCCATTGCCCTTCACGCTTCTCTTTTCCTTTTGCATATACTGCCAAGGAACGAAGGGAGGTACGCAATGGAACAAACACAAGGCACGCCCGCGGGAACGGGCTATATCGTGGTACAGGTGACAACGGCAAGCAATGCTATCCCACTGGAGGGCGCCGCCGTAACGCTCCGCCGTGACGGCAAGGTGCGCTATGAGCTGCGCTCCGGCCGAGATGGCCGTACCGAGCGTGTGGCACTGGAGGCGCCCCCACGCGAGGCTTCTCAACGTCCAACGGGAGAGCCGCCCTATGCGCTGTACGGCATTGAGGTCCGTTTGAACGGCTATGAACACGCGTTTTATGAAAACGTCCCTGTTTTTGACGGCATCACCGCCATTCAGCAGGCAGATCTGATCCCCATCCCCGAAAACGGTTATCCCGACGGCTTTACACTGAACGGCGGTCAGACGTCGGCAGTGGGTGCACATCCACTGCGCGAGGGAGGTGACTGAATGGCCACAGGTACCCCCACCATTCCACAGACCGTTACGGTCCACCTTGGGCGGCCGGAGGAAAACGCCCGCAACGTAACGGTCCCCTTTTTGGATTACGTGGCCAACGTGGCCTCCAGCGAGATCTATCCTACCTGGCCCGAAAGTGCCGTCCGCGCCAATATGTACGCGCAGATCTCCTTTGTACTCAACCGCATCTATACCGAATACTACCGCTCGCGCGGGTACGATTTTGACATCACCAATTCCACCTCTATCGACCAATCCTTTGTAGAGGGGCGGGATATTTTTGAAAACATCCGCGAGCTTGCCGCCGAGCTGTTTGACAGCTACGTGCGCCGCCAAGGCAACGTAGAGCCGCTGCTCACCGCCTATTGCGACGGACGCCGCGTGACCTGCGAGGGCCTTTCGCAATGGGGCACGGTGGAGCTGGCCGAGCAGGGCTATACCCCCTATGAGATCCTGACCTACTATTACGGAAACGACATCGACATCGTGCGGGACGTTCCCATTCAAAACACCACCGAAAGCGCCCCCACGGTGCCATTGCGCGTGGGTACTGTCAACGATCAGGTGCGGGTGGCGCAGATACGGCTGAACCGCATCTCTAAAAATTATCCCTCTATCCCCAAGATCGCCCAGACCGACGGCATCTTTTTGCAGGATACGGCAGATGCAACACAGCGGTTTCAGGAGATCTTTGGTCTGACGCCCGACGGCGTGATCGGGCGCGCCACGTGGTACTATATCCGCCGCATCTATAACGCTGTCAAGCGGTTGAACGAGCTGGATTCTGAGGGCATTGACCGCGAGGAGATCACAACGCAGTATCCCGGTGTGCTGCGCGAGGGGGACAGCGGCACAAGCGTGGCCAATCTGCAATATTACCTTTCTTACGTTGCGCTGTTTTACAACACGGTGCCCGCCGTTTCGATAGACGGCAGCTTTGGCCCCGCCACCCGCGCGGCGGTGATCGATCTGCAAAACACCTTTGGTCTGCCTGCCGACGGCATTGTGGGGCCGCTCACGTGGGATGCGCTGTATGATGCCTACCTCGGCATTGTCAACAGCATTCCGTTGGAATACGTTGAGGGGAACGCGATCCCCTTTCCCGGCGTGGTGCTGCGCCTTGGCTCTGACAGCAACGACGTGCGGGTGCTGCAGGAATATCTCAACTACGTGGCGCGTTCCTTTCCGCAGATCCCCACGTTTAGCGTGACCGGCTATTTTGGCCCGCGAACGCGAGAGGCAGTGATCGCCTTTCAAGAGCTTGCGGGTCTGCCTGTAAACGGGCAGGTATCGGCACTGACCTGGACGGCGCTGGCAGATCTTTACAGCGATCTGTATAACGGGAAGCTCCTTGGCGAGGGGCAGTATCCGGGCTTTGAAACGGGGGTGTAGGTGTGGCAAGAGAAAACGAGCGAGAGGCGATCCTGCAGCTGCAACGCTTTTTGCGGCAGCTTTCTTATTTTGACGAGCGCATTGGCGCCGTACCCATTGACGGCGTGTTTGACAGCGACACCGAGGCGGCACTGCGCGCCTTTCAGGCCTCGGTAGGGCTGCCGCAAAGTGGACGCGCCGATCTTGACACGTGGGAGCGCCTGTACGCCGCATATCTATCCTCTGTACAGGCCAAAAGCGAGCCAAGACGGCTGGCACATTTTCCGCAGATCCCCGAGGATTATACGGTAGAGGTGGGCGAAACACAATTTTTGGTAGCCATCATCCAAAACGCACTGCACGAGCTATCGCGGATCTATGAGGGCTTGGAGGGTGTGCCGCAAAGCGGCGTATATGACGCAGACACAGCCAACGCGGTGCAAGAATTTCAGCGCGTGTACGGACTGCCGCCCACCGGTGCGGTGGACCGCGCCACGTGGAACGCCCTTGCGGATGCCTATAACCGCAATTTAAATACGCCTTATTCAAAGGAATGATCCATTCCCCGCCCCAAGCGCCGCGCGCTTGGGGCTTTTGTTTGCCAAGGGGCCTTTTGAAAAAGCCCCCCTTGAAGCTCCCTAAGCCCTTCATAAAGAGGGGAACGCTTGCAAAGTCAAAATTTTAAAAAAATGAGATTTTGAGAGGAAACGCCGTGCTAAATCGCCGCAATCGGCTGTAATCGCCTGTCAAAAAGAAATTTTGACTTTGTTTGACTTTGACTTTGTTTGACTTTCGTGCTATCATAAAGGCACAAAGGTCAAAGAAAGTCAAAGGAGGATTTCCCTATGCTTGCCGACCAGATCGCAAAAATGATCGAAGAAATGCTGGAGGAGGGCGGCGGATCGCTGGATCTGCGCCGCAACGAGATGGCGCTGCGCCTTGGGTGCGTGCCCAGCCAGATCAGCTACGTCATCACCTCTCGCTTTACCCCGGAGCGGGGCTATATCATCGAATCCCGCCGCGGTGGCGGCGGCCATATCCGCATCGTGCGCAAGCAGATGCACCGTGACGAATATCTGATGCACTTTTTCTGTGCCATCGGTGACGAGATCGGCGAGGACGAGGCCAAAGCCTATCTGCGCAACCTGCTGGATCAGGAGCTGATCTCCCCCCGCGAGGCCACCATCATCCGCAACGCCCTGTCGGGCGCCGCGCTGCAAAACGTGACCCCGGAGGGGCGCGACACGGTGCGAGCGCAGATATTCCGACACATTTTACTGGCCCTGATGCAATAAAATAGGTACAAACCGATTTCGGAGGTAACCACAATGAAATGCGAACACTGCAACCAAAACGAAGCAACCGTTTTTTATGAAGAGATCATCAACGGCGTCAAGCGCTCGGCACATCTCTGCCCTGCCTGCGCCGCCAAGCTCCAAGGTGCCGGCGAGCCGATCTTTGCCCCCGCAAGCCTTGGCAGCCACCTGTTGGATAGCCTGTTTGGCTTTACGGGCACGCCTGTTGCCGCCCCCAAAAAGACCTGCCCCGGCTGCAAGGCCACTTGGAACGATCTGCTTAAGAGCGGCAAGGCCTTTTGCCCCACCTGCTACACCACCTTCCGCGAGGAGTTAAAGCCCTCGCTCCGCTCGCTTCACGGCGGCAATCTGACCCACGCGGGGCGCGCCCCCGCCGATCGCCGCGCCAAAAAGGAGCGAAGCGACCGCCTTGAAAGCCTGAAAAAGCAGTTGGCCGAGGCCATTTCCACTGAAAATTTTGAAAAAGCCGCCGGCCTGCGCGATGAGATCCGCGCATTGGAGAAAGAATAAGGAGGAACGCACGATGGCATGGTATCAAGTAAAAGGCAATAACGCCGACACTGTTTTTTCCTCTCGCGTTCGGTTTGCGCGCAATCTTTCGGGCTATCCCTTTGACCGCGGCCTTGGCGAGGAGGGTGCCAAGGAGATCATCTCTAAGGTAGAAGCCGCCCTTGGCAAGGAGTTTATCAAGACCGATATGACGGCGCTTTCCGCCGTGCGGGCACAGTCCTTGGTCGAGCAGCATCTGATCAGCCGCGACTTTGCCGCCAAAAGCGGCCCCAAGGCTCTGTTTCGCAACGACAACAAGAGCCTGTCTGTTATGACCCCCGAGGAGGATCACATCCGCCTGCAATGCATCCTGCCCGGTCTTGCCCTGCAGGACGCCTATCGCTTTGCCTGCGAGTGCGACGACGCACTGGACGCCGCACTGGACGTGGCCTTTGACGAGGAGCTTGGCTACCTTACCCACTGCCCCACCAATCTTGGCACGGGCATGCGGGCCTCGGTCATGCTCTTTCTCCCCGCCTTGACCGAGGCGCGGATGATCCCTTCCCTGTCTCACCGCCTTTCTAAGCTGGGGCTTGTGATGCGCGGCCTTTACGGCGAGGGCTCGGAGCCAAGCGGCTGCTTGTATCAGGTATCGAACCAGATCACCCTCGGTATTTCCGAGGCGGATATTTTGCACAAGCTGGAGGAGGCCGTGGAAAGCATTATCGAAAGCGAGCGCCGCCTGCGCCGCGAGGTACAGGGCGAGGCCGCAGAGCGCCGCGCCGACCGCATCCACCGCGCCGAGGGCACCTTGCGCTATGCAACGATGATCTCCTCGGAGGAATTCTTTTCTCTTTACACCGACCTAAAGCTGGGCATTGCCCTTGGCGAGATCACCTCGATCTCGGACGAGGCGCTGAACACCCTGCTGATCAACGTACTGCCCGCCACCCTGACGGAAAACGCGGACGCTCCCCTGAAAAACGGAGCCGAGCGCGACCGCAGACGGGCCACCTTTATCAAAAGCGCATTGGAGGTGACGCAAAAATGAACAACCGTTTTACGCAAAAGGCGCAAAACACCTTAAATAACGCACTCCGCTTTGCCGCCGAAATGGGGCACACCTATATCGGCTCCGAGCATATTTTACTGGCGCTTGCAGCCGAGACCGACAGCGTTTCCGGCAAGCTGTTGGCCGACAAGGGCGTGACCGTAGAAAAGCTGCGCGAGGAGATCGCCGCCGTGGCGGGGCTTGGCAACGCCGGCAGCGTTTCCCCCGCGGATATGACCCCACGCACCAAGCGGATCATCGAGGGCTCGGCTATGGAGGCTGTCCGCGGCGGACAGAGCTATATCGGCACCGAGCATCTGCTGCTTTCCCTGCTTTCTGAGCGGGATGCCGTTGGTGTAAAGCTGCTGGAGGGCCTTGGCCTTTCCCCCGACGAGCTGCGCCGCGAGATCAGCGCGCTGCTTGGCAGCGGCAGTAGCGGCGACGCTGCCCCCCGCGGCAGCGCAAAGGAGCAGCAAAGCACACTTTCAAGCACCCCCACTCTGCAAAGCTATGGCCGTGACCTCACGGCTATGGCGCGCGAGGGCAAGATCGACCCCATCATCGGCCGCGATAAAGAGACCGAGCGCGTGATCCAGATCCTTTCCCGCCGCCAAAAGAACAACCCCTGCCTGATCGGTGAGCCCGGCGTTGGCAAGACCGCCGTGGTAGAGGGACTGGCCCAGCGCATTGCCGACGGCACCGTGCCCGAGACCCTGCGGGACAAGCTGATCGTGACCCTGGACGTGGCCGGTATGGTTGCGGGCGCCAAGTACCGCGGCGAATTTGAGGAGCGACTGAAATCTGTGATGGAGGAGGTCAGCAAGACCCCCAATATCATCCTGTTTATCGACGAGATCCACACCATCGTGGGTGCCGGCGCCGCCGAGGGCGCCGTGGATGCCGCCAACATCTTAAAGCCCGCTCTCGCCCGCGGCGAGATGCAGCTGATCGGCGCCACCACCATTCAGGAATACCGCAAAAACATTGAAAAGGACGCCGCGCTGGAGCGCCGCTTTCAGTCGGTAAACGTGGGTGAGCCCACCCCCGAGGAGGCTGTGCAGATCCTGATGGGCCTGCGCGACAAGTACGAGGCGCACCACAAGCTGAAGATCTCTGACGAGGCGGTCAAGGCCGCCGTAGAGTTTTCTGCCCGCTATATCAGCGACCGCTTTTTGCCCGATAAGGCCATTGACCTGTTGGACGAGGCCGCATCCCGTCTGCGCATCTCGGCCCACACCTCGCCCCCCGACCTCAGATCTACCGAGGAAAGGCTGACCGCCCTGACCCGTGAAAAGGAGGAGGCCATCTCCGCACAAAACTTTGAGCGCGCCGCCGCGCTCCGTGACGAGGAAAAGACCCTGCGCGAGGCCTATGAAAAGGAGAAAAAGGACTGGGAGAGCAGTGTTTCTGACACGGCACTGACGGTGGATGAAAACGAGATCGCCGCCGTTGTGACCCAGTGGACGGGCATACCCGTCAGCCGCCTGCTGGAGGAGGAGAGCGCGCGTCTGCTCCATTTGGACGAGACCCTGAAGCAGCGCGTGATCGGTCAGGATGCGGCAGTGGATGCCGTTGCACGCGCCATCCGCCGCGGCCGTATGGGTCTGAAGGACCCCACGCGCCCCATTGGCTCGTTTATCTTCCTTGGCCCCACGGGCGTGGGCAAGACCGAGCTTTGCCGCGCCTTGGCCGAGCTGCTGTTTGGAGACCGCAACGCCATGATCCGCTTGGATATGTCGGAGTATATGGAAAAGCACAGCGTTTCTAAGCTGATCGGCTCGCCCCCCGGCTACGTGGGCTTTGAGGAGGGCGGTCAGCTGACCGAAAAGATCCGCCGCAAGCCCTATTCGGTGGTGCTGTTTGACGAGATCGAAAAGGCACACCCCGACGTGTTCAACATCCTGCTGCAGGTGCTGGAGGACGGCATTTTGACCGACTCGCAGGGGCGCCGCGTGGACTTTAAAAACAGCATCTTGATCATGACCTCTAACGTGGGCGCCGCAGCAATGACCACCGCCACGCGCACGCTGGGCTTTGGCGGCGGCAACGACGACGCCAAAAGCTCTACCGATGAAAAGGTGATGAGCGCGCTGAAGGCGACCTTCCGCCCCGAATTTCTCAACCGCATTGACGACATCATCATTTTCAACAAGCTGACCGAGGAGAATATCCGCGAGATCGCCAAGCTGCTGCTGGCCGAGGTGGCCGAACGGATCGAAAAGATCGGCATTTCCATCACCTTTGGCGAGGACGTGGCCGCGCTGATGGCCAAGGAAGGCTTTGACCCCGTTTACGGCGCGCGTCCCCTGCGCCGCGCCATCGTGCGCTTGATCGAGGACAGCTTTTCCGGCGCAATGCTGGAGGGGCGCTTTCAGGCAGGTGACCGCGTGATCGCCAAGGCCGAAAACGGCGCCGTTGTATTTGAGGCCGCAAACGAAAAAAGTGAATAAGTCCAAGGACGGTATAAAAGATCCCGCCCCGCAAGCATTGCTTGCGGGGCGGGATTTGATTTAGATCAGGCACAGATAGCGGCGCCAGTCGGTCAGCGAGAAAAAGTGCGTTCCCTCGCGCAAATGATAGGCCACGTGACCGCCGTCAAGGCAGTCACCGGGCACAGGCAGGCGGTCGGGGTGCAAAAAGCCCTTTTCGCCAAGCAGCTCCCACGCGGCAGAGGCGGCACAGGCCGAAAGATACTGCGAATTGGGGTCTGCCCACGTATCCTCCAGCGCAGCGCCAAGCGCCACGCGGCGGGGCGCGATGGCCGCCACCAAAAAGTGCTGATCAAAGGGCATCTCGTCCTCTTTTTCGGCATACTTGCCGTAATTTTTGCAAAACCAATAGGGGAAGCGGGTGGTGATCGCCTGAACGCGCTCTCCCTCTTTGCCGCGGGTGATGGCATCGCCCGAGCAGCCGCTGTTGTTGGCGCAAGCCAGTGCAAAGCGGGTATCGGTGGCGGCGGTCAGCAGCGCGGTCTTGCCAAGGCGAGAGTGGCCCACCACGGCAATGCGGCTTTGATCGGCATAGTCGGTGGTCTGCAGATAATCCATCACGCGAGAGGCGGCAAACGCCCACATCCGCAGCTTGCCCCAGCTGTATTTTTCGCGGTCGTACATAGCGGCAAGGCCACCCTCGAAATGATCCTCGCCGTCAAAGGCAACGTCGTTATAATAAATGCGGATCACGCCGCAGCCCGCATCCAGGATCTCCTCTACGGGCAGATAGCGATCGGGCACGTCGGGGCGGAAATTCAGCATGACGAACATCGGCACCTTTTTGCCCTCGGTGGGTACGATCTCCACCACGGGAAAGGAAAACTCGCCCTTGTCGGTATCAAACGAAAGGGTCAGATCACGCACGGTGCCCTTGCCGGCATAGTCCTTTTTCTTGCACTTTTGCTCGGTGACGCGCACCGCGGCAGGGGCGGGCGGTGCCACGCCATAGACCTCGCGACACAAGATATCAACAAGCTCTACGCGGCGCTGCTCCCAGCCCTCGCGAGTGACGGGGGTTCCGTCCTCCATTTTCAAAAGCGCGGGCAAGCGTCGCTCGGCCAGCAGTTCTTCAACAGTTGTCATAATTCCCTCTTATCTTTTTTTCAGTTTGCCGATCACGCGGCCGGCCACGCGGACGTCGTCAAAATCCTTTAGCAGAATGTCGCCGTATTCGGGGTTAAGCGAAAACAGGCGATCACCGCCAAAGACCTTAAAAAAGCCGTTGCCATCTAAAATAAAGATGCCAAGCTCGCCAAATTCCACGGTATCGGTCTCTTGCACCAGCAAAATATCGCCGTCGCGATAGCGGGGCTCCATCGAGTTGCCACTGATGCGCAGGGCAAAATCAGCCTCGCGCGTGCGGACGTTATCGCTGACCGTGATCTCGTCGGCGGTATCAACGTCAAGCGTGATGCCAACGCCTGCGGAAACAGGCAGGTCAAACAGGGGGAGTGTGCGCTTTCCAAAGCCGTTGTCGCTGCTTTCATAGGCGGCGGCAAGGCGGGCGCGCAAGGGCTCGGGCGAAAGGATGCGGGCGCGCTTGGGGGCAACGATCACCTCTCCCGAGCTAAAGCGCTCTTCCTTTTCTAATATAGCAAGCACGGTGTCGCGGCCGCGGGCGTCAAGGGTACGGAACCGCTCGATCATATCGATCTCGTCATCGGAGAGCGTGTAGTTGTTGGAATTTTCTTCAATGCCGTACATGATATAGTCCAGCGAGCAATTCAGCGCCTCGCAAATGGCAACAAAGTTAGAAAGCTTAGGCGACTCGCTGATGCCGGCCAGGATCTTGGCAAGTGTGCCGCCGGCAATGCCGGTGCGCTCGGCAAGATCGTCGTTGGTCATCTTTTTTTCGTTTTTGATCTGCTTGATACGGTTGATATAGTCCATAAAAGCACCTCTTTTTCCGTCTTTGGTATCATTTTAGCGTATTTTTCCGTTTTTGTCAAGAGGGTTGGCGATATATTTTTCCGTTTTTGGATGTTTTTTCGTTTTTGGAAATGTCGGAAGCGGTCGGAAGCGCCGTTTCCGACATTTATTTTGCCCTTTGTCGAGAGAAAAAGAAAAACCGCGGAAGCAACGCTTCCGCGGTTTTTCGACGGGGTGTGAGGGGGCGCGTTAGGGGGATGCGCGTGGGGGCGCGTGAGGGATGCGCGTGGGGGCGCTTTTAGGAAAAAGCTCCCCCACACCCCCGCAAAACCTTTTGCAAAATGGGATTTGCACAGCCGGAATGTGGGTGCTATATTCGCACCTCATAGTGCGGCGCGCCCTTGGCAAAGTTTTGGTCAAGCTTTTTTAAAAGCTTGCGCGGGCGTGGGGCGCGGAGCCCCGCATATGGCGTCTCTTTTTTGATAGCTTTTTTCTTTGCGCCTTGCGCTATCAAAGAAAAAAGCGGCTGTGGAGTTTTGCTGTATCATACGGCTACCGTTGGCCTTCTCCAGCGGAGAAGGGGGACCGCTTGCGGTGGATGAGGAGAGCCCCCATAGTACCGTATTATGTTTAGGCGTATGTGGTAAAAATTTGTTACACAAACATGCATCTTTGCCTAATGTTTATGCAATACAAGCCGTGTCCTCCTCATCCGTCGGCTACGCCGCCACCTTCTCCGCTGGAGAAGGCCAACGAAGTGCCGATCCTGCGGAGAAGGCTTGGGTCCACGCTAGCGTGGACACTGCAAGCTTGCCGATTTTGCGAAGCAAAATGTCGAGCCAATGGTCGGCAAGGCAAGGTTGACCTGCTCACCGGAGGTGAGTTGGCCCGCATGGAGAAGGCCAAC
>JAZQWJ010000032.1:0-8414 GCA_045632285.1 Eubacteriales bacterium | reverse complement strand
CGACCCACGGGACCCATTTATGGGTAGTAAGTAACCCATGCATGACTGGCAGGTCCTCTAACGCGCACTTGTGCGCCGCCAGTGACGTAAGGGCTATGCCCGAAAATGAAATACCCCCCGCTACGCGGGGGGATATTTATTTAGGAATTTCCGCAGCAGCGAGAGGGTTTTCCTCCGTTGCCGGCGGTGGGGGTGGTCACAGGGCAAAACTCGGCCGTTGGGAAAGGCATCTTGCGGAAGGTCCCGCAAGGATCCTCTTCGCTTGGCTCGCAGCACTCCTTGTCGGGCAGGCAGAACTCGGTCCCCTGCACCAGCAACTGGCCGGGGCGGACGAGACGCACCACCGAGAATACGCCAAGCGAGACCGCCAGCGTGCGGCTATCGCCGTCACCGTCGCAAAGCGTGCCGTTCAGCCCATCGGTAACGGTAACGGGCACGTCGCAGCAGGAACAGCAGCAGCGGCACTGCGAGCGATGCTCGACAATGTGTGCACCAAGCACGATGGGCTCCACCACCTCGACCACGGCCTCGGGGGCGTTTTTGGCGCAGCACACAGGCTCGGGGATCGAGCAATATCCTCCACTCTCGCTGCTGCGAAACACGCTGACGTTGCTTTCTCCGCCGTACAGGATCACGCGCTTTTCAAGGACGGCAACGCCCTCAAACTCTTGCGCTTGACCCATTGGCACGCAGACCTCAAAGGTCAGAGTCACGTAAAGCTTGATATTGACCGCGTAAAAGCCGCGGTTGAACTGAATGGGATCGGTTTGGATATTGGCGCCGCAAAGCTTGGCGCATTTTACGCGCACGTTGTTGGTGCGGGTGATCAGATCCTCGCCCACGGCGGTCAGGAATACGCGAACGTTCTCAAAGCAATCTCTGTCACGGCAGGCATCCAGAATGCGAGAGGCCTCGATGCCGAAGCTCTCACGACCGGACGACGCACCCGAACAGGAAAATCTGGTATCTCCCATAGGATTCAGGGCCTCCTTATCGATTTCAAGCCGCAAAAAACGGCTCTTCCCTAATATCTTATGCGATCCTGTCGATTTTGACAAAAATCTTGCTTTTTTTTCTTTATTCCAGCACGGTAACGCGGAGAGCGGGCAGCATCACGTAGGCCGCCTGCGGCAGGGGTGCGTGATATTTCAGGATCTCCTCGCTTGCGACCCAGATCCGATCTGTAACAGTGGTGTCCGTGATCTCCACGGGGCTGTGCGGGCGTGGGCCGTGGCTGCCAAGGATCAGCTCGTTTACCGTCGCGTCTGAGCCGTCAAGCAAAAGAGCCTTGGCATATTCCCCGTAAGCGGCACTCTCGTAACGCACGGTACGACTCCCATAGGAAACGTCTATGCGCAGTGCCGGCTCGACAGAGCGGGACTGCGTCAGCGGTGTGTGCACCGTAACGGTACCCGTATCAAACACAGTAAGCGGACTGCCGTACTTGTAAACGGTAACTGCCACCTCCTGCTGCACTGCAATAGCCAGTATATCGATCAAAATATCGGTATCCTCGTCATCCAGCGGTGGCGGCAACCACAACGTCCTTACCATATAAGAGGAAAAAAGTTTATTCAGCGTTGCCGGCTGTCTGCTGTGATAGTGCGTCAGCATCAGCACGTTGATGTCACAAACACCCTGACCCTCTAAAGCTGCTTCGTTTGCCACGGCCTGCGTCATACTGCCGTTGGTGATATCGCAGATCAAAGCTTCTCCGTTTTGCGTCAGCATCAGCCCCTCGCTACCGCCATCCGCACGGTAGATCAGCTTTACCGCTCCGTCTCCCATAGCGCGATGGATGCCAAGGCAGACCGGAAATGCCACGATCGACAAAGCAAGCGGCAGCAATACCAACGGCTGCCACGCGCGCTTTAACCGTAAAAGCAACAGCACCACTGTTAAAACAAGCATTGGGATCAGTATCCAGGCAACAAAATCAAACTCCAACGAAAGCATTCCGTCTATATCCGACAGCGCCCTTGCAATGCCAAGCACCGCCTTGGACAAAAGCCTGACCGGGATATACAAGGGGCCGCTCGGCAGCCCTACGGCCGTCAGGATCAGCAGAACCGCCCCCAAAAGCAACAGTGGCGTGATCAAAGGGATCAGAAGCAGATTGGCAAGCGGTGTGATCAAAGAGATCTCTCCAAAGGCCATCCATTGCACGGGCAGTATGGCAATCATAGCAAACAGCGTAACAGCAAGCGAGGTCAAGGCTCCCCGTATCAGGCCAAGAGGCAGTCTTCTCACGCCTTTTCGCCTTGGTAAAAACCGCGACATACGATGACCGATCTCTCCAAAGGCAAGAAGGCCAAGTGTTGCCAGCATCGTCATTTGAAAGGAAAGACTGTACACCGCCCCGGGAGCCGCCAAAACGATCACGGCACCACCAATACCAAGCGCGGTCGGTCCATCATAATCTCCGCCAAAGAAAAATGCAAGGTGCAGAATCAACATCATCAAAACGGCGCGCATCATAGAAAACAAAAAGCCCGTCAGCACCAAATACGCGGCAAAAAACAAAAGCTGGATGCAGCTTCTTGCGTGCTTGCCCATGCGCAACCGTATCAGGATCCATTCCAAGATTCCGGAAAGGATCATCAGGTGCAAGCCGCTGATCGCCAAAATATGAGAGGCCCCCACACGGCGAAAGCTTTTGACGGTATCCGCTTGCAAAAAGGAGCGCGTTCCCAAAATCAGAGCGCCAACCAGCGCCCCCTCCTCTCCTCCAACGGCATCCGCAAGGCCGAAGTGCAAGGCATTGCGAAGATCGCTAACAAACGAGCGCAGCGTCCCGTTTCCGCTCTCGATCAAAAGAATATCGTGATAAGCAACGGGCGTCAGCACGGCGCAAGTGCCGTCAGCCAACGGTGCTGTGCGTTCACGCTCCTCAGAAAAATCGTTGCTGCAAAGAAAACGCCCGGCAATGCGGTCGCCGATCCCAAAGGGGGCGGTAGCCTCTACGTTCAAATATACGTCCAAATTACAATCCGTACCGTTCAGGCATTCTACCGTGGCCAAAAAGCCGGAGCTGTAGCTGCTGACGTAGCGCACGTCATCGATCATCAGCACTGCGTCGATCTCTGTCCCAAGAACGGGAGAAACGTACCGCTGTGTATAAGCTTGCTCTGCAAACACACGGCCAAAGCCAAGAAGCGCGCAGACCGCAAGCAGAACCGCGCAAAAGGCAGTATAAGAGCGCCGCCTCTTGCAAAAATAAAAGATCAGCGCAGCAAAAAGCAGCGCAGCAGCCACTGCAAAGCAGACCGTCAGCACCAAAAAGGAGAGTGACAGGGCCAGTGCGGCAGTCAATATCAGCAAAATGCAACCCGCAGCAAGGGGTCTTTTATAAAGAAAAGCCACACGATCACCTCCGTTTGTAATAGGTTCATTATACGCAAAAAACAGCTTTCTGTCAACTTTTGTCAAAATGCAGTAAAATTTTAGAAAAAAAGCGCTTGACAAACGTCTGTATTTTCGCTATAATGAGGGAGCATAAGCATTGAAAATACCTTTGGAGGATAAGATTATGTTTGAAAAAGTGAAAGATCTTTTGGTAGAAGAACTCCAGATCAACCCCGATGACGTCACCATGGATGCAGATCTTGCCAAGGATCTGAACATCAATTCGATCGAGCTTGCCGACCTTGTTATGCTGTGCGAGGAAAAGTTCAACATTGAGATCCCCGAGGATCAGGCAGGTGACTTTGTTACCGTTGGTGACGTAGTCAATTATCTCGAAACCCTTTAAAAACAAGCAAAGCGGTGCACTGCGGTGCTCCGCTTTTTGTCATATTTAAGCCTTGCTCTTTCTATAATAAAGCGAGGTGAGTATATGAAATATAGGCCTTTACATTTCGTTTCCTTTTGGGCGCTGTTTATCTCTGCGGCGTTGCTTTTTTCTTTTTTGCTTCACACGACATATATAAGCCTTCCCCTTACAACCGAAACCGACGGCGAAGCTGCGCGCAGAACCGTGATCGTGCTGGATGCAGGACACGGCGGCGAGGACGGTGGTGCCACGGGCGTAAACGGTGTTTTGGAAAAGGATCTGAACCTAAAGCTAACACGAGACCTCGCTTCTCTTTTGCGTCTTGCGGGCTATACGGTGATCGAAACCCGCACAACGGATACGCTGCTATATGATGCAGGAACAAAAAAGGGGCACAAAAAGCAAGGAGATCTGAAAAACAGACTGGCTGTAGCCGAGCGCTTTGGGCAATGTGTGCTGATCAGCATTCATATGAACACCTTCCCCGACCCAAGCTGTGAGGGGATGCAGGTCTGGTATTCACTAAACCGCGACGATTCAAGAGAATTGGCAGAATCTATCCAAGCAAGTGCCAGGCAGCTGCTTCAGCCGCAAAACAACCGTCGCGTCAAGGCAGCGACCAGCGGCATCTATCTGTTGAAAAACGCAAGCACTCCTGCCGTTTTGGTAGAATGCGGCTTTTTATCATCGCCGGCAGATTGCCACCGTTTGTGCGATCCCGCTTATCAACAAAAGTTGACGTTGACACTGTTTGCCGGAATTTGTGAAAAAGTACCCGCAAAATCTTGAAAAGTTTGCCGCTGTATGATAAAATGAAAGCAGAACCCTTTACGGAGGTAGAAAATGAAGTTAAAAACCGTTTATGTCTGCTCCGAATGCGCAGGTCGCTCTCCCAAATGGATGGGAAAATGCCCTACCTGCGGCGCTTGGAACAGCTTTGTGGAGGACGTGATCGGCGAAGAGTCAAAGGCTGCGCAATCTCCCCGACGCGCACTGACCTCTCGCACAGGCGAGCATAAAGCAACCCCTTATAAAGAAATGGAGATGCCCTCCTACATCCGCACCGCAACCGGCCTTGGAGAGCTTGACCGCGTGCTTGGCGGCGGCTTGGTACTGGGCTCTGTGGTGTTGCTTGCGGGCGAGCCGGGCATCGGTAAATCCACATTGCTGATGCAGATCTCGGATATTTTGGGAAGCCATCGCCGTGTGCTTTACGTTTCGGGCGAGGAATCTGATGGGCAGTTGAAGCTCCGCGCCGAGCGGCTTGGCGTTTTGGGGACCAATCTTTCGATCCTGACCGAAACCAATATCGAACGCATTCTCAGCGAGATCGACCGCGTGACCCCTGACGTGGTGATCGTAGACTCGATCCAGACCATTTACAGTGACAATATCAATTCCACCCCCGGCGCCGTCACACAGGTGCGCGAGACAGCGTTGGCCTTTATCAACAAGGCCAAGACCGACAATATTTCTGTGATCTTGGTGGGCCACGTCAATAAAGAAGGCACCATCGCAGGCCCCAAGGTGTTGGAGCATATGGTAGATGCAGTGCTTTATTTCGAGGGCGAGCGACAGCAGACCTATCGCATCATTCGTGCGATCAAAAATCGCTATGGCTCTACCAACGAGATCGGCGTGTTTGAAATGACCGACGAAGGACTTGCCGAGGTGGCCAATCCTTCTGAAATGCTATTGGCAGGCAGACCGCAAAACACTCCCGGAAACTGCGCTGTTTGCACTATGGAGGGCACGCGCCCGTTGATCGCCGAAATTCAGGCGCTTGTCAGTGCCACTGCGTTCCCCGCCCCTCGCCGCACCTCCAACGGCATTGATTACAACCGTCTGTGTCTGATACTGGCGGTGCTGGAAAAACGCCTCGGGCTGCGCTTTTCTGTCAACGACGTATATCTGAACGTCATTGGCGGCATGCACTTGGACGAGCCCGCATCGGACGTGGCAGTGGCTATGGCGCTGATCTCCTCCCTTACCGACCGTGCTGTTCCGGATGATCTCATTGCCATTGGCGAGCTTGGTCTTTCCGGCGAGTGCCGTGCCGTATCCGGGTTGGAATACCGCGTAAAAGAAGCTGCGCGTCTTGGCTTTACCCGCGCTGTTGTACCGTTTCGCAATTTGGAAAAGCGACAGATCAAAGCCGATATTGAGCTGATCCCCGTTAAAAGCATTTTTGAAGTACTGAAATATCTGACGGCCCCCGCCGAACAAAAGCTATAACCGACAAAACGATATCTCATCAAAAAAGCACAGGTTTTCCCTGTGCTTTTTTGCTTTGAAACCTATTAATAATACAAGTATGTTCTTTTTTGTGTTAAATTAGGTCTCGAACATACCCAAAAGCACCTTGCCTGTATCGGCGGCAAGCTTTAAAAACTCGGGCACCATTGCATCGGGCCACTTGCCGTAAACCAACTCGTAAGTCAGATTACCCTTATAACCGATCTCCTTTAAGGTCGCCATTTGCTCACGCCAGTCGATATCGCCTTGGAACGGAATGACGTGCAGATCTCTGTTATAATAGTTATCGTGAATATGGGTGCAGGTGATGCGAGAGCCCAGTGCCCGCATCGCGTCGGACATCCCTGCCCTTGTAAACGCAAGACGCGCGTGGCCGCTATCCCAGCAGCAAACGGAATACGGATTGTCAAAACGATCGATCAGGCTGATCAGCTCTTCAAGGCGAGAGGTAAAGCGATCGGGGGGCGCGTCCTTTGCGCGATTGTCCTCGAACACAGTCTCAAACGCAACGGCAAGTCCGTGCTTTGAGGCTTTTTCTACGTAAGGTGCCCAAAGCTCATACATTTCTGCCAGAGCCTTGTCGGCATCATATGTCTCACCCGGCAGCACGCGATAATCGTCACCGTGAACTACGATCTGCTTGTTGTGCATACGGATGGCCGCCTCAAAGGCGCGGTCAAGCAAGATCTTATAATCCTCCATCGGCATTTTTTTATAGCGGTTAAAGGGGGCGTGTGATTGCTCGATAGGAAGCTCCAGCTTTTCGGATGCGTTATTCAGTGCGCGGACCTGCTGCTCCCAGGTTTCGCCTCCCGGCGTATAATCCACCACGGTAAAGCCGGCTTCCTTGCAAAGGCGGAACATATTGATCGCGCTCTTGTCGGTGAGCTCGGTTTTTTGAAGATAATTGGCACAAATCGAAAGCTCCATGTTTTCTTCCTCCTCAAATACGTCCGTACAACTCGTTCAAATGACGGAATTTGACGCTGTTAAGCGCTTTTAACTGCTCTTTTGTAATGCGATACCCCCAGTTTCCCTCGGCGCGTCCGGGTGTGTTCATACGGGTATCGGCGCCAAACCCGAGCAGATCCTGTATCGGCAGGATCACAGTACCCGCAGAACTGCGCAGCATCGTACGCAGGATTGCCTCATAGCCCTTGGGATCGTCCCAATCCTTTTCGGTATAGCCGCAATATTCCAACATCAGGCGGCGATTATCGTTATCCTGCTCCCATACGTAGCCAAGAAGCGTATTGTTATCGTGTGTGCCTGTGTAGGCAATGCAATTTTCAATATAATTATGGGGCAGATGCGGCGATTCGGGGTCGCCGAGAAAGGCAAACTGAAACACACGCATTCCGGGGAAGCCGCTTTGCGCCAGTAACTTTTGTACAGCAGGCGGAATGTCACCAAGATCCTCGGCAATGATCAGCCGCTCCCCCGCCACCTCGCGCATTGCACGGACAAAGGCCATACCGGGGCCCTTGCGATATTTGCCCTCTTTGGCGCTTTTTGCGGTTGCGGGAATGCGCCAATAGGATTCGATACCGCGAAAATGGTCAATGCGAACACCGTCAAACATCTCTAAGGTGTGCGCCATACGCGCGCGCCACCAGACAAAACCGTCCTTTTTCATCACATCCCAACGGTAAAGCGGATTCCCCCAGAATTGCCCTTCCTCCGAGAAATAATCGGGGGGGCAGCCCGCCACGCCCAAGGGATCACCCTTTTCGTCCAATTCAAACTGATCGGGATGGAAATAAACGTCGGCGCTGTCAAGCCCTACATAGATGGGTAGATCACCGATGATGCGGATCCCTTTTGCATTGGCATAGCGTTTGACTGCTTGCCATTGCTTGCAGAACGTATATTGTGTAAAAGCGTGGTAAAAATAATCGATTTCGTCATAGGTGTTGATCCGCCACTTTTGCCAAGGTAAAAAACAATTTGCCTTAGAAAGCGCCAAAAAACGGCAGGCCTCGTCAATATAAGGGTGCTCTTTCATAAAGGAAAGTACTTTTTCTTTATCCTTTACGCGCCCTGCGGCGTGGCGCAGCAAAAGCTCGCGCTCCAGCGTCAATCGCTTGCTTTCGGTAGCATAGGGCGCCTGCTGCCTGGCGTTTTCCAGCTCCTCGGCGGTGATCAGGCCCTCGTTAAAAAGCGTGGGGAGATCAATGAAATAAGGGTTGCCCGAGAAGGCCGAAACAGATTTATAGGGCGAATCACACTCATCGGGAATGCAGAATGGCAGCACCTGCCAGTAGGAAAAGCCTGCATCGGACAAAAAATCAATAAATTCCAACGCCTCTTTGCCAAAAGATCCCACGGAATAGTCACCGTGCAAAGACGACACGTGCATCAGCACGCCGGCAGTACGCTTTTTAAT
>JAZQWJ010000031.1:0-25616 GCA_045632285.1 Eubacteriales bacterium | reverse complement strand
TTACATTCAACACTGCGTGTTGATTCCATACCGCAGACAAGCTGCGGATTTCATACACGGCTTCGCCGTGATTTTACGAGTTGCATTTTTGTACTATGAACTCAAAAAGAAAACCCGCCCTTGTGGCGGGTTTTCTTTTTGCTTTCCTCATGCGGATTGAACCCGGAAGCCGATGTGCTTTGCTTGAATTTTGCAGACACAAACAAAGGCTTCCTACAAAGCCGCAGGCTTTGTGAGCAAGCAACCAGCAGGGGGAGCCAAAGCAAATTTAAAAAGTACTGTTTTTATGATCCAAAACGGGTACAAAAGGGAGAGCAAGCAAAGTGTCTGGGGTGATATTTCGTCCGCCCGTGGCTTTTTGCAGAAAATTCCACTTGACAGAATAAAGGATTAAAGGTATAATTTGTTAAGAAAGACGGCGAGAACGCGAAAGATGATAAATCAAATGCTTTTGCTTCTTACGTTATATAGCTTAAGCGATACTTGGTTAAGTTGAGAAAGGAGACGATTGTAATGGAGAGGATCAATATTGACGCTTTGATAGCGGAAATCAAAGCGTGTGTTGACAGACACAAGATCGGCGACTTTGGCGAATATGCAAGATGGCTTTGGGGCGAGAACTGCGATCTTGGAATCAACGAGTACGGTTGTGCAGACGCGGCGAACATTCTTTATTCGATATCTGCGTTTCCGCGTGACGAACAAGAAAGAAATGGTTTTGTTACAACGCTGCGAAGCATGCAGGATCCCGAAAGCGGTCTTTACAGCGAGCCAACGCATCATCCGATCCACACCACGGCACATTGTCTTGCAGCGCTTGAGCTTTTTGATGCAGCGCCGTTGTATCCGTGCAATGCTCTTGCTGAATTTGGCACAGATGCCGGGATCCACAAGATCCTTGAGAAGGAAGTCGATTGGACGAATCCTTGGCGTGACTCGCACAAGGGAGCGGGAATATTTGTCTGCCTTACGATGACCGATGTGGTCGGGCTGGAGTGGAAGGAATCGTATTTCAAATGGCTTTGGGATCACTCTGACGAAGAAACGGGCTTTTTCCACTACGGCGACAAGCGTACCGATAAGTTGCACCACATGATGGCAGGAGGCTTCCATTATTTCTTTAACCACGAAGCCGAGCGCAGACCCTATCGTTACCCCGAAAAGGTTATTGATTCTTGTCTGGTATTTATGAACGATCCCAAACCCTATGGAATGATCAAAGACTGTGGGTTTATCGACGTTGACGTCATATTTTGCCTCAACAGAGCTATGCGGCAAACGCCTCACAGATTCCACGAGGCGAAGGATGCACTTGAAAAGTATGCAGAGGCATATATCGATATGATGATGAATATCGACTACGCAAACAATAAAAGCTTTAACGACCTGCACTGTCTTTTTGGTGCTGTGTGCTGTTTGTGCGAGCTTCAGATCGCGTTGCCCGGTAAGATCGCAACCTCCAAACCACTTCGTTCGGTTCTTGACCGCAGGCCTTTTATTTAAGAGATGTTTTGAAATAAGCTGCATTTTATACTGCAAATAAAAAGAAAACCCACCGCAAGGGGTATCTGTGATAAAGCAGTATAAATGAACCAACAAAAAAAGGATAGAGAATTTTTGCGTTCTCTATCCTTTTTTCTTGACAAGCACAGGCTTTGCAGACAACCTCCCCGACAGGGAGATTTTAAGTTTGACATATCGCATCCATTGTGTTATAATACACCCAGAGAAAGGCGGTGCTTGTATAAAATGGAAAAAAAGGCATACTGCCAATATGATTCAACGATCGATTTTGAAAACGCACAGGGCGGATTGCGCATCTTTCTCCCGACAGAGAAGGGCTACGTCAATTATAATCTGGTGCACTCAGTCAGGGCGGATCGAAATTGCGATACCTGGCGTCTTAGCAAGGCCTATGCATTTGACGACGCCTTTGAAAACGAATATGAGCTGACGCCCAAGGGCGCCGAGTGGGATATGGCGGTCAAATTAAGCGGTCGCCCCGATTTTATCGGCGGATACGCCCACGGAGACGAGAAATACACTTCGCTTTCGGTGCTGATCGACGGTGAGAGCGTGCGTGTAGAGGCGTTGAGTGCACGCACCCCTTTTGCGGAGCTGCGCATCACGGTTACCTCGGTTGGATACGACCCCGCCGATCCCGCCACGGAGGCGCTGAAGCACGAAAAACGCTATACCGTAACTGCCGACGGCATCACGCTGGCGCAAAGGGTGGAGTGGTTGCAGAGCTATACGCTTGGCTCCTCGTATCTGGCAATGATGCCGCCCTTAAAGACCCTGACCGACAGCTTTTATACCAACGTGGATCCCACCCCCAAGGAGCCTGTTGCAAATTACGGCTCGGTTCCGGGGGCTACCGAAGCGGTGGTCTTTGGCAGGGCATCGGGGATCTCCTTTCGGATGTCGGTTCCGCGCTATCCGCAGCTTGCGGGCGGAAATAAGTTTTTTATGACCGACAATCACGGCTGCCCCTACAATAAGATGTATTTTGTCGTTTGCAACGGCGCGGACGTGTCGGCGGGCGACGTGTGGGAGAGCACGACGGAATATAAGATCAAGATCGCGGCAAATTGAGCGCGAAAAGCAGAAAGAGAGAAAAATATGGCAAAGATCAAGGTTGATTTTCAAAGCAAGATCGGAAAATTCAAGCCTATGCACGGCGTGGGACAGCCCCCAAACCCGGCGCACGATACGCTCTATCAGTATCTGACCGAGGCGGGCATCCCTTTTTCGCGTTTGCACGACGTGGGCGGCTGGCTGGGCGGCGGGCTGTACGTGGATATTCCCAATCTGTTCCGCGATTTTGACGCGGATGAGAACGACCCCGCCTCCTACGATTTTGCCTTTACCGACCGACTGATCGCAAATTTGATGAAGGCCGATTGTCAGCCCTATTTCCGCTTGGGCGTGACCATCGAAAACCTGCATATGCTCAAATATTATCGCTTGGATCCGCCCAAGGATTTCGGTAAGTGGGCAAGGATCTGCGAGCACGTGATCCGCCATTACCGCGAGGGCTGGGCAAACGGCTTTCGCCATGACATTCAATATTGGGAGATCTGGAACGAGCCCGACGACTGCTATAAGGAAAAGTACGCCGCTATGTGGCGAGGCACGCCCGAGCAGTTTTTCGAGCTGTATTCCGTAGCGGCAAAGCACTTAAAGCAGTGCTTTGCCGACAGCATCAAGGTGGGTGGCTACGGTCATTGCGGTCTTTATGAGTATGCACAGGATAAGGAGCTGAACGGCCTTGATCACGAGATCACCCGCATTTACGAGTTCGTGATCTCCTTTATGCACGACTTTTTCCGCTATCAGCAGAAAACGGGCGCCCCCATCGACTTTTTCTCCTGGCACGTGTACGACAACTGTCACCCCACCACCAAAAGCGACCTCAAGGTAATCGCCGATCACGCTGCCTATGCACGCAAGATCCTCGATCGCTACGGATATACCAAGACGGAGCATCACCTCAACGAGTGGAATCTGTGGACGAAAAGGGAAAAGCGGGATGCGCCGAACGCCTCGGCCAGGTCGCTTGCCTTTATGCTGATGATGCAAAATACCTCCACGGACGTGATGTGCTACTACGACGCAGGCATGGGATACAGCGATTATAAGGGAATGTTCAACCCCGATACAGGTCGCCCTTATCGCAATTATTACGCTTTTGCTGCCTACAACACGTTGTATCGCCTCTCCGATCAGGTGAGCGCAGAAAGCGATGACCCCGACCTGTTTGTGGCCGCGGGCGCCAACGGCAGAAAAGCGGCGATCCTGCTTGCCAACCCCACCGACGAGGCAAAGACCGTGGAGCTTGACCTTTCGGGTATGGCCTACACCGACGTGCAGATCCTGCGCATTGACGAGGGTAACCGCTATACTTTGACGGGCGAAACGATAGAGAGCGGAACGGTTCGGATCCCCGAGCAGGGCTGTGTGGAGATCAAGATGTTTGATCTGAAATAAATAGAAATGGATGCTGGAAATGAAGTTTTTTGTAATAATTTCAATTTCTTTAAGACGAAGGAATTTTGAAAGATGAGAAAAGATCTTTGCCAATGCGTTGACGTATTTTACGGCAACGGCGAGACCGACCGCTTTTTTGAAGACGGCCTTGCCTCCAAGTGGTTTTATATCAAGGCGCTTTGCGGCAACACCACGCCCCACGCCACGTTGCCCTTTGGCAAAATGTCTGTGGGCGCGTATAGTGGCGGTTATCCGGCGGGATACGGCACGCACCGTCCTAACTCCTGTGGCGGTATCAAAAAATTAGCAGACCTGCCTGTTGCCCGCGGCTTTTCGCACTTGCACCAGTCGGGCACGGGCGGTATGCAATATTATTACAACTATGCCATCGTCACACCCTTTTGCGGTGAGGATGCTTCTGTGATCGACGAGCTTGTGCCGCTTGAAAACGAGGAGGCGGCGCCGGGCTATTACAAGGCAAGTCTGCGTGACGTGCTGTGCGAGCTGACCGTGGACGGCGGTGTTGCGCTGCACCGCTATACCTTTGACAGGGACGGCGGCCGTTTGGCCATTGATTTTTCTAACAACGGACTTTCCAAAACCTTTAGCAGTATGTTTTACGGCACTGTCGAAAATCCCGAAACAGAGATCGTTTCGGGGGATACGGTGCGTTTTGCGGGCGATTTTTGCGGCGTGCGGCTTTATTTTTGCGCTAAGATCACGTGTCAAGCGCCCCGCGCGGCGCTACTTGAAAGGGAGGGCAAGCCCTTTGGCGCGATCTTTTCGTTTGCGGGCAGATCCGCACAGTTGAGGGTGGCGTTTTCCACCGTGTCGTTTGCGCGCGCTGCGGCGGAGCTTGAGGGCGCTGCGCCCTTTGATGCTGCGGTTGAAAAGGCGCGGGACGCTTGGAACAGCCGATTGGCGGCGCTCCAAATCGACACCGACGATGCGGCGCTGCGGCAAAAATTTTATTCCTGTCTTTATCATTCGCTTATCAAGCCCTGTGATATGACGGGCGAGCGTGTTTTGGGCGTTTGTGATGACACAGTCACGGATCTGGCTACCCTTTGGGATCAGTATAAGACCGCATTGCCGCTTATTTATCTGTGCTACCCCGAAATGGGGGAGAAGATCGTAAAGGGCATTGTCAACATCAGCCGCACGCTTGGAAAAATTCCTTGCAGTTTTGGGCTTTCTGACGTCTTTCCCTGCGAGGAGCAGGCAAAAATGCTGGGCATTCTGACCCTTTGCGATACCTATCACATGGGCGTTTTGGGCGTGGATGCCGCGCAGATCGAGGAATGCATCGCCCGTGAGCTTGCCCGTGACGATTATGAGGTTTTTTTGCAAAACGGCTTTTTTGAGCGATATACACACATTTTGGATGTGACCGATGCTTGCCTTTGCGCGGCTGAGATCGTAAAAAGCGAGGAGCTGAAGGCAAAGCTGCTCCGCTTGGCAGAGTATTGGCGCAATGCCTATGGCGCGGATGCCTTGATGTCCGAGGATTCACCCTATTACGAGGGGGATCGCTATACCTATTCCTTCCGTATTCAAAAAAATATGGAGGAGCGGGTGGCATTGGCCGGCGGAAAAGATGCGTTTTGCAGGATGCTGGACGACTTTTTTGGCTACAACGGCGACAGTGTAAGGCAACTGACGCACGTGGGTGCGGCCACGGAGATCGAGCAGGCGCAGCACCATCGCTTTCAGGGCTTTAACAACGAGTGCGATATGGAGACGCCCTACGCCTACATTTTTGCCGACCGTCACGATAGGCTCTGCGAGATCCTGCACGAGTGCGTGCAGCGCTCCTTTGGACTTGGCAGGAGCGGTCTGCCCGGCAACAATGATTCGGGCGGGCTTTCCGCGCTTTTTGTGTGGAACACACTTGGCATTTTCCCCGTCAGCGGCAGCGGCAAGCTTTTGATCGGCGCGCCTCAAATCGAGGGCGCTGAGATCGCGCTTTCCGGCGGCAAGCGGCTCTGCATCCGTGTGCATCGCGAGCGCAAGTCGCAAATTTACGTGGATCGCGTTTGCTTTAATGACCGTGAGATCACGGACTATATGCTGACCGTGCAAGATGTGATGCAGGGCGGCGTTTTGGAATTTTGGATGAAGGAATAAGGCTGTGTACACGTAGCGTCGATGGGCGGCATGCCGCAGCCTTGTAACAGAAAAGAGGATACGTATGCTTGGTTTTTCGGTTGACGGCCTTATAGAGGCCCTTGGCTTTGGCTATTATATTCTGATCTACGGTGTGGGCGTTCTGGCTATGGTGCTGTCGGTGATCGCCTATCAGTTCCGCCGCCGCGTGGCCATTATTTTTTCAAACTTTTTGGGGCAGGCGTGCTGGACGGCGTATTTTTTACTGCAGGGTGACGTTACAAGCGCCATCGTTTGCTTTTTGTGCGTTGTGATGCTGGCCTTGTTTGCCAAAAAGGAACAATGGCCGTGGACGACAAGCATCTGGAGCATTGCCGCGTTTATTGCCCTGTTTACGGTCATTTCGCTGCTGACCTTTGCGGAGTGGAGCGACGTTTTCCCACTTTTGGCGGGCGTGTTTGCGGTGATCGCCAACAGCTGCACCACCGAAAAGCGCTTGCGGCAGTTTTCGGTGCTGTGGTGCCTGTTCTGGCTGCTGAACAGCATCTTC
The DNA here is from genome assembly GCA_045632285.1 of Eubacteriales bacterium. Taxonomy (GTDB): domain Bacteria; phylum Bacillota; class Clostridia; order Oscillospirales; family CAG-272; genus Firm-07. The sequence goes on along the minus strand of JAZQWJ010000031.1, from coordinate 18,970 downwards.
AAGCTGTACCCTGTGGCGCTTTGCAATGATCTGTTTTGCACGGTGTCTACCGTTGTTTCACTGGTCCGTTACAGAGGAACAGACGGCGATGAAAGGGCGAAGAACCAAAAATAAATGTGCATTTTGAACAAAATTCCCTTTGGAAGTTTGATAGAAACAACCAAAATGGGGATTTTGTATTTTTTGCGCTTTTTTTCTTGCTTTATGGGGATTTTAGGTGTATAATAAGTCGTATTCTTTGAAAGAGGGCTTATGATATGCTTGATGATCTGCTGTTTTCCGCTAACGTTATCGTTCCTATTTTTTTGCTGATCATGCTGGGTTATGGGCTGACCAGACTGAAGGTTTGGGATGCGCATTTTTTAAAAATTGCCAACAATGTTTGTTTTAAATGCCTGCTGCCGGTGCTGCTGTTTTACAACGTGGCAACTGCCGATATCTTTGAGGTGTTTAACGGCAAGCTGATCATTTACTGCTGCCTTTGCGCTTGCGGTCTTTGCGGCGTGCTGTTTTTGATCGTTCCGCTGTTTATCAAGGATAAAAAGCGCCGCGGCGTGATGATCCAGGGAACCTTCCGTTCCAACTTCCTGCTGTTTGGCGTGCCCTTGGGGCTTAGCATCGGCGGCGCCACCGGCGAGGTGCTGGCCGCTGTGGTGGCAGCATTTTACGTGCCTGTGATCAATATGCTGTCGGTGATCTCGCTTTACGCGTTCAGCGATGCAGAGGGCAAAAATATCAAATCCGCGTTGCTTGGTATCGTTAAAAATCCGCTGGTCATCGGTGGCGTTTCGGGACTTGTGTTCTCGCTGATCCGCAATTCCATCGGCTTTGAGCTCCCCGTTATGCTGAACGATACGCTGTTTAACATCAAGTCCGCTGCAACGCCCATGGCATTTTTGATCCTTGGCGGCGATCTGAAGTTTGCCAGCATGCTGCGCAACGTCAAGGTTTCTATCTTCTCGGTGCTGGGCAAGATCGTGCTGATCCCCGCCGCTATGCTGACGGCCTCTGCGTTGCTGTTTGGCTTTGATCAGCTGGAAATGGCCATTCTGGTTGCCGTATTTGCAACGCCCAACGCAGTGTCCAGCTACGCGATGGCACGAAATTACGAGGCGGATTACGAGCTTGCCGGCGAGATCATTACCCTTGGCACGCTGCTGTCGATCCTGACGATGTTTGCATTTATCACGGTGACAAAATCCCTTGGGTGGATATAATAACACGCTTTCCCGAGCAGCGGCATAGCCGCTGCTCGGCTTTTGTTTTGCAAGTTGACAGGCCCTGCTTGCTTGTGCTATAATGAGGGTAACGTAACAAAGATCCCGCAACAAAGGGAATTTTTTTGCATAGAAAGGGAGAAAATATGGATCCTAAAATTTCTCATTTTGATCAGGTCTGCTCGTTGCGCCGCTATACGCTGACCGAGGGAGAGGGCAGAGGCCTTGACGTGATCGATTGCGATAATGGGCGCATCCGCTTTTTGCTGAACGTGACCAATGCACTGGATATGATGCAGCTCTATCATTGCGGGCAAAATCTTTCGTTTGTTTCCAAAAACGGATTTAACACCCGCCGCGGCGGCTTTTCTCGCCGCTTTGAGGGCGGTATGCTTTATACCTGTGGCCTTGACAGTGTGGGGGACCGTGAGGGTCACGAGGTACACGGTACGCTGCATCTGACCCCCGCCCGCGTAACGCTGATGCGCTGTGACGAGCAGGGTATTACCGTAGAGGCAGAGGTGAAAAGCGGCGCGCTGTTTGGCAAGGATCTGTTGCTGAAACGCCGTTATTTCGCACCCGTTATGGGGGATTTTGTGACTTTGGAGGATACGCTGGTCAACGTGGGATACACCCCCGCCGACTATTGCATCCTGTATCACGTCAATGCGGGCTACCCTCTGCTTGACGAGGGCGCGACCCTGAAGATCGACGGCGAATGCACCCCCCGCACCCCTTGGGCAGCAGAAAATATTTGCAACGTGCGCAACGTGATCGCGCCCGATCCCGCACGACTTGAGACTTGCTATTTCTGGAAGCTGAACACTCCTGCAATCACGCTTTCCAACAAAAAGCTGGGAAAGGCACTGACCTTGACGTATTCTGCCGATACGCTGCCGCACTTTGTGCAGTGGCAGAGCATGGCTTCGGGAGATTATGCCCTTGGCATCGAGCCCACCACGACTTTGCTTGACGACAGGTTTGCTTATTGTAAATTAGAGGCCGCAGGCGAGGTCAAATTTGCGCTGAAATGGAGCATTAGTGCCGTAACGGAGTGAGAAAACGCCTGTTTTTGAGAAAGGAGAGATCTGATGCTACCCGTGATCACGACACAACAAAACGATACTATGGTGCTTTTAACGCGTCCCTTTTTTGCACAACGAGATCGGCAGGCTGATCGGGATCTGCATGCGCACGGTTGCATGGAGCTTTCCTACGTGCTGTCGGGAACGGCAGACCATATTCTGCAGGTCGGCGACAGCGACGTCGTGCGCCAAAAGCTGACACTTGGAAACTATCTGCTGTTGGATACCGCCGCGCGGCACGCCTATAAAAATTGCAGTGCCGATTTTGCGGTGATGAACCTTTTGTTCCATCCCGCCTTTTTGCGAGAGGGCAAAGAAGCGGATGCTGCAAAAGAGGATTTGAACAGGTTGCTTCTGGCGCTGTTTCCGCAGTTTCCCTTTGATCGCTTGGCAGAAAACCCCGTCAACCGCCTGTACTTTGACTGCGACGACAGCGTGCAGGCGCTGGTTCATCTTTGCCATAATGCCTCACGACGGCACTATCCCGCCTGGGAGTGCGCTGTGCGTCACGCGCTGTCGCTGATCCTGCTGCAATCGCTTTACAGCTTGGATCAGGGCACGAGCCCTCGGAAAACAAGCATCATCGACACGGTTAAGGCCTACGTGGAGGAGCACTATGCCGAAAAGCTGACCTTGACCGAGATCTGTGCCAAGCATTTTTACAGCGTGCCCTACGTCAGCTCGCGGTTTAAGTATCTTTGCGGCTGTTCGTTTGAGCAATTTTTGCGACAGGTGCGCGTGCGCCATGCGGGGGAGCTGCTGCTGTCCACCACCCTGTCGGTGGGCGAGATCGCCGAGGCCTGCGGCTACACCTCGTCGCGTGCGTTCCGCAATGCGTTTTCTCGTGTGGCGGGGATGGCGCCTCAGCAATTTAAGCGCCAATACCTAAAATAATGTAAAACGCAGGGCTGCTAAACCGTAAAGCAGATGCTTGTCCGTGTTTTTGCACCGTGTTATACTAAAGAAAATTCTTTGCGTATCGAAGGGAGAACACGTATGAAGATCAAAAAGGCAATGCGCCTTGCGTGTTTGATGTTGGGACTGCTGCCGGCGCTTTTGGCGTTTTCCGCTTGCGGCGATGCACCGCCCGCACCGCCAACGCCGCCCGCGGGGGATGCGTCCCTTTCGATCGAGGAGGGCAGTGACGGCAGATCCGCATACGAGCTTGCCGTAGAGGCGGGCTTTGAGGGAGATCGCGCGGCGTGGCTTACGCAGATCGGCACGGCGTGGGAGGATACCGAAAAAGCGGAAACGCTGAAGGAGCTGTTGACCTTAAAGCACGAGCTGCGCGTGGACGAGAATGGCGACTTCAAGGTGCTGGTATTTTCCGACGTGCAGTGCAGCTCCGTGCAAAAGCTGATCGACTCGGGCACGGTGGATAACATCGAAAGGGTCGTCAAGGCCGAAAAGCCGGATCTGGTGCTGTTTGCGGGGGACGTTTCCTACGGTATGAGCTCTGCCAAAAAGCTGCGGGATTATCTTGCGGTGATGGTGGAGTATATCGAGGATATGCACATTCCGTGGGCACACGTTTACGGCAATCACGATGACGAAACAAGCGCCTATTACTCCGCCATCTCCAAGGCGGAGCAGCAGGAGGTCTACGAGAGCTTTGAGTACTGTATCTCCAAGGCGGGTGACGAGGCGCTGTTTGGCATCGGTAACTACGTGCTGCCCGTGATGTCAAACGATGGCAGCCGCATCGCCTTTAACGTGTGGGCGTTGGATACGGGCGTATATATCGACCCGCCCTACGAGGATATTGTCAACAAGGGCAATTATTTTTACGGCAAATACGAGGGGATGCAGACAGATCAGGTGGATTGGTACAAGGCGTCCTCTGCGCTGCTGGAGGCATTCAACGGCGGGCGTGTGCCCGGCATGATGTATTTCCACATTCCACTGCAGGAGACCTACACCGCGTGGGATTGGGGCAGAAAAAATATGGAGGGACAAAAGCTGGAGAATATCAGCGCCCCCACGGTTAATGCGGGGATGTTTGACGCTGTGCGCGAGCGGGGCGACGTGTCGCTGATCCTGCACGGACACGATCACCTCAACGATTTTGCCGTGACCTACAAGGGCGTGCAGCTTTGCTATACGGCCTGCATCGGTACCGAGGTCTATCACGACGAGGCGATGCTGGGCGGTCGCACGGTAAAGTTTAATGCAGCCGATCCCGCAAAATTTGAAACCTACATGTCACGTGTGAACTAAATGCAAAGCCCCTGCGCTGCAAATGCGGCGCAGGGGCTCTTTTGTGTGGCAGAACCGAAAATCGAATACCGCCAGACCGTAAATCGGGTGCTTGTTTGCCGTTTGTGGGCGTGCTATACTTGAGCGTGACGGGGCTTAGCCCCGAACAATCTCCATAAGGAGGACATTATAATGAAGCAAAACAGAGTAATCAAGCTGCTTTGCCTTGTGCTGGCCTTGGTGATGCTCGCCATCCCTATGGCGGCCTGCGAGCAGGGCGCACAGGGGCCTCAGGGTGAGCAGGGCGCACAGGGTCCCAAGGGTGATCAAGGCCCTCAGGGCTTGCAGGGCGAAGCCGGCGCTACGGGCGCTACGGGTGCCACAGGCAAATCGGCCTTTGAATTGGCACAGGAAAACGGTTATACCGGCACGCTGGACGAGTGGCTGGATTCCCTGCGCGGTGAGGTAGGCGGTAACGGTAAGTCCGCCTATGAGTTGGCACAGGAAAAGGGCTACACCGGTACGCTTGAGCAGTGGCTGGAAAGCCTGATCGGCGCAACGGGCCCCAAGGGTGACAAGGGCGAGCAGGGCGAGAAGGGCGAGCAAGGTGAGACCGGCGCCACCGGCCCTCAGGGTCCTCAGGGTGAGACCGGCGCCAAGGGTGACAAGGGTGAGACCGGTGCCACCGGTCCTCAGGGTCCTCAGGGTGAGATCGGCGCCACCGGTCCTCAGGGTTCTCAGGGTCCTCAGGGTGAGACCGGCGCAACCGGCCCTCAGGGTCCTCAGGGTCCTCAGGGTGAGACCGGTGCAACCGGCCCTCAGGGCCCTCAGGGTGAGACCGGCGCCACCGGCCCTCAGGGCACACCCGGCAAGTCCGCTTATGAGCTGGCCGTAGAGGCCGGCTTTGAGGGAACACTGGAGGAGTGGCTGGATTCTCTTGCCGAGCAATGGGCAGAGAGCCAGAAAAACAAGCAGATCCAAGAGCTTTTGACCTTGAAAAAGCCGCTTCGCGTCAACGAGGACGGCAGCTTTAAGGTGCTGGTGCTTGCTGACGTGCAGTGTGTGACCGTTGCAGGTTTGACCACCAGCGGTACCATGGCCAATATCCAAAAGGCGATCGAGACCGAGCAGCCCGATCTTGTGCTGTTTTCCGGCGATAACGCTTGGCATATCAGCGATCCCAATGTTTTCCGTGAATACATCCGCACGATGGTTGCTCCCGTTGAGGCTGCAGGTATTCCGTGGGCGCACGTTTACGGCAATCACGACGACGAGGCCAACCCCTGGAATCCCATTGCTTTGCCCAAGGCTGAGCAGCAGAAGATCTATGAGGAGTTTGAATACTGCGTTTCCAAGTCGGGCGATGAGAGCCTGTTTGGCGTAGGCAACTACGTGTTGCCCGTTCTCTCTCACGACGGCAGCAAGATCGCCTTTAACGTGTGGGCGCTGGATAGCGGTGCTTATGCACACGATATCGACGGCGATGCTATGATCGAGGCAAGCTTTAAGGATAAAAACGGCGACACGCAGAAGAACTATTTCTACGGCAAATACGAGGGCTTGAAGGAAAATCAGGTCGAGTGGTATCTGAAAACCTCTGCACTGCTTGAGGAGTACAACGGTGAAAAGATCCCCTCTATGATGTATTTCCACATTCCGCTGCAGGAAACTTATCTTGCGTGGAAGCTGGCCGCTATGGGCAAGCACAACACCGAGATGATCGGCACCAAGGGCGAGAACATCAGCGCACCTGCCACCAATCCCGGTCTGTTCAGCGCAATTCTCAAGCGCGGCGACGTGCAGCTGATCGCCAACGGTCACGATCATGCCAACGACTTCTCCGTAGAGTACCGCGGTGTCAATCTGGCCTACTGCGGCTCGATCGGCAAGGGCGAGGGCGGCTCTTACAGCGACCCCAACATCGAGGGCGGCCGCGTGATCGAGTTTTCCGCAAACGATCCTTGGAATCTTGATACCTATATGTCCTACGTTAACAAGTCTGCTGCAAGCGATCCCAATGCGCCTTATCTGGAGCTTGTGATCGGTGCTGATAAAAACAGCGTCAGCAACGGTGTGCTCGCTCGTCCCGAGGTGACCTATCACGAGCAGGGAACTGCCGTGACCGTGACCCGCGACGAAACGTTGGGTCAGAACGTGCTGAACTTTGGCGGCAGTGCCAACAAGCCCAGTGTGTATAACATTGCCGCGTACGGTACATCGGGGCTGTTTAGTGACGGATTTACCTGTGAGGTGCTGTTTAAGATCACGGATACAAGCGACATCAACAGCTATGCCGGTATTTTGAATTTTGAAGAGGGCGGCGGCTTTGGCATTGACGTGCTGAAGGACGGCGATAGCACCACAACCTTTTTGCTGGAAACCGAGCTTGCTACCACCGGCGGCGCAAAGGTAGAAAAGCATAAGCTGAATATCGGCGAATGGTATCATTGCGTATACGTTTACACCGGCAGCTCCACCGCCGTTTATATCAACGGTGTTAAGGTTGCGGGCACGGATAATATCACGGGCACCTACAAGGACGTGAACTTCAACGGCCGTCCCACCGATGCCTATATCTGCGTCGGCGGCTGTGCGCAGGCCTATTGGGATACCAATTCCGACGGCAGCAACGAAAAGGTGCAGGGCTTTAGAGGCATGACCGGTTCTATCGCTACGGCAAATGTCTTTGTAACCATCCTCACCGAGGCCGAGATCCAGGCACTTTGGCAGGCTTGCTCGCTGCATGATGCAGAATAAATACAAAGTTTACAATATGGAAAAATGATGTGGTTGTCAGCTACTTGCAAAAAACCTGTTTTTATGGTATAATATCAAACGAAATTTGATAGAAAGGACGTAAAACGCAATGAAAAAGATCATTTGCAAGGTAGAGTACGATACCGAGACCTCTTTGCTGATCGCAAAGAAGACCGTGGGCGAGTTTGGTGACCCCGCAGGCTATGAGGAGACCCTTTACAAAACCGAGGGCGGAAAATTCTTCCTTTACACCAACGGCGGCGCAGAATCCCCCTACACCAAGGAGGATATCAAGCGCATGTCCCCCGCCAAGGCTGACGAGTGGCAGGCCAACGCATAAAACATTGGGCCGTATGCCCGCATTCCGCACGAATGCAGGCATACGGCCCCTGCTTTTTACTGCCTTTTTTGCGGGATATTTTCTTGCTGCAAAATGTTAAAAAAATAACATATAGTCAAAAATTAAAAAAGTCAACAAAAGTGGCTTAAAAAGTGGTTAAAACAAACAAAATACAAGCAATTTCTTTGGCTAAAACAGGGGAAAATGCCGACAAATGGCCACGGCTATTGCTTTTTGCCTTTGAATTTGATATAATATGTAGAACGATAATGGTGTGGTGCGCTCTGTTTGCGCCAAGGGCAAAAAACAGACGGATTGCGCTTTCACGCGCAACACACAAAGGCAAGCTTGTTGGCGGCATTTGCAACCGCAAGCATCCAAATAACGCATTGCAAAGCAATGCGCGGGAGGAACGACTTTTATGGATATCAAAATTATCGTGGCGGCACATAAGGCATATCAGATGCCGCAGGATGATATGTATCTGCCCTTGCACGTCGGCAAGGAGGGGAAAGAGGACGTCGGCTTTATCGGGGATAACTCCGGCGATCATATTTCTGCCAAAAACCCTTATTTTTGTGAGCTGACCGGCCTTTATTGGGCTTGGAAAAATCTGGACGCCGCATATATCGGGCTTGCCCATTACAGGCGCCATTTTGCCGCAAAGGGCCGCATACCCAAGGACGAGGCAAAGAAATTCACGGCAATTTTGTCCCGTGCCGAGGCAGAGGCGCATCTGCGCACGTGCGACGTGGTGGTGCCCCGCTTGCGCAAATACTATATTGAAAATTTGTATAACCACTATAAGCATACGATGTATGTGGAGACGCTTGACGAGGCCGGAAGGATCATTGCCGAGCGTTATCCTGCGTATCTGCCCGAGTTTGAGGCGCTGCACAAGCGCACCTCGGCGCATATGTTTAATATGTTCATTATGAAAAAGGACGTGTTAGACCGCTATTGCACGTGGCTGTTTGACATTTTGTTTGAACTGGAAAAGCGCATTGACCCCGGAAAATACGAGGCGTTTCACGCCCGCTATCCCGGCCGCATCTCCGAGCTGTTGCTTGACGTGTGGCTGCGCACCAACAAGGTGGAATACGCCGAGGTGCCCGTGATGGATATGCAGCATATCAACAAATTCAAAAAGGGAATGTCCTTTTTGCGTGCCAAATTCACCGGTAAAAAGTACGGAGAGAGTTTTTAAAAGGTTACATTTTGCGTAAAGGAGGGCGACTTATGCCAAGGATCAGCGTTATCGTGCCGGTATATGGGGTAGAGCCGTATCTTGACAGGTGTGTCGCCTCGCTTTTGGCGCAGACCTTTACAGATTTTGAACTGATCCTTGTGGATGACGGATCTCCCGACCGTTGCGGCGAAATGTGCGATCGGTGGAGCGAGCGCGATGCGCGCGTGCGTGTGTTCCACAAGACAAACGGTGGGCTGTCCGATGCCAGAAATTTCGGCATCGAACGGGCCGAGGGCGAGCTGCTGACCTTTGTGGATTCGGACGACTATGTAAAGGAGACCTACCTTTCGTATTTGCTTTCGCTGTTTGAGCATGCGCCCGATGCGGCCTTTACGGCCTGCAATCATACGGTGGTGCGAGAGAACAGCAGCGAAAACAACAGTGATCTTTCCGGGGTTCGCGTATTAACGCAGCGCGAGGCCTTTGTCGAGACCTTGTATCACGGATTGATCGATGTCAGTGTATGGGCAAAGTTGTATAAAAAAGAGGTTTTTTTCACACTGCGCTTTCCCGTTGGTCACTTGTATGAGGATACATATGTGTTTGGTGACATCTTAAGCAGGAGCGAAAGCGTGGCCTTTGGAGGCGATCCCCAGTATTATTATGTGCAGCGAAGCAGCTCTATTGTAAACGGCGGATTTACCGAGCGCCGCTTGGAATATTTGCGATCCGTTGAGCGGTTGACCGCTGCGGCTATGGCTGTAGACCCCACGCTGGAGACGGGCTGTCTGCGCCGCACGGTGCACGCCAAATTAAGCGTGCTGCGCTATATGGATAAATGTGAAAAGCAGCATAAGGCTCTGCGTGCGCAGCTGCGGCGCGAGGTGCTTGCTTGCCGCAAGGCAGTGATGGGAGATCCAAAAGCTCCCAAGCGCGATTTGATGGCGATCAAGCTGCTGCGCTTTGGATTTTTTGCGTTTTATACGGCCTGGAAGATTTATGGACGCAGGCGCTGATGTATGAAAGGGAGACGCTATGGAGAAAATTTTGGTTGGATACATTGAAGATCTGAAAAAAAGCGGCATCGACAAGTATCTGCTCAACGTGCTGCAGGTTGCGCACGAAAATGACATACAGTTAGACTTTCTCTCCAGCAATTACAGCGAGGAGGCTGCTGCGTATCTTGCCGAGTACGGCTGCAAGGTCTATCGTATTCACAGCCTGAAAAAGCCATGGAAGCATTATAAGGACGTTAAGCAAATTTTGCGGTCTGGTGAATATAAAAAAGCGTATTTCAATGTATCGGAGCCCTTGAATATGATGGGAGCGCGTGCGGCACACAAGAGCGGCGTTTACACTGTAGTGCACGCCCATTCCTCGGGTGTCGGGATCCACAGCCGGATCAAGCGCACCGTTCGTGTTTGGATCAATCGTTTCTGCAGATTTTTTTTGCATCGATATGCCGATCAGTATTTGGCTTGCTCGTATACTGCGGGATATTGGCTTTTTCCCAAGCGTTGCGTGAGATCTAAGGATTTTCACATCATCTACAACGCAGTGGACGCTGCCAAATTTCAGGCAAGCGCCGAAAAGCGCGTCTCGGTCAGAGCACAGTGGGGCGTTGCACCCGACGAGACGGTGCTTGGCTTTGTTGGTAGCTTTTCTTATCCTAAAAACAACGTATTTCTTGCAGAAATATTAAACGAAACGCTAAAGCTTGAGCCAAAGGCCCGTATGGTTCTTGTGGGAGACGGTGCAGACCGCCCCGCCACCGAGGCGCGCCTGCGCGAGTTTGGCATTGCGGACAAGGCGCTGTTCCTTGGTGTGCGCACCGATGTGGCCGAGCTGATGCAGGGTATGGACGTTTTCGTTTTGCCCTCTCGCTTTGAGGGCCTGCCTGTGGTTGCTGTTGAGGCGCAGCTTTCGGGTCTGCCCTGTGTGATCAGCACAAGGATCGACGATCTGGTTGCCATCAGCACCAATGCCTGCCTCCGCGAGAATATTGATTCGGCGGCCGATTGGGCAAGGGCGGTAATGGAGGTCTCGGCGTGCGGCACGGTGGAATATGACGAGGAGCAGTTAAAGAATTTTTCTTTTGAATTTAATAAAAAGCAGCTACTGGAGGTCATTTTACAGTAAATGGCCGATTGAAAGCGGCAGTGTTGCTTTGGTAATTTTTCGAGGTAAAGTATGAAAAGCAGGATCAAAACACTTATTTTGCTTTTGAATCATGAGCGGATCGGCTATGTAGAGATCGCCTTTAAGGTGGTCTACCTTTTGCATTTGCTGATGGCGTTTAATGTTTATATGACGGGACAGGCTTATTTGAAATTCTCTGTGGCGCTTGTGGTGCTGTTGGGAGGGTTTTTATTGCTCTGCCGTGCGTGCCATGTTCGCTTATATCTGCGTACTCCGGGCATTATATTGTTAGGACTGTTTGCGGTCAGTTTTCTGATCCCATCTGTGTTGATCTATCGTTACGATCTGTTCAGTAGCCTGAAAACGGCTATGTGGATGATCCTCCATTTCTGTTTGCTGTTCTGCTTTAGCACTGAAAAAACGGAAAATGCTGTTAAACGCGAGTTTTGGATTGTTGGACTTGCGTTGCTGGCCTTTGTCACCGTTGAAAACGTTGCCAGCCTTTGGATGCTGGTCACCGAATATTGCAAGCCCTACGAAACGCCGGACGGAACCGCCTTTTTGGCTGGGCTTATGCCGTGGGGGCGCTTGTACGGCGTTCACACTGACCCTAATTATGCATGTGTTTACACGCTTGCCGCTATTTTGTTTGCGGTGTATATGATCAAAAAATGCAAGCGGTGGTTTTTGCGCCTTGCGTTTGCGCTGCTTGCCGTGATCAACTTTGCCTTTGTCGTTATGACCGTTTCTCGTACAGGCGTTGTTTGCGCTGCGGTGGGAGCGGCGACATATGCGTTGCTATGGTCCTTGAAAAAATGGAACAAATGGGTCGTGCTGCGCAGTGTGGTGCTGTCTGTTGGCATTGCGGCTGCGGTCATTGGAGTGCGGACTGCCATGATCAGCGGATATAATGCCGTGAATACCTGGCTGGCTGAGGATGTTGATCCCTCTACTCCTTCCAAGGGCACGGAAAACGATGCCACTACGCCTCCCGCAGACTCAGAGGGCGAGGCTCTTCCCCCTCCGTCGGGTGGAGAAGTGGACGAGCCGGTTGTAGATACGCCCAATGAAGAAAAGGCGCCTCCTGTTGAAATTGGCCGTACCGAAGAGGAATTGGATGGAGATATTAGCAACCGTCGCTTTGATATTTGGAAAAGCGGATGGGATATTTTCAAAAAAAATCCGGTTTTTGGCATCGGATTTGAAAATGTGCTGGGCTATGCCAATGATCTTATGCCGGATACGTATATTGTCAACAATGATCATGCTGATTTTGATGCATTCCATTCGTTCTTGGTGGATGTGCTGGTCAGCCAAGGCATTGTGGGAATATTGATCCTGCTGCTCTTAGTTTTGCGGTATTTCGGGGCATTTTTTAAGTATTATTTCAAATTGTCAGAATCCTGCAGAGACGAGGCAGTGCTTTGCATTGCTATCTGCGTGATGACGCTTGCTTCGGCGTTGTTTTTGTCTCACGTGTTCTATGTTAACTGCCCGACCACATATATTTTCTGGGCATATGCGGGATACTTGACGTATTTTCTTGTGAAAGCCAAAAAAACACGTTTTCCCTTGCCAAATGAAGGGGAGATCACCCCTGATTGCGGTATATCTGTTTCCAATGCGGCAGAAGATGCGTCTGCCGAGCTTGTTTCGGTCATCGTTCCCGTTTATAATGCCGAAGCGTTTCTGGCACGTTGTGTGGACAGCATCCTGGCACAAAGCTACGGCAAGCTGGAGCTGCTGCTGATCGATGATGGCTCTGCCGACGGCAGCCCCCGTATGTGTGACGCATATGCCGAGCGCGATGCCCGTGTTAAGGTTATCCACAAGCAAAATCAAGGCCCTGCCGAAACTCGTAATGTCGGTCTTGAACAGGCAGTGGGAGAATTGATCGTTTTTGTGGATTCCGATGACTGGATCCCGCGGGATTATATTGAGATCCTGCGCAGCGCTTTGCTTCGCGAAGGGGCCGATATGTCGGTTTCCGATATGTGGATCACCGATGGAAAGACCTATGAAAGCATCAACCGTGCGCAAAGCGGAGAATTGGTGATGGATAGCGAGAGTACAGTTCAAACACTTTTGCTGCAAAAGGAATTTGACACCGGTCCCCATTGCAAGATGTATAGAAAAGAGCTGTTCGATGGCAGACGCTTTCCGGATGGCGTGCTGCTGTTTGAGGATTTTGACCTTTTGTTCCGCATTGCTCTTGCGTGCCGCCGCGTGGTGTATACGCCGGCTGCAAAATACTATTATTATCAAAATACAGAAAGCATCATGCACCGCTCTATGAGTGAGCGGCATCTTGCGGTGCTTTCGGTTTCAGAGCGTATGCTCTCCTCGGTGACCGAGCGTTATCCGCAGCTGGAGAAGGCGGCCTACCGCCGCCATCTGGAAACGATCTTTTTCCTGTTGGACAAGATCCTTTACAGCAAAAGCGAGAGCGTTTATGGCAACACCGTTCAGGAGATCAAGCGCTTTTTGCGCGGATCGTTTGGGCAGGTCATATTTAATCGACACATCAAAATGTTTAGCAAGCTAAAGGTCTTGGCACTTTTGATCGGTTTTCCTTTATATGGAACATTGGTGCGTTTGAAGGACCTTGCTGTTGGCAATCATTAAAATGAAAGGAGGCAGACGGCAACCGTGGCAAAGTCTTTGAAAAAAAACTTTATATTAAATATGCTGTTGACGATGTCTGCCTTCGTTTTTCCGCTGGTCACGTTTCCATATGTGTCCCGCGTGTTGTCGCCGGTGGGACTTGGCAAGGTTTCGCTTGCGCTTTCGGTTATTACGTATTTTGATCTGATCGCTCAGCTTGGTATTCCTATTTACGGCATTCATGCCTGTGCCAAGGTGCGTGACGATCGAGAAAAATTGACGCGTACGGCGCATGAGCTGCTGTTTATCAACCTGATGACCATGCTGCTTTCCTTCGTTGTGCTTGTCACATTGCTCATCCTTGTTCCTCGCTTTGCCGAGGAGCGTATGCTGTATCTGATCGTCAGTGTTTCGATGCTGCTGAATGCCGTTGGCATGGACTGGCTGTATAAAACGCTGGAGCAGTATACCTACATCACGGTGCGCTCGCTGATCTTTAAGGTCGTGGCGCTGATCGGCGTTTTTTTGATGATCCGTCAGCCCGATGACTATGCGATCTACGGCGCAATCTCGATCTTTGCAACCTCTGCCTCCAATTTTCTGAATTTCATCTGCGCAGGCAGACATATCAAAATGCGCCCTATCGGCGGATATCAGTTCAAGCGACATTTCAAGCCTATCCTGACCTTTTTTGCCATGGCGTGTGCTACCACCATTTACACCAATCTGGATACGGTTATGCTGGGCTTTATGATGACCGATGCCGACGTAGGATATTACAACGCCGCCGTTAAGATCAAGGCGGTGCTGGTCAGTGTGGTTACAGCGCTTGGTGCCGTAGTCCTGCCCCGTGCCTCTTTTTATGTGGAGCAGGGAAGGAGAGAGGATTTCTGGCGTATCAACAGAAAGGCGCTGAATCTGGTGTTCTTAATGGCACTTCCTCTGGCGTTGTATTTCGGATTGTTTGCAAAAGAAAGCATCCTGCTGCTTTCGGGCGAGGAATATATTGCCTCGATCCTGCCAATGCAGGTGATCATTCCAACCCTTGTGTTTGTCGGCATCAGCAACATTCTCGGCATTCAGATCCTGGTCCCCTTGGGGCGGGATCGCGTGGTGTTCTTATCGCAGATGGCCGGTATTTTGACCGATCTTGTGCTGAATGCCGTGTTCATTCCAATCTGGGGTGTTGCGGGGGCTGCCTTTGGCACGCTGGTGGCCGAGCTTGTGGTTTTGGTGATACAGTTCATTGCCCTGCGCAGTGAGGCTTCGCAGCTTTTTGGTGCGGTCCAGTATTATAAGCTTCTGCCTGCTTTGGCCATAGGCGTTGTTGCCTCCCTTTGGGTCGGCGTTTTGCCGCTGGGATCTTTCCTTACGCTTTTGATCTCGGCCTGTCTGTTTTTTGGCGCTTACGGTCTTGTGTTGCTTGTTACAAGAGAGCGCTTGACATATGGTATTTTGCAACAAATACTGAAAAAATTGTTCCGTGGCAGTGCCAAAGTCATCGAGGAGGAGAAAGCGGATGAATCGTGATCAAGCTGAGATCTTGTCAACCGGTGTTGCCGCATCCAAGCCTCGTTCTCGCATTGTTGTTTTTGATATTTTTCCAAGTGTTCTGTTTGCGCTTGCGATCTTTGTTTGGTTTTGCGCGCGGAATTGGAGTGCCTTGGGCGGGTTGCGTACGTCGCGAGTGCTACGGCTTCTTTCCGGCGCCAGCTTTGGCGTTTATGTTGTCCATATGTTTGTGATAGAGGGCGTTTGTGCATTGTTTGATCTGAATGCAAACAGCGTTGCCTGGCGGCTGCTTGGTCCTCCGTTGGTTTATCTGATCTTTCTTTGCGGCGTATTGCTCGCACAAAGAATACCCTATATTAAAAAAATAGTTCCGTAAAATCGGGAGAAAATTATGAAACAGTATGATTATCTGATCGTTGGTTCAGGCCTTTTTGGTGCCGTATTTGCCGAGCGTGCAAAGTCCAAGTGGAAAAAGGTGCTTGTTGTTGAAAAGCGCCCCAACATTGCCGGCAATATCTATACCGAGGAGGTCAAGGGGATCCAGGTGCATCGTTATGGCGCACACATTTTCCATACCGCAAACGAAGAGGTGTGGGAGTACGTGAACCGCTTTGCGGCTTTTAACCGCTACACCAACTCTCCTGTGGCCGTTTATAAAAACGAGCTGTATGACATGCCCTTTAATATGAACACCTTTAACAAGCTTTGGGGTGTTCTCACGCCTGAGGAGGCGCAGGAGAAGATCGAAGAGGAAAAGCGTGCCGCAGGTATTACCGATCCCAAAAATCTGGAGGAGCAGGCCATCAGCTTGGTGGGCACCACCATTTATGAAAAGCTGGTCAAGGGCTATACCGAAAAGCAGTGGGGCAAATCCGCTACCGAGCTGCCTGCCGATATCATCAAGCGTCTGCCCGTTCGTTTTGTTTACGACAATAACTATTTTAACGATCCCTATCAGGGCATCCCGATCGGCGGCTACACCGCTATGGTCAAAAAGATGCTGGAGGGCGTTGAGGTCAGATTGAATTGTGACTATTTCGAGCATAAGGAAGAGCTGGACGCCCTTGCCGACAAGGTGATCTTTACCGGCCCCATCGATAAGTATTTTGACTATTGCTTTGGTCAGCTGGAGTACCGCAGCCTGCGCTTTGAGACCGAGGTGCTGGAGCAGGAAAACTATCAGGGCAATGCAGTGGTCAACTATACCGAGCGCGAGGTGCCCTATACCCGCATCATCGAGCACAAGCACTTTGAGTTTGGCAAGACGCTGGGCCGCGAGGCCGAGGGCGATGCCGCCACCCATACCGTGGTAACGCGCGAGTACCCCGATCAGTGGAACCGCGATAAGGAGCCCTATTACACCATCAATGACGACAAGAACAGCGCGCTGTATCAAAAATATGCCGATCTTGCCGCGCAGAGTGCCGACCACGTGATCTTTGGCGGACGCTTGGGCCATTATCGTTATTACGATATGGACAAGGTCATTTTGGCTGCACTGGATCTTGCCCGAGCTGAGCTTGAGGCAGAGACCCCCACCGTGCCCGGTGAGGTCGATATCATTCCCACCAAAAACGAGGCGGAATAATTTCATTTTACAAGAGGTGACAGTATGTCTCAAATCCAAAACGGAGATCGCAACGCCGAAGCGGCTGTGCCGCGGGAGATGGATGCACCCCCAAAAAGCGTATACATTCCCAGACGGGGCTTTCGTTACGGCTGCTACCGTTTTGTAAAGCGAGCCTTTGATCTGGTCACGTCCACGTTGTTTATTCTGATCTTTTCTTGGCTTTATATCATTCTGGCGCTTGTGGTCAAGTGCAGCGATGGCGGCTCGGTGTTTTATAAGCATCCCCGCATCGGCAAAAACGGAAAGACCATTTACATTCGCAAATTCCGCAGTATGGTCAAAAATGCGGACAAGGTACAGGTGCAGCTGACACCCGAGCAGCTGGAGCAGTACCGCCGCGAATATAAGGTAGATAACGACCCCCGCATCACCAAGGTTGGCAAATTCCTGCGCAAGACCAGTCTGGATGAGCTCCCCAACGTGTTTGCGATCTTTACCGGTGCTATTTCGGTGATCGGTCCGCGCCCCATCATGCGCGAGGAGGCAGAGAGCAAGTACGGCGAGGATGTGGAAAAGCTACTGTCCGTCAAGCCGGGTATGATCGGCTGGTGGGCGGCCAACGGCAGAAGCAACTGCACGTATGAAAGCGGCGAGCGCCAAAAGGCGGAGCTTTATTACGTAGACCATTGTTCGCTGTGGTTGGATATCAAGATCATTTTCAAAACGATTTTTAAGGTGCTGAAGCGAGACGGCGCTCAATGACCGTTTGCGCGGATCTGTGTGCGCTTTTTGAAAGAGGTTATAATGGAAACAAAAATGACGTTTGCCGGCTCTGTCGGCAAAGGGATCGGAAATATGCGGCAAACGCCGTTGGTCCGTGGGATCAATGCATTTATGGCGTCGCCCAAGGGTGTGATCTTGGTCGCATTGCTGACGTTTATGGCGCATATTTTCTCTCTCGAGATCGTTTTATATACATTAACGCTGCTGTATTGCATATACGTATGCGTTTTGGGCGACGATTTTTTGACGCTGGCCCCCTTTGTAGTGTTTTGCTACATTGCGCCGTCCAGGGTCAACAATCCCGGCCAAAATAACGAGTCACTGTTTTCGGGTGGCACAGGTGCCTTTTTGGGCATTGGCGTTGTGGTGCTGATCGTGTGCTTTTTGCTGCGCGTGGGGCTTGATCCCGATATCGGCTTTAAGCGTTTTGTCAAGCACAAGTGCCGCCTGCTGTGGGGTATGCTGATCCTTGGCGCCGCCTATCTGCTTTCCGGCTTGTTTAGCCAGCATTATGGCGAGATCTGGGGCAAAAATATGGCCTTTGGCCTGTTGGAGTTTGCATCGGTCTTTGTGCTGTACTTTTTGTTTACGGCACTGGTGGATTGGAGCCGTGCGCGGACCGACTATTTTATGTGGATCGGGTTTATGGCCGGCTGTGTGATCGCCCTTGAGGTGCTGAACCTTTACGTTTGCCATTTTGACGAGTTCTTTATTGATCTGGCCGACGGTGACAGATGGAACCGCTGGAAGATCTATTTGGGCTGGGGCATGCACAACAACGTTGGCGCTATGCTGGCCATCACCTCGCCCTTCGCCCTGTATCTGGCAAGCAAATACAGACACGGCTATTTATTTGTGCTTCCCGCAGTGGGACATATGGTCGCACTGTTTATGACGCTTTCCCGCACCTCTATTCTGTTTGGACTTTGCGTGTTTGCCGTGGCCTTTGTGGTGGCATTGTGCAAGGCCAAGCGGCGCTTGATCCTGGGGATCACGGGCGCGTGCCTTGCCGGCATCGGCCTTGTCTTTATGGTCATCTTTTGGGATAAATTGTGGGACGTTATGTTGGATATTTTCAACAACGGCGTGTTCGATACCTCCGGACGCGGCAGTCTTTACGTGGCGGGCCTGAAGGTCTTTGCCGAAAACCCTGTGCTTGGAGAGGGCTTTTATCCTTCGAATATGAGCACCTTTGAAACGGCATATTGGCTGATCGGCTCGGAAATGTCGTCGTTTTTCCCGCCCCGTTGGCACAATACGGTGATCCAGCTGTTGGCCTCTTGCGGCGTGGTCGGTCTGCTGGCATATTTGTTGCACCGCTTGCAAACGCTATTCCTGTTTGTCCGCAAGCTGACCTTGGAAAAGGTCTTTATAGGTCTTTCCTTGCTGGCGTTTTTGGGGATGAGCATGCTTGATAATCATTTCTTTAATCTGGGGCCCACGCTGCTGTATTCTATGGCCCTTGCCTTTGCCGAAAAAATTGAAAAGCCGATAGAGCAGGAGCTGCCCGCACAGGAGGCGACCACGGTCGTTTCTGTTGACGAGGCTTGATCCGATCTGTCATAAAAAAGAAGAAAG
>JAZQWJ010000030.1:0-4707 GCA_045632285.1 Eubacteriales bacterium | reverse complement strand
CGCCCTAAAGGCTCGGCACCTTGCATCGGCTATCACGCCTCTGCAAGGTTCGACTGCGCAGAGGTTGATACCATAAATCGTAGCCAAAAACAATATCTCTCTGCTCCGCTCAGGGTGACGCAAAAGTGAGCGAATGCATTGCGTAATTACAAAGCTACACACCGCCAAACCCCAATTTACGCGTGTTCTTACAGCGTGACGCCATCCTTAAAGATGGCAATATCCATGGCGCCCGAGGCCTCGCCCTTGGTGGGCTGACCCTCAGCCACGGCAAGGCAGAGTGCATAAAGTGCCCGGGTGCTTCCCTCCCGATCGGCGGTTTCAAGCAGGCTGCCTGCGTTAAAATCCATCCAATGGGGCTTTTTTTCAAAAAGCGCCGTGTTGGTGGCGATCTTTAGTGTGGGCACAGGACCGCACAGCGGCGTACCGCGCCCCGTGGTAAACAGGATCATATGCGCGCCCGATGCGGCAAGGGCAGTGACTGCCACCATATCGTTGCCCGGGCCGTTGACCAGATACAGGCCACCGCCCTGCGGTGCCTCTCCAAAATCCAATGCGCCGCACAGCGGCACTTGCCCCGATTTTTGCACACAGCCAAGGGATTTTTCCTCTAACGTGGTGATGCCGCCCGCCACGTTTCCGGGTGAGGGATTGTCGGCAATGCCCTCACCGTGGTCAATAAAATATTGACGGAAGGCGCGGATCATCCCCGCCGCCCTGTCAAACACCTCTCTGCTTTGCGCGCGCTCCAGCAAAAGCTGCTCGGCGCCAAAGGTCTCGGGGATCTCGCTCATCAAAACAGCTGCACCGCTTTCAAAAAAGCGATCTGCCACCCGACCCACAAGGGGGTTGGCGGTGATGCCGCTGTAGCCGTCGCTACCGCCGCACTTTACGGCAATGCGCAGCTTAGAAAGCGGCACCGGCACGCGCCTGTCGGTGGCCATAGTGCTCTTCAGCTCATTCAAAATGGCCATACTGTCGGCCATCTCATCGGCGCAATCCTGCAAATTGAGAAAGCGCACGCGTGCGGGGTCGTACTCGCCCAAAACGGTCTTCATCTGCTCGATGCCGTTTTCCTCGCAGCCAAGTCCCAGCACAAGCACGCCGCCCGCGTTGGGGTGGCGGATCAGGCCGCACAAAAATCTTTGCGTGGTCAGCAGATCTCCCCCAAGCTGCGAGCAGCCAAAGGGGTGCAGCATTGCCTTGGCGCCGCTTTGCTCGGCCAAGGCGCGCACCGTGCTGTTGATACAGCCCACCGTGGGCACGATCCACAGCTCGTTGCGGATTCCCACGTCTCCGTTTTTGCGCAAATACCCCATAAAACTTGCACCGTTATGGGGGATATCGACTGCGGGATGGGGGGTATAGTGCCACTCTCCAAGCCCCGCAAGATTAGAAACAAGATTGTGCGGGCCGATCTGCTCGCCCCTGTAGGCATCGGCTGTCATATGGCCGATGGGATAGCCGTATTTGATGACGTTGTCGCCATTTTTCAAACACGTCAGGGCGTATTTTTGACCGTCGGCACGCACCTCTACGTTATCCAAGGGGTGAATTTGCATAGCTTTCTACCTCCCCTGTAAACTCGGCAAGCGACACGCCCCAAAGGCTCTCGTCGGCAAGAAGCTCCGCAACGGATGCGCTCTGCAGACGTGCGATCACAGCGGCATCGTCACCGGGCGTTCCCTCTTTATAAAACCTGATCAGCATGGCCAACGCAAACAGCAGATGTCGGGGAGCCTTGCCCGTTTTTTGCTTGTAGGCAAGGATCGAGGGCAACACGCGCACCTTGAATTTGCTGACCGAATTTAACGAAATGGCCTTGCAAAGATGGCGGATATAGGGGTTGGCAAAGCGCTGCAGCACCGCATCGGCATAGGCGCGATTTTCGGCAGCGTCTCCATCCATCGAGGTCAGGATCTCCTCAAGGCAATCCCGCAGATGATCGGCCGTCCGCTTGTCGGCAAGACATTCGCCCACGGTCTCAACGCCGCACAGCAGGGCGTACGGGATCATGGAGGTATGCGCGCCGTTGAGGATGCGCACCTTTACGGTGCGATAGTCCTCTACCGAGGGCACCCATTTCACGTTCAAGCCCGCCTTTTCAAAGGGCAGACGGTCATCGGGCGCGCCCTCGATCACGAAAAGATGGAAAAATTCACTGCAATTGACCAGTCCGTCGGTATAGGGCAGCTCCACTGCTCCGTCGGGCTTGCCCGACACGATGCGATCCACCAGTGTGTTGCGGAAATCGCAAGCGGTACACACCCAATCGCAAAATCCCGCCTCAAGTCCCCAATCGGCGGCGTGACGCAGCACGATCTCACGGAGCTTGTTGCCGTTTTGCTCGATCAGCTCGCAGGGCACCACCAAAAGGCCGCCAAGGCCGCTTTTATAGCGCGCGTACAGCAGCTCGGCAAGCTTTGCCGGATAGCTTTTGGGGCAATTACCCCCTTGACGGGTGCAGTTTTCGTATACGATGCCCGCCTCGGTGGTATTGGAAACGATCACCTCAAGGGTGGGGATCTCCGCCAGCTTCAAAAAGCCTTCATAGTCCCCTGCAGCATCCACCGAGCCCGCAATGCAGTCCACCAAGGTGGCGTCTACGTGAGCGCCGTCGCGGGCAAGATGCGTATAGTTGAACTGTTGCTCTGCCAAAGGGTCAACGCCGCTTGTGCGGCTGCGCAGGATCACGGCACTGCCGTTGTAAACGCCCGCATCGTTGGCCTTTTGCAGCATCCAGTCAAAAAAACCGCGCAAAAACACGCCGCCGCCGAATTGCGCCACCCTGATGGGGCGCTCGGGCTTAACGTGATCCTTGATGTGTTCCATATCTGTACCTCACTTAAAATCCTGATTCGCTGTAACAAGAGCAAGCGCCTTTGCGCTTTTACACCCTCATTATACATACTTTTGCGCCGCGGCGCAATATCCAATCGTTCAAAAAATGCGCAAATCGTTCAAAAAGCCGCCCAAGGGCGGCTTTTCTTTATCCAATGATCACGGTAGAAACGCTGTTGCCAAGCAGCTCAACGTACCACCACGTGCCGTCAAGGCAGAGCTGCACCTGCTTTTTATCGGCATCGGGATTGACCAGCACAAGGACCTGCTTGCCATCGTGATTGTCGATGCGAGCGCCCTCGACAGCGGGCTTTTGCTTGGGATAGCCAAACATGCCGTCGGCAGTGTCGGCAAGCAAAGAATAGACGTCGGCACCCGGCTTAAGATAGGGTGCGATATGGGCAAAGGCGCGATATTGGCCACTGTAAGAGATCACGCCGGTGCGACTGTCGCGGGTGACAAGTCCCCCACAGAAAAAGGGGCCGATGTTGGGGCCGCCGCACTCATCCAGCATCAAATTCCAGCCCGTCATCGAGCAAAAGCCGTTGCCAAGCACGCGCGAAGCCATCAGGCCCCATTTGCAGTGGTCGGTGGCGTAGTTGTCATAAAGGCGGGGGCCGCCCTCGGTAAAGTGCAAAGCAAGCTTGGGATAAGCGGCACGCAGGGGTGCTGTCTGCTCGATGCCGCCTTCATAATAATGAAAGGCAACGGCATTGCAGGCCTTGGAAAGTCCCGTGCAGTTATCCAGCGACCACTGCACGCGATCTACGTCGGCAAAATTGTGGTCAAACATCCAAATTTCGGTGTTCATCCCCTGCTCGGTGAGCTTTTGGCGCAGGACGTTGATAAACCGAGCCTCGATCTCGGGGTGCCAGATGCAGGCAGGCATTTTCCCTTTTTGTTGGGTATTGGGCTCGTTTTGGGGCGTGATGGCGCGGACGTTGATGCCCTCGGCAGCGTAGGCCTTGATAAATTTTATGATGTAATCCGCATAGCACGCCACAAATTGCTCGCGCATATACCCGCCGCACATAGCGCCGCCGGTCTTCATCCAGCCGGGTGGGCTCCAAGGGGAGGCAAAAATATAAAGATCGGGGTTGACCGCCAGGATCTCCTTGATCATCGGGATGATATAGCGGCGGTCACGGTCAATAGAAAAGTGCGTGAGGTCGGTATCAAAGGGCACGTCGTCATAGGAATACAGCTCGGCAGAATAGTCGCTGGCGCCGATGGAAATTCTGGCAACGCCAAGGCCAAGGCCGTTTTTGCCGTACAGCTGCTCTAAAAGCGCGCGGCGCTCGGCAGGCTCCATTTGGGCGAGCAGGTAGCAGGAAGAGCCCGTGATGGCCACGCCAAAGCCCATAAAGCCCCGATTGGGTGTATCCGAAAAGCGCAGGGTCTGCGCCCCCGGCATTTGCAATGACGGAAAGATCTCACGCCCTTGCAGGCAATGCTCTTTATCGGTAAAGATCTGAGTTCCTTTCATGCGTAACTCCTCCTTGGTGCATTTGATTGTATTATAGCATCCAAGCGCGAAGATGTCAAGAGAGAGGCGAAGAGTTGGGAGAAACGATAAATTGGGGTTTGTGGGGGAGTTTCTGCAAATTACGGAACAACCTTGTAGGGGCGAGCAGGGGTCGCCCGCCATCCACGACCCACAACGTGGCTACACAAAATCTTGTAGGGGACGGCGTGGAAGAATTGCTTGCAATTCTTCCCACAAACTGCTTGCAGTTTTTGGATGACAGATCCCGCATCCGCGACCGATAATGCGGCTATAATTTCACGCATACGGGCGATCACTGATCGCCCCTACAAGCACGCCGCATTGTTTTATCAACCTCCCCCACAAATCAAAATTTGAAA
>JAZQWJ010000029.1:0-3102 GCA_045632285.1 Eubacteriales bacterium | reverse complement strand
ACCAAAAAAATAAAAAAAACCCCCGAGGGGGCAGAAAAAACCCCCCGTTGGCGGGGCTTTTATCACGCCTTGACGCTGGCCGTGCCGTCGTCGTGATAGACGATGCGGTCACCCGCGCAGCAAAGACTGTCGGTATAGGCGAAAAAGTCTTTCTTCGAGGCAAATAGGGGCTTGTGCTCGGCCACGATCTGCTTGGCCAAAGCGGCGCCGTTTTCAAGCAGCATTGCCAGCATCACCACCTGCCACTTGGCGTTTGTCACACAGGCTGCCTCGGGATCGGCAATGCGGTAGTCAGCGCCGTGATCGGTGCCGACCTTGCCGCCCGCATAAGGATGGACGATGGGCATCACGCAGGAAAGATCGCCCATATCGGTGCTGCCCGTGGTGTAGCTGTGCGATACGGGGAAGTCGTAGTCGGGCATCACGATGGCGGCGGCGCTGCGGCAGAGCTCCATCATATTTTTGTCGTTGACGTGGGGGGCATAGCCCGGCATATCCACGATCTCAATATTGGTGCCAAGTGAGAGGGCGGCACCCGTCAGCGCACGGTTGACGCGCTTGTTGGCCTCTTCAATGGCGGCAAAGGTCTTGCCGCGGACATAGCTCTCCATCCGCACCGTTTCGGGGATGGCGTTGACCATACTGCCGCCGCTTGTGATGATGGGATGGAAGCGGATGGTGTCACTGTCCTTAAAGGTCTCACGGATGGCATTAACGGCGTTGATGCCGCAGTTGGCGGCGTAAAGCGCATTGTTGCCATCCCAGGGCGCACCGCCTGCGTGGGCGGCCTTTCCCTTGTAAACGATCTGCTTGGTAAGGCAACCCACCGAGCCGCCCAAAACGCCGTAATGACCGGCGGTATGCACCATAAGGGCCAGATCCACGCCGTCAAAATAGCCGCGGTACAAAAATTCGCTCTTGCCGCCGAAATATTTGATCACGCCCTGTCGGCGGAGCTCGGTGCGATATTCGATCTCCAACAGCTCCTCGGCGGGCACGGCGCAAAGGCGGATGCGGCCGGAAAGACCGTCTAAAACACCCGGCTCGGTGAGAGCCGCCGCCACACCAAGCAGTGCCGCGCACTGGGCGTTGTGGCCACAGGCGTGTACCGCACCGGTTTCGGGATCGCACTCGGGATGGCCTTTGCAGATCACCGAATCCAGTTCACCCAGCACCAGCACCTCGGGGCCAGCGCGGCCCGTGTCAAGCACGGTGGTAAAGCCCGTGATCCCCACGGCATAATGCAGCTTGTAGCCAAGCGCCTCAAAGGCATCGGCCATATATTTGGAGGTTTTGAACTCCTTATAGCCGGTCTCGGGATTTTGCCAGATATAGCGCTCGGCCTCCAGAATTTTTGTGCGGTGCTTTTCCACCGCGGCAATGCGATTTTGCATACCGTTATGCTCCTAATTTGTTTTTTTCTTTATTTTTGCCACCTGTGGGGCGGTTTAACGGGGGAGTGAAAAATTACGGGAAATTGAGATAGCCCACCACGTTATAATCGTCCATCGCCAGTACCACGCGGTAATAGCCGTCGGGCATCGGGATGGTGTCGTCGTATATGGGACTGCCGAATTGGCTCACCTCCCCCGTGGGGAAGGAGCACCGAAGACGCATAGGCCAGGGCATAAAGGGTTGCGGTACCCAAGCGTTTCCATAATAGCTGAGTCCAACTTCAAAATCGACCCACTGCCCATCTTCAAAGCGCTGAATACTGACGTCTTTCGTGTCAAAATATTGCGAGTGGTGGGTGTTGTTTATAATGGTAAAGCTGATGGAATGCTCGGTGATCACAAGATTTTCCATATAGATGTTGGCGTTTTTCCAAAGCCCGTCGTCAAAATACAGCTTGTGGTCGGTGGCTTTCTCCCATTTCGCCTCGTATTCCGCAACCTTTGCAGAGTCGGAATGGTCAAAGAATAACACGGCAAAAACAGTGGCGGCCGCGATGGCAAGACAGAGCAAAAGTGCCAGAACGGGTATCAAAAAGCGAATCTTCATATTATCACCTCACAAGTTTAACCGTATGCTAAAAGGAAACTGTAAAGCTGGCTTGTGATGCCTACATCTGCGTTTTCAATAGCTCCAAATTTATCATAGCCGTGACAAAATCCGATGCTTTTTCCTTCGTAGATGAGCGGAGCACCGCTTTGCCCGTTTGATGTGTCAGCACGATGCTCTATACGCCTATATGTTGGAATGCTTGTGTTTTCGGTTATATCACCAACAATATATCCGGAACTTGCGTATTGGAAATACTCATCATTTATTGTACTCGTATCACCCAAAGCATTTCTATCTCCAGGGTAGCCGGAAACAGTGAGACTTCGCAATTCCTCACCTGGAGCCAAATCGGAGGGGACTAAATTATACGAACAGAATTTGAAACCCAAGTACCCGGAATTGTTGCCTATGCTTTCGCTCAAACGTATGACTCCCCAATCGTGGTAGGCAGAAGGGTCATCGGGATCTGACGCAATGGAATCGACCCATTGTGTACTGACTGCAATTTCCGTTGCGTTGGAGATTCCGTACGGCCCCATAAGATAGGGGGGTATGATATTTATGATAGGAGGGTCTATACAAAGTCCCGGAACGACAATGACGTTTGTTGCCCATCCAAATTGTTCGTCATATATGACATGTGCGGCAGAAGCAGCAGTATCGGGCGAGATCATCCAAGCTGTACCAGAAGTAGAAAACGTGGTGCCGAGTATATGATTGTAAAAAGTTACATGCACATACGCAATCGCCGAATAAGGCAAAGCACTGGTATCGGTTACTTTAATTCTGTCATCGCCGTTTATGATTTGATTCGGCGAAGCAGTTTCTCCAAACTGATATGCAACCTCTGCAGGAATCATGCCGTTGGTTTCACGGCTGACGTTGGGATTATTGGCGAGAATGTCACCGTTTACGCGATAGTAATAGGTGCTACCTGTTTGCAGATTTTTGCCGATAGCCACGGCGCCGCTGGGAGAAGACGTCATTTCTAATGTGCCTTTGGATGGATCGGTCACGGTGTCATCCGCATCTATGGAGCCAATGATACCGTCAGCGTATATGAACGTAGTGAAAGAAAGAATAAGGCACAAGGTCAAG
>JAZQWJ010000028.1:0-30449 GCA_045632285.1 Eubacteriales bacterium | reverse complement strand
TCGCCCCTACAAGGTTGTTCCGTAATTTGCAGAAACTCCCCCACAAACCCCAATTTATCAACCTTTCTTCACAACCCCCAAATAAACCCCCGCCCCCTTCCATCGGGAAGGCAGCGGGGGTTCACTTTAACAACGTATGTTGCAACTCATTTCATTAGGGTAATTATCCCAAAATCAGTTGCTCCACGTCCTCGGGCGTGCTGACGATGATCTCAGCACCCAACGCGCGCAGCACCTCGGGAGTGCGGAAGCCCCAGTCCACAAAAATGCCGTCGATGCCGGCATTTTGCGCAGTCTTGAGGTCTACGTCAGAGTCACCGATAAATACCGCGTCACGGATGTCGATGCCAAGCGTTTCCAAAGCGGCAAACACCATATCGGGTGCGGGCTTGGGCTTTACAGTGGGGCGTTCGCCCACGGCAAGGTCGAAAAGACCCGGGAAGTATGCCTTGACCAGCTCCTGCACACCTTCATCCACCTTATTGGAAACCACGGCGGTGATGATGCCCCGCTGACGCAATCTTGCGATCATTTCGGGTACACCCGGATACGCGTGGGTCTTGTCGGCACAGTGGTCGGCATAATAAGCCTTAAAATCCGCCAGCATAGCATCGATCTTAGCGGCATCGGTGCCGTTGGGCACCGCGCGCTCGATCAACTTGCGCAAGCCGTTCCCCACAAATGCGCGCACCGCATCAATACTGTGGGTAGGATACCCATACTGCGTCATGATCACGTTGGTAGCATCGGTCAGATCCTCCAACGTATCCAGGATCGTGCCGTCCATATCAAACAAAGCCAATTTGTATTTTCCCATTTTAAAGCTCTCCTTTTTCTAAAAGCTCTACGATATCACCCATCAAGCCATCCTTACAATGGCACAACGTACGGTGGCAGATCTCTTTGACAGCGTCCATTGCATTTTCCGGGCAGATGGCAATATCCGCTACCCGCAGCATTTCCATATCGTTTTCAAAATCACCGCACGCGATCAAAATGCGATCGTGGCCGCAATGCTCGTGCAAGCGCGCAAGACCCGCCGCCTTGTTACAGCCGCTTTTTTGCACCTCCAACACCTCTTTCCCGGAGGCCGTCAACGAAAACCGATCACCGTATGCCTGTTTTATTGACATACGCAAATCCATAAGCTCCTCAGCCGCGGCGCGGAATACGATCTTATACCACTGATCAAAGCGCCAATCCTCATCCTTGACAAGGCGCACAACGCCCTCGTCATACCAGTGAAGATCGCGACTGACGTATCCATCGGTACGCGCGATCAGCAGCTCGTCTACGGTAGAAACACGAAAATCCACATGCGGAAAATGCCGTGTTACAAACCGCAAAAGCGCAGCAGCGTCCTCAGCCTCCATCAGCTGGGGCACATAAGTCTTGCGCTCGTTAAAATCATACAGATATGCGCCGTTGCTCATCACTGCAGGGGCATTGAGCAGCTCGGCGGGCTCGCCGATGATGTTGCGGATATTCAGATGCACGCGTCCCGTTGCAACGGTAAACAAGCCTCCCCCCTCACGAAAGCGCCTAACGGCCTCAACGTTGCGGGGCACCGAAACACCGCCCGGGCCAAAGTACGTGCCATCCATATCGGTGGCGATGATGTAACGCGAAAAATCGGTCATTGCACATACTCCTTTCTGAGAAGTGCCAATACGGTATCAAATTCAGGGGGTAAAGGGGCGTGAAAGGTCATCGTCTCTCCCGTTGTGGGATGGATCAGCGAAAGCTCTCTTGCGTGCAGACATTGTCCCATAAAGCAGGCCTTGTGCTGCGCTTGAAAGCGAGTGCCGTCGCCACCGTAAACAGGGTCGCCGAGAAGCGGATGGCCAAGTGAGGACAGATGCACGCGGATCTGGTGTGTGCGTCCGGTCTCCAAGCGGCATTCCACCAACGTAAAAGCGCCAAAGCGCTCCAGTACCCGAAAATGCGTAACGGCCTCTCTTCCCTCGCCGGGCTTTTTGGCAATAGCCATCCGCTTGCGATCGATGGGATGGCGGGCGATCGGCTTGTTGACGGTTCCCTCGTCTTCTTTAAAGTTGCCGATGGCAACGGCCGCATAAACACGGCTGACAGTATGCGTTTTCAGCTGCTCGGACAATGCGTTGTGCGCCGCGTCGTGCTTGGCCACCACCAACAGTCCACTGGTATCCTTATCGATGCGGTGTACGATACCGGGACGCACCACGCCGCCAACACCGGAAAGCGAGTTGCCGCAATGGTACAGCAGTGCGTTGACCAGGGTGCCGTCCGGATTGCCCGGCGCGGGATGTACCACCATTCCGGCGGGCTTGTTGATCACGATGATGTCATCATCCTCATATACGATATCAAGAGGAATGTTTTGGGGCAGTGCCTCGTCGGGGACGGGATCTGCGATCTCAACTGTCACGGTTTCTGCACCACGTAGGCGATAATTTTTGACAGCATCCCCATTGGTCACGGTGATCGCACCGTCCTCCAGCAAGCGCTCGATCGCCGATCGGGTCAACTCTAAGCGCTCGGACAAGAATTTGTCAAGACGCGTTCCCTTGTCCGCGACCGCGGCCGCGATCTCAAGTCTTTGTGCCATCGTTTTCTTCTCCGTTCTGCTCTACCTCAACAGAAGGCGCAGCTTCTGCTTCGGGCGCCTTAGCCTTGCTTGCCTTATATTCGGCAACGATCTCAAGGATCAGCTCCAGCACAAACAATCCCGCGCCCACGCAAACGGCAGCATCGGCGATATTAAACACCCATACCCAAAAATCAAACGCGCAGAAATCAATAAAATCCACCACAAAGCCATAGGCAATGCGATCGATCATATTGCCGATGCCACCGCCAATGATCAGGGCCAGTGCCACGCGACCAAGGGTGGGCTTTACATAGCGGAACAAATAAAAGGCCAGCGCCGCAATGCCCACGGTAGACAACAGCATAAACACCCAACGGTGATCGGCCAAAAGGCCAAAGGCCATACCGCGATTTTCAACGTAGGTAAAGTCCAGCACGCCGGGGATCAGCGTGATCTTGTCTTCATATAAAAAATGCAGCACAAGCAGCTTGCTGACCTGATCCAGCGCGATCACGCCAAGGATGATGGAAAGCACAAGTATGATCCACATATTGCGCTCCTTTCTGACAAAATGAATGCCGCAAACGCCGCCACTGGGCAGGCGCTTGCGGCAATGTTGATTCTTACTTTTTGATCAGGCCCAGCACACCTGCGCAACGGGGGCACAGGCAACCGTCCTCATCGCGTACGGCCTTGATGCTGAAATTCCAGCAACGGTCGCACTTTTCGCCCTCGGCAGGCTCAACGGCAACGGCAATAGAAGCACCCTCCTCACAGGTTGCCTCTGCAGGTGCAGCAGCGTTTTTCAGCTCGACCTGAGAAACGATAAACAGGGTGGGCAGCTCGTCCTTAAAGCTTTCCAGCAATGCAAGGGCAGCGGCGTCCTCGGTGTAAACGGTAACCTTGGCATCCAACGACTTGCCAATGCGCTTTTCGGCGCGGGCCAGCTCCAATGCCTTCATCACGTTGTCGCGCAGATCAAACAGCGCGTTGTAATGTGCGGTCACCTCGGGGAAGGTCAGTGCCTCGTCATAAGCAGGCATCTCGTTAAGGAACACGCTCTCCTTCACGTCGGTGGAGAGGTGAGGCATCGCCTGCCAGATCTCCTCTGCGGTAAAGGACAAAAGCGGTGCCAGCAAACGGGTCAGTGCGCTGATGATGTAATACATCACGGTCTGTGCCGCGCGGCGCTCCTTAGAATCGGCACCCTCGGCATACACGCGGTCCTTGGTGATGTCGATATAGAGCTTAGAAAGCTCGGTGGTGCAGAAATCGTTAACGGCGTGATAGATGGCGTGGAACTCGTAGCTGTCGTACGCCTCACGCACCTTTCTCACCAGATCGTTCATAGCAGCGGCGATCCAAGCATCGATGCCGGTCAGCTCGCTCATGGGAACGGCATCGGTCTCGGGGTTAAAGTCATACAGATCGGCCAGCAGGAAACGGGCAGTGTTACGGATCTTGCGGTAAGCATCCGACAGCTGCTTAAAAATGGCCTCGGAAGCGCGAACGTCCACCTGATAGTCGGCAGAAGCCACCCACAGACGAACCAGATCGGCGCCGTACTTTTTGATCATATCCAAGGGGTCAACGCCGTTGCCGAGAGACTTGTGCATTGCCTTGCCCTCGCCGTCGACGACCCAACCGTGCGTCAGAACGGTCTTAAAGGGTGCCTGTGCCTTGCCGGTAGAGCCGACAGCGGTCAGCAGAGAGGACTGGAACCAGCCGCGGTACTGATCCGCGCCCTCCAGATAGACGTCTGCGGGCCACTCCTCGTCGGAAAGCACGCCAAAGTGGGTAGAGCCGGAGTCAAACCAGCCGTCCAACGTGTTCTGCTCCTTGATAAAATGAGTCTTGCCGCACTTGGGGCAGACATAGCCGCGGGGCAGCAGCTCAGAGGCCTCCATATCAAACCAGGCGTTAGAGCCCTTTTCGCCAAATACGGCGGAAACGCTATTGATAGTTTGCTCGTCACAGATCACCTCGCCGCAATCCTCGCAGTAGAACACGGGGATGGGCAGGCCCCACTTGCGCTGACGGGAAATGCACCAGTCGGCACGCTCACGGATCATCTGCACCATGCGCTCGCCGCCCCATGCGGGCAGCCACTGCACGCTTTCGCAAGCCTTGACGGCGTCATCCTTAAAGGCGTCTACAGAGCAGAACCACTGGGGTGTTGCGCGGAAAATAATGGGGGACTTGCAGCGCCAGCAGTGAGGATACTCGTGCTCGATCTCCTGACTTGCAAACAGCGCACCGCTCTCCTTCATATCAGCCAGAATGGCCACGTTAGAGTCGTCATAGCGCATTCCCGCAAACTTGCCGGCATCCTTGGTCTGGAAGCCGCGATCATCCACGGGCACGATGATCTCCATATTATAGCGGCGGCAGGTCTGATAGTCGTCGGCACCAAAGCCGGGCGCGGTATGCACGCAACCGGTACCGCTATCCATGGTCACGTAATCGGCGTTAACCAGCAAAGACTCGCGATCCAGGAAGGGATGCTGTGCCGTCATATACTCAAACTCACTGCCTGCAAGGGTGGCAAGCACCTCATACTCGGCAATGCCGCCCGCCTGCATAGTCTTTTCCAGCAGAGCCTCGGCAACGATATAGCACGCATCTCCGGCCTTGGCGACCACGTAATTTTCAACGGGATTCAGGGCGATGGCCAGGTTGCCGGGCAGCGTCCACGTGGTGGTGGTCCAAATGATGAAATAGGTCTTGGCGGGGTCACAGATACCGGCCAGCTTACCCTTGTCATCCTTAACGGCAAACTTTACGTAGATAGAGGTGCAGGGATCGGTCTTGTACTCGATCTCGGCCTCAGCCAAAGCAGTCTCATCCTTGGGGCACCAGTACACGGGCTTCATACCCTTGTAAATATAGCCACGGCGATACATCTCACCAAACACCTTGACCTCGCGGGCCTCAAAGTCGGGGGTCATCGTAGCATAGGGATGCTCCCAGTCGGCGGTGATACCAAGGCGCTTGAACTGCTCGCGCTGGATGTCGATAAACTTTTGCGCGAAATCCTGGCACGCAGAGCGGAAGTCAGACACCGACATCTTTTTGTGGTCCAGCTTATTCTGCTTGATAATGGCAGATTCGATGGGCATGCCGTGGTTATCCCAACCGGGGATAAAGGGCACACGATAGCCGGTCATCACGTGGGACTTGTTGATAAAATCCTTCAGGATCTTATTCAGGGCGTGACCCATATGGATATTGCCGTTGGAAAAGGGAGGTCCGTCGTGCAAAACGAAGGTGGGCTTGCCTGCGGCGTTCTTTTGCATAGCGCCGTAAAGGTCAATATCCTTCCAGTAGTCCAGCATCTGCGGCTCGCGCTTGGGCAGCTCGGCACGCATGGCAAAGGTGGTGTTGGGCAGATTAAGGGATGCGCTGTAATCTCTGGCCATTGTTTTTCAAAGCTCCTTTATGTTCAATACAAAATATTTTCAAATATAACGATCCGCCAACAGGCGGTAGCGACCCTTGCGGGTCTTATCCGACAGGGATCGGACGATAAATTTTCCAACGCCGCGGATCACGACCACAGCACCCTCCTCCACTGTGCGGTCACAGCGCTCCTCGGGCTCGTAATCGATCTCCACTAGCCCCGCTTTAAAAAGGGCCTGCGCCCGCTCGCGGGAAAGGTTGGCAAGCGCCGCCGCAACAGCGTCGGCACGGGGAGAGGCAACCGTATCGCTGATCCGCTCAAACTGCCGTCCGCCGTCAAAATCGGGCGGCACATTCACAACAGACACGCGCACGGCATCGTTTGCCACACGCTCTAAATGCTGACAAAAGAATTCTGCCATCACACGCCCGCAAAACAGGATCGCGCAATGCGGAGATACGGTGCATACGTCGCCAATGGCGTCACGCTCAACGCCAAGGTGCAGCAAAGCACCCAAAAAATCACGGTGTGAAAGATCGCGGTATCCGCTGCCGCGGATCTCCAGCGCGATCACGCTTTCTGCAAATGCATCTGCAAGGCATTCGGTGCGATAGGGCTCCTCCAGCTCTGCCACGTAGGATGGCAAAAAGAAGATGCGCCCCCGCTCGGCGGCCGTATACCCTCCCCAGCTCTGCATTTCCGCCGCGGCACCGCGCAGGTGTCGCTTAACGGTCATCTGCTCTCCCGGCGTTAAGAAATCGGTATACGTGATCTCTCCGCGGCGGGCACGGTCCAGCAGCTCCTCGACCCTGCTTTGCAGTCGGTCCTGCATCTGCGCCATACTCACACCGCTACGCCCACAAGGGCGCTGACCACCGTCAGCAGCAGATAAGCCACAAAAAACGATATGTCAATGGGGATATTTTGAAACCAGCCCATCTTTTCAAACAGCGCGCGGATCGGCGCCACGATAGGCTCGGTCACCATAGTGACAAAAAGCAGAAAGGGATTATCCTCTCGAATGGGAAACCAAGAAAGCACCGCGCGGATCAGCATACAGATCTCCAGCGTAAACAGCAAGGCCTCGGCCGAGGTGGCCACGATCTTGATAAACAGATCCATACGTTTCTCTCCTTTTCAGAATCCTTATCGGTCGTTGCCTTCCTCGTCGTCGCTGACCTCGCCCTTGCGGGGGGTCAGAACCAAAGTTGTCTTGGTCACGCGGCGCATATCACCGTCAAGCACGTGGATCACACCCAGCAAAAAGTCGATCAGGCGCATCACAGAGCTGCGCTCCAGCCCCTCGATGTTCATCACCACGGTATAGCCGTCCATCAGATAGTCGGCGATCACGGGGCCATCCTGATATGCCGAGGGCTTGAACACCTTTAGCATATTGGAGGCGGAAGCAGTTCTTTTCGGGGGCAAAGGGATGTTATCCTCCTCAACGTCGTCACCGACAACGCCCTCGTCCTCCTCGTCGCCACGGTAAAAGCCGTTATCATAGGCGTCGTCGGAATAATAATCGTTCTTGGGCTTTTTGAAAAAGGGATTTTTCATCTGTCTTTCGTCCTTTCGTTTATCGTTACTGTTCTCAATTTTATTGCGGAACGTCGGCCTTGGCAAACAGACCTCTGCCGACACGTACCATATCTGCCCCTGCCTCGATAGCGGCAGCAAAGCTTTGTGACATACCCATGGAAAGAAGCGGTCGCCCCTTGCACGCAAGGCGCTGCCACAGCGTATCGGCCAATGATTTGACCTCACTGAAAAAGCTGACGTAAGCCGCCTTATCGGCAAGCAAGGGGCCCATCGTCATAAAGCCACACAGCCG
This sequence comes from Eubacteriales bacterium, assembly GCA_045632285.1. GTDB lineage: Bacteria > Bacillota > Clostridia > Oscillospirales > CAG-272 > Firm-07. The sequence continues at coordinate 22,646 of JAZQWJ010000028.1, read as the reverse complement.
CAGATGCGGCAACTGCAGGATCTCGCGACACAGTGCCTCGGCCTCCTCGGGCAAAACACCGCTTTTGGCCTCCTCGCGCGCAGCATTGATCTCAACCAGCACGTCCATCACGGTGCCGCGTTGTGCGGCACGCTTATTGATCTCAACAGCCAAACGTAAGCTATCCACCGAGTGGATCATCTCCACCTTGTCTATGATGTATTTGACCTTGTTGGTCTGCAGAGAGCCGATAAAATGGATCTTGGTCCCTGCACGCTCAAACAGCGAAAAATGCTCTAACAGCTGCTGAACGCGATTTTCACCGACGTGGGTCACACCCCCCGCCAGCAAGGCCTCGATCTCCTCCGGCGTGCCGTATTTGACGGCCGCCAGCATCAAGCTCTTGCCCGTGCGGCCGACCCTTTCCTCGGCTTGCGCGATCTCGCGGCGCACACGTGCCAGATTTTCTTGGATATAGGAAAGGCTCATTGCTTTAGCACCATCCCTTCAAAAACACCGCGGGCCTGTGCAAAAAGCAGGACCGGCTCTCCAACGCGCAGGTAACCCTCTGACTCCTTTGCGGCCAAAATACAGCAGCCTCCCTCGCGGCAAAGAAGCTCGATCTCCCGCCGCGCGGCAGCTCCGCCCTCCAGCACGTAAACAAAGGCGCGATCTCCCTCAAAGCACAGTGCACTGTCGGGCACACTGATACCGCTGACGGTATTGCGCAGGATCTGAACGGGCTGACGCCGCGCCAGATCCATCCCCTCGGGCATATGGTCAAAGGAAAACACCAGCAAAGCCGCATCTCCCTCTGTCGAGATATGGGTAAGCACGGCGTCTGCCTCCCCACCCCGCGTCATGCGGACGTGATAGCTCTGCCCCGCCGAATAGCTTTGCGCCTGCTGCGACGTTACCGGAACAGCAAGGCAAAAGCCCTCGCCATCCACGACCTTACCCACAGTGCGCTCGGGAACGTTATTTTTACCCAACAGGTATTGCAAGCGCGACGGCGTCAGGGCGCCGTTTACAGTCTCATCCAAGCGAAAATACGCCTCGTATCCATCTACCTCGCGGCTAAAATAGCCGCCGGTGATCGCGCACACTGCCTTTGGCGCGCCTGCGTGCTTGACAAGTGACTCGACCTCCGCCTCAAGCGCTGCTATACGCGCGCGGACGGCGTCTGCAGCCCCGCCGGATGCCACGCCGCCCTGCTGCAGGGCAGGCAAAAAGCGCTCGGCCGCATCGACCTCGCCTTGCCAATCGCTGCCCCCTGCGGACTGCATCATTGCAAAATATTGCTCAAGATAGATCTGTTGCCACCCATCCTCGCAGGAAAGTGCACGCTGCAAACGATCAATCTCGCTGTACAAAGCGGCGGCGCGCTCGCGCTCGTTTTGCTCGCGGCCGATCTCATAGGCTTCAAGCACAGGCTGATCCTTCTGTACGGGATCTCCGCTTTTGACCAAATAGTGTAAGGCGCCGTTTCTGCCGCCATCGGTCACCGTGGTCTCATCACGAAAAACATAGCCGGCCAGATCGTCTACGTAGGTAAAGGACACAGCGGAGGCACGCTCGCGACCAATGGCCTGATCGTTACGGCGCAGCTCGACCATCAGCATCAACCCCAAAAAGGACAGCAGCAGCAAAACGCAAAGCAGCTGCAGCACGCGCTGCTCGACCCGTGTGTAACCTTTTTTGCCCTGCCTCACGCTATCCTCCCCCCGCGCACAACGCGCGCAAAAAATATGATATATAATTATAGCATATTTCGCGCGCCAAAAATGACATCCATCGATTTATTTACAAATTCTTCATATTTTCCGACAAATTCGTCGCCGTTCAGCGTGATCCACTTGACGTAAGGCTTGGCCAAAAACCAGGTCATCTGGCGCTTGGCATAGCGCCGTGTGGCTGTTTTTAACTCCGCCACGGCCTCTTCAAGGGTCACCTCGCCACGACAGTACGGAAGTAACTCCTTGTATCCTATGGCACCTGCCGCGGTGCGTGAGACCTCAAAAACGCCGCGCTCCATCAAGCTGCGGGTCTCTTCTACAAGTCCCTCGTCGATCATCTGATCCACACGTCCCTCAATGCGGCGATACAGCACCTCGCGGTCGGCATAGGACAGGCCGATCACGGCGGCGCGATAGCGCGGCGGACGCTGCCGCGAGCGGCGGTCCCACTCGGATTTCGGCACCCCCGTCACGCGGTAGATCTCCAGCGCGCGGATCACGCGCCTTGTATTGTTTTTATGTACCGTTGCGGCACTTTCCGGATCGACCTCGGACAAAAGGCCGTGCAAAAAATCAACGCCGTGCAGCTGCAACAGCGCCTCAAGCTCGGCGCGGACCACGGGATCCGCCCCCGGCACCTCGCCCTCCTCGCCGCGCAAAAACGCGTCCAGATACAGTCCCGTTCCACCGCAAAAAACGGGGATGCGCCCCCGCGACAAAATATCCCGCACCGCGATCTCGGCAGCCACGGCATAGTCGTTGGCAGAAAAATCCTCCTCGGGCTCCACAATATCGATCAGATGATGCGGCACCGCAGCCTGCTCCTCTTTGGTAGGCTTTGCGGTGCCGATATCCATGCCTCTGTAGATCTGCATCGAGTCGCAGGAAACGATCTCGCCGCCAAGGCGGCGGGCAAGCTCCAGCGCCAACGCGCTCTTTCCGCTTGCAGTAGGGCCGACAACGGCCAGGATCTCGGGGCGCCCCATTAAAATGCCATCCATCCCATCAAAACCAAGGCACACGTCAGCGCACCCATTCCATGATCAAATTTAAAATGCTGTTGTCCGAAACGAACAGCCACACCAAAAAAGCGATCACAACAAGACCAATGGCAAATTTGGCCAGCTTGCCAAGCAAGCGCACAGACAAATAGATGGCCACAAGTGCGATCAGCAACGAGATGGCGTTGGAGGCCAGCCCTGCAAAAATATTATCCATATCGGCTTCCTTTCTCTGCCTTTTTTTACAGTATCCCCCGCAACGGGGCGAGTTAAACACAATTTTCCGCCCTTCACCTTACTCGATCATCATCGCGTCGCCAAAGGAGAAGAAACGGTATTTTTCCTCAACCGCCGTGCGATAAGCACCCAGCATAGCATCGCGGTTATAAAACGCAGACACCAGCATCAGCAGCGTGCTTTCGGGCAGATGGAAATTGGTGATCAGCGCATCCACTGCCTTAAAGCGATAGCCGGGATAGATAAAGATGCCCGTATCGCCCGAAACGGGATGCACGATGCCCTGTTCATCGGTCACACTTTCCAGCGTGCGACAGGAGGTGGTACCCACCGCAACCACACGGCCACCCGCAGCGCGACGGGCATTGATCAGGTCTGCGCTCTCCTTAGAAACAGAAATAAACTCGGTATGCATCACGTGCTCATCCACGCGATCTGCCTTTACGGGGCGAAAGGTGCCAAGCCCCACGTGCAGCATCACGGGCGCAATGGCCACGCCCTTGGCGCGGACACGATCCAACAGCTCGGGTGTAAAATGCAGGCCTGCCGTGGGTGCGGCGGCCGAGCCCTCCTCGCGTGCATAGACCGTTTGATAGCGATCGTTATCCTGCAGCTGCGCGGTGATGTAAGGGGGTAGCGGCATCATACCGATGCGGTGCAAAATGTCATAAATATTGGCATACGTATTGCGGTCGTAATCAAATTTGACATAGCGGTTACCCTCCTCCACGATATCCGTGACCTCGGCCGTAAGGATGCCGTCGCCAAATACCAAGCGAGAACCAATACGCGCTCGCTTGCCGGGCTTGACCAGCGTTTCCCAGGTGTCAAGCTCTCGCTGACGAAGCAGCAGCAGCTCAATGCCGGCCTCGGGTCTTCCCTCTACGTGGCCGTAAAGACGAGCGGGGATGACCTTAGAATCGTTGACCACCAGCACGTCACCCTCACGCAGATGATCCAGCACGTCATAAAAGTGCTTATGCTCCAGCGTGCCCGCGGCGCGGTTCAGCACCATCAACCGTGAGGAGTCTCTCGGCTCCGCCGGATGCTGCGCGATGCGCTCCTCGGGCAGGTCATAATAAAAATCTGCGGTAGAAAGATCGGTTTTGATTTTTTCGTTTCGGATGATCTGTGCCATAACGGCTCCTTCCTTGGTCGGCATTTTTAAAAATAGCGGAATCTTTCAAAAACGGTTGACAACCGCTTGAACTTGTGATAAGATAAAGTGACAAGAAAATTTCGAAAAACATAATATTATGATAGAGGCGCACCTTGCGACCTCATTGGGGCAAGGCCGCCGCGGCCGATCGAGCCCCCGTGAGAGCGCATCGTGCCGAAGTTGTGCTTCCGCGGCGGAAGCGCCGCTGGTCCGCACGGTTCAAAGCTGTGGGACTGTCGTCAGTCATTGATGGAGAGCTATCTGTATGTTGAGAACAGGCATATGCCTATTCTATTATAATACAACTACGGCTGGTTTTCAACCGGTTTTTTTATTTTCTTGAGATTTCTCTGAAAGGATCATCGCCATGAGTAAACTCAAAAGCAGCATTTTCACCGGCGCAGCCACCGCGCTGATCACCCCCTTCAAAAACGGCAAGGTCGATTACGACTGCCTCAAGACCCTGATCGAGGGTCAGATCACCGGCGGCATCGACGCACTTGTGATCGCCGGTACCACCGGCGAGGCCGCCACGCTGGACCATGAGGAGCATTGTGAACTGCTCCGCCGCTCGGTCGAGCTGGTCGCAGGACGCGTCCCCGTGATCGCCGGCACCGGCTCTAACGACACCGCCTACGGCATCGAGCTTTCCAAATACGCCTGTGAGGTGGGCTGTGACGGCCTTTTGCTGGTGACTCCCTACTATAACAAAGCCACCCCTAAGGGGCTGATCGAAAGCTTCCTTGCCACTGCAGAGGCCACCAACAAGCCCATCATTCTCTACAACGTTCCCTCCCGCACGGGCGTCAACATCACCCTCCCCGTCTACAAGGAGCTGGCCAAGCACGAGCGCATCGTGGCCGTAAAAGAGGCCTCCGGCAACCTTTCTGCCATTGCAGAGCTGATCGCCGAGTGCGGGGATGCCTACGACGTCTATTCCGGCAACGACGACCAGATCGTTCCCATCATGTCGCTTGGCGGCAAGGGCGTGATCTCTGTCTTCTCCGGTATTCTCCCCCGTGAGACCCACGATCTGTGCGCCGCCTGCCTTGCCGGCGACTTTAAGACCGGTGCCGAGATGCAGCTGAAATATCTCAAGCTGATGAACACCCTGTTCTGCGAGGTCAACCCCATTCCTGTTAAGACCGCCTCTGCCCTGCTTGGTCTTTGCGGTGAGGAGATCCGCCTGCCCCTGTCGCAAATGGAGGAAAGCAACCTGCAAAAGCTGAAGAACGTGATGCGCGAATACGGGTTGCTGAAATAACGTCAAAAAGGAAGTTGAAGCTATGCTGAATATTATGCTTTGCGGCTGTGGCGGCCGAATGGGTGCCGCCGTGATCGCCGCCGCCAAAGAAGCGAGAGACCGCATCGTGGCCGGCGTAGACGTCAATCCCGCCGCCGACAGTCCCTTTCCCATTTATGCCACCCCCGACGAGTTTGTGGGAAAAGCCGACGTGATCGTTGATTTTTCTCACCACAGTGCCCTGCCCGGTCTGCTCTCCTATGCAAAGCGCACCGGCACCCCCCTTGTGGTCTGCACCACGGGCCATACCGAAGCCGAGCTGGCCGACATGAAGGCCGCTTCTGCCGAGGTCGCCGTATTCTTCTCTCGTAATATGTCTCTTGGCATCAATCTGCTGATCTCACTGTGCCGCCGCGCCGCGGCCACGCTTGGTACCGACTTTGACATTGAGATCATCGAGAAGCACCACAACAAAAAGCTGGATGCTCCCAGCGGCACCGCACTGATGATCGCAGACGCCCTGACCGAGGGTGCAGAAGAGCGCCCCTACGTTTATGACCGTCACGCCGAGCGCCGCCAACGCACGCGGGGCGAGATCGGTCTGCACGCCGTACGCGGCGGCAGCATCGTTGGCGAGCACGAGGTCATGTTCTGCGGCAAGGACGAGATCGTTACGCTGTCTCACAGCGCCGCCTCGCGCGAGGTGTTTGCCACGGGCGCTCTCCGCGCCGCTCGCTTTTTAACAAAAAAGCCTGCCGGCTTTTACAATATGGACGACGTGGTCAACTCTCTGTAAGACCCAAAGCAAAAAGGAAGGCAAAGGCCTTCCTTTTTGCTTTTTCTAACCCCGTTTGGGGTCTTTTTATTTTTGAAGCGCTTTTTTGATCTCCTCGACCGTATAGCCGTATCGCATCAACGCGCTTAAAAATTTGCGCACCCCGGCCTCGTCAGTGGGGGGGGTCATACGTCGCTTGCGGATCAGCATAGCGCAACGCGCAGCTCCATCCTCGGCGCGCAGGGCCGCCTCGGCATATTTTAGCGCGCCGCCCCGATAGCCTTTTGCCGAAAGATCTGCCAAAATGCGGCGATCCCCCCACAGCTTGGCCATTCCCTTCTCCGCTTCTCGCAGGGCACTTTCCTCCTCGCGCAGATATCCCCTGGCCGCAAGCGCCTCGGTCGCAGCGCTTGCGGTATCAAAATCAAAGCCACGTGCACGCAATTTTTCGACCAAACGCCGTTTTGAAGAGCCACCCGCGCCAAGACAGCGAAGCCCCGCGCCAATGGCGGAGCAGATCTCGGCCTCCTGCCGCAAGGCCGCCATAGCCTCCGCGTTCAAAGGGCCCACCTGCGGCAAGCACGTTAGTCTTGCGGTCATCAATGCTAACGTTTCACGCGCTCCGTCGCCGCTTATGATCTCAACCAAAAGGTGCGCGCCGCCGTCAGCGGCGCGCACCGAAAGAATGCGGGCTTCTCCCATTCTGTTATTCTCCATCGTCCAGCTTCAGAGCGCGCAGATCGAAGTCGTCCTCGTCATCCTCATCCACGTCAAAGGCCTCCTCGGCATCCTCCAGCTTATCAGACAACGCGCGCACCTTTGCCTCGATCTCGGCAAACAGCGCCTCGTCGCTTTCCAGCATCTTGCGGATGTTATCCTTGCCCTGACCAAGGCGCTCGCCGTTGTAAGAGAACCAGGAACCGCTCTTTTGGATCACGTCCAGCGCAAGACCAATGTCTACCAGCTCGCCGGCACGAGAAATGCCCTTACCGTAAAGGATATCAAACTCGGCCACCTTAAAGGGAGGTGCCACCTTGTTCTTAACGATCTTGCACTTGACGTGGTTGCCGTAAATATCGTTGCCGTTCTTCAGCTGCTCGGTCTTGCGCACGTCGATACGCACCGAGGCATAGAACTTCAACGCGCGGCCACCGGTGGTGGTCTCAGGGTTTCCGTACATCACGCCGACCTTCTCGCGCAGCTGGTTGATAAAGATGACCACAGCGTTGCTCTTGGAGATCACGGCAGAAAGCTTTCTCATAGCCTGGGACATCAGGCGCGCCTGAACGCCCACCTGAGACTGGCCCATATCGCCCTCGATCTCCTGACGGGGCACAAGCGCCGCCACCGAGTCGATGACGACCACGTCAATGGCACCGGAGCGCACCAGCGCCTCGGTAATATCCAACGCATCCTCGCCGCAATCGGGCTGAGAGACCAACAGATCGTTGATATCCACGCCCAGCGCCTTGGCATAAACAGGATCAAGTGCGTGCTCTGCGTCGATAAAAGCGGCCTGACCGCCGGTTTTTTGCACCTCGGCCACGATATGCAGCGCCACCGTGGTCTTACCGGAGGATTCCGGGCCAAAGATCTCGATAATACGGCCGCGGGGAACGCCACCGATACCAAGTGCGCGGTCAAGCGCGATCGAGCCTGTATGAACGGCCTGCACCTCCATATGGGTGTTTTCACCCAGCTTCATCACGGTGCCGGCGCCGTAGTCGCGCTCCAGCTGCTTGATCGCCGTCTCCAGCGCCTTTTTACGCTCTGCCGCATCTGCACCCGTCAGAGAAACCGTGGGCTTTTTGCTTACACTTGCCTTTGCCATATCCAAGATCCGTCCTTTCGGCTTTGTTTTTCATCACTGTGCCCATTATAGCGCAAGCGAGAACGTTTGTCAAGGGGTTTTGGATATATTTTTTCCAAAATCGGAAAATATTTTTTATTGTCTCGTTTTTTAAAAATGAGCGAATAACCTTATTTTTCCGCTTTTAGAACAGCAAAATGAGGACTTTTGGCGTTTCTACACGCGCACGTATTTTATAAAAGCGGAGCAAAAATGCGGCCGATCGCACGAACAAGCCGCATCACGGGGCTGGTTTTTGCAGTCTTTTCATCAGCAAGGATGCATTGTTCAAGCGTCTTTTCCAAATCGGTCTTGAGGTCGGCGATGCAAGCGCAGCGATACATCCACACACCGTTTTCAAAATGGTGCACCAAGCTGCGATAGTCCAGATTGATGGTACCGATCATGGCATATTCGTCATCTACAAGATAACTCTTGGCGTGAATAAACCCGGGCTTGTATTCATAGATCCTCACCCCCGCCCGCATCAATCGCGCATAAAAGCTGCGCGTTAAATGGAAAACCATTTTTTTATCCGGGATGTGCGGCAAAACGATCCTGACGTCCACGCCCCGCAGCGCCGCATTCTCAATGCTTTGGCAAAGGTCGTTGTCAATGATCAGATAGGGGGTCGTCATCCACACGTAGCGCGCGGCGTTGGCCAGCATATTTTGGATCACGCTCTTTCCGACCCGTCGCTCAAAAAGCGGTCTTGGCCCGTCTCCAAAAGGAATCACGTAGCCTGCGGCAGGCTCCGCCGTACAAGGAGGATAATAATCGTGTGCCGCACCCGGCAGCTCCCGCACGTTGATCCCGTAATCGGTAAAAAACAAACGCGTCAGCTCCCACACAGCCTCCCCCTCCAGTCGGACGGCAGTATCCTTCCAATGCCCAAACCGAGGCTTTTGATTGATATATTCATCGGCAATGTTCACACCCCCCGTATAGCCGATCACACCGTCGATCACAGTGATCTTGCGGTGAGAGCGATTGTTAAACTCACTGTCAGCCTGCCCACGCAAACGGGAGAAGGGCGTGGCGTCAATGCCATATTTTTTCAGCCGCCTTGCATAATTCCCGGGCAGCGTAGACATACACCCAACGTCATCAAAAACAAGCTTAATTTCCACCCCGTTGGCGGCCTTTTTTCGCAAGAGCTCTAAGATCGAGTTCCAGAAAACGCCCTCCTCGATGATAAAATATTCCATCAGCACAAAGCGCTCCGCACGCTCAAGATCCGCCAGCAGAGCACGGTGCATCTCCTCCCCCAAGGGGAAGTAGGTCACCCTTGTGTCGGTGAACAGATGCGAATCCGAAATACGGCAAAGCATCCTTGCCTGATTGTGCGCTATAGGGTCTTCGGCAGCCAGCGCCTTAAAGGCGGCGCCATCCTCTCGCTGATAGGCCCTGTCCCTCAGATCGCCCAAGCGCTTTACAAATTTTCGCTTGAGCTTTCGAGAAGAAAAGATCAGATACAGCATAAATCCCGCGATGGGCAGGATCAGCACAAACAACAGCCACGGCACCTTATAATCGGGATTGTCGTCTGACGAGACGATGCGAATGATCACACCGATCTCGGTAAGCCACGCCGCCACGTAAAAATACGGAACTGCATAGCACAGCCCTGCTACTACCCCAATGATCAGCAGCACCTCGATCACCGTGATCATGATCGCTATGATATAGCGGATGGGGATATAGCTCACCTCCCGCTCCTCGATGCGTCCGTGCCCTTTGCTGATACGTATCTTTCTTTTCATGCTTTCACCGCCTTTTTCTTAGTATGCCCTATGCAGGAAAAGCGAAGCGCCGCGGCGCTTCGCTTTTCCTCTTATTTGCGCAGATCCTTTGCGTTTTGGATGCGAGCCTCGGCCTCGGCTCTTCTTTTGTCAGCCTCGGCGATCTGCTTCTCACGTTCCTGCTGCATCAGTGCCTGACGGCCCGAGGGCGACAGCTTGGCCTCCTCCCAGGTGGCCTTAGCCTCTGCCTTGGCCGCGTTAAAGTTGGCCACGTCTACCTTGTGCTGCTCCTTGGTGCTCTTTTTCATATCCGAAAAAGCATTCTTAAAAAAATTGATAATTCCCATTTTTATTCCCTCTCTTTCTTATTGTCAAACCAACTCATCGGCCAGCGCGATCATCTGCGCGGCATACTTTTTGCGGCGACCGTTTACCATTTTTTGATACATCGGATAAGCAAGCGACACCATTGCGATGCCCACAAGACCAATGCCGATGCCGGCAAGCATCGCGTCCCCGATCACCTTCATGGCAAGGCTCATTCCGGTGCCCAGCACCAGTGCACCAACGGCACCAAAGATATAGGAAAAGATCTGCACCGGTCTTTTTGCCTTTTTGTCCAAGGCCTTCATTTGCTCCAGCTTGGTGGGCGTTTTTTCTACGTAACGATTGCGAATGCGCTCTGCGATCTCTGCTTGATTTTTCATGTTTTCTTCCTCCTGTTTGATTGTGACCTTATTATACGCCCCATATGTTTTTAAAAAAACAAAAAATCGTTGGTCTTTCGCAAGTGTTTTGTAAGCGTTTTGTAAGCAAAGGGGAGAGCGCCGACCAACCGGCACTCTCCCCTTTGCTTTTGCTTATTTACTCTGCTCTAACAGCGCCTCGGTCAGGTGCAGGATCTCTGACCCGTATTTGTCTTTGTTGCGCCGAAGCACCCGACAGTACACGGGATAGGCCATCCCCATAGGAATAGCTCCTACAACAGCAATCAATACCCCCCACAGGTAAAGTGTCCATTGCAGCACCATAGAAAGCCCCAGTCCAAAGATCAGCAGCCCAAGCACACCCAGCACCAGACCCCAGCAGGTGGGGGCGCGCTTAACACGGTCATCCAGATAACGCAGTCGCTCGATCCCCCCCTCCGGGGCGGCGCCGCCAAGCATATACTGCCTGCGGATGCTTTCGATCTCGCGCCGCTCCTGCTCGGTGGGGGCGGTATAGGTATATTCAAATTTCTTCTTGTCCATCATATTTTTTCAATTCCTTTGCTTCTTTACTCGCCTTGATCAGCATATAAACGCCCACACATACCGTAAGCGTGCACACGCCCGCACCCGTCAGGGCATTGGGAAGGTCTGTATCAAGGCCGCTCCCAAAGGCAGCGAACATCGCGGTCTGCAGCACCGGAAAAACGCCCCGCGGCCGCTTGAATTTGTGCCAAAAACGCATACCGTTACGGGGCATATTGCAAATTTTTCAGCACGATGGTAAAGGTGCTGCCACAACCGACCTCACTTGTCACCGAGATCTCGCCGCCCAGCACGTCTATCACCTTTTTGACCAGCGCAAGGCCAAGTCCGTTGCCCTCACCCGCGTGGGAGGTGTCACCCTGATAAAATTTATCAAAAATGCGCGCGCCGGTTTCGGGGGAGATACCGCAGCCCGTATCGGTAATGCGAACCACCGCATTTTCACCGTTTTTGGTCAAAAAAACGCCGATACGTCCGCCCTTTTCTGTGAATTTAATGGCGTTGGAGAGCAGATTGCTCCACACAATGTCAAGATAACCCGGGCAAGAGAAAAGGGTCATCTCCTCCAGCTCGCACGCAAGCTCCAGCTCCTTTTTCTCGATCAGCTCCTCGTATTGCAAAACCACCTCGGCCAGCATATCGTGCAGCCTGATCTCACAGCGCTCGGGCGCGATCCGATTGTTTTCAAGCTTATTCAGCCTTAAGATATTGGTCACCAGATCGGTCAGCCGTCGCGCGGCCTCGCGCACGGTTTCGGCATACCGCCGGCGCGTATCCTCGTCAAGATCCCGGCGCTCCATCAGCGAAAGATAGCTTTGTATGATCGCCAAGGGCGTTTTGATCTCGTGAGAAACGTTGGAAATAAAGTCGGTTTTCAACACCTCGCTTTTACCAAGCTCGGCGGTCATGATATTCAGATTTTCCATAATGAGATCATAGTCATCATAGCGCTCGTAGCTGTGCATCACGTTCAGCTGCACCGAAAAATCGCCCTTGGCGATCCGCTCGGTGGCATCCAGTATCCTGCGCACGGGGCGATCGACCATCACACGTCGGCGGATCACGTCAACAGCGGTGCAAACGAAGGACAAAAGGCCGATCACAACGATCATGGTGATCGCAATGACCGCCGTATCTCCACCGCTTTTGCGGTTGACCGCCACAAATGCGGCAAGAGCCACCGTCACCACACCCGCCACGGTCAGGAAAAAGATCAGATAGCCCATCGCCGTCAGCATCCGCCTTCTGGTACGGTACCTCATTTCAGCACCGCCTTATAGCCAAGCCCGTGCACCGTCAGGATCTCAAAACCGTTACACGTTGCAGTTTTTTCACGCAATTTGGCCATATAAACGTCAACCGTGCGCGAGGTCGCCGAGCTATCGTAGCCCCAAAACTCCTCCATCAGCGCCGAGCGCGTAAAGGTCTTTTTGGGGTAGGACAGCAGCTTGAAAAGAAGATCGAATTCCCGCACCGTCAGCGGGATCTCCTCGCCGTCGACCTCGGCGGTGCGCTCCTCGGCATTCATTTTGAAATTGCCGACAGAAAGGGCGCGATCCGCCTCGATCCCCGCACGGCGCAGCAGTGCGGCCACCTTTAACAGCATCACGTCCATATCAAAGGGCTTGGTCACGTACTCGTCGATGCCAAGCTTATAGCCGTAAAGCTGAGAGGGCTTGTCGTCCTTGGCAGACATAAAAAGGATGGGGGTTCGTTTGTCGGTCAAGCGTATGCTCTCGGCCAGCTCAAAGCCATCCATATTGGGCATCATGATGTCGCTGATGATCAGCGAAAACCGCTCCTCTTCCATAGCGGCCAACGCTTGCAGACCGTCAAAGCAGGCGCGCACCTCATAGCCGTTTTCACGCAGGCAAGCACAGACAAGGCCGTTCATTGCCTTATCGTCCTCCGCCACCAGAATCCTGATCATTCTCGGCACCTCTCTTTCGCATCATTTTATTGCATTATTATATCGCACAAGCGTTTATGATTGGTTTGCGATTTGTAAGAGAATTGTAAAAGTTGGCACGTTGCGCCGTTGCCCCTATTATAGCAGACCCACCGAAAAAATCAAGCATTTTACCCCAAAACACGCATTTTTCTCATACCGTTAGGGGGGATAATGCGTTTAGCGCAGTTGCTTTCGCGGTGTCGAAAGCAACCTGTCACCCACCGTGCCGACCTGTAAGAAGGATATGGTCGCTACATCTTGATTTGTAAAATCTATCCAAAAACCGCCGCAAAAAATCAGAAATAATGCCAACGCTATAAATTCGTTCACATTCTTGACATCTTTTGTATTTTATTTTATAATTATAATTGACGATTTGCCCCCACACGCACGCTTGCGCTATCGCGTATGCGTGAGGCGTGCGTTGGCGGATCAGAAGAGGGGCGCAAGCCCCAATCAAAATTGAGGAGGATTTCCTTATGAAGACACGCAAAACACTTGGCAAGCTTTTGATCGTTGCCCTGTTCGTTGTGCTGTTTGTCACGCTGCTCACTCTGTCGACCAGCGCGGCCACCCACGACGTATCGGACACCGACACGCTTTCCGCAGCTCTTGAGAGCGCCGCCGATGGCGATACCATCAACATCACGGCCGACTTTGAGCTGACCAAAAGCTTTACGCTGAACAAGAGCCTGACCTTTGAGGGCAACGGAAAGACCATTTCCAATCCCGGCCAGGCCGTTCCCTTCAACGTGAACGCCAACGTCACCTTCAACAACCTTTCGCTGAACCGCACCGCCGACGGCGATTGCCACCTGTTCGGTGTTTGGTCGGGCAGCACCGCCACCATCACCTTTAACGGCGGCACCTACTCCACCACGCAGCGCGTTGTGCACGTGGCGGGCGGTGCGACCGCAACCGTTAACGTCAACGGCGCGACCTGCTCCTCCAAGCAGCGCGTATTCATGGCGGAAGGCAATATGACCGTTAACGTAAACGGCGGTACGCTGACCTCCACCGACCGTATCTTCCACACCCAGGGCGGCACGATGACCGCTAACGTGGTCGGCACTGCAGAAAGCCCCGTTACCGTCAACTCTGCCCACGCCGTATGCGGCGAGGGCTCCGGCACCTCTAACGTCACGTTCGGTGCCAACACCACCGTCACGCTGAGTGGCTATTTCAGCCATTTCCAAGGCAGCATGACCGGCACCACCACCGTAAGCGGTGCGACCGTGACCTGCTCTAACGTCGTGCTGTTCTGCAACGGCACCACCAACGTGGGGCTGACCGTCAACTCCGGCAGCATCACGGCCAACCAGTATATCCTGAGTGCCGGAGACTCCGCCAGCGCCACCATCACCATCAACGGCGGCAGAGTGCACAACAGCAACAATCAGGGTATCGTACATAAGAGCACCGGCAAGGTCGACTTTATCATGACCGGCGGTGAGTACAACAACGTCCACTCCGACGGTAAGAACCAGGAGCTGTTCTGGTACGAGAAGGCCAACACCACGCCCAACACCATTCGCATTACCGGCGGCAAGGTGATCGGCGGCTACTTCCACCTGTTTGGCAGCACCCACACCAACATTGAGATCGGCGGCACTGCCGAGATCGAGTTTGTGGATGGCGGCAAGGGTCTTGATCACCAGGATAATGCCAAGGGCGATGTAACCATCACCGGCGGTACCATCACCACCAACGGCTGGACGATCACCTATGAGGATTCGGCCTCCGGTAACACCTCGATTTCCGGAAACGCCAAACTGATCAGCTCCTCCTTTGGTATCGTTTACAACAACGGCATCAAGGGCACCATCAACATCACGGGTGACGCCGAGATCACCTCAGGCTCGGGCAACCAGTTCCTGTATTTCGGCAGCGTAAATCCCTCCACCCCCCATATCGTCAACGTTTCCTGCAAAAAGATCACCGGCGGCGGTATCTACATGTTGGTCAACACCAAGCTGACCTTCAGCGGCAACACGGAAGTCAATCTGACCGCCCCGATCCTGCTGAACAACGCCAACGCCAAGAGCGATTTTGTGGTCAAGGACAACGTAAAGATCACCCACACCAACTGTCACGCCTTTGATATCTCCAACGGCTGTACCATCAACGTGACCCTGCAGGATAACGTGCAGGTCATCTCCAATTCCACCAGCAACGACAAGGAGACCTTTAACATCATCACGGGCGCCAACCCCACGATCTATGTAAAGGACAACGTAAAGATCGAGACTCCCACCAACAAGTGGGGTCACATCTTCCGCGTAGGCACCGACGCTGCTGCTGATGCCACCGCCAACGCCACCATCTACGTACAGGGCAGCACCAAGGCAGGCGACAAGGGCGTTGATCTGGACGGCCATCGCATTTTGGACATTCGTACAAGAAACGACGCCACCCTTATCGTGTCCGGCAAGGTTGATATGAACGCCTATGGCGGCATTGTAAAGGCAAACGACTGCACCAACACCGTCGACATTACGATGACGGGCAACGATATCTCCATGACCGTTGGCGACGACATCGTGTTCCAGATCAGAGCCAAGGCTGCCTCCATCACCATGGACGGCAACTTTACCGTTGATTGCAAGACCAAGAGCTTTATCTACTACGAGGTACGGGATCCTGCCTTGATCTATACGGATGAAGAACAGACCCAACTGCGCAACACGATCTCTCTGACGGGTAGCTTTACCATCACCAACTGTGGTCGCGTCTTTGATCTGCGGTCAAACTCCTCCGAGATCCCCGTGGACATTGATCTGACGGGTAACTTTGACCTTTCCTGCAGCGACTCCATCTTTTACGTAGCGAGCAACATCGGCCGCGTCGATATTGACGTTACGCCCCGCACGGGCAACACCACCGACAAGTTTGTGACCTCGACTTGGCGCTTGATCAACTTCCGTGAAAATACCGTGGTTGATCTAAGCATCATCTCCAACGAGATCGACGTGACCACCACCGAGCGCATCGCTTATTCCGTGGGCTGCACCGATATCGACCTGACCTTTAAGGCAAGCGACATCACCTTTACCACCCTTGGAACCAGCGCGGATACCGACTGCTTCTTCCTGTTTAACAGCTATGCCAGCGGCAAAAAGGCCAACATCAATTTTGACGGCAAGGTATCTTTGATCAATGCCTCCATCGGCACCGATCACGAGAAAAATCCCGACTACTTCGGCTGCTGGGGCACCAACGCTGAGAACATTGTGCTGGGTCTGACCCTGCACAATATGGACGTTGCCAACATCAACTGGCTCAACTGGGAAGACAGCCCCGAGTTCTCCTACGGCACGCCCATCGTGCTGGAGAACTGCACCGGCACCCTGACCATTGACGGCACCTTTACCGCTCCCCAGATCCACGTCAAGGGCGGCTCGGTCTCCACCGTGATCACCGGCACCGCCAACCTCAGCGGTCTTGGCAAGAGCGTGCTGCAGGGCGGCCTGCTTTACAGCAACGGCGCCACCGGCTCCATCACGATTTCGGGCAGCGGTGTGCTGAACCACGCAGCCGGCCACGGCATCGAGATCAACGGCTGTAACACCACCGTTACCGTAAAGGACAGCGCTTCTATCATCTCCGCCGCAACCGCTGCCGATAGGGAAAGCGTTTTCATCGTCAACAATGCCAACGCCACCGTCTACTTAAAGGACAACGCCACCATCTTCTCCCCCGACAGCAAATGGGGCCACGCCTTCCGTATCGGTGCCAACACCGACCTTGACAAGACCAGCCCCGCAAGTGCTACCATTTACATCCAGGGCAGCACCGCCGAGGGCGACGAGGGCATCGACATCGACGTCTGCCGCCTGTTTGACGTGCGTAACAACAACTCCATCACCTTTGAGATCACCGGTAAGGTAGACATCAACGTGGATGCCGGCGTTGTGGGCGCACACGCCACCACCCAAAAGGTTGACGGCAAGATCCTTGGCGACAACATCACCTTTACCAACGGCAATGAAAATATGTTCAAGTTTGATACAAAGGACCTCAGCTTTGTGATGGAGGGCAACTTTGAACTGACCACCAACGGCCTGCATATTTTCACGGTCTTTGGTCAATCCGCCTCCGCTACCCACAAGCACACCGTAAGCCTGACCGGTAACTTTATCATTAATGCGGGCAAAAATACCGCAGGCGGTTATGCCTCCTGCTTCTACGTAGAGAACACCGGTACCACCCCCGTTGAGCTCACCGTCAACGCCCGCAAGAATAACACCACCGACAAGCTTGTGTTTGACGGCGACCGTCTGTTCAACATCCGCAAGAACGTTAAGTTCACCTGTAACATCAAGACCAACGAGGTCACCACCACCACCACCGAGCGTGTGGCCTACACCGTAGACACCGCCGCACTTGCCATCTCCATCGAGGCACCCGTTATCAATCACACCAGCGATTGCAACGGCGACGCGCTGTATATGTTTGACAAGAACGCAAACACCGGCATCAACAACGTTTCTCTCACGCTGAAGGGCGCTGTCAACGCAACCTGTGCCGCCTTCACCGACCTGGTCTTTGTCGAATATGCGACCGATTTCACCCTGAACGTGATCGGCTCGCTGACCACCTCTGTGGAAAAACGCGTCGTTATGGTCAGCGCCTGCACCGGCAAGGCCACCGTTAAGCTTGAGGGCAACATCAGCATACCGCAGACCACCGACATTGTCCGCGTCGTCGGCGCCTCCTCTGCCGACGTTGACCTGATCGGTAACTTCAACGTCACCGCAAGCGGCTCTGCCGTTTACCTTGAAAACGTTGCCGGCAAGTCCACCGTTGACATTGCACCCCGCGAGGGCAACACCACCGATAAGTTCTATTACTCCAGCTGGCGCTTGCTCAACTTCCGCGACAATACCGATACCGTTGTCAACATCAGCGGTAACGACATCAAGCTGACCCTGACCAGCTCTGTGCTTTACTCCACCAACATTGCAGCCAACAAGTTCACCATCAACGCAACCAAGATGGTGGTCACCGGTTGCAAAGAGAACGTCTTCTTCTACAACAACACTCCCAA
Organism: Eubacteriales bacterium; assembly: GCA_045632285.1. Classification (GTDB taxonomy): domain Bacteria; phylum Bacillota; class Clostridia; order Oscillospirales; family CAG-272; genus Firm-07. Next base: position 4,674 of record JAZQWJ010000028.1, on the reverse strand, counting down.
AAACGTTGAGCTGGACATTTTCGGCAACATAGACATCACCACGGGCAGTGCCATGGACGTAGTCTACGTAGGCGCAGGTACTGCTAACGTAGAGATCGAAGGCGCAAGCGGTGCAAACGACACCGGCTTCGTGGTCAAGAGTGCCAACCGCCTTTCCAATATGCGTGACAACGTAGTGGGTAACCTGACCGTAACCGGTAAGGGCTCCATCTCCGTTGTGGAAAAGCTCCTCTATCACGTAAACTGCTCCACCAACATCGTGTTTGGCGGTAGCATCACCGCAACCAACAACAACTGGGCATTCATCTACATCAACAACGATGACTCGGTAGAACGCCACAGCACCATCACCCTGAAGGACAACGTGGTGATGATGCCCGTCGACACCGCCCTGTGTGCTGACGGTCTGGGCGCAAACGTTGTAATGACCGTTGAGGACAATGCAAAGATCGAGGGCCCCGGCTATCTGATTTACTATGCAAGTGATGCCAAGGGTTCTGCAACCATCAAGGACAACGCGACCCTGACCTCCAACAGCAATGCGATCTACTTCTGCGGCAACACCAGCGGCTCTGTTACCATTACCGACTCCGTTAAGATCAGCGGCTCTGCCATCGTGCTTGAAGGCACCGGCAGCATTGACCTGAACATCTCCGGCACGCCGACCTTTAATCTGACCGCGACCTACGACGTCATTCAGCACAAGGCCACCGGCGAGGCCGACATCTCCCTGTCGGGCGTATGGTCGATTGGCAAGACCTTCTTGATGAAGGACGGCAAAAAGAACGTGACCGTCAGCGGTGCTGACACCGTTCTCACCCTTGGCGGCTCTGCCTTCTACGCCAACGCCGCAGACTGCAAGATCACCGTTTCCGACGCTACTGTTAACGCCACCGGCGGCGACGCACTGTTCCACGCCATCAGCGGCGGCAAGATGGACGTGACCGTTAACAGCGGTACGCTTTCCGCCGCCAAGTACTTCGGCCACGCCTACACCGCCTCTACCCTGAACCTTACGGTCAACGGCGGTACACTCAGCTCCGGCAGCTGGTTCCTCTATTACGGTAAGAACGGCGACGCCGATCAGACCGCAACCGGTACCGTTGCCTACAACGGCGGCACGATCAACGTAAAGGACCACAACATCGTCAACTTTGGTAATAAAAAGGTTGACTTTACCATGACCGGCGGCACCGTGACCGCACCCAACAGCTTTGTCTACTACGAGAACCAGACCGCTACCAATGCCGAAATGAGCACGATCCGCATCACGGGCGGCTCTCACAACGGCGGCCACTTCTACGTGGTCAAAAAGGCTGCTGCCAATATCACCGTTGGCGGCAATGCCAATCTCAACATCACCAACGGCTGGGCCTTCCGCTTCCAAGGCACTGCCACCGGCTCCGTGACCCTTGAGGGCAACTCCGCCATCACGGTCAATGACCACGGCTTTGTCAACAACAGCGCCGGCAAGGTTGACTTTACCATCAAGGATACCGCCTCCCTCACCAGCACCAAGTACACCACCGTTTACTACGGCGGCTCCTACGCCGAGGGCGTGGTCAACGAGATCAAGATCCTTGGCGGTACGCTGACCGCAGTACAGCAGGCCGTCAACTTCCCCGGCAACGGTGGCCAGTTCAAGCTGACCATGTCCGGCGGTAGCCTGAACACCACCTCCGACGGTATGGCCTTCGGCGGCACCTTCACCGGCAACATCAACATCAGCGGTGGCAGCATCTACTCCACCTCCAACAACCTCTACTTCAACAGCAACGGCACGTATACCGTCAACATCAGCGGCGGCAGCTTTACCTGCCCCTCCAACGACTGTATCGAGCTTGTAAACAAGGACACCACCACCTTCAACATGACCATTTCCGGCGGTACGTTCCATACGCTCGGCACCAACTATCCCATCGTGTTCACGGGTAAGAACAATACCCTGACCATCACCGGCGGTAGCTTTATCGCCGACAACGCACACGCAGCGCTGCACGTGGCCCACAACGCCACTGCCACCGTTTACGGCGGCTACTTTGAGGGTGGCGCGCTCTGCGCAGCACGTGCTTGCGACAACGGCACGCTGAACATCTACGGCGGCGAGTTCTACTACAACGCATCGGTCAGCACCGGCGGTATGCCCGTCCGTTCCGGCACCACCGGAACCGTGGGTACCGTCAACATCTACGGCGGCAACTACCGCACCGACGGCACCGCACCCATCTTCTACTGCATAAATGACATTTCTCACCTCACCATCTACGGCGGCTACAATGCTTACGGCGGCGGCACGCTGATCGTAAACGATAACAAGACCAACGGCGGCACGCCCACCCGCGGCATGCCCATTGGCTCGATTGTGGATAGCGACAGCATCCAAATGACCGCAGGTGCCGCAGTTCGCCTGACCGAGGGTTCTAACGGCCTGCGCTTCAAGGGCTTTATCACCGCAGCCTCCCTCAACTTCCTCAAGAGCATTGCCGACGAGGGCAGCATCCGCTTTGGCACCCTGATCGCACCCGTTGACTACGTACAGCAGGCCGATCGCTTTACCAAGGCAGAGCTTGACCGCCTGGGTCTGAACTACCTTGACCTTGAGGCCAAGGACGGCCTGACGCTGACTGCTGACGGCGGCTATGAGATCTGCTCTGCCATTACCAACATTAAGGAAGCAAATATTGGCCGCGAATTTGCCGCAGTTTGCTACGTAGTTTACACCGTTGACGGCCACGAGGTCATCAACTATGCAACCTACCGCGAGACCAAGAACGCACGCTCGATCGAGCAGGTCGCACGCCTTGCCCTGCAAAGCGATCGCAACTACACACCCGCTCAGCTGAAGGTGCTGAAGAATCTGGCGCCCAAGGGCGAGGCTCCCGTGATCGATCTGTACCTGATCGCAGGTCAGTCCAACGCCGCAGGCTCCACCCGCTTCAGCGAGGCCTTCCGCGATAGTGACCCCGCCTTTACCGCGGGCTATCCCAACATCTACTACTCCGGCACTGCCGCAGGCGGCACTGCTTACGTCAGCAAGAACTTTGCCGAGATCGAGCTTGCAAAGGCAGGCTTCGGCGGCAATCCCACCAGCGGTATGGGCGCCGAGCTTGGTATGGCCAAGGCACTCTCTCAGTATTATAATGAAGAGACTGGACGCACCGCAGCCATCGTGAAATACGGCTACGGCGGTACCGCTCTGGCTGATAGCGTTGGCGGTCAGAACTTCCCCGAGGGCAGCTGGTGTCCTCCCTCCTGGCTTGCTGAGCACGGCAAGAAGGACGAGCAGAAGTCCGGCGGTCTGTACCGCGCATTTGTGGCACAGATCCAAAGCAGCATCAGCGATTATCGCGCAATGGGCTATGACGTCAACATCGTGGCCGCTTATTGGATGCAGGGCGAATCCGACCGCAACAATAAGAACTACGCCGCTATGTTCGAGGCTTGGGTCGATGACCTGCGCGCCGACGTTTACGGCCTGACCGGCAACGAGGCCGATCTCTCCCTGCCCGTTCTGGTTGGCGAGATCTCCTACTCCTACAACCCGGGCGATATGCACCTCAATGCACCCTTCATCCAGCTGCAGAACGAGATGGCTGAGACCATTGAAAACCTCTACGTCATCCACCAGTCTCCTCTCGCTACCGCAAACACCCGCAGCGATACAGGCCACTGGAGCTGTGACGATATGCTGCTGATCGGCCAGATGGTTGCCACCACCGCCCTTAACGAGCTGGTGCTTGGCGATGAGGACGAAAAGCTTGAGATGCCCTATCTCGTGGGCACGCCCGTGGCAGAGGTCTACGACGCCGAGGGCGCATTGATCGGCACCTACTCCAGCTTCAGCTGGGCCATCAACACCGCACCCGCAGGCGCTACCGTCAAGCTGCTTGACGATCTGACCATCTATGGCCCGCTTGGCATCAACAACCCCAACAAGATCACGGTTGACGGCGGCGACTTTATGATCGACGTCCGCTCCGACCTTGGCGAGGCTATGAAGCTGATCGCAACCGATCTCACGCTGAAGGACTTTAACATCATCGCACACGCCGTGGCATTCAACGGCGCCTCCGATACCGTTTGGGGCTTGCAGACCTACAACGGCGCCAAGCTCATCTGGAACGGCGGTTCCTTTGAGGCAGAGAGCATCGGCATCGTACTCAACGACGCAGCCGTTGTTCAGCTCCACAACGTTGACGTTTCCGTACGCAACGGCGTTGAGGGTCACTCCGCAGCCATCTATATGGGCAGCAACAACGCTGACCTTTGGGTCAACGGCGGTACCGTCACCGGCACCGGCAAGGCAGAGGCCATCCGTGCTGCCAATGGCTACATCACCGTTTCGGGTAATGCCGTGATCGTGGGCGGCACCGACACCGCTTGGGCCATCAGCCAGCGCAGCGGAAACGGTTATCTGGCCATCGGTGACAACGTCACCGTAACCGGTAACATCCTCAACAGCGGTGACGGCTATCTGGCAGGCGAGGACGTTCTTGTAGTCCCCACCCCCGAGGTTCCCGAGCAGCCCGCTCCCGTTGAGCCCGCTCCCGTTGAGCCCGCTCCCGAGCAGCCTGCAGCCTAAAAAACAACACACGTAGCGGAGCAAAACCGCTGCGATCCCTCCTCCGCGCACACGCGCCGAGGGGGGCATTTTTGGCTGGGGCGGGCACTTGG
>JAZQWJ010000027.1:0-45079 GCA_045632285.1 Eubacteriales bacterium | reverse complement strand
GTCCCGAGCAAACAAACCCCGCAACGTCTCCGAGCTTATCTGTGCTTACGTTTGAAAGCACCTCTGCGGGAGCGTAAGTTCCAAGCTCGTTTCTAAGCTTGTTCAACGTCTCGTCTCCACAGAAAAACGTAGCGTAAACTTGCGCGGTAGAAACGTCGGCAAACGCTATTCCGCACTCAAGCTCACCGAAAAAGAGCGAGCAAAGATAATTATTCTTCTTTTCCTCAAGCAAGTTGCTCTCGATAAGCGTTCCGGGGGTAACTACTCGAATTACCTCTCTGCGAACAAGACCCTTTGCCGCTGCGGGATCCTCGGTCTGCTCGCATATGGCGACCTTATAGCCCTTTTCGACAAGCGTGCCTATATACCCCTCCGAGCTGTGAAAAGGCACACCGCACATTGGCGCACGCTCCGCCTCACCGCAATCTCTGCCCGTCAATGTAAGCTCAAGCTCACGCGACGCGACGATAGCGTCATCAAAGAACATCTCGTAAAAATCACCGAGACGGTAAAATAGCACATAGTCCTTGTATTGATTTTTGATCTCAAAGTACTGCTGCATCATTGGTGTCATAAAATGGCACCTCCTTGTCTGAGTGTCAAACGAATTTTAGTGGCAACCGCCGCAGGTAGAGCAATCGTGCGTGCAAGAGGAGGGCTGCTCTCCGGTGATATTAAAGGTGATGGTGGAATTGACCAGCTCCATCAAGCCGTTTACGTCGTTTTGAGCGGCCTCAAGTGCCTTGTAGGATTCAGTTGCCACGATCTGATCGTAAATTTCGTCGATACGCTCCTGAATGACCTTCAGCAGCTCCATATCACGCTCTTCCTTGGCGGCCTCCTGCTGGATCGCCTGCTGCTGCACCTCATATTCCTTCATCAGCTGCGCAACGGTCTCGTCTGCCTCGTATGCCTTACGGGCATCCTCAAGCGCGATCAGCCTCTTATCTTCCTTCAGCGCCTTTCCAAGCTCTGCGGCAAGTTCAAAAATTCCCATGTCAATCTTCCTCACTTTTCTTGATTATAAATTTCTTTTCTTCTTCAAGTCCGATCCTTTTGCCGTACAGCGCATAGGGTGTCGCACGATCAATGTGGATATCCGCCCATTCCCCTGCTTTTGTGCCGTCATCAGGCCAAAAAATGATCTTATTCTGTCCGTTTCTACCGGAAAGCATCCCCTCGTCCGTTTTGCTGGGGCCGTCACAAAGCACGCGATAATCCATGCCAACCAGCTTTTGGCTGATCCGCTCGGCAACCCCCTCCTGCACAGACAGCAAACGCTCCATACGGGCGGCGGCAACCTCCTTGGGCACCTTATTCTCCATTTCGGCAGCGGGCGTTCCCTTTCGCGGCGAATAGATGAACGAGTAGATCATATCAAATTTTCCAATACGCAGCATAGACAGCGTATCCTCAAACGCGTTGTCGTCCTCGCCCGGGAAAGCCACGATAATATCGGTGGTCACCGCAATATCGGGGATCTTTTTACGCATATATTCAAGGATCGACAAATAGGTCTCGCGGTCATAATGTCGATTCATTGCCATCAAAACACGGTCGTTACCGGACTGCAAGGGCAAGTGAAAATGATGCGCGATATGCTTTCCCTCGGCCATCACATCTATCAGACGGCGGGTCGCATCCTTGGGATGGCTGGTCATAAAACGCAGCACAAAGTCGCCCTCGATGGCATCCAAACGGGCAAGCAGCTCAGCAAAATCCACGCCGTGCTCCTCTCCCTTTCCGTAAGAATTGACGTTTTGCCCCAACAACGTGATATCCTTATAGCCCCTTTTTACAAGATCGCGTACCTCGCCGATTACATCCTCGGGATTGCGGCTACGCTCGCGGCCGCGCACATAGGGAACGATACAGTAAGAGCAGAAATTGTTGCAGCCGTACATGATGCTGACGTAAGCGCGATAATGGCCGTCTCGCACCATCGGTACCTGCTCTGCAATAGCAAACTCATCCTCGCATTCAAACAGGCGTCGCTTTCCCTTCAACCTCAATACGATCTGCTCGGGCAGACGGTGCAACGCCGAGGGGGCCAACACAAAATCTACGTAAGGATAGCTTTTTTTCAATTGATCGCAACGGTGCTTTTGCACCACCATGCAACCGCATACGCCAATGATCAGCTCGCGTTTTTTTTCTTTGAGATGCTTAAACTGTCCCACGATAGAGAGCGCGCGCTTTTCCGCATGCTCGCGAATGGCACAGGTATTGACCAATATCAGATCTGCCTCGTCAGGGCGCTCTGTGATCTCATACCCCATTGCAACAGCAATACCCGCTAGTTTTTCGCTGTCTGCCACGTTTTGCTGACAGCCAAAGGTCAACACATAGCACCTGGGAGTATGGCCGACTGCAACAGCCAGTGCCGCATTGTGCTTTTGCATATATACGATCGCCTGCTCTGACGATGGGTTTTCAAAAACAACTCTTTTGACCTTTTCTCTCATAGTTGCTCCTATATCTCTTAAATAATAATATATTATAACGCACGCGAATATAAAAGTCAATATATAACACAAAGAATGCCATGAAACTTTACAAATTGTTGCATTTTAAAAGTCGTTTTCGCTTCAAAACGCACTTAAAAAGCCTTTGTTTTTGCAATTTTTTTCTTTGCTTTTGATGACAGATCACCCCCGTTTTCAGGCGAATTTTAAAGCCATTTCATATCCAAAAAGCAAACAAATATTATTCTTTTTGCGTTTAAAATTCTTGTTTTTTGCGTCAAAAAAAGCGCCGCTACCGCAGCGCTTTTTTCTTATTTCAACAAGCTTTGAAATGCCTCCATGGCAACGTCATACCGGGCATCATCGGTCGTAACAAGCTTAGAAAGCATACAAATAACCGGCTCCTCGTTCACAAATTCCTCTTCTAAAACGTGAAAGGCGATCTGCTCTCGATACAGCTCAGTTTCCTTTAAGGAAATACCGTAGCAGCCTCCGTCCGGCTCATATAATGCACCCTGAGACAGGCCTTCCATTTGCGTTGAAAGGTTGACCAAAAGCCCATCTGCCTTCACCCGTTCAAAGGCCCATCTGTCCAAGATCAAAATAGCCGCCTCTCCTGTTTGCAGATAAGAATAAAAGTTTTTGTAATTGTCAGAGGCGGTTGCGTGATTGACATAAAGGGCGGTATTATTGGCCTCGTCTTTTATGCTTTCGATCGCCTTGATCTGTTCCTCGGACAGAATCATATAATGACGGATCGAAACATCCTTTCGACCGTTTTCGTTATAATCCAAGGGCAAATAGCTTGAAAGAAGGGCCTCCAGTGCCGCAGTTCCCTCCGGTTCGTTGACAAAGTTTGTCGGGGTTGCGATCAGAACGTTGATATCTGCTTCCGGTGCACGGTTGCACATCTGTACCGTACAAATGATAAATACGATCAAAAAAAACGAAATAATGATGGTCTTCCACTTATGGTGATACCAAAAATTATCAAACCATTGGTACACCTTTCCGTGGGGACGCTCGCGTTTGATCACGGTTCCGTCACCAAAACGGATCGTTCTTCCCTCCAGTTTTTCCTCTCTTTTGTTTTCGGACTCCATGACTTTTTATCCTTCCTTTTGGTTTGCATTTATTATAGCACGTTTTCGGGTATTTTGCAAGCAAAAAATCACCGCCGTTTAACAAACGGCGGTGATAAAAGCACTTTATTCGGTGGGACGCATCGTCGGGAAAAGCAATACGTCACGAATAGAAGGGCTGTCGGTAAGCAGCATCACCAAACGGTCTACGCCAAAGCCAAGGCCGCCTGTGGGGGGCAGACCGTACTCCAACGCGGTCACGTAGTCGTAATCGACCTGGGCCTTGCAGGCAGGGTCAAGCGCCTTGCGCTCTGCGACCTGGCGCTCAAAGCGCTCCTTCTGGTCGATGGGATCGTTGAGCTCGGAGAAGGCATTACCAAACTCGGTTGCGTTGATGAAATACTCAAAACGCTCGGTATAAGCGGGGTCCTCGGGCTTGCGCTTGGCAAGGGGGCTGATTTCCACGGGATAGTCATAAATAAACGTAGGCTGAATCAAATTCTCCTCTACAAAGGCATCAAAGAACTCGGCCAGGATCGCACCCTTGGTGGGCACCTCAGGCAGCTCTACGTGCTTTTCCTTGGCGATAGCAATGGCCTCTTCGTCGCTGTGGATCTCGTTAAAGTCTACACCGCTGTATTTTTTGACAGCCTCCAGCATCGTCATACGCTCCCAGTGGCCAAGATCGATCTGGTGGCCGCAGTAAGGAATAACAAGGCCTCCGCAAACCTTTTCGGCTACGGTACGCATCATCTCCTCAACCAGGTCCATCAAAGCGTGATAATCAGTATAAGCCTGATACAGCTCGATAGACGTAAACTCAGGGTTGTGCTTGGGATCCATACCCTCATTACGGAAGATACGACCAACCTCGTAAACACGGTCCATACCGCCGACGATCAAGCGTTTGAGGTACAGCTCGGTCTCGATACGCAGCACCATATCCATATCCAACGTGTTGTGATGCGTCATAAAAGGACGGGCGCTGGCGCCGATCTCAAAGGGGGTCAGAATGGGGGTGTCTACCTCCAAAAAGCCCTTGGAATCCAGAAATGCACGGAGTTCACGCAAGATCAGGCTGCGCTTGACAAATGTATCCTTGACCTCGGGATTCATGATCAGATCAACGTAGCGCTGACGATAGCGAGTCTCCTGATCCTTCAGACCATGGAACTTTTCGGGCAGAGGCAGCAGGCTCTTAGCCAACAGCACGATCTCGGTGCAACGCACACTGATCTCGCCCATCTTAGTGCGGAACACGATGCCCTTTACACCTACGATATCACCGATATCCATCTTTTTAAAGCCGGCATAAGGCTCTTCGCCGATCACGTCACGGCGCACGTAGATCTGAATATCGCCCTTATCGTCACGCAAATGCGCAAAGCTGGCCTTACCCATCACGCGCTTGGTCATCAAACGGCCGGCAAGGCAGACCTCCACGTCGGTCTCGGCCTCGGCCTCGAGATCAGCAAAACGCTCCTTGATCTCGGTGGAATAGGCATCCTGAGGATACTTGGTGATCTGGAAGGGGTCAGCCCCCGCCTCGCGCAGTGCGGCCAGCTTTTCGCGGCGCACACGCAGGATATCGCCCATATTAACTTCCGGCGCTTCCGCTGCCGGATTCTTGATTTCTTCTGCCATTTTGAAACTCCTTTTAGTCGCGGGTCACGTCAAGAACGCGATAGGTAAAGGCATAGCCGGAGGCCTCGACAGCACCACTGACGACATCACCGGCACGGTGACCGATCAGCGCTCTGCCAACGGGAGAAAGATCGGAGATCTTACCCTCTGCCACGTTTGCTTCGTTAGAACCGACGATACGGAAGGTGACCTCCTCCTTGAATTCCTCGTCATAAGCCTTAACGGTAGAGCCGATGTCAACAACGCCCTGTACGGTCTTGGAGGAGTCGTGGATCTCGGCGTGCTCGATATCAAACTTCAGCTGCAGAATGCGAGCCTCGTTCTCTGCCTGTGCATTACGGGCAGCATCATACTCGGCGTTCTCGGACAAGTCGCCAAAGCCGCGTGCGGTCACGATATCATTTTTAATGCGCTCGCGCTCCTCGCCCTCGCGCCAACGAAGCTCCTTGACTAACTCGTCATAGCCTTCTTGTGTCATTGTTTTCTTTTTTTCGATTGCCATGATTGGTACTCCTCTGTCTATAATTATTTGTTATTCAGATCTGAAATTGCCGCCTGAAGTTGGGCGTCTTCGCTTTCTTTCAAAAGCTCAAGGATCACACGGTCATCTCCCGTGCCAAGGGAAACCTCAACGTCGGGCTTGATGCCGATGCCGTCATAATTTTCACTGATAGGGGGATTATAATAGCCGATCGTCAGCTTAATGGCTCCTTCATACCCCCAATTTTCTAAGGGGATCACGTTTTGGATGATGCCCTTGCCAAAGGTGGTCTCTCCCACCACGCGCGCAAGTCCATAGTCCTTTAGTGCGGAGGTAAACAGCTCGGCAGCGCTGGCAGTCTGACCATTGGTCAGGATCACCATAGAGCCCGCAAATTCGCGGTACATACCGATCTCCTCGCGTGCTACGTTACAGGGAGCATAATCAGCACTTTCTCCCTCAAAGGTGACCGGTTCTACCCGATAAACGGTTTCGCTTCCGTCCTTATAGGTGGTGGTCAAAACCGTTTGCCCCTCCTCAAGGAAGTAGGACAGAACGGCGCTGATCGAATTCAGGTCACCGCCGGGATTGCTACGCACGTCAAACACAAGTTTGGTGCAGCCGGCTGACTTCATTGCGCTCATAGCATCCTTGAATTCGACCGGTGTACTGATGTTAAATTCGTAAATTTTGATGATACCGACAGTAGGATCGGTCTCGCTGATCCTATACTCCACGGAAACACTTTTGATCGCTGAGCGCGTTACCGAAAAATCCAGTACGGCTTCCCCGCGCAAAACAGTAAAATCCGCAACACTGTCCACTGCACCGACCAAAAGGCCGTTGGCTCTTTCATATCCGATCTCGGATACCGTTACACGGCTTTCGCCACTGCCAATGTGGGTGATCACGTCACCGGCCATCAAGCCGGCCTTGGCTGCCGGAGAGTCCGGGATCACACGCACGATCAAAATATTATCGCTTTCAACCGCTTTGGTCACCAAAATGCCAATACCAACGGCGTTTCCGGCATTATCCGACATCAGCGCTGCATACTCCTCGGCCGTGTAATAATAAGCATACCGATCCCCCGATGCCGCAGCATAGGCCTTCAGCATCGTATCCAACAGCAGCTTTCCGTCCGTATCATATAGCGAAAATACTTCAAATATGCTGTCTACCAAACCGATTTTATCGGCATAAGGCTCTCCCTCCTGCTCGCCTGTCCCAAGCGTTTCCTCGCTCCAAACGCCGGAAAAACCGCCGCCCAAGGCAAACGCTGTTACAAATACGACCAACGCAAGCGCCACCATTGAGATGACAAAGGTCCACAGCGGAACCTGCTTTTTTTGCTTGATCTTCATACGAATGGGGGGGACGGTATCCCCACCGCCGGCCATCGGCCGGGCAGGAATGCCGATCATAGAAAGCTCACGGCAGATGTTGTCGGAAATATCCAACAGATTTGCATCGTCCGGAACAATCACGTATAAGCGTTGCGTAAGATCGTCGATCTCACATTTTGTGCCCGAAACGGCACGATTAACGGCGGCCTTGATCTCTCTTTGCTTTTTGGAGACATTTTCCGCCTGTAAGAAAAAAACAAGTTTCATAGCAAACCTTTCTAAAATGCTGAAAGGGACTGCTCATACAGTCGTCAAAGGACCTGCAATGCAGATCCTTTGAAAAAATTAAAATTTCAAGGGCTTGGAATTGAGATACTTCTTGACCATCAGCGCAACCTTAAAGGTAATGGCATGCTCAAACTCGCGCAGGTCAAGGCCGGTCAGCTTGCGGATCTTCTCCAAGCGATACACCAGCGTATTGCGATGTACAAACAACTTACGAGAGGTCTCGGATACGTTCAGATTGTTCTCAAAGAAGCACTGGATCGTCATCAGCGTCTCGCGGTCAAGGCTTTCAAGGCTTCCCTTTTTGAACACCTCCTGCAAAAACATCTCACAAAGAGTGGTGGGCAGCTGATAGATCAGACGGCCAATACCAAGATTCTCGTAGCTGATAATATTCTTTTCGGTCTCAAACACCTTGCCGACCTCAAGGGCGACCTGCGCCTCTTTATAGGCTCTGGCAAGATCCTTGATGTTATCCACAGCAGTAGAGATACCGATCGCAACCTTGGTATAAAACTCGGTGCAAAGGGTGTCGGCAATATTGGTTGCCATCTTTTCGATCTCCTTGCTGTCGGTGCCGGGCTTGATATCCTTGACCAGAACGATATCGTGCTCGCCAACGCTGATCACATAATCCTTGGATTTATCGGGGAACATGTTCTGCAGCATCTCAAAGGGCATCATATCGGTCTTGCCAAAGAACTTGATCAAAAAGACGATACGGATCTCTTCGGTATTAAAGTGAAGCTCCTTGCTCTTGATGTAAATATCGCTGGGAAGAATATTATCAAGAATAATATTCTTGATAAAGGAGCCTTTATCGTACTTTTCGTCGTAGAGGTTTTTGATGTTACCAAGCGAAATGGCAAGCAGCTTGCACATTTTCTCGGCCATCTTGTCCTCACCCTCGACAAAGACGATATACTCGGTCTTTGCACCGCCCAACACAGGACGGTAGGTGTAACCGCCATTGACGATACCCTCTGCTGCATAGGCCAGCTCATCGCGAATACCCTGTCTGATCTCACCGATCTTTACAAGCTCGGAGCAGGAGATCACAACGCCGTTTTCGTCGATAACACCGATCACGCGGTCGATGGCATCCTTCATTTGATGGATCACGCCTTGAAACAATCTGTTAGACATACCGTTTTCCTCTCATCTTTTCTTTTATGTTAAATTGTATAGAATCACATATATTTTACACGATTTTTAAACATTTTGCAATAGGGATTTGCCTTTTTTCACAATTTTTTAAAACGTGCTTTGTATCATTTATCATCAGACAATTCAAAATGATACGACAAGCAAGCCAAAGCAAACAGCGGCGCAGTTTCGGTTCGCAGAATGCGTGTGCCAAGTCCGGTCATAAAAAATCCCGCCTCGGCAGCCTTTTGCGCCTCTTTTTGAGAAAATCCGCCCTCGCTGCCGATCACCAGCGCAAGTTCTGTAGCGCCTTGATCCGACAAGGATCTCAAGACCCTGCCGATCGGCAGAGTGCCATCCCCCTCAAAACAAAACAACACCGCAGTGGCACGCTTTGCCATTGTTACCATATCATCAAAGGATACCGTTGACAACACCTCGGGCAGGATCCCTCTTCCGCATTGCTTGGCAGCCTCGTGCGCAATCTTGTTGCGGCGCTCGGTCTTACGGGCCTCGGCCTCGGGCTTCATACGGACCACGCATCGTTCACTTTCAAAGGGCACGATGCGGTAAACACCGCATTCCACCGCCTTTTGGATAACAGTATCCAGCTTGTCTCCCTTAGGGAGCGCTTGATACAGCGTGATCTGCACAGGTGACTCGGTATCAGCTTGCTTGACTGACAGAATTTTTGCCCGAACGGTGTCGGGCAAAAATTCTGTCAATTCACACTCGTACTCTGTGCGGCTCATATCACATACGGTGATCCGCTCGCCGGGTGCAGAGCGCAAGGCAAAGGAAAGATGACGGGCGTCGTCGCCGGTGATGGTGACGGTATCGCCATAGATTTGGCTACTTGTCACAAAGAAACGTGGCAAACGATCGCCTCCTTTTAAAAGTCTGTTTATAGTATATCGCAACATGCCCAATTTGTCAATGCCTTTTTTGTGATTTTTTACTGTGTTCTATACTATTTTTACAATTTTTTTCAAAAATCGTATGCAAAATCACTGACTTTGCCACATTGGAGGATATGTCAAACAATACTTACAGCTTCTTCTGTTCCAAAATTGCACCGTTGCTGTCGGTAAAGGTCACCTCAACGCTATCGCCAAACACAAATCCACCGCCCATCCAACGCTCCTTTTCGGGGCGAGAGGCCACAACAACGTCACAGGGCTGGCCAAAGCTATCCCTTTCACCGCCTTTTTCCCAAACGCCGATCTGATGCACGTGCCCGCAGATCATCACGTCGGGCTTGACCTCCTCACGAAGCAATCTTGCCCATTCGGTATAGGTCTCCTCCTCAATATTAAAAGGCTCTTGAAAGCGCACGGTAAAGGGTACGTGAGAGATCACCAAACGGTGCGTTACGCCCGGAGCGGCATATTCTCTCTCCTTGTTCGCGATCACGCGATGCAAGAAGGCGGTCTGACGGCGGCGGAATTGCTTACAGCAGACCGTATGACCATATTCGGGAAAGTAGTCAAGCTTATCCTCGCCGCAATCCATCAAAATACCCCATAGGCCCCCAAGGCGGAAGGTATAATAGGTGTTTCCGTTTGCGTTAGGAGTATATTCAGCAAAGCGCTCGGCATAATTGCCGCGCATATCGTGATTGCCGCGAGAAAAGACCACAGGCTTGCTGCCGTGGGTCAAGCGCTCGCAAATATCGTAAACGTTATCAAATTTAGAAGGATCTCCGCTGTGGTCGATCACGTCGCCATTGAGTATCAGCAGATCGATCTCGCCAAAGGTCTTGGCTGCCGCCACAGGCATGGTGCGGCGATTGTGTGCATCGGCAATGTGATAGGCGCGCACGTTTTTGCAAGGTACGGGATAAAACGGGAATACGAATTCAAGCAGTTCCTCGCACTCGGTGTAATAGGGCTTGCGCTCTACAAGAGGGCGCACACGTACTGTGTACTTCCCCGCACGGTCCAAGGCCTCCATTGGAACGCATACGCGGTGCATATTGGAAATAGAACGCAAAATACCGTTGGACTCGTCAAAATATTCCTCGTCCTCCACCAAAACCGAAAACAGTGCGGCCCTTGTTGTGTTGACCATGATCTGATATTCGTTTTCTACCGCAAATACGGCAGGTGCTGTTTTTAACATTGCTTATCCCTCCTCAACGTAACTAAATCTTTTAAAAATCTTACCGTCGCGTTCAACAGTCTCATTCCACATAGATGCCGGCCGCACCCAATAGTCTCCGTCGCCGTAAAGGGCGCGATAAACCACCATGGGCTCTAAGGTTTCCGAGTGCTTTGCAACGGCCACCACCTCGTATTCCATTCCCTTGAAATGGCGATATTTTCCCATTTTGATCTCCATCGTGACCCCTCCGATATTTTTTTCTTTATTGTAGCATAAAAGAGTCAAAACAGCAACCTCTTTTTCAAAGAAAAAGAAAAAAGGTGTTTTCAATGAACTCGTCGCATCGTCTCTCCTCCGCCTGCGAATCAAAGCTCCCCTGACCAACGTCAGGGGAGCTTTGATTCTTATTTCGCTCCCATTTTAGCGGCAGCGGTAAAGGTGTTTTGCATCAGCATAGCGATGGTCATGGGGCCAACGCCGCCGGGCACAGGGGTAATGTAGGAGGTGTGGGGTGCCACCTTGGCATAATCCACGTCTCCGCACAGCTTGCCGTCGGTGGGGCGACGGTTCATACCCACGTCAATGACCACAGCTCCTTCTTTGACATAGCTTTCATCAAAGAACTCGGGCTTGCCGATGGCAGCCACCAAAATATCTGCACGCTTGCAGACCTCGCGCAGATCCTTGGTACGGCTGTGACAAATGGTTACGGTTCCGTTGGCTTGCAGCAAAAGCATTGCCTGAGGCTTACCTACGATATTAGAACGCCCTACAACAACGCACTCTTTGCCTGCGATCTCAATGTTACTGCGCTTCAGCAATTCCATAACGCCTGCAGGCGTGCAAGGCAAAAAATCGTAATTACCGATCACAATTTTGCCCACGTTATAGGGGTGGAATGCGTCCACATCCTTTCTGGGATCGATGGTCAACAGCACCTTTTCCTCATCCAAGTGCTTGGGGAGCGGCAGCTGCACCAGGATTCCGTGCACGCTATCGTCTGCATTCAGTTTTTTCACGAGAGCGATCAGCTCCTCCTCGGTTGTTTCGGCAGGCAGTTCATAGCCCAGAGAGGTAAAGCCGATCTCCTCACAAGCCTTGTGTTTGTTGCGCACGTAGACCTTGGATGCAGGATCCTCGCCCACAATGATCACAGCAAGGCAAGGGGCAAAACCGTTGTTTTTCTTGAATTCCTCGGTTTTTGCAGCCAACTCTGCGCGAATGGCGGCCGAAATGGCCTTTCCGTCAATGATCTGTGACATAATTTACTCCTTTTTACCGTCCTCTTCGGTCGGCCTCTCTGTGTTATTTTTCTCTGCTGCTTCCAAGCACACGGCACTTGCGTGCTCATACACAGCATCATATTCTTCTTTTTCCTGCTCTGCGCGTTTGGCACGAATCAATCCATAGACCAAGAGCGCCGTGCATACGGCAAAGCACAAAAATCCCACCAACTGCGATATACGCACAGGTCCCAGCATCAAGCTGTCGGTGCGCAAGCCCTCGATCAGCATACGGCCAAAGCCATACCAGGCAAGGTACATCAAAAAGATCTGTCCGTCAAATTTCTTTTTCTTATAAAGAGCATTGATGATCACAAACCCCACCAAATTCCAAAGGGATTCATACAAAAAGGTCGGGTGGTAATACGTGATCTGATCCTTTACGTTCCACGCCACGTCGGCATCGCCCATCAGGCCCATACGCAAGAAAAAATCGTCAAAGATCTGCGTTCCGTGTGCTTCGCCGTTGATAAAGTTCCCCCAACGGCCAATGATCTGCCCCAGCATTGCCGCGGGGCCTACCATATCAAACACACGCAGCACCTGTTGCTTTTCATAATGCTTGACGCGACTAACGATCAAAATAGCCGCGGCGCCGCCGATGATACCGCCGTAAATGGCAATACCTCCGTTCCAGATCGAGATCGCGTCCCAAAGGCTGTCAAACTCATCCAAAGAGGTCAGCACGTAATATAAACGCGCTCCTATGACCGCCGCCAGGATCGTCCAGATCGCAAAATCCGCAATATCCGTGGCGGTAACGCCCTTTTCAAAGCGCGTGCGGTACAATGCATACCCAATGCCGGCAAAAACGCCCAACACAATGATGATGGCGTACCAGTGTATAGCAATGCCAAACACGGTAAAGGCCACCTTGCTTACGGTAAATTCCCCGATCCCAAGACCGGGAAAGGAAATGGTTACTTCTCCCACGGTGTTACGCTCCTTTTGGGGATATCGCTTCACGGGGCTCTACCACCGAAAGCGTAAAATGCGACGGATCAAAAAATTCCGCAAAAAGCGCCTCAACATCCTCAAAGCGCAAATTCTTCAGGATCTCGGCGTGATCGAACAACGATGCATCGTCAAACACAAACGCCAAAAGATTGTTGGCGATCTCCTCGGTAGAATCAAATCCCTTGATATATTCGGCAAATTCAACACGACGACACCGCTCAAAATCCTCCTTGGAAAGCCCGGCTGTGCGCACCTCTTCCAAATAACGCAGGATCTCGTCAAGCACAGCCGCAGGGTCGTCTGCCTCTCCCGAGATCTGCATAAACCCAAAATCGCGAGTCAGCGCAAAATCGGCTGAAAATTCAGGGGAGATCATACCGCTGTCGTACAGTCGGTCATACAATTCTCCCGAAGGAGAAAACAGCATTTCGGAAAGCACCGCCATAGCCGCATCACGCTCAGCGCGCTTTAAAGCGTCCTTGGGAACCGCGACGTCCTTGATACCAATTGAAAAAATAGGCTTTGCGACCTGCCCACGGTCTGTGATCAAGGCACGTCTTACGCTTGTCGGCTCGTTGACCAAGGCAACCGCCTCGGCTTTTGCACTCACGTCACGCGGCAAGTGCGCATCGGCCACTGTCAACACCTCTTCTACCGTCATATCACCGCAGACCACCAACGCCATATTGTCAAAGCGATAATTTTTTGCATAGCAATCGTAAAGCGTTTGATCCGTGATTTCTGCGATAGAGCGGACAGAGCCGCATATCTCCTCCTTGACGGGATGAGCGTGATACAGGCCCGACAGCATATTGTAATAGCATCTGTCGTAGGGATTGTCTTTACACATTCGGATCTCCTCGGCAATGATCCCCTGCTCCTTTTTTACCGATTCTGGCGTAAAATAGGGATGCGTCACAAAGTCGATCAATTCAGCCAAGGGCGCTTCGGGCGATTCTGTTGCAGAAAACAAATAGACCGTGCGTGTGTGAGAGGTATAGGCATTGGCATCCGCCCCCATAGCCGAAAAATGCTCAAAGGAATCACTGCCGTCATCGTTGGAAAACAGCTTATGCTCCAAAAAATGCGCTATACCGTGCGGAAATGGGGGCTTACCGGCCTGATCAACGTTATTAACAGCTCCGTAATTAACGGCAAACAACGCGTGGGTTACAGACATCTTTTTTGGGAAAACATAGATCGGCAGCCCGCACGGATGCTTCACTTCAAAATATCTCTCATCCAAAAGCTTGCTTTCGTGGGTCTTGATTTGATGCATCATTCCTCATCCTCCTCTCCCTCAAGGGTTCCGTTGAGGAAAAACGTGGCGCCGTGGCGCAGCCTTCTGGCCGCCTCTATGACAAGCTCACGGGTAACGGCATTGAATGCACTGCGATATTGATCCACCGTTTGATCGCTACCGATCAACAGGCGTCCGTCATAAAAGTCCGTCAAGGCGCCCGGTATATCAAGCAGCTGACGGCAAGAATACTCCATCGAACGCATTGCGGCCTCAAACTCCGTATCCGATATCTTACCCGCTGCAAGATCTGCCATCTCAGCCATCATAGCCTCTTCGGTCACCGCACGGTTTTCAGGCGTCATACCCGCATTTGCAAACAAAACGCCCTTGTACAAATAAAGCGAGGAGCTACAATGATAGCACAGACTGCGCTTTTCACGCACATTTAAAAACAGCTTAGAGGCAGGAGATCCGCCATAGATCTCATTTAACACCGACATTGCAGGGGCCAACGAATGCTCAACAGAAACGTCTGTGCGAAATCCAACGGAAAGCTTGCCTTGGCAAAGGGGCATATCCTCCTTGCCAAAAAGAGGCGCGCCCTCCCCTTTTTGCACAATGCTTTTATACAAAACAGGGCGACCGCTCAGTATTGGAAAATGGCGCATCACAAGCTCGGCAACGGCGTCGGGCTCTAACATCCCAACATACCAAAAGGTCGGCACAGAGCTATGCACAACAGCCTCATAGCGCTCGGTCAGCGTTTCCGGAGAAATCGCATCCACCGTATCCTCTTCACCGATCAGGGGCAATGCGAAGGGCTCTCCTGCGCAAAGCATTTTTTTGCATTTTGCCAACGCATAGCCTCTTGGATTGTTGACAGCAGCGCGAATAGCATCCCGCAAAACGATCTTTTCGCGCTCGATAAACTCGCGCTTTAAGCAGCCGTTCTCGCGAAGCGGAGAAAGCCAGATCTCAGCCATAGCTTCCATAACGTCGGGCAGAATACCGTAGGTTCCCCCCACGTAGCGCGCCCCCAAAAAGTCCGCAGAAAGCCCCAAGCGATGCATATCTCCCACGCGACGGCTATGCGTGGAAATGGTGGTAGAATACAGATTATCCAAATGACGATTCAAAGCAATTTTTGTGGGATAGCGACTTGTGCCGCGCTTTAACACAGAGGTCAGAAGTGCGTTTTGCTGCACCGTCTGTTCGGTCACGGGTAAGGTGTAACGAAAGGAAAAAAACTCACTTTTAAATCGATCTGTACGAATACAAAAAAGCTCTGTATCGCCAATTTTATATCGAATCGGAATCATAATACAGCGCTCCCTTCAATAATTTTGTCAAAGATATTTATATCATACACTAAAATCGCTTTTTTTTCAAGTCCCAAGCGTCACTTTCTAAAAAAGAAACGCCGCACCGATCGTTTGGTGCGGCGTTTTATGCCTGCTTAACCCAGCTTTCTGCCGATCTGCAATGCCGCGTCGGTCAGAGGATTGTCTGCGATCTCCTCGATCCTGCCTGCATCCACCAGTGCAGCAAGCGCGGGATCCATGGGGATCTGTGCCAAAACGGAATAGCCAAAGCGTTCTGCTACCTCGTGGATATGGCTTTCGCCAAAAATGCGGATCTCCTTACCGCAATCAGGGCATTTAACAAAGCTCATATTTTCTACAAGTCCCAGCACGGGGATCTTCATCATATCCGCCATATTGGCAGCCTTGGATACGATCATAGCCACCAGCTCCTGAGGGCTGCTGACGATCACGATACCGTCCAGCTTGATGGACTGGAAGATGGTCAAGGGCACGTCACCGGTGCCGGGAGGGCAGTCGATCAAAAGATAATCCAGATCTCCCCAGATCACGTCTGTATAGAACTGCTTGACCGTGCCCGCGATCACGGGACCGCGCCAGATCACAGGACTGGTCTCGTCCTGCAGCATCAGATTCAGAGACATTACGGGAATGCCCCCTGCGCTTTCGGGGGGATACAGACCGTTTGCGTCACCCTCAACGGGCGCAGTCACACCAAAGGACTTGGGAATAGAGGGACCGGTGATATCCGCATCAAGAACACCGACCTTATAGCCCTGCTTTGCAAGAGCCACGGCCAGCATAGAGGTCACGATAGATTTACCAACGCCGCCCTTGCCGCTGACAACAGCCACGGCGTGCTTGATGTGGGACAGCTGATGAGGCTTTTCAAACTGCGGAGCCTGTCTGGAAGCGCAATCGCCCGAGGAGCAGGTAGAGCAGTTATGGGAACAATTTTCTGCCATAATAAGACCTTTCCGCCGCTTTTGGCGGCATTTTAAGCATTACCCCTCTATTATACTCCGTTTTTTTGAAAAATCAAGAGTTTTACTTATTTTTCACCGCTCTTCCCTTATTTTTCTAATGAACTTTCAAAGTTCGCTTGCCATTTTCGCGTCATTGTGCTATAATGATATAGTATTTCGTTTTGAGAAAGGAGACCTACTCCCCGTGCGAAGATTGCTCCGTTTTTTAAAGCCCTATCGCAAGGAGGCCGTGCTTGGCCCCCTGTTTAAAATGCTTGAGGCGCTTTTTGAGCTGTTTATACCACTTGTCGTCGCCGATATTGTAGACGTTGGCATTGCCACAAAAAACACGACGTATATTTTGCAGCGTTGCGGCATTATGGTCCTGCTTGGCGTGATCGGCCTTGTATGCTCGATCACCGCACAATATTTTTCCGCCAAAGCAGCCGTTGGTGTTGCAACGCGAATGCGCCACGAAATGTTTGCCCACATCGGCAAGCTTTCCTACAAAGAGACCGACAGGCTTGGAACTGCAACGTTGCTCTCGCGCTCCACGGCCGACGTCAATCAGGTACAGACTGCCGTGAATATGGTGCTGCGCTTGTTTCTGCGATCGCCCTTTATCGTATTCGGTGCTATGATCATGGCCTTTACAGTCTCGGCCAAGGCGGCGCTGACCTTTGTGGTGACCATCCCGATCTTGTGCCTGATCGTATTCGGCATTATGCTGATCAGCATTCCGCTTTACAAAAAAGTTCAACAACGCCTTGATCGCGTTTTAAAGCTAACGCGTGAAAACCTCACCGGTGCCCGTGTTGTCCGTGCCTTTGTGCGCGAAAACGAGTCTGTCAAGGAATTTGAGCATGCCAATGGCGAGCTGACGCGCCTGCAAAGATTTTCGGGGCGATTTTCCGCATTACTCAATCCCCTCACCTACGTCGTGATCAATCTGGCCATTTTGATCATCGTGTACCTTGGCGGTGTACAGGTCAACGTCGGTAATCTTAAGACCGGTGAGGTCATTGCCCTTTACAACTATATGTCCCAGATCCTTGTGGAGCTGATCAAAATGGCCAATTTCATCATTTTGATTATGAAGGCTCTGGCTTGCCTTTCCCGCATCAACGAGGTGCTGGATACCCCCACAGGTATGCCTGATGCAACAGCAGATGCTGCCCCCTCCATCTCCACCGAGGGCAGCGGTTGGGTGCAATTTTCCAACGTATCGCTCTCCTATCACAACAACGGTGAGAATGCTTTAAGCGGCATTTCATTTGGTGTGGCGCCCGGTATGACCGTGGGCATCATCGGCGGAACAGGCTCCGGCAAAAGCTCGCTTGTAAACCTGATCCCCCGCCTGTATGACGTCAGCGGCGGCGCTGTTCTGGTAGACGGCATTGACGTGCGCAGCTATACCGATCCCGAGGCTTTGCGCGAAAAGATCGGCATCGTCCCCCAAAAAGCAGAGCTTTTTGCGGGCTCTGTGCGCGAAAATTTACTTTGGGGACGGGGAGATGCCCGTGACGAGGAATTATTTTCGGCCTTAGAGAGCGCCCAAGCGGCGGATTTTGTCAAAGAAAAGGAGGGCGGGCTTGATTTTATGATCGAGCAAGGCGGCCGCAACCTCTCCGGCGGCCAGCGACAGCGCATGACAATTGCACGCGCTTTGGTACGAAAACCCGAGATCCTGATCCTTGACGACAGTGCCTCTGCGCTGGATCTTGCCACCGATGCTGCTCTGCGAAAATCACTTGCATCCCTCCCCTATCATCCTACCACATTTATCGTATCGCAGCGCACTGCTTCTATCCGTCACGCCGATCTGATCGTTGTAATGGAAGAAGGAGAAGCCGTTGGCATAGGCAAGCACGACGAGTTGATGCAAAGCTGCGAGGTCTACCGCGAGATCCACGAATCCCAGTTCAAGGATGAGGAGGTGACGGCATGAAAAAGCAAGTCAAGCGTGCCCCAAAGGGCACGATGCGCCGTGTGCTCTCCTATCTGAAGGGTTATCGTCTATATCTCTTCCTTTCTCTGCTCCTTGCCGCCCTTTCGGTGGCACTGACCCTCTACCTGCCGGTCCTGATCGGTGATGCCATCGACTGTATCCTTGGCCCCGACAACGTTGATTTCAAGGAAATAGGCAGGATTTTCACCGTAGCAGCCATCATCATCGGCGCAACCGCTGTTTTTCAATGGCTGATGAACGTTTGTAACAACAAAATGACCTATGGCGTGGTGCGAAACATCCGAAACGATGCCTTCCGTCATCTGCAGCAGGTACCGCTCTCCTATTTGGATTCCCACAAGGTGGGTGACACCGTCAGCCGCTTGATCGCAGACGTCGACCAGTTCTCCGACGGCCTTTTGTTGGGTCTCACACAGCTGTTTTCCGGCGTTTTGACCATTCTTGGCACACTGGCCTTTATGCTTGTGATCCATCCCGGAATCACCCTTGTGGTGGTACTTGTTACGCCTCTTTCGCTCTTTGTAGCGGCCTTTATCGCCCGCAAGACCTACAATATGTTCAAGCTGCAAAGCGAGATACGCGGCAAGGAAACCGCCCTAATGGAGGAATCCATCGGTTCTCACAAGGTGGTTGCCGCATTCTCGCAAGAGGATGAGCTGCTTGAGAAATTTGACGAGCTGAACACACAGCTGCAAAAGGCATCGCTGCAAGCCACCTTCTTCTCCTCTATCACAAACCCCTCCACTCGCTTTGTTAACAGCTTGGTCTATGCGGGTGTAGCTTTGGCAGGCGCACTGACCGTTATGAGCACGGGCGGCGCGGCACTTTCTGTTGGCGGTCTGTCTACGTTCCTTGCCTACGCCAACCAGTACACCAAGCCGTTTAATGAAATTTCCGGTGTCGTCACCGAGCTGCAAGGTGCCCTTGCCTGTGCCGCCCGCATCTTTGAGGTGCTGGACGCGGAAGTGGAAATATCCGACAAGAACGCTCCCCAAAAATTGGAAAATCCCGCAGGCGCGGTCAGCTTTAAAAACGTATCGTTCTCCTACACACCTGACAAGCCCCTGATCCAAAATCTGAATCTTTCCGTTGCCCCCGGTCAGCGCATCGCCATCGTTGGCCCCACCGGCTGCGGCAAGACCACGCTGATCAATCTGCTGATGCGTTTTTATGATGTAGACAGCGGTGCGATCTCTATCGACGGCACTGATATCCGCGACATCTCCCGCAAGAATCTGCGCCGCTCGCTTGGTATGGTTTTACAGGACACATGGCTGAAATCCGGTACCGTTCGCGACAA
Source organism: Eubacteriales bacterium (assembly GCA_045632285.1). Taxonomy (GTDB): domain Bacteria; phylum Bacillota; class Clostridia; order Oscillospirales; family CAG-272; genus Firm-07. The sequence continues at coordinate 25,488 of JAZQWJ010000027.1, read as the reverse complement.
TATTGTATTTTCCAACCCCAATGCCACCGAGGAAGAGATGATCGCCGCCGCCAAAGCGGCCCACGCACATTCCTTCATCAAGCGTCTGCCAAAGGGGTATGACACCCCCATCGGCGAGGACGGCGGTTCCCTTTCTCAAGGTCAAAAGCAGCTGCTCTGCATCACCCGACTGATGCTGGCGCCTCCCCCCATGCTGATCCTGGACGAGGCCACCTCATCCATTGACACTCGCACCGAGATCCGCATCCAAAAGGCCTTTGAAAAGCTGATGAAGGGGCGCACCACCTTTGTGGTGGCGCACCGCCTTTCAACGGTGAAAAAATCCGACCTCATACTTGTGATGAAGGATGGCAACGTTATTGAGCAAGGTGACCACAGATCGCTATTAAAGCAAGGCGGATTTTACGCCAAGCTGTATCACAGCCAATTTGAAGAAACGGTAGGTACCGAAGCATGAATTACTACCCTTTAAAGCTCTCCCCCGTGGCAAAAGCCGCCATTTGGGGCGGCGAGCGCTTGCGCCGTGATTGGGGCAAGCGCTCCGATCTCCCCGTGGTGGCCGAAACCTGGGAGCTGACCGTTCGAAAAAAAGAAAACAATCTTGTTTGCAACGGCAAGCACGCCGGCAAAACGCTGGCTGAGGTACTTACCCTGTGGGGCTCTTCTGCCATTGGAACGGCACACACGGGCGACCGTTTTCCCCTTTTGATCAAATTTATTGATGCCAACGACCGTCTTTCGGTTCAGGTTCACCCCGACGACGCTTACGCCGCTGCTTTTGAAAACGATCTCGGCAAGACTGAGATGTGGTACGTGGTAGAGGCCGACGAGGGCTCGGAGCTGATGATGGGCCTTTTGCCGGGCGTGACCACCGCGCAATTTTCTGCGGCGATTGCAGCGGGCGATCCCGAGCCGTTGCTGTGCCACGTGCCCGTTAAGGCCGGAGATAGCTTTTTCATCCCCGCAGGTATGCCTCACGCCATCGGCAAAGGCATTCTGATTGCCGAGGTGCAACAAAATTGCGACCTGACCTACCGTGTTTATGATTATAACCGCAAGGATAAGGACGGAAATCCGCGTGAGCTTCACGTAGAAAAGGCCGCCGCAGTGACCCGCCCCTTTTCCGCCGAGGAGGTTGATGCCATCTGCCATGCAAAAGGAGATAAAACCCGGGCTTTGGTATCTTGCCCCTACTTTACCGTACGTAAAATCCCCCTAAACGGTATGCAAAAATGCCATATTTCGGCTGAAAGCTTTGGCCACGTGCTTTGCCTTGATGGCAAAGGTGAAGTCGAAGCAAACGACCAAAAGGTCAACTTTAAAAAGGGCGACAGTCTGTTTTTGGCGGCAGACATCGGCAGCTGCACGTTCAACGGCAACGCAACACTTTTGTTCACTACGCTATGATTCCCAAAGGGGCTCTTTGTACAAGAGCTCCTTGTTTTTTTGAAAAATTCTCCGTCTTGCACAAAAGCAATTTCGTTTTTTTGTTGTAACCCACGAATTTGCAAAAAAAGTCTTCGTTAAAACAACCAATTTTTGCAAGAGGCGTTGACAAATCTCGCTTATATATAGTATAATTATCCCAAGCGTACGTGCCCGTACTGTATTTTGCTGCGCAAAGTCGGCTCGGTCACGTTCCCCTTTTGCTTTTCGTGCGTGTGTATATGCGCACAAGGCAAGCGACATCATTTTTCAGCGGGCTCACAATTCGGGCCCAAAAGGAGGCAAAAATGAAAGTTATGCTCAGACGCACGCTTCTCATGACCCTTCTCGTTCTGGCGCTGGTCGGCCTTATGGTCATCGGCGTTGGTGCAGAAGCGCTTACGGGAACCTATGCCGATGACGCCGCAGCTGTTGCTGACGGTGCCGTTGCCAAGGTAACCGTGGACGGAAGCAACGCAACGTATTATTCCACTTTGGCCGAGGCCATAGCGGATGCAACCGACGACGCGGTTGTGACGTTGCTCGCCGACATCACCGATCTTGGTGAGCCGGTCAAGCGTGACAGTACCTATTGCTACATTTACGTTGCAGAGGGCAAAAACATCACCTTGGATTTGAACGATTGCGAAATCGCCGTCGCAGATCCCGGTGTAAGCAGCAATGGTGAATTCGCCGTTGTTTACGTCAAGGGCTCCTTGACGATTCAGGACAGCGGTGCCGAACAGACCGGTGCAATCGTTGTAACCGACGTTACCGCCCTTCACTCCTCTAACTCCAGTGCCATTGAAAACCGTGGCGGCACGCTGACGGTCAACGGTGGCACGATCGAGCATAAGGGCTTCAACGGCAGTGCTCTTGGTACCTTTGCCATCCACAACAACACAAACACCTTTGGTGATGCTTCTCTGACCATCAATGGCGGTAATGTCATTGCCTCCGAGGGCTCTGCGATCCGTCTGACCACCACCTCCCCTGTGGAGGCTGGCTCCGGCGCCACCTATTTCCTGATGACCGGCGGCTCTGTCGTTGGTAAGGAAACCGGTATTTGGCTGATGCCCGCCAACAACAGATCGGATGTAGAGGCGATCGTTTCCATCAGCGGCGGTACTGTCACGGCTGAGGTAGATGCTTTCTATACCAATTTCTGCACCGTTGACACCAAGTTGAGCACTACCATTTCCGGCGGTACCTTTAACGGCACCGTTCAGGGCAAGGACGGCGAGATCGCCATTGCAGGCGGTACCTTTAACGGTGAAGTTGTTATCAAAGACGGTAACAAGGTTCCCGTTGAGAAAACCAATGCGATTACCGGCGGTTCGTTTAATCCCCCCGTTAATCCGGACTATCTTGATTTTTCGGATCCTGCCACCATCCTTGTATTTTACATCACCACTGCAGACGGCACTACCATCCTCTCCTTCAACTCCCTTGAGGATGCACTCGCTACGTTGGCAACCGTAGATCCCTCCGCTACCGTCAACGTTTTCGTTTGTGCCGACCTCGTCATCGAGGACCCCTTCATTATTAATAGTAGTGTAACGATCGTCGGCGGCGGCAAGACCATCTACTCCTCCGTTGACGCTATGTTCAAGTTCACCGCCGACGATGTCGCGCTGGAATTGAACGACATTACCCTCACCATCACCGGAAAGGTTGTGGGAGGCTATACCGATCAGGCCATCTCTACCAATATTGAGGCTATTGCCAACAAGCTCAATGCCGAGGGCTTCTCCCTTGTTGAGAGCAACGGCGTCTGGACTGTGACCTCCGCCAACCCCGAGGCTGCTATCGCAGGTTGGAATTACGCAACCCTGGCCGATGCCATCGCAGCTGCTCAGGACGGCGACACCATTGATCTGCTCCGCGACCTTACCGTTACAAAGGATGATGCAAAGCAGGATATTGCTAAGAGCATTACGGTAGACGGCCACAACTATACCGTAACCGGCAACGTAAGCAGCGGTGCTGCAATGCGTGCCGTTAATGGTAACGTCGTAATCAAGAATCTGACCATTGAAATGGCCACCAACAGCGCCGATCCCTTCGTCATCAAGCACGTTAACAGCACTTACGTCAGTGTGACGTTTGAAAATTGCCACTTGATTTCTCAGCGTTGGGGTCTGTACCTGTATCAGGTCAAGGATGCCGACATTACAGTTACCAACTCCACCATCGTTTCTCCTAAGGGTGGTCTTTACCTCAATGCATCTACCGCAAGCGTTACGCTTAACGGTACCAGCATCACAACCACTTTGGCCGGTGCAACCAGCGTCGAGGTATCTGCCGTATACGCCATCAACAATGCAAACGTTGACCTCACTGTTGAGAACAACTCTGCGCTGACCGGCACCGTACACGGTATTTACGTCAAGAATTCTACCCTTAACTTAGATGCAACCGCTACCACCGTTAATGCCAACACGCAGGGCGTTTTCTACGTCACCTCCAACGGTAACGTTACGCTTGGCACCAACGCCGTCGTTTCCTCGGGTGCGCACGGTATCCGCTTTAACGGCTCCAAGGTCAACGTTGTTCTCAAAAATAACGCTTCCATCACCACCACTGCAAACGGCGCCGTTTATTTCGCCGGCGAAGGTGACACCGACGACAAGGGTTCTTCGCTGACCGTTAAGGATACCGTTTTACTGAACGGTGCTAAATTCGATGTTTACGCAACCGGTGCCGCACTGAACGTTACCTACGATTTCTCCGGCATCACCAACTACAAGGCATATCTCTTCATTCATCGCACCACTCCCGCACATGCTTACCACTTCTATAATACGCTTGAGGACGCACTGACCTCTACCGTTGATTATCAGAACGAGGCAAACGTTAAGAATACCGTCACGCTTCTTGATAACGTGGTTGACTTTGCAGGCGTAACGCCCAACAAGTCGGTTACCATCAACGGCAACGGCAAGGCCATCACCTCTTCTGCCGCAGCTGCATTTACCCTTTCCGATAAGTGCACTGCCCTGGCACTGAACAATGTGACCATCAGTACCTCCGGCAATCTGCTGGCTGGCTACACCAACCAGACTGTAACCACCAACGTTGAGGCTGTTGCCAACAAGCTCAACGCCGAGGGCTACGCTCTCGAGCTGGCTGACGGCACCTGGACCATCGTTTCCGCCACCCCCGAGGCACAGATCAACGGCTGGAACTACGCTACCCTGCGTAAAGCCATTGCTGCCGCTGTCAACGGCAACACCATCGAGCTGCTGACCGACGTTGCAGACGCTGCCGGTAACATTGATATCAAGGGCAAGGATCTGACCATCCACGGCAACGGCAAGCTGGTCAGCACCACCAAGACCACCAACAACGTCATCCGCGTTTACGACTGCACCGTGATCTTTGAAAACATCAGAATCAAGGGCGCACGCGACGGTATCACGCTGGTTTCCGAATCCGCTGATACTCCCACCAACGTTGTGATGAACAACGTGACCATCAATACCGACCGTTACGGCATCTGCATCTGGGCTGTTCCCGAGGCAGACAGCACATTGACTATTACCAACACCTCTATTTCGGGTGGTGAAAACAGCACGGCTACCAACGTTGGCGGCATCACCTCCGCCGGCTCCTTGGTCACCGTTCATCTAAAGGATAACGTTACCGTTACCAGCACGCAGTACGCGCTGAGTGCAATGGGTGCCGGCAACGACCTCTATGATTGCTGCACGTATATTATTGAAAAGAACGTTTCCCTTTCCGGCACTCTCGCCACCATTCACGCTTCCGTGTCTGCGACCGATGTAGTATTCAACCTCGAAAACTCCAAGTACGTTGCTTCCCTGCTTGGCGTTCACAGCAACGGAAAGACTCGTGACATCAACGTCTACGAGACCCTTGCAGAGGCCATCACCGCCCCTGCACTTGGCGTTACCACCAACGTTGTTACCCTCCACGAGAACGTCACCGACTTTGCCGGTGTAACTCTCACCAAGGACGTTATTATCGAGGGCAACGGCTATGTGATCGTAGCGACCAACGTCGCCTTTACCCTGGCCGAGGGCACCGATCTCGCCATCAACTGCGAGGTTGACGCTCCTGTGATCCTTGCAGGCTTCAACGGTCAGACCGTGACCACCGACAAGGAAACCGTTGCCAACAAGCTCAACGCACAGGGCTACTCCCTGGTCAAGAGCAACGGCATCTGGACCGTGACCTCCTCTACTCCTGCAGCTCAGATCAACGGTTGGAACTACGCCACCATCGAGGAGGCTATCGCAGCCGCCACCGAGGGTGACACGATCCTGATCGTAAACAACTGCGTTGCCAACAACGTTGTTGTTAACAAGGTCGTTACTTTCAACGGCAACGGCAAGACCATCTCCTCTACCGCAGAGGCCGCCTTCAAGGTACAGGCTGAGGTCACCTTTAACGGCATTATCATCAACGCCGCACAGGTTGCTCTCTCTCTCGAGGCAGACGTTAACGTTACCGTTTCCGGCGACTCTAACGTAACCGCCGCAGGTGTTGCCATCAACATCAACGGTGCCAACCCCAACGTGATCATCATCGGCGGCTCTCATATCGAGTCCACCGGCTCGATCGGTATTGAGATCGTAAACTCTTCTCCCACGCTGAGCATCAGCGGTACGGGCATTGTGACCACTGTTCTGGGTGCAGCCGACGCCATCCGCATCGACGGCAGCGAAAGCTTGCCCTCGATCTCGGTCAGCGGCAACAGTATCGTCAAGACCACCGGCGCTGACGGCAAGCACCTGTTCAACATCATCAACGGTGCACATCCCACCATCAACGTCAGCGGCAACACCCTTCTGGCAACCGCACATAGCTCCAGTGTATACGGCCACGCCTTCCGCATCGGTTCCGACTCCGTTACCGCAAATGCAACCATCATCCTCTCCGGCTCTACCGCAGAGGACGCTGCGGGCATCGTTATCAACACTTCCCGCCTGCTTGACGTACGCAAGGCCAGCTCGGTCGACTTTACCGTACGCGGCAAGGTCACCGTAACCGCACAGCATCAGGTTATTTACTCCAACGGCGGCAACGGTCACATCAAGTTCCACGTCAACGCAACCGATGCTTCCTTCAAGAATCTTTCCAGTTACAACGCCTTTGATCTGAATACCGGCATCGTTGACACAAGCTTTGTCGGCAATGTCAAGATCAACGTATTCGACACCGCCAGACCCGCAATTGTTCTGACCTCTACCAAGGGCTCTACCCTGCTGATCAACGGCAATGCCGGCAACGGCTTTGCGGTCAACAACGCAGCAAATGCAATCAAGGTTGCCGCAGGCACTTCCGACATCGACGTGCTGGGCAAGGTTGACCTGAACTGTTCCGCAGAGGCCATTCACATTGCTGCAGGCACTTCCGATATCGTACTGAACGGCACCGATATCGTAGTTGACGGTACTAAGGCGATCTACGTTGCACAGGACAATTCCAAGATCGCCATTTCCGGCACGGTTGACCTGAACTGCTCCGCAGAGGCCATTCACATTGCTGCAGGTGCATCCGATATCGCGCTGAACGGCACTAATATCACCATTACCGCCTCCAAGGCGATCGCCGTAGCCAAGGATAACTCCAAGGTTGTGATCTCCGGAACAGTTGACATTGACTGCACCGGCTGGGCCATTGACTTTAATGGCGCAGGCAACGCTGATCTTACCATCACCGGCAACGTTTCCATTGACGGCGAGTACGGTCTGGTGAAGAACGGCTCCGGCACCTATACCGTTTTGATCGACGGCGATACCGCCGGCAACGGTGTTGTGATCACCACCAAGAACTCCGGCGTTTACTACGCAACCTCCACCAAGGAGGGTAACACCTTTGAATCCAAGGGCAAGGTTACCTTTAACAGCAACGTTGTTTCCAACTTTGACGGCACGCTGAGCTTTAAGTGCAACGCAACCGTCACCCTTGGCGGCAGCACCCGCGTGCTCCACACCGGCGGCGACGGCGATACCCACGCGATCCGTACGCAGGGTGGTATTAACGTTGTCATCAACGTAAAGGACAACGCTTACATCGAGTCCTCTCGCAGCATCATCGAGCCTGAGGGCGCAGCAAACGTAACCGTCAATATTTCGGGCGGTACGCTGAAGACCACCGGTGCTGCACCTATGTTCAACCTGACCCAGACCGGCACTTATGTGTTCAACATCACCGGCGGCACCTTTAACGCAACGGCTGACTGCTTCTACATGACGGGTCACGCCACCGATCTGACCTTGGGTGCAGGTGTATTCAACGTCAAGACCCTGGTAAGCACCAAGGGCGTTGCGCCCACCATCACCCTGAACAAGGGTCTGACGGTTACCGCAACCTCCACCGGCGTTTATATGACCGCCGATGTGCTCACCTGCCAGCCCACCGTGATCTTTAACGGTGTTGAGATGACCGCTCCCAGAGCCGTCCACATCCCCAATAAGTTCTCCGATACCGTTTACAACGCAGTTTCTCCTGTTATCACCGTAAAGGGTGAATCCCTGATCACCACCACCGACTGGGGCTTCAAGGTAGGTGACAGCGGTGCAGGCAACGCTTACGAGGGTCATACCGTGATCGACGTTCTGGGCGGCACCATCCACTTCAAGTCCTACGGCTTCACGCAAAACTCCACCTCCAAGACCGGCGGTACCATGGATCTGAACATTTCCGGCGGTACCATCTACAACTATAAGAACTCTGTTGTGTATATCGACTCCGACTATGTCGGCACCGAATACAAGAACACCGTAAACATGACGGGCGGCACCATCACCTTCCCCGAGGGCAACACCGATGAGGGCTTCGGCATCAACGTCAAGAACATCTCTCAGGTTGCTATCACCCTTGATGGCGCTACTATCATCACCAACGGCAAGGCCATTGCAACCGATAACGCATCCGGTGCAACCACCGGCGCTAAGGTCAAGTTCGTTCTGAAAAACAGCACCATCACCTCTAACAAGCAGGACGCCATCTATGTCAGCGGCATTGCAGGCTCCACGTTGGAGATCTACGGCTGTAAGATCGAAAGCAAGGCTTTGAATTCCTTCTACGATAGCCAAACCAAGGTAACCTCCTACAACGTTGATAACGGCGTGCGCGCCGGCCTGCACCTCGCTTATTTCTTTGGCAACAAGACCGCCAACACACCCGACGTGATCATTGGTGATTACGTTGCGGCAGACGGCACCGTTGTCAAGACCGAGATCAAGGCCACCGGCTACGAGAGCGGCAAGGGCCTGAACTCCGCAGTTCTGCTCACCGACTGCGCCGACGTCGACCTTTCGATCGGCGGCAGCACCGAGCTTTCTACCCACACCTCGGAAAAGACCTATGCATTCCGCACGCTGCGCACCACTGCAAGCATCCTGTTCAAGGATAACGCCAAGTTCACCAGCTCCACCTCCGCAGGCTGGACCATTGACTTTGCCGATAACAGCACCGTGAGCGTTGTCCTGACCGACAACGTGACCGTGACCGGCAAGCATACCTTTGTATGCAACAGCGGCAACATAGATCTGGTTCTGCGCGGCAAGGTCAACCTGACGGGTGAGGATACCGCTCTGCACTTCCAGACCGGTACGCACACCGTTAAGATCGTTGAAAACGCTTCTATTTCGAAGGGTATGCTGATATTCAAGGGAGGCGCCAACGGCACCGTTGTGATCGGTAATGCCGAGGGCTACACTTCCGGCAAGGTCGTTCTTAACATCAAGCATCTCAAATTCGAGGGCGGTGCATCCGGTAACGTGACCATCAACGGCAACACCGAGATCAACACCACCTACTGGGGTATTGATTTCGAGGGTGCCGGCAACGGCGTATTGAACATTGCAGACAACGCAGTGATCCACTCCACCACCTACGGCATCGTTCGTAACGGCACAGGCTCGTTTACAGTGACCATGAACGGTGGTAAGATCATCACCGACGCTGACGATGCATTCTACGTTGACACTGAATACGCAGGCATCAACACCTTCACCCTTACCAACGCCACGATCCAGTCGGGCTACAGCGGCTTCTACGCAAAGGACGTTTCCAACGTTGAGGTCATTGCTACCAACGTGAACGTGACCAGCGGCACCTCCGGTTGGAACTTCAATTCCAAGGGCTCCCAGTCCCTGACCATTGTCGGCGGTACGCATATCGGTAACGGTACCGGTAACTGCGCAGGTATCTACATGCAGGGCGGCGGCTCCGCCACCGTCAACGTGACGAACGCAACCATAAACGGTCACTTCGGCTTCCGCATCAACAGCGATAACACCAACGTTACCGCAAACGTAAGCAACGTTACGTTCCGCACCAACGCTCCCGCTTTCCAAACCAACGGTATTGCAAAGGGTACCGTAAGCTTCTACGATTGTACCTTCCGCAATGCGACCAACGACTGGAACTCCGGCTGCATCTACACCACCGAGTGGGCACGCTTCACCCTGAACCTCTACGACTGTGATATGTACTCCTACAGTGGCTACAACGTCCAGTTCGGCGGCGGCCGATACAACGATTCCAACGGCAATTTCATTAAGGGTGATGAGACCGCAACCGTAAACATTTACGGCGGCACTTACCACTCTCAGACCTCCGATGCAGTTGTGCAAACCAACAGATTTGCAGTTGCAAACATTTACGGCGGCTACTTTGAGGCACACAACAACACTGTTCTGCGTCCTTGGGACGGCTCTACCCTGAACGTTTACGGCGGCTTCGTTTACTTCAATCCTCCCGCTGTAAGCTACGAAGGCTCCTGCGTACGTGTTGCAGGCGGCACGGCTAACATGCCCGCCACCGCAAACATCTACGGCGGTAACTTCGTCAACCGCGCCAACGCGGGTCCTGTGTTCAACGGTATCAACGCCGAGCGTACGCTGAACCTGTACGGCACCGACGGCAAGCTGATCACCAATGCCAACGGCAAGCCCGCTATCACCGCTAAGGGTGGTAACTGCCTGGTGAACAATCCCGGTGCAGGCACGCCCACCATCAAGTACCAGGTCAGCAACCAGTACTTCACCGGTAACGCTCCCGTACGTGTCAACGGCGCACAGATCCGCTTTGGCACCGACGGCAACGGCATCCGTTTTGCCACCACCATCAACAAGGCTACCGTTGATTACATCAAGAGCCTGATGGATGCAAATACCACCGTCGGCTACGGTACTCTGATCCTGCCCACCGATTATCTGGAGGGCGGCGACCTGACCACCAACAAGGATAACGTTCTCTTTAACCACTACACGCTTGATCGCGCCGGTATCAAGTATCTTGACATTCCTGCTGTTGCAGGTCTGCAGATCGACGGTAGCGGCAACGTCACTCTCCGCGCAGCTATCACCAATCTGAAGGAAACGAACTACGACCGTAGCTTCTCTGCAGTTGGTTACATCAAGTACACTGTTGGCGGCGTGGTATGCTACCTGTACTCGAACTTTGACCAGTTCGATAACTCCCGTAGCATGAAGCAATTGGCCGAGCGCGCCCTTGAGGACACCTACTGCGAGCAGACTCCCGCTTATCGCTTCCCTGTTGGCGACGGCAGCTACAGCCGCTACACCGAGTCTCAGCGCGAGACCCTGCTGGCTTACTACAACGCCGAGACCGACAACCACAAGACCGTTGACCTCTACCTGATCGCAGGTCAGTCCAACGGCTCTGGCTACTCCACCTTCAACGATGCATTCCTCACGCAGAACGAGGCGTTCAAGAACGGCTTTGAGAACGTGTACTTCTCCGGTAACAGCGCAGGTAACTCCGGCGGCTACCAGATGCCTCACGTGATCGACACCACCAAGGTGACCGCAGGCTTTGGCCGTCTTGAAAACGAGATCGGCGCAGAGCTTGGTATGGCAGCGATCCTCAATCAGTACTACAATGCTGAAGAGGGCAACATCGCAGGTATTGTGAAGTACTCTGTCGGCGGTACGTCCCTGCGTGACAACGTCTCCGGCTCCGATGCACCCGAGGGCAACTGGTGCTCGCCTTCTTGGATCGAAATGACCTTGGCAACCGGCGGCTCGATCCAGGATGCAAATCGCACCGGCGCACTCTATTACCACTTCCTGAATCAGGTTCAGAACGCCATCGACCAGTACAAGGCTCTTGGTTACGATCAGATCAACATCAAGGGTATGTTCTGGATGCAGGGCGAATCTGACCGCACCGCAGCCTACAACCACTACGCCAACATGCTCAAGTACTTCATCAACGACATCCGCGTTGATCTTGGCGAGCTGACCGGCGAAGATCTCTCCGAAATGCCCTTTGTGGTCGGTGCGATCTCCGAGAGCTTCGGCAGAGATTTCAACGAGGGTAACACCAAGTTCGTTGAACTGCAGTACAGACTGCCTCAGCTGCTGCAGGACGAGAACATCCACGTAGTCAACACCTCCGCAGTCTTTGCAACCAGCGCAAACTCCGGCGACTCCGCTCACTACACCGGCGACGATATGCTGATGATCGGTAAGACCGTCGGCACGACGCTTGCAAACGTTTATGCAAACGAGTTCGGTATTGAAGAGCCCTTGGCACATCCCACCACCACCGGTGATATGATCGCTGAGGTCGTGGTAAATGGCGAGGTCGTAGCCCGCTACAACCATCTGGTTTACGCACTCAACTCTGCACCCGCAGGTGCAACCGTTCGACTGCTGGCTGATGCTTACGTCTATGCAGGCGCCATGAACGTTGCAAACCGCAATGGCTCGGTTACTCTGGACGGTAACGGCTTCACCATCTACTCCTATTCCTCTTATCAGGCATTCCGCGTGATCGGCTGCTCGCTGACACTGGTCAATGTCAATCTGGTTCAGAACGGCACTGTCACCGTTCCCGGTGCATCCGCTGTGTTCCACGATGCCGGCTCGATGCTGATCGTAAACGGATCGGTTGAGGACGTGGTAGAGGTTACCCTTGGAGATCAAACGATCTCCAAGGGCCTTGACGCCTACTATGCCATCAACACCGCACCTGCAGGCGCAACCGTTAAGATCCTTGCAGACATCGACGTTTACGGCGATGCTCTGAACATCCGCAACACCAATGCTATCACCATTGACGGCTGCAATCACACCATTGCCGCCATCGCAGTGGACGATCACACCATTGACCTGTTCAATACCGATCTGACCATGAAGAATTGGAACGTTGTGAACAGAGAGGATCAGAACGATTACCACTACGCGCTGTACTTCCAGACCGAGGGCGCAAAGCTGACGATCGAAAGCGGCTCGTTTGATGCTTATCACCACGGCGTTGTTGCCAACAAGGCAGGCAACGTGCTGGTGATCAACGGCGGCACGTTCTCCAACCGTCAGGGCCGTAACGGATTTGATACCCCTGTTTACGGCAACAATGCCGCTATCGTTACGATCAACGGCGGCGAATTCAACGCCAATGCCACCGGCACCGCATTCCGTATGGACGGCGTAGCAACCGTTACCGTAAACGGCGGTACCTTTACCACCGAAAGCGGCGAATACTGCATTTGGATCAACAATGCAGACGCCTCCTTGACGATTGCAGACGCTACCGCAGTCACCTTTAACGGTGCAACCGTAGCAAACGTGCTGAACAACGGCACCGGCTATCAGCCCTGATTCGCAAAATTCCAAACGGTTGTGAAAGCAACCGTAGCGGCGGACGCAATTTGCGTCCGCCGCACTTTTTGCAAATACGCTGCTCAAAAACAGCAGCAAAATGCATTATTTTGAAAAATCCTCTTGATTTTATTTTAAAAATGTGGTACAATATTTTGTAATCAAAAAACGCTGTGATGAAGCGTGCCCTGTTTCGCAAATACACCAAAGAGAAGGTCGCCTTGGCTGCGAGCGACCGTGTATGAGGCAGAGGCCTTTCCCTTCGGAGCGGAGAGGATGAAACAAAGTAGTCCCCTACGGCAGACCCCGTTACAGGTCACAAGAGTGTTGCCCCAAGGGGCTTCAATCGGGTGGTACCGCGAGCGTTTTGCGCCTCGTCCCGTTTTTTTCGGGGCGGGCTTATTTTTTTGCCGCCCTACACTCAAACAGAAAGGAAGAACAAAAGATGAAAGAAATGCTTGAAAAGATCCGCTCGGCCGCCATGGCAGAGCTGGCAAGCAACGATGCCGATCTTGAACAGATCCGTGTTCGTTATCTTGGCAAAAAGGGCGAGCTGACCGCCGTGCTGCGCGGCATGGGCAAGCTGACCCCCGAGGAGCGCCCTGTGGTGGGTCAGCTCGCAAACGAGGTGCGTGCCGACATCGAGGCCGCCATTTCCGAAAAAGCAAAGGATCAAAAGGAGAAGGAGCTCTCCGACCGTCTGATCCGTGAAAAGCTGGACGTCACAATGCCCGGCAAGGCCCCCCGCGTTGGCCACCAGCATCCCCTTACCCGCGCCCAGCGCGAGATGGAGGAGATCTTTATCGGTATGGGCTTTGAAATTGCAGAGGGCCCCGAGGTTGAGTACGACTACTACAACTTCCAGGCACTGAACATCCCCGAAAACCATCCTGCAAGAGATACGCAGGACACCTTCTATATCACCGAAAACGTTCTGCTGCGCTCTCAGACCTCCCCCGTGCAGGTGCGCGTAATGGAGCAGAAGAAGCCCCCCATCCGCGTCATCTCCCCCGGCCGCGTTTACCGCTCCGACGCACTGGATGCCACCCACTCCCCCCTGTTCCATCAGATGGAGGGTCTTGTGGTTGATAAGGGCATTACCATGAGCGATCTTAAGGGCACTCTTGAGACTTTTGCGCGCAAAATGTTTGGCGACAGCACTGAGATTCGCTTCCGTCCTCACCACTTCCCCTTTACCGAGCCTTCTGCAGAGGTTGACGTTTCCTGCTTTGTTTGCGGCGGTAAGGGCTGCCGCGTTTGCAAGGGCGAGGGCTGGATCGAGATCCTTGGTGCCGGTATGGTGCACCCCTTTGTGCTTTCCAACTGCGGCATCGACCCCGAGGTCTACAGCGGCTTTGCCTTTGGCATGGGCCTGGAGCGTGTCACCATGACCCGCTACGGCATTGATGACATCCGCTTGTTCTACGAAAACGACGAACGCTTCCTGAAGCAGTTTTAAGAAAGGAGGACGCGTGAAATGAATTTGTCTATGAAATGGCTGGCTGACTTTGTTGACGTCAGCGACGTAAATATCAAGGATTATTGCGACAAGCTGACCCTGACCGGCTCTAAGGTCGAGGGATATGAGGTTATGGGCGCAGAGATCGAAAACGTGGTCGTGGCACGCATCAAAAAGATCGTTCCCCATCCCGACAGCGATCATCTGCAGATCTGCACCATGGATATCGGTACCGGTGAGGACACCCAGATCGTGACCGGTGCGCAGAACGTGTTTGAGGGTGCCATCGTACCCGCCGCCATCCCCGTGGCAAAGCTGCCCGGTGGTGTGACCATCAAGCCCGGCAAGCTGCGCGGCGTGCCCTCCAACGGTATGCTCTGCTCTATGGGCGAGCTGGGTCTGACCGTACACGAGTGCCCCGGCAAGGAGGAGAACGGCATTCTCATTCTTGACGAGAGCTTTGCCGAGCACATCGGCGGCGACATCCGCAAGGCATTGATGCTGGACGATACCGCCGTGGAGTTTGAGATCACCTCCAACCGCCCTGACTGCCTCTCTGTCATCGGTCTTGCCCGCGAGAGCGCCGTGTCCTTTGGCCGTGAGCTGAGCATCCCCACCCCCACCTTCCGCGGTGCCGGTGACGGCGATCATATTGAAAAGTACCTTTCTGTTGGCATCGAGGCACCCGATCTGTGCTATCGCTATGCCGCCAAGGTCATCAAAAATGTGCGCATCAAGCCCTCACCCATGTGGCTGCGTATGCGTCTGCACGCCGCAGGCGTGCGCCCCATCAACAACATCGTTGATATTACCAACTACGTGATGCTGGAATACGGCCAGCCCATGCACGCCTTTGACTACACCCAGCTTGACGGCTCCGCTATCCGCGTGCGCCGCGCTGCCGACGGCGAGCAGTTCAAGTCTCTGGACGATATCGACCATACCCTTGACAGCTCTATGCTGGTGATCGCAGACGAGAAAAAGGCCTGCGCTCTGGCAGGTGTTATGGGTGGCGCCAACAGCGAGATCAAGGACGACACCAAGACTGTTGTGTTTGAATCTGCGTGCTTCAACGGCGCCTCCGTTCGCGTGACCGCCAAGAAGAACGGTATGCGCACCGAGTCCTCTGCCCGCTTTGAGAAGGGCCTTGATCCCGAAAACTGCTACGGCGGCCTGATGCGCGCTTGCGAGCTTGTAGAGCTGCTGGATGCGGGTGACGTGGTAGACGGTATCATTGACGTATATCCCACCAAGGCCGAGCCCGTGGTCCTGCCCTTTGAGCCCGCCCGCTACAACAAGTTCCTTGGCACCGATATGACCGAGGAGCGTATGATCGAAATTCTGGAGGCTCTTGCTTGCCGCGTTGAAAATGGCAAGATCACCGTGCCCTCCTTCCGTGCCGATCTCGCCTGCATGAACGACATCGCAGAGGAGATCATGCGCATTTACGGCTACGACAAGATCGTTTCCACCAAGATCGTGGCCGAGACCACCGAGGGTGGCCGCACCCCCAAGCAGGCCTTTGGTATTGACGTGGAGAACGCCCTGTACGGTATGGGTGTGGACGAGATCCAGACCTTCTCCTTCATCTCTCCCAAGTACTATGAAAAGATCCGCCTGCCCGAGGCACAGCGCCGCTCGGTGGTGATCTCCAACCCTCTTGGTGAGGATACCAGCGTGATGCGTACCACCGCTCTGCCCTCTATGCTGGAGGTGCTGGCACGCAACGCCAACTTTAACAACGAAAATGTCCGTTTGTTTGAAATGGGCTCGATCTATCTGCCCGACGAGGACGCAAGCAAGCTGCCCTACGAGGGTAAAATGCTGACCCTTGGCATGTACGGTGATGCCGATTTCTACACCGTAAAGGGCACGATCGAAAATTTGCTTTCTCTTGCCGCCATCAAGGGCGCAGAGTGGGTTGCTGTTGCAGACAATCCCTCCTATCACCCCGGCCGTTGCGCTGAGGTGCGCGTGGGTGACGTAAAGCTTGCCGTATTCGGTCAGATCCACCCCGTTGTGGCCGAAAATTACGGTATGGATATGCCTGTTTACGCCGCTGAGATCGATTTTGATGCGCTGTTTGCAGCACGCACCGCCGAAAAGCACTACAAACCCCTCCCCAAATTCCCCGCCATCACCCGCGACTATTCCTTTGTCTGCGAAGAGGCACTGGAGGTCGGCAAGATCATGTCTGTTATGCAAAAGGCAGGCGGCAAGCAATGCGAGGGCGTTGCGCTGTTTGATATCTACCGCGGCCCCCAGGTGGGCGAGGGCAAAAAGTCGGTTACCATGCGCATGACGCTGCGCGCCGACGATCACACCCTGACCGTTGAGGATGCCGACAAGGTCTCTAAAAAGGTCCTGACCCTGCTCGACCGCGAGCTTGGTCTCACCCTGAGAGGTTAATATGGAAAGAGCAAAAGTAGACCGCATCAACGAGCTTGCGCACCTGCAAAAGGTGCGTGAGCTGACTGCGGAGGAAAAAGCAGAACAGCATACGCTGCGTATGGAATACGTAGCCGAGATCCGCGCCTCGTTTGGCGGTATGCTGGAAAATACCGTGATCGAGCGCCCCGACGGCACCCGCGAGGGTCTGCCCAAGAAAAAATAATCGCAAAAGAGGTTGGCCATGAACGAAACCGTGCTTTATACAGGCAGCGCCGCCGAGACCGAGCGCATTGGCGCAAGTCTTGCCGAGAGAATGGCAGAGGATGCTTCTCTGCCCCCCTTTGTGGCGCTTTACGGCGACCTTGGCGTTGGTAAGACCGCCTTTGTGCGGGGATTTGCCTCGGTCTTCTGCGAGGGCGTGGCAGTGCGCTCACCTACCTTTGCACTGGTCAACGAGTACCGCGGAAAGCGAAAAACGCTGTTCCACTTTGATATGTACCGTATCGAGGGCGAGGACGATCTCTATTCTATCGGCTATGACGACTATCTTGCAAGAGATGGTATCGCACTGGTGGAGTGGAGCGAAAACATCCCCTTTGCCCTGCCCGACGAGCATTTGAAGGTTCTGATCGAAAAGGACGACGTCAGCCGCCCCGACAGTCGGCGCATCACGATTACAAAGGAGATACTATGCTGATATTGGCATTGGACAGCACCGCTGTGGTGGCAAGCGTGGCACTCTGCCGCGACGATACCCCCATTGCGTGCTTTACTGTAAAAAACGGCAATACCCACAGCGAAACACTGCTCCCGATGGTGGAGGCTGTGCTGAAAACCGCCGGTTATACCGTGGATGACGTTGACCTGTTTGCCTGCAGCGTGGGCCCCGGCTCGTTTACGGGCGTACGTATCGGTGTTTCTACCGTAAAAGGTCTTGCCTTTGGCAAAAATAAGCCTTGCGCAGCGGTTTCTACGTTGGAGGCATTGGCCGAAAACCTCGTTCCCTTTAACGGCATTCTTTGCCCTGTAATGAACGCAAGGCGCGGACAGGTCTACAACGCACTGTTCACCTGCGAGGACGGAAAGCTGACCCGTCTTTGCCCCGACCGCGCCCTTGCGGTGACCGAGCTGGAGAACGAATTGGAGGCAAAGGGCTTGCCCTTTGCACTATCGGGCGACGGCATTGACGAAACCGTGCGTATTTTAACACGCATTGCTCCCGAACGCGTCAGTGATCTGCTTTGCGATCAAAACGCCGTTTCGGTGGCAAAATGCGCCCGCAGAGCCTATCTTGAGGGCGTGCATTGCACCGACGCAGAGCTTTCGCCCGTTTATTTACGCCTTCCCCAGGCCGAGCGCGAGCGCTTGGCACGCCTGAACGAAAACAAATAAAGGAGTTTTGCTATGAAAAAGCTTGTCATTGGCTGCGATCACGCCGCCCCCGAACTAAAGGCTATCGTCCGCGATCACCTGATCGAGCGCGGATTTGACGTCACCGACGTGGGTACCCACACCACCGACAGCTGTAACTATCCCGACTATGCTCACGCACTGTGCGAAAAGATCCAGAGCGGCGAGTGCGAGCTGGGTATTCTGATCTGCGGCACCGGCATCGGTATGTCTATGGCCGCCAACAAGCACAAGGGCATCCGTGCCGCTTGCTGCTCCGACACCTTCAGCGCACGCCTCACCCGCCTGCACAATGACGCCAACGTGCTGTGCTTTGGCGCACGTGTAGTAGGCCAGGGTCTGGCACTGGATCTTGCCGACATTTTTGTAGACACCGAGTTCGAGGGAGGCAAGCATAAGACCCGTATCGATATGTTCGCCGCGTTTGAGGACACCGGCGCTTGCAAGTGATATGAGCTTTTGTGAACTTGCGGCAGATACCCTGCGCCGCCTTGGCGGCAAGAATCCCGCACCCTTCACCTCTGCCATCATCGTTTGTGCGGGAAACTCGACCCGTATGGGGGGTAACACCTCTAAACAGCTTCTTGAGGTCAACGGCAAGCCGGTTCTGGCACACACGCTGCTGGCCTTTGAAAACGCCAAGTGCATCGACGAGATCGTGCTGGTAGCCAGAGCCGAGGATATGCCCTCGATCTGGACGTTGGTAGAGCAATACGGCATCACCAAGGTAAGGGAGGTCACCAAGGGAGGTGACACCCGTGCGGCCTCTGTACGCCGCGGTTTTCGCGTGATCGATGCAAAAAGCCGTTTTGTAGCCATTCACGACGGGGCGCGTTGCCTGATCACCCCCGAGCAGATCAAACGCGTTTGCCGCGCCGCCTACCGTTTACGCGCTGCCACCGCCGCCTGCCCCGTCACCGATACGGTGAAGGTGGCCAATAAACACGCTTGTATTGAAAAAACATTAGACCGCGACAAGATCTTTTTGGTGCAGACTCCTCAGGTCTTTCACGCCGATCTTTACCGCGCGGCATTGGCCAACGTCAACGATGACGGCCTGACCGATGACAATCAGCTGATGGAAAGGATCAAACACCCTGTCAAGCTGATCAACACGGGCAAGGATAACATCAAGATCACCACCCCCGACGATATTGCGAGAGCCGAATTCATTCTCGCCCAAAGGGAGGTACAGCAATGAGGATCGGACACGGATATGACGTACACCGCTTGGTTGAGGACAGAAGGCTGATCCTTGGCGGCGTGGATATTCCCCACACGCTGGGGCTCCTTGGCCACTCGGATGCCGACGTGCTGACCCACGCCATTATGGACGCCTTGCTCGGTGCCGCCGCACTTGGTGATATCGGCAAGCTGTTTCCCGATACAGACCCCGCCTACAAGGGTGCGGACAGCCTTTTGCTTGCAAAGGAAGTTGTGCGCCGCGTGCGCGAGGTCGGCTATGAGATAGGCAACATTGATGCCACCATCATTGCGCAAAAGCCAAAGCTTGCACCGCACATCCCGCTGATGCGACAAAATATTTCCGTTGCTTTGGACATCCCCGAGTGCGACGTGAACATCAAGGCCACCACCGAGGAAAAACTGGGATTTACCGGGTCTGAGCAAGGCATTTCGGCTCACGCTGTGTGTATTTTAACAAAAAGTGCAAAAATAAAACTGCTTTGACAGAGCATCCTTGACTCTATGCAAAAAGCACCTTGCGCACGCGCAAGGTGCTTGCAGTATAGCGAAAAAAAGATACGTTTTTCCACACTTCTCTGCTCTTTTCCTTCCCTTCTTTTTTCGCTATACGGATTTTTTATCCATTGTCAGGATATGTCGAAATTTGTGTTACTGTGAGGTATTTATGAAGATCTCTCCCTCTGTTTTAGCCGCCGATTTTTCCAAGCTTGCCGCCGAGGTGGCACGTGTGGAGAAGGCAGGCGTTGATATGCTGCATCTGGACGTGATGGACGGCAATTTTGTGCCCAACATCTCCTTTGGAGCACCTGTGATCAAATCGCTACGCCCCCATTCCAAGCTGCTGTTTGACGTGCATCTGATGATCGACCGCCCCGAGCGCTATATTGCCGATTTTGTCAAGGCGGGCGCCGACAGCATCACGATCCATTACGAAAGCACCGAGCATCCCGCCGAGGTATTGACCGCTATCCGCGAGGCGGGATTAAAGTCTGCCGTTTCGGTATCACCCAACACCCCCATCGAGGTGATCTATCCCCTGCTCCCCCTGTGCGACATGGTGCTGGTGATGACCGTGGAGCCCGGCTTTGGCGGGCAGAAGCTGATCCCCTACACCTTGGATAAGGTCAAGGCGCTGACGCTTGAGATCAAACGCCAAGGGCTTGCCGTGGATATTCAGGCAGACGGCGGTATCAACGACGATACCCTTGCCGACGTGCTGCAGGCCGGCGTCAACGTGATCGTGGCAGGCTCCTCGATCTTCGGCGCGCCCGATGCGGCCGAGGCCGTTGCAAAAATGAGGCGTTTGGGCTGACAAA
Source organism: Eubacteriales bacterium (assembly GCA_045632285.1). Classification (GTDB taxonomy): domain Bacteria; phylum Bacillota; class Clostridia; order Oscillospirales; family CAG-272; genus Firm-07. Next base: position 4,675 of record JAZQWJ010000027.1, on the reverse strand, counting down.
AATTATGCCGCTCAAGCCCCATCAGCCACGCCGACAAGGGCAATCCAGATTAAAAATCGGAGGTTCAACCGAACCTCCGATTTTCTTTATTTTCTCTCAAACCCTCACAAAATATTGCGTTTTCACGATATACCATAATCCATAGGTTGTATGATATTCACTTATATGTTATCTGTAAGAGCGAATTGCACCACTTGGGCTGCAATGTCTCTTTTAGTTCCAGCTTTAACACTTTTATAATTGGCTCGTCGCAGAACAAATTAGATTCAAAGCATATCGGTTTCTTCATACTTTTACATCACTTTCTATGTCAGGAATCCTTGCAACTACCTCATAATGCTCATCCACAATTTCATCCACTGAAACTAGACTGTACTTACTACCTGAAAAACGTACAAACTCATATTGTCTCATATTATTTTTATCAAAAGGCTTCAAAATTTGAGGTTTGTAGTACTCATTCTTTCCTCCGTATGCTACAAGTAAAATTAGAAAACGGCTTCTATACTCTAACAATCTAAAATCGTCATCATCTTCTACAACCGCATATAAAACATGGGAAAAGAGATCTTCGCCTTCAAGTTTCAAACAAGGATCTGCGCCATGCTCCAAGCACAGTCTTGCAATTTCAAGATTATCTTCATCAGCTGCATCGGCTATCTTCTTGTTTTCTTCGCTCTTTTCATAAAATTCATCGTCATAAACGTTGTACTGAAGATCCCAAAATGGATTTTCATGCCATCCCGGTCTATCAGCATACAAAACATAATTGGGATCAGCTCCTTTTTCTAAAAGAAGCCTTGCCATTTTTAAATTTGTATGCGTACACGCTTCGCTTAAAAATGTGGTCAATGATTTATCCCATCTTGGATCATTGAAAGGATCATTAACATCTATCTCGTTAATCAATTGCTCTGCGCGCTTGAAACAAAAATCATTGTCCTGACACATATGGTAGAGTTCTTTTATCTTTTCATCCATTGCTAAAGATTTCGACACGTTACACACCCCCAATCGCATTTTAATTATAACGCATCTTGTGTCCAATTAAAAGGACTTCAACACTCCACCGCAACCTTAATAACTCCGTCGCGTTTGTTTTCAAACAACTCATACGCCTCGTCGATCTTAGAGAGCGGATAGGTATGCGTGATCAGCGGCTCGGTATCGAGCTTGCCCTCGGCAATGAGCGCGAGGGTCTCATCGCAATCGCAGCCGTCAACGCCGCCGGTCTTGAAGGTCAGATTCTTGCCGTACATATCCGGCAGAGGCAGAGTCTGCGCCTTGTCGTAAAGCGCCACCACCGTGACAATGGCATTCGGACGCGCACATTTCCACGCAAGCTCGAATGTATTCTCTGCTCCTGCCACCTCAAGCACCACATCCGCACCGCCGTGATCGCTGTTTTGGCGCACAAAATCAAGACATTCTTCGGGCGTAACCGTCAGCACGTGCGTGTAGTGTTCATTCACAAACTTGATGCGGTTCTCGTCCTTCTCGCACACGATAATACACTTGGGATTCTTCAGCATCACGCAAAAAAGCGTGCAAATTCCCGTGGGGCCTGCGCCGATGATGAGAACGGTATCGTCCTCGGTAATCTCTGAGATCTTCGCCGCCCAATAACCCGTGGCAAGAACGTCGCCAACGAGCAGAGCTTGTCTATCGGTCACACTATCGGGAATCTTGTTCAGTCCCTGATCCGCAAACGGCACGCGAACGTACTCTGCCTGACCGCCGTCAATACGGCAACCAAGCGCCCAACCGCCATTTTTGTCGGTGCAGTTATTGACGAATCCCTTCTTGCAGAAGAAGCACTCGCCGCAGAAGGTCTCCACATTCGCCGTGACTCTGTCGCCGGGTCTCACGTGCGTGACTGCAGAGCCTACTTCTTCCACGATGCCGACCATCTCGTGACCAACCGTGATCCCCTCCACCGCTCTCGGCACGCTGCCGTGCTTGATGTGCAGATCGCTCGAGCAAATGCTGGCAAGCGTCACCTTGACAATGGCATCCCTCTTGTGTTGTATGATAGGCTTCGGTTTCTCAACCAAGCCGAATTTCCCTTTTGATATGTATGTGTAGGTAAGCATAGTTTTCTCCCCAAATTTCGATACTTTATTATACCATGATTTTCGTTCTTTTTCAACCTCATTAAATAAAGGCGGCGCTTTCACTGTCACCCTTTTCTTTGTTTATTGCTCCCAATTATTTGGGGAGCGGAAATAAGGATTTAAGGCCTTGACAAAGTTCTGATTCTAAGTTACAATACAACACCGGTGGAAGAAGAAAAAGCCCTTGAGATGGGAGTTGACTTCCCTGCTCTCAAAGGCTGATTTTCATATTAAACCGATATAGTGGCAGTTGGAGTCAAACCAACGCTTCCGGGTTATGAGCCCGACGACCTCGGTCTCTTGGCTATATCGGCATATTCATTATACCACATTTTTTACTTGTTTGCAATAGCTTCTGACCACATACCTTGACCATGGGTTTTGGTTCTTCCTGACCACATATTTCGGTCGGCTGCTTGGGGGCTGACCACATCGTGTTTTTCTCTGTTGGTTTTCTGCTTGCGGCTGCTACCGCCGTCCTGATGGTTTGACCGATTTTTAGGTGACCACATTTTCGAGGTACGAGTTTTGACCACATTCTTGACCATAGTGCGGTGTGGACTACATGGAAACAGCAGTACACGAGAGCACGAAAATGTACGGTTTGGTTGACAGAATAGCACTAAAAAGCACTATTTAGCACTAGAAAAACATAAAAATCGGTCTTGGGGTGGTAGAGGCCGCAAGTTCAAGTCTTGTCACTCAGACCATATCGAGTGTTCATAACGAAAGTGATGAACACTCGATATTTTTTTGCCTATATTTGATTGTTTGGAGCAGGATTTCTGCTCTTTTTTGTTATGCTGTGGTGGGCAGATAATTCACTGCTACGCCTTGTCTGCTCTCAAGTGTGATCTTACGCTTTCTGTGCCATTCGGGAATTTGCAGGCAGCCTACAAAGCGATAATGGATAATCACCCTTTGAGTACGGTTCTTTCCCGTTCCCTCGATCTGATAAACCTCAATCTTTTCGACAAGCTCACGGAGGATCACGGGATTGAGCGTTTTCATTTCCATAAAGCTCCGTACCGCTTTGAGAAAGTTATCTTTGGATTGTCGCTTTTCTGCAAGGCTATCAAGCTTCTCGCGCAAGGCAAGAATGTTTTTCTTGGTTTCCTCCATCTCTACCTCGTACTTGTGAGAGAGTTTCATAAACCATTCGTCTGAGACCTTGCCATTTACGTTGTCCTCATAGATACGCTCGTATAAGCGCTCGATCTCCTTCACTCTCGCTCTTGCGGTAGCAAGTGAGGACTCGGCAAGTTTTTGTTCGGCAGCAATATCCTTGTTGGTCTTGGTTTCAAGCAAGGAGGCAAATGCTTCTTCTTCCTCGTCAAGAAAGCGCGCAATGGTCTGCAGTTCTGCGATCACCACCTGCTCAATAGAGTCGGCGCGGATATAATGAGTTGAGGGACAAGTGCCGCGATTGGCTCTGTAATTGGAGCAGTTGAAGTATTGAATTGCCTTGTTGGGATGATTGACGTTGAACCACAAGGGACTTCCGCAATCGGCACAATAGAGCAAGCCACAAAACATATTCTTCTCGCCGTTCTCCTTCTTAGGAGCGCGGCGTTTTGTTTTTGCTACAAGCTCCTGCACCATTTCGAATGTCTCACGGTCAATGATCGGCTCGTGAACGTCCTTGAACACCGCCCAATTCTCTTCGGGATTATCAAGTCGTTTCTTATTACGGAATGACTTTGAGTAGGTCTTGAAATTGATAATATCCCCACAATACTCCTGCTGCGCGAGAATCTTGGCAATCGTGGTCTTACACCATTTGCACGGATTAGGTTGCGTTTTCTTTCCACCTCGTCCAAGTCCCTTGCTTTGCCAATACGCCATCGGTATTAAAATCTCGCTTTCCTGCAACAGACGAGCAATTGTTTCGTTACCTTTGCCCTCAATGCACCATTGAAAGATCTGCCGTACCACTTTTGCTGCTTCCTCGTCTATGATCCACTTCTTTTTATTGTCAGGGGATTTCATATATCCGTATGGCGGTTGGGAAAGCGGTTCACCCGCGTTTCCGCGAAGTCTGTGAGAAGAACGGACTTTTCTGCTAATATCCTTGGCATACATCTCGTTCATTACGTTGCGAAATGCACTGAAATCATCCTCGCCATTCTCGCTGTCAATACAATCGTTGATGGCGATGAAACGGATGTTGTGCTCGGGAAAGTAGTAATCTGTGTACTGACCGACTTCAAGATAGTTTCTTCCGAAACGGGAGGAGTCTTTGACGATGATGGTTGAGATATATCCCATCTCCATATCCTCAAGCATCTGCTGAAACCCAGGGCGGTTGAAGTTTGTACCCGTATATCCGTCATCCACGTAGAACTTGGTATTACTAAAGCCGTGTTCCTTGGCATACTTGGATAGAAGCTTTTTCTGATTGGCAATGGAGTTGCTTTCACCCTCTGCACCGTCGTCACGAGAAAGACGGCAATATAGCGCGGTGATTCCCATTGGTTCGTTATTCTGTTTGGTTTTGGTCTGCATATTCCTCCTCTCCGGCAGAGTCCAAAACATATTCTGCCTCTATTTTATCACTGTCG
>JAZQWJ010000026.1:0-8463 GCA_045632285.1 Eubacteriales bacterium | reverse complement strand
AACGCCTTTGTGGAAAAAAGTTATTAAAAACAAGAAAGCCGCGCGCCCCCAGCGGGTGCACCTGCTTTGCTTTTTCATTATTTCGAAAGCCAAACCGTATAGGGTGCGGGAATATCCTTGGTGGAATAGCCGGGGAAATCGCCGGTGTTACGGAAATGGAAGGTTACCCGATCCTCCAGCAGCTCGATCAGGAGATACTGCGCAAGGCGCGGGGTGGCGGTGCCGGGGTAGGAATGCTCTCTGTCGTCACCGGGGATCATGCCGCGCAGGTTGTCCTCGCCGAAAACAGGCTCGCCGTTCACGCTGCCGTAGAAGGGGCGCAAGCCGCCCATGTGCACCGTGTGGAAGCCGATGCTGTCGCCCTCCTTCAGCACCTCGCGGCTGTCGGTCACGCCCTTGGGGAAGGAATAGTACTGCTTGCTTTCATCAAAGTGCAGAACGGCGGTGCAGGTCTCGGCGTGGAGATATTCCTGGCCGTGTACGTGCCCGTAGAGGTAAAACAGGTTGCGATGGCCGCAAAGCGCGTCGTACAGCGCATCCTTGTGGTGTTGGGGCATGGTTTCCGCAACAACGCTCTCGTTTTTTACAGAGGAGGCAGAGAGATGACCCACCACAAAGATGGGTTTATTGCCGTCGGGATCGACCTCTGCAAGCTTTTTCTTCAGCCATACAAGCGACTCCTTGTTATAGCTGCAATCGTGGTTGTTAAAAGCGTCGTCGGGGTCAATGTTGATGCCAAAAAAGTCCACGCCGTCCACCACGTAGTGAAAGCAGAGCAGGTGCAGCCCTGCCTGCTCACCCTTGGAGGCGGCGTATTTGCCGACGTACTCATCCTCGGCCAGCACGCCCAGCGTATCTTTCATCGGGCCGCTGAAATAGAATTCGCAGGTGTTGTAAGGGGGATTTTCCTTGGTAGGCAGATCACCCAGGATCGGGTCGTTGTTGCCGTCCACGTAGATCACGCGCTCGCCCTTGGCAACTGCGGCAAAGGTCTTGACCATCTTTTCCTTTAAGTCCAGCCAGTTTTTGTAGGGCAGGGCACAGGACTTGTTCCAATGGGGGTAATCCGAGATATTGTCACCGCCAATCAGGGCAACGTCTACCTTGCCCCATTCCCGCAATGTCAGCTCAACGGCCGCCGTGGCCGATCCGCGTACCTTGGTGGGGATGTTCAGCATGGTCTGCTGATTGTGTATGTCGGTGTAGCAAGCAATTTTCATAGTGACACCTCGCTTTTTGAAATTAGTTCTATTATAAGTGGCACATGTTCTTTTGTCAAGTAAAACAAGGAAAAATACATTCTATCTTGCAATTTTCGACGGGGTGTGATACAATGATGCTAAACCCGAAAACGGGCCACGCATTTTGAAATATTCCGCTTGGAGGAAATGACCATGCAACACAAATTACTTGCAAGAAAGCCTGTCGGCAACCCTCGCCGCGTTTGGAAGCAGGATAATCTTCTTATCAGCGTTGCCAGCGCCGGACCTATGGATACGACGTTGGTAGAGCAAAGCGACTACACCTATCGCAAGACGCGCCGCGCGGTCAAGACCTGCGTGGATGCGGGCTTTAATCTGATCGGCTGCCTGTGGGCAGACAGCAAAATGGCAATGGAGATCGTCCGCACTGCCGAGCGCTGCGGCGGCAACGTGCAGTTTCAGGATCTGCGCCGCTTTGGCGGTATGGGTAGCAAAAATGTGTTTTGCGAAAACAACGACTATAAAGGCGCAATCGAGGATACCAAGCAGTGGAAGTGTATCAAGGCATACTGCATGTGGGACGAGCCCATTTTGCAGGAGCGCCTGGAGGAAACACGCCGCATGATCGACTATTGCGAGCAGGTGCGCCCTGACGTGTTGCCCTATACTGTGGCAAACCCCGATTACAACAAGCTCTGCAAATGGGAGGATAACGCCTACGTCCCCTATATCGAAAGCTTTCTCGATACCATTGATCCCGCACAGATGTCCTTTGATTACTATCCCATCGGTAAGAGCGAGTACGACCCCGCGCTACAGCTGGATAATTCCACTATGTGGAGCAATCTGGAGCTCGTACGCCGTGCCGCCAAAAAGCGGGATATTCCTATGTATTTCTGGTATCAGGGGCAGCGCTTCCCCTGGCACAAGGTCTACTATACCTTCCAATTCAATATGGCGCGCGCTATGGCACACGCAGGCATTCTGCACGGATGTAAGGGCATCGAGTGCTACACCGAGTTTGACGGCTTTGTGGATCCCGCAACGGGCGGACGCGGCGTGTTCTTTGACGAGCAAAAGCGCCTCAACGAGGAGCTTGCCGCCCTTGGTAACACCCTGATGGCGCTGGAGTGTGACCGTGTCATTCATGACGAAACGCTGCTCTCCGGGCATCCTACTATGGAGGGGCTGCGCACCTCTATCGAGGAAAGCGAGCTGGTGGAGGGCGGTCTGGTGCCCCGCACCTCGATCTCTGAGCATACCGATCCTTACGGTAACCGCTATCTGATGGTGCTGAACCGCGATTTTGAGCAGACCGCAACGCTTTCACTGAAGCTGAAGAAGACATCTCACGTGTACGAGGTCAGCAAGCAGGAAGGCGAGCAGCAGTTGTGCGAGGAGAATGTAACGTATATTCCCGTGTATCTCGAGCCCGGCGACCTAAAGCTTTTCCGCATTCAAGATGCCGCTGAGAAGCCCTTTACTATCGAATACTATCTTGATAAATAAAAGATGCAACGAGGGCAGCGGGCTCGGGGCTTTATTTTGTAAAGAAGCGATTGGGTTACGATCCACTGTAGAAGGTAGAGGGCGAAACGATCAGGCGGGACATTGAGGCATGGAACATATAGTGGTCGAAATAGGTCTGGATCTCAACCTCGTATTTGCCAAAGCTTTCAAGGAAGGCAAAGTAGGCGTCGACAGCCTCCTGATCCTTGCCCTGTGCCTTCAGCACCCACATGTCGGCAAGGCCGTTGCAGTATTCAAGGTGCTTTTGCAGCAAGCGCACGGCTACGGTCTGGGCACGGTAGGGCATATTCCTGTGAGCCTCCAGCACAGGCGCGATCTTTGCGGTAATGTCGTGTACGCTCTGCAGGGAGGGGACGTGCTCGGGTCTGTAGAAGTTGGGCTTGAAGGTGCTGGAGGAGGAGGCGCGGATCATCAGATAATTGATGTCAAAGGCCTTGGTGATGGCGGTGAGGTACTCGATCACGTCATCGGCGATCTCGCCGTAGGCGTGGGTAAAGTAGTCGCGTTTCAGCTCCTCGTAATCCACGTTGGTGTCAAACAGCGTAGCGGCGTAAACGTAGTAGTTAAAGCCGTTGGGGAAGTAGCTGCGCTGAGAGCCGTCCTCAATAAGACCCCCAAAGCCGTTGGCCTTGTAGCCGCGTACGTCGTTGTAAATGACCTTGGAAAAGTCCATGGTGCCGGGATCGCGGTATTGGGGCAGCCAGAAGTGATATTCGTAAACCAGCGAGGGGCATTTGCCGCATTCCTGCCATTTTTCGGCGTGGAGCAGATATTCGTCCACCGTCTGGGGCATGGCGCCTCTGGCGTTCAGCACAAAGGGCTTCAAGGGGATGTCGCGGGGCTTCACGGGCACAGGCTCTGCGTAGGAGCGAGAGATGGCGGCCAGCATAAAGGAGAAGCGGTCGCGGTTCTTCAAGCGCTCGGTGATGGGCGCCCAGGTGGTGTCGGTGTAGCAGATAAACACGATGCGGGTGGCAAGCTTTGCGGCAGTCAGGCGCTCGTCGATCTCGTTGAGCAGCATCACGTACCAGTCGGAGGGGATCTTCTTGCGGCACTCGTCACACTCGCAATGATTGTGGGCGGCATCTGCCAGCCAGACGTGGAGGTAGTCCACGTTTTGGTGCATACGTGCGTATTTAACAACGTATTTTGCCACGATGGTGCGCGCCTCGGGACTGGACATACAGAACTGGGTGTTCAGCGCCACGTTGCCGAAAAGCTTGCGCTCGCCGTCGATCATTGCCACGTATTTGCGGGCCTCCTCGGGCAGCTCATAGCCATCCTCGGGCCTCCAGCCGTCGGTGGAATTGATGCCAAAGGGCTCTGCCGTCCAGCCGTGGCCCATATCGTGGAACTGCAGACCGCGTTTGGCGATCTCCGCCTCGCACTGGCGCTTCCACTGCTTGATGATGGTGGGGGTGATGGGCTCGGGCTCGCGGTTGGGGTTGCGCTTGTGGTCGTAATAGCAATCGTAATAATACTTGGGGTTGTCAAACTCCAGCATATAGACGTTCATGCCGATCTTGGGCGTGAAGTCGATGGTCTCCATCATATTCTGCTGAAACTCTGCACCCTCGTTGCACTGGCCGCGATAGCGACAGTCTGCCATTTTGTGATATTTGGTGGGCTCCACGTCCTTTACGGGGATGTATTCGCCGTCAATACCGGGGAAGAGCCAACGGCAGCCGTTGATGGTCAGGTAACGGTAGACAGCCAACAGCACACTGCGGGGGTTAGAGCCGGCAATAATGCCGCCGTCCGCCTCGGTGTCGATGTGCAGGATATCGTCCAGCTCCACGTTCTCGGCCTCGGAGGTGTCAATGCCAAAATCCGACATCAGACCAAGGCGAAAGCCGTCCTTTGCGTTGGGGGCGTAGGAAACGGTGATGGCACCGCCCTCGGGCATCATCATCCACAGATATTTCTTCAGCTCCTCGGCGGCGAAATCAACCACGGGGTTGGAGGTGATCTTGTAAATGTTCATTGCTCTGTTCCTTTCATCAGTAGGGATTCTTGTTGCGGAAGCCGCCAAAGGAAACCACGTTGTCAGCCTCGTACAAGGCGTTCAGCATCGAGGTGGCGGCATCGATCAGCATACGGTCGGTGCCGTGACCGGTATAGGCCACGTTGCTGTAAATGCCCTCGTAGCAGCCACTTTCCTGCACCATATCGGGGGACATATAGCCGTGGGTGCCGTTAGCAAGCTCCACCACGATGGTGTTGGCAAAGGGAGAATTGGCCTTGATGCGAAGACCGATGTTGGAGTAGATCTCGCCGGGCAGAGCAACGATGGTCCAAGGGCCGATCTGCAGCACCTGGACCTCAAGATCCACGGTCTTGGGCAGGGTGGCGGGGTCGGTTGTGTAAAGCTCTGCCAGCAACGCGGAGCGCAGCTGCATATCATCTTCGATGGGCGCAGCGGCCTCCTTAAAGGCCTTTGCCCATTCGCGCTGCTCGCGGGTGGCGCTTCTGCGGGCGGTCACGTGCATCTGGCTCTTGCCCTGAATGTGATGCTCGCCCTCGGCGGTGACAAGGGGCGGAGTGATATTTTTAATGGTTTCGGCAAGTCCCTCGCCGATCTCTACCGAGGGGGCTGCGCCCTCGCGGCAGTGGCCCACGCGGTCGGAGCCGTATTTGTAGTCGTAATGGTTGACGTTGGCGCAGCAGCCGTTGAGGAACAGTACGGTCACGTCCTCGCCGTATTCGCGCTGCAGGGCAAGGCGCATATAGCCTGCGTAGTCGGCACTGAAGCTCTTTTCCTTGGGGCCTCCGCCGGTGTCCAGATGGTTGGCGTAGTTGATCACAAAGCAAAGGGGCTTGCCGTCGGTAGCATCAAAGCGCATCACGTTGACCGAGTGGTCGACAGCAGCAAAGGGCTTGACCAGCATATTGGCTCTCTTATGACCGGGGTTCATAACAAGATAGCCCTCGGTGGTGTAGAAATCGCGGCAGAAATTAAAGCGGGCATCAAAGCCGGTGGCAACGCCCATCTTGACCTCGCTGCGACTCTCCCAAGCAGCGGCCAGCGCCTCCATCACCTTTTCCTCTACCGGGTCAAGGTATTCGGGCTTGCCCTCAAAGGCCCAGCAGTCAAGGTCGGTGGCACAACCCGTGTGGGTGTGCGAGCAGGCAACCAGGATCTGATCGGTGGGGATGCCTGTATATTCACTGATCCTGCGGCACAGCTTGCTTGCAAAAGCTACGCTGACAAACAAAATGTCAAGCGAAACAAGCACGGCACCCTTGCCGTTGCTTTCCATCACGGCAACGTGCGCCATCAAAGGGGTACGCTTGCCCTTGGCATAGCCTACCTTGATCTGGCCGGGAACCATACCCTCGGCGGGGGTGTATTCGCGTTCTGCAAATCCTGCTATCATAAGTCGATCCTCCTTAGGATGATATAGGTAAACTTAGTATAGCAACTCCCATTTGCTTTGTCAATACGGTTTGGATTTTTTTGGCGTGAAGCCAAAAAGCACTTGCTTTTTTTATGGCAGTATGTTATAATAATGTAAATTAGATTTACGGAGGTGAGTGCCGTGCATATCGGGCAACGGATCAAGGAACTGCGTGTTTCCAAAATGATGACGCAAAGCGATCTGGCAGGGGATCAGATCACCCGAAATATGCTCAGCAGCATCGAGCACGGAACGGCGTTGCCATCACTTCCTACTGCGATGTATATCGCGGAGCGGCTGAACGTTCCGGTTGGCTATCTGTTGTCACGGGGAGAGGATGAATTTATCTATCGCAAGATGGCGGCCATTTCCAATATTCGTCACGCCTTTGCTGCAAGGGATTTTTCGGGATGTCTTGCACTTTTATCCTCCTTTGGCAACGAGAGTGATGACGAGATTGCGCTGCTCCGTGCAGAATGCGAGTACGGAATGGGCCTTGAGGCCTTTGAAAGCGGCCGCTTGCGCTTTGCAATGTCCGCATGGGATCGGGCTTTGCTTGCATCAGAGCAGACCGTATTTGATACGTCCTGGCTCCGCGAACGGATCGCCGTGATCTTTCGCTATCTTACCGCGCTGTCCACTACGCTGGTCTCGGATGTGTTGGATGCCGAGGAGATCGAGCGGGCACACGCGGTGGGCGATGGGCTGGTTGAATACGTTATGACACGAGAGGATTTAGAGCAGGGGCACACGGATCGTGCCCGAGGATATATTGAAAGATATCCCAATTCTCCTTACGGAGAGCGGTTGGCCGCGCTGCTTTTGATGCGAGAGGGGAATTATCCTGCAGCACAAGAGGCGCTGGAAAAACTGCTAGCCAAGGATGAGCTGACCTTTGGCCTGCTGCTTTATGAGGTGTTTGGCGATCTTGAGACCTGCTACCGCAAAAATGATGACTATAAGCGCGCCTATGAATTTTCCGGCTCTCGTATCGGATTGTTGGAGCGCTTGCTGGAGGAAATATGAAAAAATCATTGCTGATGATGGCCTGCCTTGGCATTTGTGCATTTGTTTTGACGTCCTGTTCAAAGGATCACGGCTTTTCGGCAGGAAATGAAATGAGCGGCGAGGAGTTAGAAAAATATCGCGAGCAATTGCTGGCTGAGCAGAATGAAGAAAAGGCTGACGAACAAGAGCCCGAAGAGCCTGCAGATGAGCCGCTTGAGGTGGTTTATTATACCGAAAACGGCACGGTTTGGCACGCGGACCGCAACTGCTCGTACTTAAAGCGTTCGCAAAACGTATTAGAGGGCTCGGTAGAAGGGGCCGCAATTGCGGGCAAAACAAGGCCCTGTTCTGCCTGTGCTGCGCATATTGAGGAGTAAAAATGGCTATACTGTACTGCTTGATGGGAGGTGAGAAGGATGGCCGCTAACACAAAGGCTGCAAGGCCTATTCGCATGATCACACAAAATAAAAAGGCCTTTCACGATTATTTTTTGGATGAAAAATTTGAAGCCGGTGTCGAGCTGTTCGGTACCGAGGTCAAAAGCTTGCGTCAAGGTGCCGTCAATCTCAAGGACTCTTATTGCTCCTTTAAAAACGGTGAGATCTTTGCCCTTGGCGTGCACATCAGTCCTTATGAAAAGGGAAATATCTTTAACCGAGAGCCACGCCGCCCCAAAAAGCTGCTGATGCACAAAAAAGAGATCGTTCGTTTGTTCAGCAAGTCTGTGGAAAAGGGCTTTTCGGTTATTCCGTTGTCGCTTTATTTTTCCGGCTCTCGTGTCAAAATGGAGATCGGGCTGTGCCGCGGCAAAAAGCTGTACGACAAGCGCGACGATATGGCCAAGGCAGATGCCAAGCGCGATATGGAGCGCGCCTACAAAAGCAACGGCAGAGAATATTAAGCACTTGACAAACAGGGGAGAATGGCATATAATAAAAAGGCTTTCTCCCTCTAAAATGGGTCCGTAAAGGTTTCGACGGGGATTTTGAAGCAGGATAAGCGTGGCGTGCCGAGCAATCACGAAAAAGGCTCACCTTTAAAATTAAACGCTGACAATAACGTCGCACTGGCTGCCTAATCGCAGCTGACGCGGTTTTAGACCGCCCGTTCCCCCGGGGAGTACCACGGCCCCGGCCGGAGCGTCAAGGAGTGGTGAACATGAACCGAGAGTTCGCACTTGTATCGGTCATGCATAAAAGGGCTACCGGAGGGCAGAGGTTGTCTGTGATCGCCGCCTGAAGGGAATTCTGGATCACAGACTGTCCACGAAGAAGGTTCTGTGAATGGGTTTTCGGACAGGGGTTCGATTCCCCTCGGATCCACC
>JAZQWJ010000025.1:0-20973 GCA_045632285.1 Eubacteriales bacterium | reverse complement strand
TACCATATAACGCCGTCTATGTCAAGACGTGGAAACCCGTATGACAATGCAATGGCTGAAAATTTTTTCTCTATCCTCAAAACCGAGTGCATATACCGCGCCAAAATCCGCACCTATGAGGAGGCGCGCCTCCTCATAGGTTCCTACATTCACTTTTACAACAACGAGCGTATCCAACTAAAAACAAAACTGACTCCGCTTGAAAAACGATGCCAGTTTGTTGCTTAATTACTACATCCCCGGGGCTTTTTGTGCTGTCTGCACAATTTGGGGCAGTTCACACAAACCGGGGGTATTTCATTTTCGGGTAAAACCCTAAATGTTACTGGCTACGCACAAGTGCGCTAAAGATTGGCCTGCCAGCCATGCATTTGTTACGAAACCCCACTCAAGCGGGACTAAAACTAAGCCTCCCTTGTGTAAAGGGAGGTAGCACGGCTTGCCGTGACGGAGGGATTGTAAAAAGCGATCATCTACACAAAACAATCCCTCAGTCAGCTTCGCTGACAGCTCCCTTTACACAAGGGAGCCTTTGACACAAGATCATTCTACGCTGAATTTTTATTTGCTTTCTGCTCATCGGCAAAGCCTTTATGGAACCCCGCCACTATGGCGGGGTTTTCGTCTTACAACAAAAAGCGGCGGTCTGCGTACCTGCCATAGAGCAGGTACGCAACGAAATTTGCCCTTTCGGGCAAGTGAAATCGCTTTGCGGTGAAATATTTGCTCCGCAAATGTGAAATGCGCGCTTGCGCGGACGTGGGCAAATTTCATTTCACATCGAGCAAGGCGAGATATTTCACAATGTGCGGTAGCACATTATTTCACGTTTTGCGGAAGCAAAACATTTCACTATATGCATTTGTGTCTTCAAATGCAGTGCTTGTCAAGAAAAAAGGACGAGGAATTTTTGCAATTCTTCGTCCTTTTCCTGTTGGTAGGTATTTTGATTTTTATACTGCTCTATCGCAGATCCCCCTCACCGCCGCTTTTTTTGCGCCCTTTTGCGCGTTGACAGCAGAACAAGCAGCACAACGGGCAGCAATAAGGCACCGTTCAGTCGCACCGGCCCCGGATACTGCGCAAAGGCCGTCAGGCTTTCCAACGGACGCAGCGACGGATGACAAAGACGGAGATAAAGCTCGGTCAGCAGCAGGGCAAGCAGGCCCTGCGCCGTTCTTGCGGCCAGATAAGGCAACACGGGCAGGCGATGGCGCTCGGTCACCGAAAACACCTGCATGCATACGGAAAACCCCGAAAAGCCGGCAAAAAATGCGGCCATGCGCAAGGCACTTTCGGGGGGAAGCAGTCGTACCGCCTCGTTGATGCCCGCCGTGATCTCTAAAAGACCGCTAAGCAAAACGACTGCCGCATTTGGCAGTTCCGCTACTGCCAAGAGCGGGGCAAGACAGGCCGAAACGCAAGAAAAAAAGATCACAAAGGAAAAAATGCGCAGCAAGGCGGCAAAGCCCCGTGTAATGCTGCCCGTCAGCGCGGTCACAAAGGGGGCGGCAGGGGGCAATTCTGCCGCGCATATGGGGGGAGAGGAGGCCTTGCCGTAAAAAAGGTGTATTAGAATGCCGATCGTTGCGGCGGAGGCCCACGTGATCACAAACAGAGCTACGCCCGCCGCCGTGCTCCCCAGCATAACGCCACCCACGGCGCCTACAAGAAAGCCGATGCTTGGATTGTTGACAAGCAGGATCAGTCTTGCCAGCTCCTTGTCGTTGATCTCACCCTGTCGGCACAGCGCCTCGGCGGTAACAGTGCCCACGGGTGCACCGCATAAAAGCCCTGTTAAAACCGCGGCCGCCCCTTGCCTCGAAATGCCAAAAAGCCACGCAACGGGGCGAGAAAACGCCCCGATCGGCAAGCTTTCGGGGCGGAGCAGCACCAGTAGCTCGGACAGCACAAGAAAAGGGAATAGAGTGGGAAGCAGCGTTTGCAGACAAAGCGCAAGCCCGCGTGAGGCCCCTTCGGCGGCTGCCTTGCCGCACAGCAAAAGCAATGCGGCCAAAAGCAGCACGGGCAGCGCGGGCAGCAAGCGCCCCTTGCGGGCGCACCTCTTGATCCTCATAACGTATAACCCCCTTGCCGTCGGCATAGATTTGAGTGATACAATCTATGTAAACAGGAGGGCATCTATGCAAAGAAAACGGGGATTTGGGGAGGGGGCCTTGCGGCGGTTGGACGTTCCGCGGGAGGCTTTGCCCTTTGGATACGGTATGACGGTCTCGGGGCGCGAAGCGGTCACGGTCAACGGCTGTCGGCGGATATTGACCTACGGTGATACCCGCATTCGCTTGGCGGTGGGGAGAGATGAGGCGCTTTGCATCGATGGGGGAGGCTTGCTTTGCACCGCCTTTCGTGCGGGCTGCGTAACCGTAGAGGGGCGCATAGACTGTCTGCGCTTTGAAAAGGGGGCGAGCGGTGGTGAGGCCTGATCTGTTTTGCTGCGGTTATGTCAGATTGCGCTGCCCCATCGGGCAAACGGCGGCGCTGTTTGAGGCGCTCCGCGTGCTGGAGCTGACGCCAAAAGCCCTGCAACGGGATGAGAAAAACGGCTTTATCAGCTTTTTTTGCAGCCTGCGCGCCGCGGGGCGCCTGACCGCACTTGCCCCCTCACTTTCGCTCACGCGTGTGTTGGAGGGAGGCATTCCGGTTCTGCTGCGCCGCCTGCTGCTGCGCCCCGGTCTGCTGGTCGGGCTTTTGCTCGCCCTTGTGATAACGGTCGCCTCAGGTCTGTTCGTCTGGGAGGTGGAGATCGCAGGGAACGAGCAGATCCCGAAGGAGGAACTGGAGCAGGCGCTCTCCGAGCTTGGACTGCGGTGCGGCAGCTACATCCCCGCCCTTGACGGAGAGGCGCTTGCCTTGCGGCTCCGTCAGCTTGACGACAGGATCGCCTATGCCGCCGTCAACGTCAGCGGGACGGTCGTGCGCGTGCAGCTGCGCGAGAGCGTGCGGCCGGAGCGGCCCGCTACGGCCCCGGCCGATATCGTTGCCGCCAAGGACGGCGTTGTCACGCTGCCCTTGGCCTTTGCCGGGGAATGCCTTGTGCGGGAGGGAGAGGTGGTGCGCGCGGGACAGGTGCTGGTCAGCGGCACCGTCATCAGCGAAAAGCACGGCCCGCGCACGACCCGTGCCGCGGGGCGCATTTTGGCGCGGACCACAAGCGTTTATACTGTTCGCGTGCCTCTTGTGTATGAAAAAAAGGTGTATACGGGGCAGGTGGGGCACGAGCTGGAGCTGCACTTTTTCGGTTTTCAAGGAAAAATCTTCAAAAACACTGGAAATATAAAGGGTATATGTGATATAATAATAAATAATCACGCGTGGAAGCTGTCAAACGGGCGCAGCTTGCCCCTTTGGCTGACCTCCGCGCAAGCGCTTGCCTATCGATGGGAGCGTGCCACACGCAGCGCCGAGGAGGCGCTGACGCTGGCCAAGGCCGAGCTTGCGGCACAGCTTGCCGCCGACAGTGCGGAGCGGGTATTGCTGCAGCGTTGGCTGGAGGTGCAGGCGGATGCCGAGGGCGTTACGCTGATCTGCACCGTGGTCTGCGAGGAGGATATCGGCAAGACCGTTGCGTATACGGGAAAGGAGACCGTCAGCCCATAACGGATGACCGTTGGGCGGAGCAGTAAAGGGGAACTATGAGTAAAGAGATCGTCAGAATTGAGCAAAGTGAGATCACGGCCCGCATTTTTGGTGTGGGTGATGCCTACGTGCGTGAGGTCGAGCGCGCCTTTGGCGTGGATATCCGCAACCGCTCAGAGCAAAGCGGTGACGCTGTCGTTATCACGGGAGAGGACGACGAGCGGGTCAGCCTTGCCGCCCGCGTGATCGAAAGACTGAGAGCGGAGGCCGAGCGTGCCGAGGAGATCCCGGAGCAGCGGGTCTCTTACATCATCGGTATGATCCGAGACGGAGACGGCGGCAGCTTAGAGACGCTGGATAACAGCACCATCTGCCTGACCTCGCGCGGAAAGCCCGTCAAGGCCAAGACCGTGGGTCAAAAGAAGTACGTGGAGGCCATTGCCAAAAACACCATCGTGCTGGGCGTTGGCCCTGCCGGTACGGGCAAGACCTTTCTGGCGGTGGCAATGGCGGTCAAGGCTCTGCGCGCCGGTGACGTCAACCGCATCATACTGACCCGCCCGGCCATCGAGGCAGGGGAAAAGCTTGGCTTTTTGCCCGGCGACCTGCAAAGCAAGATCGACCCTTATCTGCGCCCGCTTTACGATGCGCTTTATGAGATGCTTGGCACAGAAAATTATGCCAAGCTGGTGGAAAAGGGCGTGATCGAGGTGGCGCCCCTTGCCTATATGCGCGGCCGCACGCTGGATGACAGCTTTATCATTTTGGACGAGGCGCAAAACGCCACCCCGGAGCAGATGAAGATGTTCCTGACCCGTCTCGGCTTTCACTCCAAGGCGGTGGTCACGGGCGATCTGACCCAGACCGACCTGCCCTCCGGGCAAAAAAGCGGCCTTGCCATGGCTGTTAAGATCATTGCGGGCATCGACGACATCGTGATCCACCATTTTTCCGATCGCGACGTGGTGCGCCACAAGCTGGTGCAAAAGATCATTTTGGCTTACGATCGCTTTGAGCGCGAGCAGCAGCAGAAAAATTACGCAAGAAAAGGAGCAAATAAATGAGCCTGCACATCTATTTTGAAAATTCGCAGGAAAAAGAGCCTGTGACCTACGGCCTGAAGATGCTGATCCGCCGTGCGATCCTTGCCACCTTGGAATACGAGGGGAAGGCGGGGCACAGCGAGGTGTCGGTGACCTTTACCGATAACGAGGGGATCAGGGCGATCAACCGCGAATACCGCGAGATCGATCGCCCCACCGACGTGCTGTCCTTTCCGCTGTTTGAAGAGGGCGCCGACGGCACGCGAGAGCTTGGCGACATCGTGCTGTCGCTGGAAAAATGCCGCACGCAGGCGGCGGAATTCGGCCATAGCTTTGAGCGCGAGTGTGCCTTTCTCACGGTACATTCCACCCTGCATCTGCTGGGCTATGACCACGTAAACAGTGAAGAAGAGGAACAGGATATGAGAGAGCGCCAGACCGCCATCGTTGAGGGTATGGGTCTTGGTATTAAGGAGGTTTAATATGACAAAGTCCGGATATATTGCGATCGTAGGCCGCCCCAACGTGGGCAAATCCACCCTGCTGAACTACATTTTGGGCGAAAAGATCGCCATCGTTTCTGCCAAGCCGCAGACCACCCGCAACCGCATCGTGGGTATTCTCACCAAGGGCGAGGCACAGTTTGTTTTTGTGGATACCCCCGGTATGCACAAGCCCCAAAGCGCCCTTGGCGATTTTATGATGGAGACCGCCAAGTCCTCGATGGTAGAGGCCGATGCCGTCCTTTTGATGGTAGACCCCGGCAAGCCCGTGTCCTCGGTAGAGCAAAACGTGATCACGTACCTCAAGCAGTCGGGTGTTCCTGCCGTTCTGGTGCTGAACAAGACCGATCTTTATAACGCGCCCGAGATCGCGGAGTGCATCAAGGCATACGCCGCACTGCACGACTTTACCGCCGTGGTGCCGATCTCTGCCAAAAACGGCAGATTGGTGGACGAGCTGCTTGGTGAGTGCGAAAAGCTGCTTTCCGAAAGTCCCTGGTTTTTCCCTGAGGATATGATCACCGATCAGCCCGAGCGCCAGATGGCCGCCGAGATCATCCGCGAAAAGCTGCTGCGCACCCTGAACAAGGAGGTGCCCCACGGTGTTGCCGTGGTCATTGAGGAGTTTAAGGAGGAGGGCAAGCTTTTGCGCATCCGTGCCGAGATCTTTTGCGAAAAGACCTCGCACAAGGGGATCATCGTTGGCAAAAACGGCGAGGAGCTCAAGCGCGTCGGCTCCTATGCCCGCGAGGATCTGGAAAAGCTGTTTGGCTGTAAGGTCTATCTCAATCTTTGGGTCAAGGTCAAGGAAAATTGGCGTGAGAGCCGTGCTGCCGTCGGCAATTTCGGTTATCGCGAGGAGAAATAAGCCGTGCAATATTTCAGCGCTGACTGCCTGATATTACGCGCCACGGATCGCGGAGATCACGATAAGCTGCTGACGCTGCTGTCTGCCGAGCACGGCAAGCTGTATGCCATTTTAAAGGGGGCACGCTCTATGCATCGCAGGCAGGTCGCCGCCACCGAGCCCTATACGTGGAGCCAGGTCGAGCTTTACGAGCGGGGCGGGGTCAAATGGGTCAAGACCGCCACTGCAAACGAGAGCTTTCCCGCGCTGCGTTATGATATGGACAAGCTGTTTATGGCCGCGTATTTTTGCGACGTTGCGGCCGAGCTTTCTGACGAGGGGCAGCCCGCAGATGCGATCTTATCCCTGACGCTGAACGCCTTGCATATGCTTTCTGTCACTAAGGGTGAAAATGCCCGCATCAAGGGCGCCTTTGAAATGCGTGCCGCCTGCATCGGCGGCTTTACACCAAGCCTGCAGACCTGCAAAAAATGTCATCACCCCATTACGGGTGACAGCTTTTTGGATATTATGAACGGCGCACCGATCTGTAAGGAATGTCACACCCGCGCAGAGGGGCTGGTCCCCCTGCAGGCAAACGAGGATCTGCGCGAGCGCCGCGTGATCTGTCAGCTGTCACCGGGCAGCGCCGCCGCGCTTTCCTATGTGACCACTGCGCCACCCAAGCGGGTGTTCGCCTTTCGCATCACCAACGCGCGCGAGCTGGATGAGTTCAGCCACGCCGCAGAGCAATATCTGCTGCACCATCTGGAGCGCAGCTTTCCCACGCTTGAGACCCTGAAAAAGCTGGATGGGCTGAGCAAGCAATGCAACCGGGGCTGCAGCAATACGTGAGGTACTATGAAAACAGACAACAAGACGCTCCGCAAATTGGAGTATGATGAAATATTGAAAATGCTTGCCGCCTGCGCCCCCACCAAGGGCGCGCAGGAGCGGGCTCTTTCGTTGCTGCCCGATGACGATATCGACGTGGTGGAGCGGAGACTGCAGCGCACGGGCGATGCCTGCCGACTTTTGTCGGATAAGGGAATGCCCTCCTTTGGCTCGGTCACCGATATCTCCGATGCGCTGGAGCGGGCGGGGAAGGGGGCTACGCTTTCTACCCGAGAGCTGTTGAACGTGGGCAACGTGCTACGCACGTCAAGGGGGCTGTTGGATTACGTTCGCGTCAACCGCCGCTTTGAGACCGTGCTTGACGAGATCTTTGAGCGCCTGATGCCCGACCGCCGTCTGGAGGACAGCATCTACCGTGCCATCGTGGCCGAGGATGTGATCGCCGACGAGGCAAGCCCCGCCCTTGGTGACATCCGCCGCAAGATCCGACAGACCAACAATAAGATCAAGGAGACCCTGCAGCATTATATCACCTCCAGCACCTATTCCAAGGCGCTGCAGGATAACATCGTCACCATGCGTAACGGCCGCTACGTGGTACCGGTGCGCGTGGAGAGCAAAAACGAGATCAAGGGCCTCATTCACGACACCTCCTCCTCCGGCGCCACCATTTTTGTAGAGCCGATGGCCGTGGTGGATGCCAACAACGAGCTGCGTATGCTGGAGGCCAAGGAGCAGCACGAGATCGAGCGGGTGCTTTCCGAGCTTTCTGCCGCCGTGGCAGGGCAGTGCAGTGCGCTTTCGCTGAACTATCAGAATATTTCGGAGCTGGCCTTTATCTTTACCTGTGGCCGTTTGGCCGAGAAAATGAACGCCGTAAGGCCGGTGCTTGCCACCGATCGCCGCGTGGCACTGATCAACGCCCGTCATCCCCTGATCGACGCCGAGCGCGTGGTGCCCATCAACGTCTCTCTCGGCGGCGAATGGGATACCCTGATCATCACGGGTCCCAACACGGGCGGTAAGACCGTAACACTGAAAACACTGGGTCTGTTTGCGCTGATGGCGCAATCCGGCCTGTTTATTCCCGCCGACGAGGGCTCGCAGGTCTGTCTTTTCGACCGCGTGCTGGTGGATCTTGGTGACGAGCAGAGCATCGAGCAGTCGCTTTCCACCTTCTCGTCGCATATGGTGCATATCGTAGAGATCGTCAAGGATCTTTCTCCCAATGCCCTTGTACTGTTTGACGAGCTTGGCGCAGGCACCGACCCCGTGGAGGGCGCGGCGCTGGCGGTGGCTATCGTCAGCGAGGTGCGCCGTTCGGGCGCGCTTGCTGCATTGACTACCCACTATGCCGAGCTAAAGGCCTATGCACTGGATACCGACGGTGTGCAGAATGCCTCCTGCGAGTTTGACGTGGCAACGCTGCGCCCCACCTATAAGCTGGTGATCGGCACCCCCGGCAAGTCCAACGCCTTTGCCATTTCCGAAAAGCTGGGTCTGCCGCCCCGCGTGGTGGCCGAGGCCAAGGAGCTGATCAGTAGCGACAGCCGCCGCTTTGAAAACGTGATCGAAAAGCTGGATGCCGCACGCATCCAAATGGAGCGCGACCGTGACGAGGCCGCCAAGCTGCGTGCGATCATTGAGAGCCAACGCGCGGATGCCGCCAAGCTTTTGGAGCGTACCAAGGAGCAGACCGATAAAATGATCAACGATGCCCAAGGCAAGGCAACGGCCTTGGTGGAGAGCGCCAGAGCCTCCAGTGAATTTGTGTTCCAGCAGCTGGAGCAGGTGAGACGGGAGAGGGAAAGTGAGCGCCTTGGCGAGCATCTGGACGCCACCCGACGCGCCGTTCGTGCCCATCTGAGAGAAAACGAGGGGCGCTTTAATCCCGTAGAGGAGCGCTCTAACGAGGCCTATAAGCTGCCCCGCCCCCTGCGCAAGGGTGACGAGGTCTATCTTGTGGATATTGATAAAAAGGGTGTGCTGCTCTCCGATCCCGATCACGGTGGCAACGTGATGGTGCAGGCGGGTATCATCCGCACCAGATCCAAGGTGGCAAACCTGCGCTTGATCGAGGGTGAGACCACCGTAAAAAGCGGCGAGAAAAAGACGTCGGTGGGGGGCTTTCGCGCCGCAGTTTCAAGAGATTTTAAGGATGAGATCGACTTGCGCGGGCAGACCGGCGACGAAGCCTGGTTTATGGTGGATAAGTATCTGGATACCGCCATTTTGGCGGGCTTTCATACCGTAAGATTGATCCACGGCAAGGGCACGGGCGCGCTGAAGGTCGCCCTTTGGAAATACCTGAAAACCGATAAGCGTATCAAGAATTTCCGCATCGGCCAGTACGGAGAGGGCGACGGCGGCGTCACGGTGGTCGAGCTGAAATAAGCGGCGCATCGCGGCACTTCCGCGGGCCCCCTCGCCCATCCTGCGCGGGGCGCCCACTTCCGCGCCGCGCCTTGCTTTAAGACTCTTGTTAAACCCCAAGTTCAAGAATAACGTTTCAATCCGAAAGGAGAAGGACTATGAAAAAACGCATATTTCTCATACCGCTAATGATTCTTTTGATTACACTTGCGTGTATGCTTGTGGCTTGTAGCAGTGAGGCATCCCGTTCAATCACGAAGAGTGAGATCGTTAACGGTGAGCTTGTGCTGACCTATAGCGATGGTACCACCGAAAATCTTGGAAAGGTCACCGGTGCGGACGGTAAAGACGGCAAGGATGGTCAGACGGGTGCGCAGGGCGAAAAGGGCGAAGCCGGCTCTACGGGCACAAACGGGACAAGAGTGACCATTGGCTCCAACGATAACTGGTGGCTTGATGGCATTGACAGCGGCATTAGAGCCGAGGGTGTGGACGGGATTTCACCTCGTGTACGTATCAACCCCTCCAACAATATGTGGGAAATTTCCACCGACGGCGGCTTGACTTGGACTTCTACAGGTATCAAGGCCACCGGCAAAGACGGCCAAAACGGTGAAAAAGGTGAGGATGGCGAAGACGGTAAGGATGGTATCACGCCGCAGATTCGCATCAACGCACAAAGCAACGAGTGGGAAATTTCCAACGACGGCGGCTTGACTTGGACTTCTACAGGTGTCAAGGCCACCGGCGCAAATGGCCAGAATGGTGCACAGGGCGAAGAAGGCGCCACAATTCAAAGGGTGGAGTTTGACGAACAAGGCCGCTTGGTGATCACACTGACCAACGGCACTGTTTTGGATCCCGTGGAATTGCCTCAAAAAGAGGAGCATCAGCACACCTTTGGCGAATGGGTAGAAACTACCGCACCCACCTGCACCACGCGGGGCATTAAGATCCATGTTTGTGATTGCGGACACAGCGAAACGCAGTACGTTGATATTGACCCCAACGCTCACGCCTCCGCCACCACTTGGACGACCGACGGCACCAACCATTGGAAGGTCTGCACCCGCACCGGCTGTACTGCGCAAGTGAACAAGACCGCCCACAGCTACGGCAACTGGGTCGAGACCCTTGCCCCCACCTGCGTGGCAGAGGGTAGCCATTACAGAGATTGCGCGATCTGCGCTTACAGACAAACCGAGGCGATCCCGATCGATGCAAGCAACCACGCACCGGCAAGCACTTGGGAAAAGGATGCGATTGGGCATAGGGGTGTTTGCTCGAATAGCGGCTGTAACTATGTGTTTGAAAAGGTCCCCCACACCTACAACTCACAAAATATATGCACCGTGTGCGCACACGCTTACGAGGAGATTGGTCTTGTATTTGCCTTGACAAAAAACGGCACCTACACCGTTAACGATTATACCGGTACCGCCACCGAGGTCGTCATCCCCGCCGCCTACAAAGGGATCGCCGTGACCAGCATCAGCAGTGGTGCTTTCTACGGTTGCACCGGCCTGACCGCTATCACCATCCCCACGAGCGTGATAAGCATCGATAATAGGGCGTTCGGTGGCTGTGCGGGAATCATTGAAACAGAAAACGGCGTATCTTACGTAGATAAATGGGTGATAGCTTGTGATACAAATGTTACAACGATCAGTCTGCGCGCCGACACCGTTGGCATCGGCAATTATGCGTTCGAGGATTGCACCAACCTGACCACCATCACCATCCCCGATGGTGTGACAAGCATCGGCGCTGAGGCGTTCTCTGGATGCACCGGCCTGACCGCTATCACTATCCCCACGAGCGTGATAAGTATTGGATATGCGGCGTTCGATGGCTGTACGGGAATCATTGAAACAGAAAACGGCGTATCTTACGTAGATAAATGGGTGATAGCTTGTGATACAAACGTTACAACGATCAGTCTGCGCGCCGACACCGTTGGCATCGGCAATAGTGCGTTCTCTTGGTGTCGCGGCCTGACCTCTATCACCATCCCCGATAGTGTGACCAGCATCGGCGATGAGGTGTTCTTCTTGTGCACCGGCCTGACCTCTATCACCATCCCCGATAGTGTGACCAGCATCGGCGATGAGGCGTTCTGCTTATGCACCGGCCTGACCGATGTTTACATCAGTGACCTTGCGGCGTGGTGCAATATTGAATTTGGATATGATGCCAATCCGTTGTATTATACAGATAATTTGTATGTAAACGGCCAATTGGTCACCGCATTGGAGATCCCAAGCGGTGTTACGGCCATTAAAGATTATGCGTTCAACCATTGCTATAGCCTGACCACCATCACCATCCCTGATAGCGTGACCAGCATCGGCTCTTTGGCGTTCTACGGTTGCACCGGCTTGACTTCTATCAAGGTGGCAAGCGGAAACACGGAATACCACAGCGCAGGGAACTGCCTGATCGAAACCGCCACGGGAACGCTGGTGCTTGGTTGCAAGAACAGCGTGATTCCCACGGACGGTAGCGTGACGAGCATTGGTGTTGGTGCGTTCTACGGATGCACCGGCCTGACCTCCGTCACCATCCCAGCGAGCGTGACCAGCATTGGCGATTATGCGTTCGAGGATTGCACCAACCTGACCTCGGTAGAGTTTGGCGCAAACAGCAAGCTGACCGGCATCGGCGATCGTGCGTTCTACGGATGCACCGGCCTGACCTCTGTCGCTATCCCTGCGAGCGTGACCGGCATCGGCGATCGTGCGTTCTACGGATGCACCGGCCTGACCTCTGTCGCTATCCCTGCGAGCGTGACCAGCATCGGCGATTCTGCGTTCAACGGATGCACCGGCCTGACCTCGGTAGAGTTTGGCGCAAACAGCAAGCTGACCAGCATCGGCGATGAGGCGTTCTCTGAATGCACCGGCCTGACTGCTATCACCATCCCCACGAGCGTGATAAGTATTGGATATGCGGCGTTCGATGGCTGTACGGGAATCATTGAAACAGAAAACGGTGTATCTTACGTAGATAAATGGGTGATAGCTTGTGATACAAATGTTACAACGATCAGTCTGCGCGCCGACACCGTTGGCATTGGCGATGAGGCGTTCAACGGATGCACCGGCCTGACCTCTATCACCATCCCCGATAGCGTGACAAGCATCGGCGATTCTGCGTTCTGCAATTGCTCTAACCTGACCACCATCACCATCCCCGATAGCGTGACGAGCATCGGCAATTGGGCGTTCTCCTATTGCTCTAACCTGACCACGGTGGAGTTTGGCGCAAACAGCCAACTGACCAGCATCGGCGAGTATGCGTTCTACAATTGCTCTCAGTTGACCACCATCACCATCCCCGATGGTGTGACCGGCATCGGCCATCAGGCGTTAGCCTATACCGGCCTGATGAGTATTACGGTGGCAAGCGGAAATGCGAAATACCACAGCGCAGGGAACTGCCTGATCGAAACAGCCACGGGAACGCTGGTGCTTGGTTGCAAGAACAGTGTGATCCCCACGGACAGTAGCGTGACGAGCATTGGCGTTGGTGCGTTCTACGGATGCACCGGCCTGACCTCTGTCACCATCCCTGCGAGCGTGACCAGCATCGGCGGTGATGCATTCTACGGTTGCACTGGTTTGGCTTCTATCACAGTGGCAAGCGGAAATACGAAATACCACAGCGCAGGGAACTGCCTGATCGAAACCGCCACGGGAACGCTTGTGCTTGGTTGCAAGAACAGCGTGATCCCCACGGACGGCAGCGTGACGAGTATCGGCTATGGTGCGTTCTCCCAGCGCTCTCAGTTGACCACCATCACCATCCCCGGTAGTGTGACAAGCATCGGCGAGTATGCGTTCTACAATTGCTCTCAGTTGACCACGGTTACATTTGGCGCAAACAGCCAACTGACCAGCATCGGCGAATCTGCGTTCTACAATTGCTCTCAGTTGACCACCATCACCATCCCCGGTAGCTTGATCAGCATCGGCTATCGTGCGTTCTCCGGATGCACCAACCTGACCTCGGTAGAGTTTGGCGCAAACAGCCAACTGACCAGCATCGGCGATGGTGCGTTCTCCGGATGCTCTCGGTTGACTACCATCACCATCCCCGCAAGTGTGACAAGCATCGGCAATTCTGCGTTCGATGGGTGCTCTCAGTTGACCACGGTGGAGTTTGGCGCAAACAGCAAGCTGACCAGCATCGGCGATTATGCGTTCGCCGGTTGCAGCGGTTTTACCACGGTAGAGTTTGGCGCAAACAGCCAACTGACCAGCATCGGCGATGGTGCGTTCTCCCAGTGTTCTCAGTTGACCACCATCACCATCCCCGATGGTGTGACCAGCATCGGCGAATCTGCGTTCTACAGATGCACCGGCCTTTTCGCGGTGTATTACGGCGGCAGCGCAAGCGATTGGGGCAAGATTACGATCGATTCTAGCGGTAACTCCGATCTCACCTCCGCCACCCGCTATTATTATTCCGCCACCCAGCCCACCGAGGCGGGGAATTGGTGGTATTACGGTGCTGACAGCAAGCCCGCCGTTTGGTCGTGACGGTGTTGGCGATAATCCCACACAAAACACCGCCAAAAAAGTCCTTTTTATCAGCGTGCTCCTATGATACAATAAAATAGAAATATAACATAAAGGAGAAGCTTTATGAAAAACCTCAACATGCTCGCAATCGACCTTGGCGCCTCCAGCGGCCGTGGTATTATCGGCAGCTTTAACGGCGAAAAGCTCGCCCTGCGCGAAAACCATCGCTTTTCCAACGATCCCGTCACCGTTGGCAAGCACTTCCGTTGGGATATTATGCGCATCCTGCACGAGATCAAGCAGTCCATCCGCGAGACCAAGCTTTCGGGCGACAACATCGCAGGCTTTGGCATCGATACCTGGGGCGTGGACTACGGCCTGATCGACAAGCACGGCGAAATGCTCTCTAACCCCTTCCACTACCGTGACACCCGCACCGCAGGGATGCCCGCGCAGCTCGCCGATCGCCTTGGCGTGAAGGAGCTGTACGATATCACAGGCATCCAGACCATTGATTTCAATACCGTGTATCAGCTTGCCGCCGATCTGCGCGACAACCCCGAAATGGTGGCAAACGCCGTGCGTATGCTGAACATCCCCGACCTGCTCAACTACTTCCTCACGGGCGAGATGGCCAACGAGTATACCATCTGCTCCACCGGCGCGATCCTCAACGCCAAGACCCGTAAGGTTGCCCCCGAGATCTTTGAAAAGCTGGGTCTGCCCATGCTGGTGGGCGACGTGGTCGAGCCCGGAAACTGCCTTGGCAAGCTTTCCGCAGTTGTCAGTGACGAGGTGGGCGGCGTCAACTTCAAGGTCTATAACATCGCCTCTCACGATACCGCCAGCGCCGTGCTGGCTGTGCCCGCCACCGAGGAGGATTTTGTCTACATCTCCAGCGGCACCTGGTCGCTGATGGGCACCGAGCTGACCTCGCCCCTGGTGAATGACGACACCCTTGCGTGGAATTTTGCCAACGAGGGCGGCGCACTGGGCACCTATCGCTTCCTTAAAAATATTATGGGACTGTGGACGGTGCAGGAAACGCGCCGCCAGTGGAAGCGCGAGGGCAAGGACTTCAGCTTTGCCGATCTGCAGACCCTTGCCGAGGCCGAAAAGCCCCTTGTTTCCTTTATCAACCCCGACGACCCGATGTTCGTTGCCCCCGGCGATATGCCCGGCCGCATCGTAGAGTACTGCCGCCGCACCGGTCAGCCCGTGCCGCAAAACGAGGGTCAGATCGTCCGCGTTATTATGGAAAGCCTTGCGCTGCGCTATCGCTATGTCAAAGAGGGCATCGAGGCACTGCGCGGCAAGCCTGTTAAGGGCATCCACATCGTTGGCGGCGGCACCAAGGATACCTTCCTTTGCCAGTTGGCCGCCGATGCTTGCGGTATCCCTGTGACCGCAGGCCCTGTCGAGGCCACTGCCATCGGTAACCTGCTGATGCAGTATATCGCCGCAGGCGAGCTGAAGGATCTGCGCGAGGCGCGCGAGCTGGTCATCCGTTCCTTTGATCCCGTCGTTTACACCCCCACCAAGGATCGCGCCGCCTTTGACGAGGCTTACGGCAGATTTTGCAAAATCTGTAACGGTTGACATCTGATTTTGTTGGAAAAGGCCGAAATGTCTTGATTTTTATAAAAAATCCGCAAAAAGTCTTTTCAAACCGATCTTTTTGTGCTATAATATCTTTTGTCTATGAATATTGATACCGCAAAGGAGTAAAAAATGAAGGATGCACTTTACGGAGACCTGAGTGTCATTGGCATGTCGGGTTCTGAAAAATTTGCTGCGCAGGTCGACGGTTATTTGAAGGAGTGGAGACGCCACGGTGGCGACGGCTCTTTCCTGGTTGACGTAGAATGCCCCCGCTTTGGCAGTGGCGAGGCAAAGGCCCTCTTACACGAGTCCTTGCGCGGTCACGACGTTTACATTTACTGCGATCCCTTTAATTACAGCGTGACCTATAAGATGTACGGCCAGCAGGTTCCGATGAGCCCCGATGATCACTTTGCCGATCTCAAGCGCGTGATCGCGGCCATTGCAGGCAAGGCACGCCGTGTGTCGGTCATTATGCCTATGCTGTACGAGGGTCGCCAGCACAAGCGTTCTCGCCGCGAGTCTCTTGACTGCGCACTGATGCTGCAGGAGCTGGAGGCTATGGGCGTTAAAAACATCATCACCTTTGATGCGCACGATCCCCGCGTACAAAACGCAGTGCCCCTTTGCGGCTTTGACGACGTGCGCCCCACCTATCAGTTTATCAAGGCTATGGTGCGTCAGTATCCCGATCTTTCCATCGACAAGGATGACCTGATGATCATTTCTCCCGACGAGGGCGCAATGGGTCGTTGCATGTACTATTCCTCTGTGATGGGCATTGATATCGGTATGTTCTACAAGCGCCGCAACTATGCCAAGATCGTCAACGGCAAAAACCCCATCGAGGCACACGAGTACCTCGGCCGCGATCTTCACGGCAAGGATGCCATCATCGTTGACGATATGATCTCCTCGGGCGAGTCGCTGATCGACGTAGCGCTGCAGCTTAAGGAAAAGGGCGCAAAGCGCATCTTCGCCTTCTCTACCTTTGGCCTGTTTACCGACGGTCTTGATAAGTTTGACAAGGCTTATAAGGACGGCATCTTTACCCGCATCTTTACCACCAACCTGGTGCACAGAACTCCCGAGCTGCTTTCTAAAGAGTGGTACGTCGAGGTCAATATGTGCAAGTACGTGGCCTACATCATCGATACGCTGAATCACGATGAGACCATCAGCACTCTGCTGGATCCCGCCAAGCGCATCCACAACCTGCTTGAAAAGCACAAAAAGGATCAGGGCGGCCAGATGAAGATGAGCTTCCAGGAAAAGAAATAATCACTTGCATTTCGAGACCGTTCTTTATAACGAACGGTCTCGGAATTTTTAAAAAGGAGCAAGCAATGAGCAAAAAAGAAAAGGTGTGCCCCTTGCGCAAGACCTCGATCGGCGGTCAGGCGCTGATGGAGGGCATTATGATGCGCGGCCCGGAAAAAAGCGCAATGGCCGTGCGTCGCCCCAACGGAGAGATCTATTTTGAAGAGGAGCCGAACGTCAAGAAAAAGCGCCCCGCGATCTGCCGTTGGCCCATCATCCGCGGCGTGTTCGGCTTTGTGGATTCAATGGTGATGGGATATAAATACCTGATGAAATCTGCCGACATCTTCTGCGAGGAGGATGGAAAGGCCGAGGAAAAACAGGACGATAGCACCGTCAATGCCCCCATTGAAAATACGGAGGATGCTACCGCCGAAAACACAGAAAAGTCCGCAGACGGTATCGAAAAAGCTGAAAAAACACAGGAGAAGAGCGAGCCGCAAAGCGCCTTTGGAAAGGGTACGATGCTGGCCATCACCATCATCGCCACCGTGCTTGGCATCGGTCTTGCACTGGCGCTGTTTATCTGGCTTCCCACGGTGCTTTACACCAAGCTGCTGGAGCCCTACGTGCCCGGCTGGCCGCAGGGTAACCGCTATCTGCAATCGGTGTTTGAGGGCATTTTAAAGATCGTGATCCTGATCGCCTATATGGCGCTGGTGTCGCTGATGAAGGATATCCGCCGCACCTTTATGTATCACGGCGCCGAGCATCAGACTATTTTCTGCTATGAAAAGGGGCTGCCCCTGACGGTGGAAAACGTGCGCGCGCAGCGCCGCTTCCATCCCCGCTGCGGCACCTCCTTTCTGATCCTGATGCTGATCGTCAGCATTTTGGTGGGCTTTTTGATCCCCACCGAGCTGTTTGGCCTCAGCGGTCTGCCCAACACGCTGGTGCGCGCCGCCATCAAGCTGCTGCTGATCCCGCTGATCATGGGTGTCGGCTACGAGCTGCTCAAGTTCGCAGGCCGTCACGAAAATATTTTGACCCGCATCATTTCGGCGCCCGGTATGTGGCTCCAGCGCATCACGGTGCGCAAGCCCACCGACGATATGATCGAGTGCGCCATCAAGGCCTTTGTGGCTGTTATCCCCGAAAACGAAAGGGAAGCGGAGTTAAAGGCGATAGAGGAAGCGACTGCTCCCAAAGCCGAATAAGAAAATAATAATCCCCCCCGCATAATTTCAGTTTCGGGCATAGCCCTAATATTACTGGCAGCGCACAAGTGCGCTAAAGATTGGCCTGCCAGCCATGCATTTGTTACGAAACCCCGCTCAAGCGGGACTAAAACCAAGCCTCCCTTGTGTAAAGGGAGGTGGCACGGCTTGCCGTGACGGAGGGATTGTAAAAAGCGATAATCTACACAAAACAATCCCTCAGTCAGCTTTGCTGACAGCTCCCTTTACACAAGGGAGCCTTTGACAAAGATCATTCTACGCTGAATTTTTATTTGCTTTCTGCTCATCGGCAAAGCCTTTATGGAACCCCGCCACTATGGCGGGGTTTTCGTCTTACAATAAAAAGGCCGCATTTGCGGCCTTTTTTACTTTAACTATTGAAATTATAAGGGAATAACTGTATAATGAAAGAAAAACCGAAAGGAAAACGGGAAAATGGAGCATCAGGCATTTCCAACGATGATCACCCCCTATACGGCAGACGGCCGTATTGACCTTGAGACCGTAAAAAAATACGTGCATTGGTATCACGACACGGGCTGCCACGGCATTTTTGCCGTTTGTCAATCCAGCGAGATCTTTTGGCTTTCCGAGGATGAGCTTGTTGCCATCAATCGCACCGTTTGGGAGACCGTGCAGGAGATCGCCGCGGGCGGCGGTCGCCGTATGACCGTGGTCTCCTCGGGCCACGTTGCCAATGATATCGATGCGCAAGCCAAAACGCTTTGTCGCATTGCCGAAAGCGGCACCGATGCGCTGATCCTGATCACCAATCGTTTGGATCTGCACAACGAGGGGGACGACGTTTGGATCTCCAATGCCGAAAGGCTGCTTGCCAAGCTGCCGCCCGACGTTAAGCTGGGGCTTTACGAGTGTCCCCACCCTTATAAGCGATTGCTGACGCCCCGCATTTTGCAATGGTGCCTTTCCACCGGGCGTTTTGCCTTTATTAAGGATACCTGCTGCGACGTGGATACCATGAGAGAACGGTGTGAGCTGCTGCGGGGAAGTGACCTGCGGCTGTTCAATGCCAACTGTCAGACACTGCTGCAGTCCATGCGCAACGGCGCTGCGGGTTACTGCGGCATTATGTGCAATTTTCACCCAAAGCTTTATGCCTATCTTTGCGAAAATTTTGAAAAAGCCCCCGAACGGGTCGAGAAATTGCAGCATTTTCTCACACTTGCAGGCTTTACCGAAAACGGCTTGCCTTATCCGTTAACAGCTAAATATCATATGAATTTAGCGGGCATTCCCACCGCCAATTATGCCCGAAACACAGATCCCAAGCGGCTGACGCCCTACGTGCGCTTTTGCGTGGAGCAAATGAAGGCTGCCTCGGATGATCTGGAAAGAGAATTGGGACTGTAAAGGAGCATAGCATGAAAGGTATGACAAGCTGGAGCTTTTCGCCCTACCGTCCGCCCGAATTTGACGTGGGTGAGATCTATATTTGCCGCATCGCGCCTGCGCAAAACGGATTTTGCGTGGCATGGCTCCCCTTGGAGGGCGTAGCGTCTTATACCGTTCAATACCGTCTGCGGGGGAGCGATACGGCCTTTGAGGCACTGACCGTACAAGGCACTGCGGCGCAGATCTCGGGCCTTTTGGAGGGGCGTGACTACGAATGTCGCGTGATCGCAGATGGAAAGCAAAGCCGCCTGCGCTTGGTGCGCACAGGCTTTGTACCGGGCGACAGTGTCGTGAATTATCTGCACCCCGACGACCGCGCCTATGGATTTTCGGGGCAGTTTTTGTGCAGCCCCTCGCTGCTGCGCCATCCCAAGGGCTTTCTGCTTGCCTCGATGGACGTTTACAAAAGCAATGCACCGCAAAACCTAACGCTGATCTTCCGCTCGGACGACGACGGCCAAAGCTGGCACTATCTTACCGAGCTATACCCTTGCTTTTGGGGCAAGCTGTTTTTGCACCGGGGCGAGCTGTATATGCTGGCCGTTTCTACCGAATACGGCGATCTGCTGATCGGCCGCTCGGATGACGGCGGAAAGACGTGGGGGATGCCAACGGTGCTTTTGCGGGGCAGTGGCCGCCGCGATGCGGCGGGCGTACACAAAAATCCTCAGCCGATCCTATCCCACGGCGGCCGCCTTTGGACGTCGCTGGAATGGGGCTGCTGGGTGCGGGGCGGGCATAGCGTAATGTGCGCCTCTATCGATGAAAACGCCGACCTGCTAAAGGCTGAAAATTGGTCGTTTTCTCACCCCGTTCCCTATGATAATGCCTGGGAGGGGACTGCCGTCGGCAAAAGCGGCGGCTGCCTTGAGGGGTGTATGACCGTGGGGCCCGACGGCACACTTTACAATATGCTACGCTATGAGATCGGCGGCTGCAAGCCCTCTTTCGGCAAGGCGATCTTGATGCGCCCCAACGTGGGCGATCCTGAAGGGGCCATGGCTTTTGAGTGCGTGGTGGACTTTCCCGGAAATCACGCCAAATTTGTGGTTGTATTTGACGAGGACAGCGGTCGCTATCTTTCGATCGTGTCTTATCTGGATGCCGAGCATCCCAAGGGGCGCAACCTGCTGTCGCTGATCGCTTCACGCGATCTTGTGCATTGGGAGCTTGTCACGCATATTTTTGATTATCGCCATCTGCCCGAAAATCAGGTGGGCTTTCAATACGTGGATTTTTGCATCGAGGGCGAGGATATTTTGTTCCTTTGCCGCACTGCCTTCAACGGTGCCGCCAACTTCCACGATGCCAATTACAGCACCTTTACACGCCTGCGGGATTTTCGCAAATGGCTCTGAATGCAAAAAAGTCGCCCAACGGGTGTCTGCCGTAGAGCAATATACTCGAACCGACAGGAAAAGGACAGAGAGTGTTTTACATTCTCTGTCCTCTTTGTTTATCTATCGGGCGGTGAAAAGAGCCTCCCTTGTGTAAAGGGAGGTGGCACGCGGTAGCGTGTCGGGGGGGTTGTAAAGGTTAGATTTGTGTTAAAACAATCCCTCAGGCGCCTTCGGCGTCCGCTCCCTTTACACAAGGGAGCCTTTTTTGCGTTCACCTATGACTTGTCAATTTTCTTGACAAGCACTGCATTTGTGGACACAAAAGCTATTTTCAGTTACAAGTTATGAGGTTCGCTTACGCTCGCCGTTATGGGTTTGC
>JAZQWJ010000024.1:0-12636 GCA_045632285.1 Eubacteriales bacterium | reverse complement strand
TGCAAACGTTATGATATGATCGCCTTGCTACTTCAAGCTGCACCGAAGGTGCATCACAACTTGCCGAAGGCAATCATAACTCTAAACTCGCCAGAGGCGATCATAACTGGCGACCTGCTCTGTGGCAGGCTCGCCAACGCGGCATTTTTGTTTATTCGCTTGCTTTGTCAAGTTCACGAAGCAAAACGTAAGAGGGCTTTTTTCTGCCCTTGACGGCATCGGGCGTGATAACCACCTCAGACACGTCCTTACGTGCAGGGATCTCATACATAGTTTCCTGCATCAGGCTTTCCATGATCGCGCGCAAGCCGCGGGCACCGGTGCTTCTTTCAAGAGCAAGCTCGGCAATGGCCTCCATTGCACCCTTGGCAAAGGTCAACTTAACGCCATCCATTTCAAACAGCTTTTGGTATTGGCGCACCAACGAATTCTTGGGCTCGCTGATAATACGTACCAATGCCTTTTTGTCAAGCTCGGTCAGCGAAACGATCACGGGAATACGTCCCACCAGTTCCGGGATCAGGCCGTACTTTACAATATCGTGGGGCAGAACGTCCTTGAAAATACCGCCCTTCTTTTTTTCATCCTTTTTTAGGATCTCACTGCCAAAGCCGATGGTATGATTACCCTTACGGCGCTCGATCACGTCGTCAAGGCCTTCAAATGCGCCACCGCAGATAAAGAGGATGTTTTTGGTATTGATATGGATAAATTCCTGATTGGGATGCTTGCGACCGCCCTGCGGAGGAACGTTGGCAACAGTGCCCTCAAGAATTTTCAGCAGCGCCTGCTGAACGCCCTCGCCCGATACGTCACGGGTGATCGAGCGGTTTTCACTCTTGCGGGCGATCTTATCGATCTCATCGATATAAATGATGCCACGTTCTGCCTTAGCAATGTCGAAATCGGCTGCTTGGATCAAGCGGAGCAGGATGTTTTCAACATCCTCGCCCACGTAACCGGCCTCGGTCAGCGTGGTGGCGTCTGCAATGGCAAAGGGAACCTGCAAGGTCTTGGCCAGAGTTTGTGCAAGATAGGTCTTGCCTACACCGGTGGGGCCAAGCAGCAGCACGTTGCTTTTTTGAAGCTCGATGGCCTCCTCGGCCTCCTCGTTCCGCTTGCCTTTTTTGGGGGAAGCAGTTTCCTCTGCATACAGCACGCGCTTATAGTGATTGTATACCGCCACCGACAGTGCGATCTTTGCATCGTCCTGACCGATCACGTAGGCATCCAAGGCGGCCTTGATCTGCGTGGGGCGCGGAAGCGTATCCAAGGTAAAGGAAAAATCGGTGGCTGCCAGCTCTTCGCTTTCCTCGATCAGCTCGTTACAGGCCTCAACACAATAATCGCAAATATAGGCACCGGTGGGGGAGGGGATCAAAAAATTGACCTGACCCTCGTTTCTGCCGCAAAAAGAGCAGTAGCGCTGAGAGCGGCCGCCCTTGCTTGTGGTATTATTTGACATGTTGACCTCTGTTAAATTTAAATTCTTTTCTCAAGAACGCGATCAACCAAGCCGTATTCCAGGGCCTGCTGTGCGGTCATAAAGTTATCGCGGTCGGTATCTCTTGCGATCTCCTCAACGCTCTTACCCGTGTTAGCGGCCAGAATGCGATTCAGAGTGTCTCTGGTGCGCAGGATCAGATCGGCCTGGATCTTGATGTCAGAGGCCTGACCTCTTGCGCCGCCGAGAGGCTGGTGGATCATGATCTCGCTGTTGGGCAGTGCAAAACGCTTGCCCTTTGCGCCGGAGGAAAGCAGGAACGCGCCCATAGAAGCAGCCATACCGATGCAAATGGTCGAAACGTCACACTTGATATAATTCATCGTGTCATAAATTGCCATACCTGCAGTAACAGAGCCGCCGGGGCTATTGATATAGAAGTTGATATCCTTATCGGGATCCTGAGATTCCAAAAACAGCATCTGTGCCACCACCAAAGAAGCGGTCGCGTCGTTGACTTCGTCGGAAAGGAAAATAATACGGTCGTTGAGCAAACGGGAAAAAATGTCAAAAGAACGCTCGCCGTGGCCGGTCTGCTCTACGACCATGGGAACAAGGGCGTTATTACGGATAAAATCCATCATAATTCTTTCAAAACCTCCGTATTTTGATATTTTGATATGAGAGCGCAGTAGCCGCGACAACTGCCGCGGCTACTGTGCTGTAAATTACTCTGCTTTGTCTTCTGCCTTCTCAGCAGTCTTCTTGGCAGTGGTCTTTCTGGTCGTGGTCTTCTTTGCGGGAGCCTCGCCGTCAGCCTCTTTCTTGGCAGCGGTGGTTCTCTTCTTGGCAGCGGGCTTCTTAGCCTCGGGAGCAGCATCGGTGATCACAGCGTGATCGCGAACGAAGTCCATAGCCTTTTTAACGCGCATATCCTCGGTGATAGCGTCAGCGGGAATGCTCTCCTTGACCTTATCTACGGGCATATTGTATGCATCGGCAATGCGCTGATATTCGCCGTTGATGTCCTCTTCGGTGGCCTCGACGTTCTCAAGCTCAGCAACCTTCTCCAAAGCAAGACGAGCCTTGACCTGGCGCTCTGCCTGAGGGCGGAACTGCTCGCGCAGACCGTCAAGGGTCATGCCGGTGTACTTGATGTAGGTGTTGAGATCCAGACCGGACATACGCAGTCTGTTATCGTAGTCGCGCAGGAAGTTCTCGGCCTCAGCCTCAAACATGGGGGCAGGGATATCAGCCTCCAGCTTCTCGATCAGAGCGTCGATCATCTGCTCATCAACAGCGGCATTGGCACTGTCGGTGTGTCTCTTCTCGATCTTTGCCTTAATGTCAGCCTTATATTCAGCAAAGGTGTCAAATTCGGAAACGTCCTTTGCAAAATCATCGTCAAGCTCGGGCAGCTCAACAGTAGAGAGTGCGTGCAGCTTGCACTTGAACACAGCCTCCTTGCCGGCCAGCTCCTTGGCATGGTACTCGGTGGGGAAGGTCACGTTAACGTCAAACTCCTCGTCGATCTTCTTGCCGACGATCTGCTCCTCAAAGCCGGGGATAAAGGTGTTAGAGCCAAGCTTAAGTGCGTAGCCCTCGCCCTTGCCACCGTCAAATGCCTTGCCGTCGCAGAAGCCCTCGTAGTCGATGGTAGCGGTGTCGCCCATAGCGGCAGCACGGCCCAGGACCTCGGTCTCGCGAGAGTTGCGCTCGCGAACAGTCTCGATCTCGCGATCGACCTCTTCGTCGGTCACAGGGGCAATGGTGCGGGTTACGGCAAGACCGGCGTAATCCTTAACGGAAACCTCGGGCTTTACGTAAACCTTGGCAGACAGAACAAGACCGTTGTCA
The DNA here is from genome assembly GCA_045632285.1 of Eubacteriales bacterium. Lineage (GTDB taxonomy): Bacteria > Bacillota > Clostridia > Oscillospirales > CAG-272 > Firm-07. The sequence continues at coordinate 9,335 of JAZQWJ010000024.1, read as the reverse complement.
TCCAGAGATACGATATCAAAATCGGGCTGGGAAACAGGGGAGATCTTGGACTCTTCCAAAGCGGCAGTGTACGCATCGGGAATGATATCGTTGATAGCGGCTTCGTAGAACACGCCCTTACCATACATCTTTTCGATGATGGCGCGAGGAGCTTTACCCTTGCGGAAGCCGGGAACGTTCATCTTTTTACCTTCCTTTTGATATGCCTTGGTTACGGCAGCCTCAAAAGTAGCCTGATCGACCGAGATATGCAGCTCGTACTTGCTTGCCTCGATTTTTTCAGCTTTGACCAATTTCATTTTTTCATCCTCCAGAGATTGAAAATTTACACAAAGTATATTTTACCGATTTTAGCGGTATTTGTCAAGAGTTTTACACAAAATAATATAATAAATATGGAAATGTTGGATTTATGGGACGATGGGAAGGATCTTTTTGGGCACAAAATCCAAATAATCCGACGAGATCAGGAAAAACGTTACGCTCCCAACGGTGCGCTCGGCAGGAACATAATAGGTTCCGTGGATGTGACCGTGATAGCAGCGCTTGATGCCGTAGGACTCCAGCATATCCAAGATCTCGCGGCATTCAAAGCCGTTCCAAATAGGCGGAAAATGTAAAAACACAAGGATCTCTTTGTCTGCGTGCTCTCCTTGCTGCAAGGCTTTTGCGGCATCCAAGCTGATCTTTAAGCGTTGCACCTCACGATTGACGATCTTGGCATAATCCACGTCGCCAACGGTCACCTGCTGGCCCTCTTCCACAAACCATCCCCGTGTGCCGCAAACGATATAGTCTTCCAGCACGTAGGCATTGTTGTAAAGCAATCGCAGGGAGTCAAAACCATTCTCTTTAAAAAAACGCCCCATTTTGGCGGCAGTTTCCCACCAAAAGTCGTGGTTGCCCTTGGCAAGGTATTTGGTACCCGGCAAGGATTGAAGCAGGGAAAAGTCTTCCTTGGCCTCGGCCAGATGCATCGCCCACGACACGTCACCCGGGATGATGACGCTGTCTTTTTCTTGAACGATCGCTTTCCAGCTTTTGCAGATCTTTTCGGTATAGCCCTTCCAACGTGCGCCGAATACATCCATCGGATGATCGGTTCCGGCAGACAGGTGCAAGTCGGCAATCACAAAGATCGACATATCGGCTCCTTTCGCTGTAATGGAATAAAGCAAAGCATTGCGGGGAAAACTGATATCATCCCAAGAAAGGAGATGAGATCAAAATGGAAATGAACAACAAGCCAAACGGTTGCTGCGAGCACGTGAACAACGGCATCAGCTGTGACGTAAAGAACTGTCAGTATCACGAGGGCGATTGCTATTGCACCGCTGAAAAGATCGCCGTCGGTCCCAGCTTTGCAACCTCCAGCACTGACACGGTGTGCGCCACATTTAAGCCCAAGAAGAACTGATTTTATCTTTTCTTGCGCAGTAGAACGAAATTTCGTTCTACTGCGTTTCTTTTTTGCTTAGCCGATATAATCCTTGGTGGCTTGCCACATATCAGCAGAATCCACCACGTTGGTAAAGCGCACCTTGCGCTCGCCAATGCCACGAAGCGGATAGGGGATCTCGGTATTGGAACGTGCAGACAGCTGATCCAAGGCAGCTACGGGATCGGTAGGATGCTCGCCGTACAAAGAGATGTAGACGTCATTGGCAAACTTATAGGGGCTGGCGGTAGAGGCCACGATCATAGGCTTTTTGTCGCCGGTTTTTTCGATATACTGCTCGGCAGCACTGATCGCCACGGCGGTATGCGTATCGGCCAAATAGCCATATTTATCCATCGTGCGGCGGATGGTCTCGGCAGTCATCTGCTCGTCAGCAAAGAAGCCAAAGAAGTTCTCATCGATCTTTGCCTTAACGTCAGCATCTACCGTGTAAGCACCCGTCTCGTTTAAGGATCTCATATAAGCAGCTGTGCGCGCACTGCCCGCCGTAAAGTAAAGCAGGCGCTCCAGATTGCTGGAGATCAGAATATCCATCGAGGGAGACATCGTTAGGTGGAAGGCACGGTTACGGTCATAGGTGCCGGTGCAAAGGAAATCGGTCAGAATGTTATTCTTGTTAGAGGCACAGACAAGCTTATCAATGGGCAGTCCCATCAGCTTTGCAAGGTAAGCGGCAAAAATATTGCCAAAGTTGCCTGTGGGAACGGTCACGTTCATCTGCTCGCCCATCTTCAGGGTTCCCTTGTTCAAAAGATCGCAGTATGCGGATACGTAATATACGATCTGCGGCGCAAGGCGGCCCCAGTTGATAGAGTTGGCAGAGGAGAATACATAGCCCTTATCATTCAGCCATTCGGCAGCCTCTTTATCCGAGAAGATGCGCTTAACGCCGGTCTGTGCATCGTCAAAATTGCCGTTAATAGCGCAAACAGAGACGTTGTTGCCGGTCTGAGTCTGCATCTGGAGCTTTTGTACGCGGCTGACGCCGTTTTCGGGGTAAAAGACCATGATCTTGATCTGGTCGATATCCTTGTAGCCTTCCAATGCGGCCTTGCCGGTATCGCCCGATGTGGCGACCAGGATCAGCGCAGTCCGTTTTTCACCGGTCTTGACCAGTGCGCGAGAGAGCAGACGGGGCATGATCTGCAGTGCCATATCCTTAAATGCGGCAGTGGGACCGTGCCACAGCTCCATGCTGTGCAGCGTTTTATCAAGCTCTACGACGGGTGCGGCACCGCCTACAAAGGAGGTGGGAGCATAGGCAGCCTTGCAGTCAGCCAAAAGCTCTTCTTCGGTATAATCGGTCAAAAATTTGCCCAAAATACGCGCTGCACGGGTGGGATAGTCGACCCGGCAAAGCTCAAGGATCTCTGCCTCGGTCAGGGTGGGGAGAGATTCGGGAACAAACAGGCCTCCGTCGCTTGCAAGGCCTTGCTTGATGACCTGTGCAGCAGAAAGCTTTGCAGCACTTTGATCTCTGGTGCTTTGGAATTTCATAAAATATATCTCCTTATGTGAGAAATTTAATGTATTTGGCCTTTGAAATCAAAGGCTGCGGGAATGTGCAGGATTTTAAAGGGCTTTGGCTTGTCAGAGCGATCCAAATAGACCTCTATTACATCCAGTCTGGGGCAAAGGCGCGAGGGGTGCTTGTACAGGTATTGTCTTGCGGCCTCAATGGTACGTCGGCGCTTAGCCACGTCCACTGCACGCGCCGGTCGGCGATCGACTGCTTCACGGCATTCAAAGGTCAGGGTCTTGACCTCTACAAACGCAATACATTCCTTGTTTTTGGCCACGATATCCAGCTCGTTTTTTCCGCACTGTACGTTTTTTGCCAAGATCCTATAGCCATTTTTGCGCAGATGCTTTGCGGCGATCCTTTCGCCAAGATTGCCGATATCCTTTTTACCAAACAGTATCATTTGTCAAGAAACCGAATAAATTTGGTGCGATAGATCTCGCAGGGGCCGTGCTCGCGCAAGGCGTCCATATGTGCCTTGGTACCGTAGCCCTTATGCTTGGCAATGCCGTATTGGGGATATTTTGCATCCAGCTCGGCACACAGTCGGTCACGGGTGACCTTGGCCAGTATCGAGGCGGCCGCGATGCTGGGGGAAGTGGCATCGCCGTGCACCACGGCACGGCAGGGCAGTGTAAAGCCTCTTGTGATATTGCCGTCGATCAGGGCAAAATCTGCCTTGGGATCCAGCTGATCGATAGCGCTGCGCATCGCGTGCAGAGTGGTGGAAAGAATGTCGGTTTCATTGATCTCCTCTACGCTGCCAAGCACAATGGAATAGGCAATGGCGTTTTCACAGATCACGTCGTAAAGCGCCTCACGCTTTTTTTCGGTCAGCTTTTTGGAGTCGTTAAGCCCCTCGATCACAAGCCCTGTGGGCAGAATGCAGGCGGCTGCTGCTACGGGGCCGCAAAGCGGCCCGCGGCCTGCCTCATCCACGCCGCATACCATCTCATAACCCGCTGCGTGCAGTTCTTCTTCTAATTGATAATTCAGCACGTGGCAGCCTCCTCTCTCAAGGGGTCCAGCGTGACACGCCCGATCTTGCAGGCGCGCAACTCGTCAAGCAGCATATTGGCAGTACGCTCAAAGTCGACCTCACCGCCGCTGATCAAAAATCCGCGCTTGCGGCCGATAAACTCAAACAGCTCGGCATCGGTCATCTCCTCGATCTTTGCGGGGTCGTCAATCTTGTATCGGGTACACAAAAGAGCAGGGTAAAGGCGGCGCAATCTGCCGCAAAGGGCGATCGCCAGGGTTTCGATCTCTACCACGTCATCCTTGATGGCGCCTGTAATGGCCAGATTTTCGCCGGTTCTGCGGTCGTCAAATCGGGGCCACAGAACACCGGGCATATCCATTAGATCAAGCCCCATCTGCGTGGATACCCACTGGGGGGCAAGCGTAACACCCGGGCGATTTTCCACCTTAGCCTTTTTGTTGCCGCAAAGGCGGTTGATCAGTGAGGATTTTCCTACGTTGGGAATTCCCACCACCATAGCGCGGATGCGGCGGCCGGTCATGCCCTTTTGGGCATAGCGCTCCAGCTTTTCGGCCAGAAGCTCTCGGATGGCGGGCATCAGCTTGTCCAGTCCCTTACCGCTGACACAGTCGATGGCAAGGCAGACACAGCCCTGCTTTGTATAGCGGTTTTTCCAGCGCTCGGTGGCATCGGGATCGGCCAGCATGGATTTGTTCAAAAGCGTTAAAAGGGGCTTGCCCTCGGTCAGCTTTTCAATTTCGGGATTGCGGGAGCTTTGCGGGATGCGGGCATCCAAAAGCTCGATCACAACGTCTACGTTTTTCAGATTTTCCTTCATCAAACGGCGGGTTTTCGCCATATGACCCGGGAACCATTGAATAATGTCCGTTGGCATATTTCACCTCATACGGTACCAAATTTTGAAAAGGGCGTCAGGCGCAGGATCACCTTGCCAAGCACACGGTGCTCGTCTACAAAGCCTATGGCGCTGCTACGACTGTCTGCAGAGTTGTTGCGGTTATCGCCCATAACGAACAAGCTGCCCTCCGGCACCTCAAACACGTCAAAATCTTTATATTTCGCTTCTTTCCAAGTTCCGCCAAAGCGCTCAAAATAAACGTAAGCATCCTCACGCAGTACCTCTGTCTCATCAAAAACGGCGTCCTCTGAAACATAGACACGATCATTTTGATAATCCAGCTTAACAAATTGGCCGCCTGTGGCGATCACACGCTTGACAATGGGCTTGTTATAGCCCTCTCCCGTTTGATGAAATACAACGATATCGCCTTGCTTGGGGAAATAAAACAGATCCGAGATCACCAACCGCTCGCCATCCTCCAGGGTGTTGTTCATCGAGGGGCCATCCACCACGCAAATGCGAAAGCCAAATGTCAAAAGCAGCAGCACAACAACAGCCGCAAAAACAAAGATCTCGATATATTCAAACAGCGATCTGCCAAGCGTTTGCTTGGGGGGCAGGATCGCCTCCGAGCGTTCTTCTTGATTCATAAAAGCTCCTTTATTGCTTGCCGACCAGCTGCTCCATCAGGGTATAGCCGTTTGCAACGTAATAGTCCCGTGCCGCTGCACTTTCCTCAGAAAACTCTGCAACGCCGTCCTTTTCCTCATGAGAGGAATAAATGAAGAAGGGAACGGGCGAGATGGTGTGCGTACGCAGGCGGATGGGCGTGGGATGGTCGGGCAGGACCATGATCTTAAAGTCCTCACCGGTCGAGCGCAGATACTCCAAAACGGGTGCAAGGATCAGTGCGTCGATCTTTTCCACAGCCATCACCTTGTTTTCAAGCTCGGCGCGATGGCCGCATTCATCAGGACCCTCTACGTGTACGTAAACGTACTCGTAGCCCTCTTTAAAGGCAGCAATAGCGGCATCCGCCTTGCCTTGGTAGTTGGTGTGACAGTTGCCGGTCGCTCCCTCTACGTCGATGGATCGCATACCTGCGCAAAGTCCAATGCCCTTGATCAGGTCAACAGCAGAGATCACAGCCCCCTTCAGTCCCCATTTTTCTGCAAAAGAGGGAAGCTGAGGCTTTTTTCCGGGGCTCCAGAGCCAAGCAGAGTTTGCGGGCTTAAGGCCGCGAGCGCGGCGCGCCTCGTTAACGGGGTGATGATTGAGAATATCAAAGCTGCGACGCATCAAGTCATAAAATTCCTTACCGCCATTTTCAGCCTTGGGCAGATAGTCGCCAATACGACGGCCGAGAATGTCGTGAGGACGGTTGAAATCATACTTATCGTTGCCGTTTTTCCAGATCAGGCAATGACGGTAGCTGATGCCTGTATGGAATTTTTTGATATCATCTCCAAGCTCGGATTCAAGCGCCTTGATCAGCTGATCTGCCTCCTCGGTAGAGATCTCATCAGCGCTGTGGTCAAGGATGATCTTATCGTCATAATCCTCGCCGTTATCAGAGAGCGTGACCACGTTACAGCGATAAGCGGTCTCGTCGGGCTGCATCTCAATGCCGATGCTGACAGCCTCAAGCGGGGAACGGCCCTTAGAAAATTCCTTGGGGTCATAAGAAAGGATCGCCAGGTTGGCGGTGTCGCTTTCCGGAACCATTCCGGTGGGCACATTAGAAACAGTGCCGACCAAAGCCTTGGCGGCCAGTTCGTTCATCGTGGGTTTGCTTGCCTTTTGCATAGGCGTCATATTACCAAGCGCCTCGATGCGCTCGTCTGCCATGCCGTCGGGGATCAAAACAAAATACTTCATAAAGTGCCTCTTTAAAGATATATTTTTACATTTTATTATATCACAAAAAAAGGATAAGAGCAACACCGATCAAGAAAAAAATTATTTTTTAAATAAAAATAACAAAAAGGCCGAATTCCATTTAAGAAATTCGGTCTTTTTGAATTATTTTTTACTGCAATCCGTCAACAACGCGGTGTGCCCACTCCAACAGGGCAGTTTTTTCCTCTTCCTTTACGCCGGAAAGGAAGGGAAGGAATCCGGTTTTTACGTAATGGACCTCGTCGATCACGTTGGTACCGGCAGCGGCCAGGATCTCCTTCATTCTTGCGGCAGCAGACTCGGGGCCGTCAATCACAAGTGCCACGTTCTGGGCACGTCCCTTGTTCAGCTCGCCATAAAAGCGGCGTGCAATATCGCTGGGCTCGTTTTTAAGCGACGTCATCAAAATCACAAGACGCTCTTTATCGCAGGGATAAGCAGGCTGTTCGACCTTGTCGACTGCGTTGACAGGGAGCTGAAATTCTGCCTTGATCATATTAGCCATAGTGGCGATCTTACCCTTATTGCTGGCATACAGAACACGCATTTTAATTGCCATTTTACAATGTACCTCCAAAATTTTAAGTCAAATGAACCCATCAAAGCAGAGCGGGACACATTGACCCTTATACATATAGTATAACATAGATGAATACGGCTTTGCAAACCATTTTAACCAAAAAATGCAAAATCGTATAATTGACTATTTTTGACAAGTTTGTTTTGGATAAAGTGCATAAAATAAAAAACACACCAAAAGTTGACAAGTCAACTTTAAAAAATATCGGCCTTGCCGGTGCGCTATGGCTGATCGATTTTAAGTAAGGAGATCATCCATCAAAATTTTAACACAAACGAATGTCAAGCCACATTAAAAAATTTTAACGCAAACGATGAATGGTTAAGCCGCATTAAATATTTTTAACGCAAACGATAATGGTTAAGCTGCATTAAATATTTTTAACGCAAGCGATGAAATGTCAAGCCGCATTAAATATTTTTAGCGTAAACGACGGATAGTCCGTGAACAAAAAAATATTGTACGCTATAGATCGCATCAAGGAGTTCTAAGGGACGCATGCGGCAAGAAAGCTTGGCCTACGCCTTTTATAGCCATTTCGCTTCCCCTTTTTATACAAAATTTTTATTTTGTATAAAAAGGTGTATGTTTATCTAAGTAAGGCCCAACGCAGCAAGGGGCGCTTCTCTTTTGCGATCACGTCATAAATCACACACCAAGGCGTTCACAACATCCGGTGTGCGCTGTTCGCGCCGCTTATTGAGCATCGCACACCAAAGCTTTTCAACAATCGTCAAGAGGCATCACACGCCGCTGATATTTTTTGCGCGTAGCCTCGCCACCGCGCAGATGGCGCTCCTCTTTATTTTTTTGCAAGATAGCGCGCACACGCTCATACAATGGGCGATCGATCCTATACAATTCCTCGGTCACGTCCTTATGTACCGTGCTTTTACTGATGCCAAATTTTTGTGCAGCCTCTCTGACCGTAGCCCCCTGCTCTACAATATAATTTCCAAGCACCACACACCGCAAGGAAGGCTTTTGCGTAACGTATAACATAATTCTCTCTTTTCTTATTGCAATATTTTGGAAAATCTGTTATACTTATTTATGATGACTGTTGTCAAAAAAGAACCAAAGGAAACGATATGCGAAAAGAAGAAGGCCAATTTGGCGCATCCAATATTTTAGAGGGAATGACCTCGGTCTCTGCTCTGCTCTCTGCCCGCGAGGCGGGAGTGAACGACCGCCCTATCAATGAGATCCGCTTTGACCGTGCCAAAAAGCAAAAAAAGGTGCGGGAATACGCCTTTCTTGCAAGAAAATGTGCGGAAATGGAGATCCCGCTGACCCTGACTGATGCCGAGAGCCTTGAGAAGATCTGCATCGGCAATACCCATGGAGGTATTGTGGCACTGTGCGGCGAGCGCACACTCCCCTCCCCCACCGCCGACAATTTGCCCGAAAATGGCTTTCTGTGCTTGCTTGAGGGCATCGAGGATCCCTATAATTTCGGCTACGCCCTACGATCTCTGTATGCGGCGGGCTGCGACGGCATCCTGCTTGGCGAGCGCAACTGGCTCTCTGCCGCAGGCGTAGTGGCACGTGCCTCGGCAGGAGCTTCTGAGAGCTTTCCCGTTTGGGCGGGCGATACCGAAGCAGCGATTTCTCTGCTGAAGGATAAGGGCTATAGGATCGTTTGTGCAGGCATCCGCGATTCGGTCAGCCTATACGAGGCTGATCTCAAAAAGCCGCTTTTGCTTGTTGTCGGCGGCGAAAAACGCGGCATTTCCGCCGAAATGCTCTCTAAAGCCGATGAGATCGTGCGCATCGACTACGGCCGCGAGTTCCGCGGTTCCCTGTCTGCCGCCTCCGCCGCCACGGTGCTGGGCTTTGAGGTATTAAGGCAAAATCGGTAAAATAAATATCCCCCCGCGTAGGGGGGGGTATTTCATTTTCGGGCATAGCCCTTACGTCACTGGCGGCGCACAAGTGCGCGTTAGAGGACCTGCCAGTCATGCATGGGTTACTTACTACCCATAAATGGGTCCCGTGGGTCGAACATTGCTAACTGGTCACTTTCTCTAT
>JAZQWJ010000023.1:0-66934 GCA_045632285.1 Eubacteriales bacterium | reverse complement strand
GGGAGCTTTTTGATTTATTTCACCGCTCCTGTGCCGGTATACATATTGCTTCCGTTCCACAGGAAGCCGCTGTGGAAGCGGGGGGCGGCATCCTCATCAAGCCGGCCGTCAAGGCGCAGGCGCTTGCATTCAAGCTCCTCGATATGCTCGATCTCGCCGTTCAGGTACATAGAAAGCCGCATTTTTACAGTGTCAAAGCGGGCGATAAGGCCGCCGAATTCGTTGTCAAAATCCTCCCACTGAAACGGTGTGTTATAGTGCATCCACATATCGCGGTGCGCTTTGCGGAAGGCACCGATCTTGTCGATGATAACGTCACACTCGGCAAGGAGCGTTTTTAAGACATCCCTGTCATTTGCGTCATAAGCAGCCTTCAGCCGAACGCCAAAATCCGCTTTGTTTTCAAGCAAGGAACTGATCTTGACGATTGCTTCGTAGGCAGGGGCAAAGATGCCCTTGTTCGCACGGGAGGCTTCAAGCCTTTGCGTGACCTCCTTATAATACTCTTGCATCGGCAGCCCCTCAAGATGCTTGTCGGCAAGCCCAAGGAGAGGGTCGTTGTGCAGTAACGCACGAGTGAGGCTCATCGTTGTGCGGTCGGGATGCTCGGGCAGCTCCAAAAGCATCATTTCATCATAAGAAACGCCGTCGCAGCACCTTGAAAAGCAGGACTTCACGCTGTCAATGTCAAAGGTGCCGGTGTAGTTATAGTCGGCATACCATGCAAGGCCGGGGAGGGAGAGGGTGATGCTATGCTCGGCGCCACCCCATACTGTTGCAAAGACCTCCTTTACGCCTTGCTCGCGGCAGGCGTCAAGGGCGGCGATCGTGTTATCCAGCGATCTGGAATACAGCGGGCAAAATCCGCTCCAGCACCACACGCCCCCCGCAAAGAGGGGGTCGTCGCCGAAAACGTCGCGGTGCTTTTTGATGTTGGTGGCATAAAATGCCTTTTGGGGTCTGTAATAATCCCAAAAGACCTGACGCACGTTTTTGGGTATCCTTGCCTTTACCTCATCGGAAAACACAACGCGCTCATCGTATTCGCGGTAATGCTCCAGGTCTTTGCCTGCAAGCCGAAAGAACATATCACTCCACATCATGGGCTCAAGGCCGTAGCCCCACGCGATATCCCGCACCCGTTTCAGATGCTCGAAGTAGATATCGCGGCGATCCCTGTACCCGTTCAGGTCAAGATACGCACCGGTGCCAAGATCGTGGGTCTCGTCCATACCGATGTGTACTCTCGGGGTCGAAAAGCAGTCCTTTACGGTTTTCAGCATGTCGTTGATCAACGCATAGGTCGCATCTGCGCCCACAAGCAGCTCGTTGTCGGTATCCTTATAGGGCGCGCTTGCGCTCCAGCGAAGATGGCTTGCAAGATGCCCAAGGGTCTGAATGCAGGGGATCAGCTCGATGCCAAGGTGGGCGGCGTAGCTGTCCAGCTCCTTTAGCTGTGCTTGGGTGTAGCTTCCGCGCATATAGCCGAAATAGGGTCTGCCCTCGATCTCGTAGGTGTCCTCAATATAAAACAGCACCGCGTTCATACCCATCAGCGCCATTTTGCGAAGGATCGTTTTGATGGAATCGATGCGCATGGTATTGGTTTGCTGCAGCATAGCGCCGTTTGTTGTGAACAGAGGGTTCTCGGTGACGCTCTTGCTTGTTTCGCCCTTGATGATCCAATTGGCAAGGATCGCAAGCGCACGAAAAAAACGCGCCCTTCCGCCGCCGTAGACGATGGAGGCGCTTTTGTGATCCAGCATTACGGTAAGCGTGTGCGCCTTGACCTCGGTTAGGGTGACGACGGCATCGGCGCTTTCCTCGTTTGAAAGCGTGATATTCAAATCATCAAGCACAAGGCGTATGCCGTCGATCGCGGTATCGGTGTTTTTGAAGAAAAGCTTCATAGCAGTCCTCCCCCAAAAATGGTGAGTTCATTATAGCATATCCGCATAGTGATGTCAATCAGCATTTGCGGGGGAGAGGAGAGCGGGGCGTTTTGATCGGATGCTATTTACAAAGTGCGCCTTGTGTGTTATAATGAGCGTAACAAAGAAAAGGCGGTGCAGAACAAATGGAGAACAAGGAAAAAGCATTATACGAACAGGCGCGGCTGACCATCGAGGAGATCGCTTGCAAGGCGGGGCTGAAGCGGGGCAGTATCCTTGTGATCGGCTGCTCGACCAGCGAGATCGTCGGTTCAAAAATAGGTACCAATTCAGCGCCCGAGGTTGCGGCCGAGGTCTTCGGTGCGTTTCACAACTATGCAACGGAGAAGGGCATCTATCTTGCGGTGCAGTGCTGCGAGCATCTCAATCGCGCCATCGTAACGGAAAGGGCGGCGGCCGCAGGGCTTGAAGCCGTTAACGTTGTGCCGCAGCCAAAGGCGGGCGGCTCGATGGCAACAAAAGCGTATGCCGCTTTCAAAGATCCTGTTGTGGTAGAAGAGATCAAAGCCGATGCGGGCATTGACATCGGTCTCACGTTGATCGGCATGCACCTCAAAAAGGTGGCAGTCCCCGTCAGACTGGAGCACAACCGTATCGGAGATGCGCTTGTTATCGCGGCGCGTACGCGCCCTAAATTCATCGGCGGAGCAAGAGCCGTATACGATGAAACGATGCTGTGAAAAAAGGGAGCGGCCAAGCCCGCTCCCTTTTTGACGGAGCTGTTTACAAACCGAAGATCGTGTGCGATAATAAAATCAGTAATTCGCAAGGGGGGGCCGTGCAGAAGGATTTTTATTTTGATCTTTCCGACGAGGTGGTTGCCGTGTGTGACGAACTCTTGTGGCGCGCCGCAGAAGCGGGACTAAAAAAGATCAGGGGCGGAGCACTCACTTTTTTGTGAGCGCTCCGCCCCTTTTCGTCATTCTGCTGCTTTTACACGGTAGCTTTCAAAATCCATACCGGGGGTGGTCAGAATGGCGTAGTCGATATAAAGATCGTTGCCCGTAGCGGCGGTTTCCTTGACCACCAGTACGGTGTTGGTCTGATGGTACATCGAGCCCTCGTGGAAGTTGAGGGAGTTGAACAGCGACACGTAGTAGCGCTGTCCGTCCTCTACGTAGGAGAGCTGAAGATCCTTGGTGTGATAATAAACGGTGTAGGCGTTGATGGCAGTGTATCCAATATTTTGGCCTGCCTGCAACGAGGAGAATGCGGCACCGTCTAAGCCGGGTAGATGCAAGGCCAGGCGGTTTTGCGTATTTCCACTGGTGAGAAAGGCGGTCTTGACGACCTCGATCAGGGTCTTGGAAAGCTCAAAATCCTGATCGTATTTCACGTTGTTCCAGATCAGCTCCAGATAATCCTTGCCGGAGGCAGCCTCCAACAGCTTGGAGAGATATTTGGCATAAGGGTTGTAGGTGGTATCCCATGTGCTGAAATCACCGCCAAACGGGGTGAAGTACAGCTCAAAGACCTTATCCTCTGCAGTACCGGGGTACACGATCTGCTTGTCGGCGGGGATCTCGCTGCCGCGGCCGGCATTCAAAAGCTCCATCTGCTTGGTCGTGGCCGAGATCACGGCCTCGCGGAACAGAGTGATCTCCTCTTGCTTGCAATAATCAGCCATCAGCTTGGTGTAATTGACCATTACGCGGCGCATTTCACCGTGATTGGCGACAACCATACCGGTTTGTACCGAGTTGTTGCCGTTATAGCCGTAGCCGCTGATACCGTCCAGATTGATGCTGCCGACCCAAAGGGCATCGCGGTGCTCGACACCGTTGTTGTCAATGTAGTGCGAAACGGTGCAGGTCTTGTTGTGCATCATATCTGCGGCGGCCTTGTCGCCATAGGAAAGCCAACGGGCTACACGGAAGGTCATAAAATCGCTGACTTTTTTGCCCGCAATGTAGGCGTCCTGGCTGAGAGCGGCGGTAAAATAGGCATCAAAACTTGCATCGGGGCGGTGGGTGCCGTCGGTCTGGTCGGTGCCTGCGGCATCGATCTGGCCGATAACGGTAACGTCGATGCCCTTTTTGGCGGCCTCGACCAAAAGATAGGAGAGACGGTAGTATCCTTGGTCGTTATAATCTGCGTCAAACAGATTCATAACGCGGCCGTAATCCGGGCTGGTGGGGTCAACGCAGCCCGCCAGATAGACCGAAAGGTGGAAGGAGGTCAGCGTGATCTGCACAGCCTCCTCGGGGTGCGCATCCTTATAGCGGATGCACTGATAAAGCATGACGATCTGCGCAAAGTTGGGGTGGTTGTAAAAGGCGCCGTTTACGTCGATCATCAAAGAATAAACGGTAACGGGCTTGCCGTTAACGCCCTCGTAGGTGACGGCGGTGCGGCTGAGATAGTCGTTGTTTTCGGGGGTCAGCAGCTCGTTGCGCTTGTTGACCTGCGCGTGCGATGCGGCGGCCAGCTCGATGCTGCCCCAAGGTGCCTCGGCAATGGGAGCGGTGGGAAGGGCTTGCTCGGGCGCAGGGGGCTCGGGGTCGTTGTTAAAGGGATGCGTGATGTCGGTAAACGCTTGCGTGCAGGCGGGGAGACAGATCACGCCTGCCAGCGTGGTCAGCGCCAGCAGTAAAGACAAAAGCTTTTTCTTCATTGTGCATCCTCCTCTCCGATGGGTGTGATGGCAAAGCCATCCTTGCCGGTGATGCTGTCGGCATCAAATACAAGGAACTCTTGGCTGTCGCCGCCCTTGATGTTCAGCACAGCCTTTTTGGAATTGGAATAGATGGCGCTGCCCTTATCTGCGGTGTTGCCCGTGATATCGCCGCTGTTCAGCGTTACGGTGGTTGCGGTGGTGGTCAGATACAAGAAGCCGCCTGCGGTTGCCCCGTTTTGATGGGCGGTCACGCAGTTGACGGTAGCTGTTGCCGCGCCCGAAACGTAGGCTGCGCCGCCGTATTCGGCAGAGCTGTTGCCGGTTGCCGTCAACGTGCCGATGGAAACGGTCGCCTTGGTATAGATGTAGAGTGCGCCGCCATTGCCTTCGGCATGGTTGGCGGTTGCGGTCAGATCAACGATGCCAAGGGAAACGGTCGCATCTGTCGCATCCTTGTGTACTTCAATATAAATGGCGCCGCCACCACCGGAGGAGGTGTTCTCGTTGGCCGTCAGGGTGTGAGCCGTGACGTCGGCAGAAACGGTCTTGGTGGAAGAAATAAAGATCGCTCCGCCCTTTTTGGCGCTGTTTTTTTCAAAGCTGCCGCCATTGGTGTGGGTACTGTCACCCATAATGGCATGGGCGCCGTAAACGTAGACTGCACCGCCGTTGCCTTGGGCGGCGGTGTTTTGACGCAGGATCGCGCCAAACAGCTTCAGCATACCGCTGCTGTGGACGGCGACTGCACCGCCGTTGCCATCGGACGAGCTGTTTTGTTCAAGCAGAACGGGCGCGCTTGCGTTGCCCTGCAGTACGACAGTAGAGTCGGAAATGTAGATCGCACCGCCGTTATCGCTTGCTGTGTTTTGGTAGAGGGTCACACCGCTCAGTTCTAAGGTGCCCTCGCTGTAAACGGCCAAGGCACCGCCGGTTCCTGCGCTGACGCTGTTTTCTTCAAGGAGAACGGGCGCGTCAGCACGACCCTTTAACACAACTGCAGAACCGGAGTTGTAGATGCAACCGCCGCCGGAAACGGCCGAGTTGCCACGGAAGAGGGCGGCGCTGCCGCTGCTTTGAACAGTCAGCGAAGAGGTTTTGGTAATGTAGATGGCACCGCCCTTATCAGCTGCCGTGTTGGAGAGAAAACTGCTGGCACCGGATATGCTGACGCTGCTGGCGGTATCCACGTGGATGGCACCACCATAGCCGTATTTATCGGCGCTTGTCTTGGGGGCGTTGTTTGCAGAAAACTCTACCGCATTCAGGATCAGGCGCGCACCGGTATCGACCTCGTCGCCCTTGCCCAGCGCAATGGCGCCGCCGCGGGGAGCTTCGTTTTGGGTGAACAGGCCTGCATCGATGCGGATGATGCGAGTAGAATAGCCCGTTTTGCCGTAATAGCCGTAAATGGCACCACCCTTAGAGGAAGCGGTGTTGCCCTCAAAGATCGCGTAGCGGATCATCAGCTCGCCCGCCATATTGATGGCGCCGCCGTTGCCGCCCGAGGTACTGTTTTGGGCAAAGCGCGTGCCACCCAGCACAGCAACCGTGCTTTGATGAGAAGCAAAAATGGCGCCGCCGGATTTTTCGGAGGTGTTGCCGACGATATGCAGGGTGATATCCGTTCCCTCGCAACCAAGGGTAGAATAGGTGTATTGCGAATCGGTCTGGTACATCATACCACCGTAAACGGTGGCGTGGTTATCGCAGATCATACCGCTGTAAAGAAAAGCGACGCGATAGTTGTAAAGCGCGGCGCCGCGTGCGGCGGTGCAATCCGAAATGGTACCGCCGTGCATGGTAAAGGTGCCGTAGTTATAGATGGCGCCGCCAAGGCAAGCGTCGGTGGAATCGGTGGTGGAGACCTCGCAATCTGCAATGATGCCGCCGTACATATTGCAGGCGCCGTTTGCGATCACAACGGCTGAACCGCCTACGCGGTTGGCGTTGGAGATGTTGCGGGCGTTTTGGTCAAGGCGCAGATTGCCGCCTTTTTTGTGCCCCGTGATGCAAACGCCATCGTGAATATTGAGGGAGCTGCTGTTTACGAGAAAGAAGGCGGAGCCCTGTGCGGCATTGGCCATATTGCCCTTGTTGCCGTCGATGGTCAGGGTGGCGCCGTTTTGGGGCCGAAGCGTCAGGACAGCGCGCTTGCCCTGCAGCAGTGCATTGCTGCCGTCTGCGTTCTCGCCCAACACAAACAGGTCATCCAAATGCTCGGGGGAACGGAGCAGCGTGTGGTCGGCGGTCAGGGTGATGGTGGTGTCTGCCACCACGTAAACGGTCTCGGTCAACACGATGTCTGCGGTCAGCAGGATCTCTTTGGCGCCCTTTTCGATGCGGCGCTTAAAATCGGCAAAGTTATCGGTCTCTACGGTTTCCCACAGGGCGGTTACCGTAGTGTCTTTGTTGATATGGCCGACGTTGGGGATCTCCTCACCGGCCTCGTTGACCCATCCCATAAAAATGTGCCCCTCTTGCTCAGGGGTGGGGAGGAAATAAGAGCCGCTTGCGGGGATCAGGAATTTTTGAACGTTGAAGCCGCTGTCAGCGGTCAGTGTATAGGCAATGGGAAGCACGGCAATGGGCTCGGTCTCCTCGGCGCCGCAGATCTGACAGGAATGCATGCGCTGACCCTCTGCGGTGCAGGTAGAGGTCTTGGTGATCACCCAGTCTCCAAAGGTGTGCGGAAGTGCCTCGATGGGGGCGCTTTCTTGTTGGCCGCACACGGTACAGGCGCGCACCTGCTTTCCGGCGGCCGCACAGCTTGCGGGTTGTGTCACGCTCCAGTCACCAAAGGTGCAGGTCTCGCAAGGCTCGTTTGCACAGGCGGATAGCGACAGAGCCAACGCGCACAGGCAGGAGAGCAATAGCAAAAGCTTTTTCATGACTTTTGTCCCTTTCTTAAAAATATTTTTTAGGGGGTATATATACTTTAACATATTTGAAGACTTCTGTCAAGTTTTGTCGGGAAGAGGGCGTGCGGGACAAAGAAAAGGAAAGCGCCCTATCCCACCTATGATAGACGAAACACAGGTGGTAGGACGCTTGTTAAACTGGTTTTTTGAACAAAAACAATTAAAACGAGAAAATGTTTTTGTGAGATTAAGAATATTATATCTTTAAAATTGGAAAATTATTGATTATAATTGGAAATATTTAAATGCGGTCGAAATCTTCAAGTACAAGGCCGGGATTGTTGTCGGTGGCCCACTTAACGCTCCATTGGCCGGTGAACAGAAGATAATAGCGATCGAACACGTCCTTGACCACCTTGGTATCAGAGGCCAGATTTAATGCGCCGATGTTGACGTCCTCGTGCGCAATGCGCTGGATAAACTGGAAAGGCAGGTCGCGGTGGAGGTATTTTACACCGTACTCACTTTCCATACGGAACTTCAAAACGTCGTACTGCAGGGTGCCGATCACGCCCACGGTCACGCGCTCAAAGCCGCCGTCAGGCTCAAAGAAGATGCGGATGGCGCCCTCCTTGGCGATCTGGTCCATACCCTTGGCAAATTGCTTGCGCTTCATCGAGTCGATCTGTTCCACCATTGCAAAATGCTCGGGGGCAAAGGTGGGGATGCCCGCAAAGGTGACCTTATGGGATTTGTCACACACAGTGTCACCGATGTTAAAGATGCCGGGGTCAAATACGCCGATAATATCGCCTGCAAAGGCTTCTTCAACGCCCTCTCTGTCTTGTGCCATCATTTGCTGAGGCTGAGAAAGCTTGATGGGGCGCTTGCCCTGAATGTGGAAATATTCGGTGCCGCGCTCAAATTTGCCGGAAACGATACGCAAAAAGGCAATGCGGTCGCGGTGTGCTTTGTTCATATTGGCTTGGATCTTAAACACAAAGGCAGAGAAACTATCGTCAAAGGGGCTGACCACGTCCTCACCCGAGGTGCGGGAAAGAGGTGCGGAGGTCATTTCAAGAAAGCCCTCCAAAAAGTCCTCTACGCCAAAGTTGTTCAGCGCCGAGCCAAAATACACGGGGGAAAGCTTGCCACGCGAGATGGCCTCGGTGTCAAAGTCAAAGCAAGCGCCGTCCAGAAGCTCTACCTGCTCGCAAAGCTCCTCGCGCAGGTTTTCGCCGATCAGGCCATCCAGCTTTTCGGTGTCGGTGATATCACATTCGATCACGTTAAGCTTGTTGCGGCCGCCGTGGAAGTTGTCAAAGGTGTGGATGGCCTTGGCCTTGCGGTCATAAACGCCCTTAAAGGTGACGCCGCAGCTGATGGGCCAGTTCATCGGGTAGGTGCCGATGCCGAACTCGCGCTCCAGCTCGTCCAAAAGGTCAAAGGGGTCGCGGGCCTCGCGGTCCATTTTGTTGATAAAGGTAAAGATCGGGATGCCGCGCTTGGCGCAAACGTGAAAGAGCTTGCGGGTCTGGGGCTCGATACCCTTTGCCGCGTCGATCACCATAACGGCGCTGTCGGCGGCCATCAGGGTGCGGTAGGTATCCTCTGAGAAGTCCTGGTGTCCGGGGGTGTCCAGAATGTTGATGCAGTAGTCGTTGTAGCAGAACTGCATCACCGAGGAGGTGACCGAAATACCGCGCTGCTTTTCCAGCTCCATCCAGTCGGATACGGCGTGCTTGTCGCTTTGCTTGCCCTTGACCGAGCCTGCGGACTGAATGGCACCGCCGTACAGCAGCAGCTTTTCGGTGAGGGTGGTTTTACCGGCGTCGGGGTGCGAAATGATCGCAAAGGTGCGGCGCCGCTCTATTTCGTGTTTGGTTCTTTCGTCCATATGCGTTTCCTTTATAAAAGTCAATAAATTTTGCACTAACTAAAATATTATACCAAAAATAATGGAAATTTTCAAGAGGGAGAGAAAAGAAAGTCAGAGCGGGCCCTAAAAAAGCCCCGCGGTCAGCAAAATCGCTGACCGTGGGGGTGTTTTTTGTACCGGTGCGGTTTTTGGCGCATCATTTTTGGCGGCGGATCTCCTTCATTGAGTCCTTGAGTGCCGAGAGCGCTTCTTGTAGGATCTCGCGTACGGGGGGGTCTAATTCCGCAAAGGAGCGCATCACGCTTTTCAGGCTTTGCAGCTTGTTGCCCGCAATGCCGGACAGCGTTTCCTGCCCCGTGCTTTCCAGCACGGTGAACAGGGCCTCTCCAAATTGGCGTCGGCGTGCGGGACTCAGCTCGTTGACAAAGCGGTCTATGATGGCCTCGGTCTCCTTGCCAAAGGCTGTGCGCTCGGTGGTGTATGCAAAATCCGGCCCAAGGATCTGCCAGGAATAGGGGTCGTGCTGCAGCAGCCCGTTGGCTTCGCTTTTGACGATCTTATAGTTGTCATCGTGCTCCAGCAAAACGGCTACGATCGAGGATGCGGGCAAAAAAGTATGGATACGTTCACGCATTTCCAGGTATTCGGGGGTGGAAAGTGTATTGTCGCAAAAGCCCGGGCCGTCGTGATTGAACACGCTGCGGATGCGATAGCGATAGGCCGATCCGCAATGAACGGCGGCGTACATGGCAAGGTTGCCGCCCTTGGAGTGACCGCCCACAAAGATCCGCCGCAGAGGGTGCGCTGCTGCCACACGGCGGAGGTATTCCTTAGCGCGCAGTTGGGCGGGAACGGGGCACTCATAGCTCATACGAAAGTCCTCTTCCCATCCGATCAGCGTGTTATCGGTGCCCTCAAAGGCTACAAACAGATTTTGACCCGGTAAAAGCACTGTAATGGCCGCAAATTGCAATCCCTGCTCTTTGTCGACCTCCTTGACTGCCCCCAACAAACGCAGAGAGGAAAAACGAGGGGCGGCTGCCACGGCACGCAGCAGTGCATCGTGCTTGGTCGCGTGGTCCGGGCTTTGCAGATAGGCGGTGACGGCATCGGCCAGTCTGACGGGGGCTGCGCCGGGCAGAGCGGGTACAAAGCCCTCTAAACGAACGTAGGGAAGCATGGATAGCAGCAAGCTGTCCACCGGGCACAGAGGGGCGTTGCCAATGGTCAGATCGCCGCGCCAGACCAGATAATCAAAAATGTTGCTCACTAAGGGCTCCTTTCGGTTAAGCATTTGGGGAAGGCGGCTACTATTATCATAGCATATTCGGCAGCGCGCGTCAAGGTGTGCAGAGAATGTAAAATTACGGAAAACGCATACCGTTATGGCACTTTTTTGTATTCGTTTGGTGTTTTGCCCGTAATTTTTTTAAAAAGGCGCGCAAAATTGCGGGGGTCAAGACCAACGCCCTCGGCTACCTCTGCAACAGACCGATCCGAGGTGCCGAGCAGGGCGCAGGCCTTGCGGATGCGCAGCGCCGTGAGATAGGCGTGGGGCGTTGTGCCGGTTCGGCTTTTAAACAGTGTAGAGAAATAGCAGCGGTCAAACCCCATCTCGGCGGCAATGTCGGCCACCGTGATCCCCGTATGATAGGCGCTTTCCATCACGCCCGCGGCACGCTCTACAAACAGGTCGGCATTGCCGCCGGAGCGCCCCTCCATCAAGATCGCGGCGATCTCATACAGGCAGGCGGTGCGCCGCAGCTGTGCGGCACGCTCGTTTCCCGTGCCGACCGCCAGCATTTTCTGCATGACGGCGTAAAGCGCCTCAAAGCGCTCGGGCGGGGCAAAGGGCGTGTCGCCCGTAATGCCCGCATCGGCCAGCATCTGTCCAAGGCGCAGGCCGCCTGCGGTGCACCAAAGGGCAAGGCGGGGGTCCTTGCGGTCGGCGGTATAGGTGATGGTCTGCCCCGGGAGCAGAAAGTAAAAATCGCCGGGGGCGACCTCAAAGGTCTTGCCGTCGATGGTGATGGTGCCGTAGCCCGATACGTTGCACTCAAGGGTGTAGACCTCACGCAAGACGGGGCCAAAGGAGGAGCCGGGGGTCACGTTCTCGCGCGTGTCCCACGTGCAGGTAAAGACCATGGGCTCGGCGGCCCTTGAAAATTGCTTGTGCTCTGACATTTTGTGACCTCTCCCAACAAATTGAAGAAAATATATAACAAAAAAGACTTTTGCAAGCGACGCAAATGCGCTATAATGAGTGCAAGAGGGTGCTGATACCCATTATAACACAAAATCGGAGGAATTGAACGAAATGAGCCAAAAAAATATCAATATTGCCGTTGTTGGCTGCAGCGGTATGGCAAAAAAGCATATGGAGGGCATTGTTGCCGTTGAGGGCGCCAGCCTGTATGCGCTGTGTGATACCGCACCCGAGCGCCTTGCCGAAATGGGCGAAAAATTTGGCGTAACGCGTCTGGTGGCCGACTATAAGGAGCTGCTCAGCGACCCCGAGCTGGATGCCGTGGTGCTGGTGACCCCCGATCAGGTGCATTGCGAGATGACCTGCGCCTTTTTGCGTGCAGGAAAGGCCGTGATGTGCGAAAAGCCCATGGCGCTGACCATGGAGGAATGCCAAGAGATGATGCGGGTGGAAAAGGAGACGAAGGGACGGCTGATGGTGGGTCAGATCTGCCGTTGCACCCCCGGCTTTGCCATGGCCAAGGCACTGGTTGACGAGGGACGTATTGGCGAATTGATGTTTGTGGAAAGCGAATACGCCCACAACTACGCCAAGGCGCGGGGCTATAACGATTGGCGCGTGACCCCCGAGCGCGAGGGCTTTCTTGGCGGCGGCTGCCACGCCGTTGACCTGCTGCGCTGGATCGCAGGCGACCCCACTGAGGTCTATGCGCTGGCCAACCACAAGAGCCTTGTGGATTGGCCCACCAACGATACCACCATTGCGGTGCTGAAGTTCCCGGGCGACGTGATTGGCAAGGTGTTTGTTTCCACCGGCTGTAAACGCAATTACACCATGCGCTCGGTGTTTTACGGCACCAAGGGCACCATCATTTGCGACAACACCTCGCCCACCATCCAGCTGTTTGAAACCAACGAGGCCCTTGGCACCAAGTACAGCGGCGACCCCCAGCAGCTGCCCGTGGTGATCAACAACCACAACGCCACCGAGGAGATCCGTATGTTTGTAGAGGCGCTGGTCAAGGGTGAGAAGATGCCCATCTCCTCCGCCGAGGGCGCTTATACCGTGGCAGTCTGCCGCGCGGCGCTGACCTCCGTCAAGTCGGGCAAGCCCGAGGTAGTGAAGTATCCTGAGGTGTGATGAAAAAAAGAGGCGCTTTTGCGCCTCTTTTTTTAAACAAAATCTCTCAATTCCGTTGACTTTCCAATTTCTGTGTGTTACAATGAAAAAGTAAGCCGCTTTGGCGGCGTTCAAATTATATTATAAACGCAAGGAGAATGATTATGAGACTTCGTCCCCCTTCGGTACCGCTGATTACCGTTGACCCCTTCTTTAACGTCTGGTCCCCCGCTAACAAGCTGACCGACGTGGATACCGCCCACTGGACGGGCTATACCAACGCCATCCTCGGCACCGTCAACATCGACGGCAAGGATTACCGCCTGATCGGTAAAAAGCGCAGCGAGGAGATCAAGTCCGCAAAGCAGGTAGAGTGCGATATGGACACCTTTACCACCACCTACGTGTTCGAGCAGGACGGCGTGCGCCTCACGCTTCTCTTTACCTCTCCCATTATGCCCGACGACCTCTACTACCTCACCAGACCCGTCAGCTACCTGGAGATCCAGAAGGAGATCCTGGACGGCCACCGTCACACCGTTAAGGTGAGGCTCGCTTGCTCTGAGCAGTTCTGCATGGACCGCACAGGTGAGGGCGAGGTGGAGACCGAGATCCTGACCTTGGATAACGGCATCAAGTCGGTGAAGATGGGCCTGAAGGAGCAGCAGCTGCTGGCCTATCACGCAGACGACTCCCGTATCACCTGGGGCTATTTCTACCTTTCCACCGACGCGCCCAAGGCTACCGTTGGCGTTGAAAAGCAGAAGATCTCCTTCTATACCTACCGCAATATGCCCGAGGCAGAGGCCGAGATGACCTTTGTCACCGCCGAGGCCACCCTTGGCGACAGCACCCTGTTTACCTTTGCTTACGACGATATTTACTCGCTCCAGTACTTTGGCAAGAACCTGAAGTCCTACTGGAACAAGGACGGCGCCAAGATCGAGGACGAGATCGTTGCCGCACACGCCGACTACGACGCTGTGCTGGCCATGTGTGACGTATTTGCCGACGAGATGTTCGTGCACGCCGTTCGCGCAGGCGGCGAGAAGTATGCCGAGCTGTTGCAGCTGGCCTTCCGCCAGACCGTGGCCGCCCACAAGCTTGCTATTGACGAGAACGGCGAGATCCTGTGGGTATCCAAGGAGTGCTACTCCAACGGCTGCGCCGCTACCGTTGACGTTTCCTATCCCTCCATCCCCCTGTTCCTGCTTTACAACCCCGAGCTGGTCAAGGGTATGATGCGCCCCATTTACAGATTTGCCGAGACCGACGGCTGGAAGTACGACTTTGCACCCCACGATGCCGGTCGCTACCCTCTGCTCAACGGTCAGGTCTACGGTCTGAAGGATGGCGAACTGCTGTTTGAAAAGCAGATGCCCGTTGAGGAGTGCGGCAATATGCTGATCATGGAGGCCACCGTGGCCATCGCCACCGGTGACGCATCCTTTGCAAACCAGCACATGGATATTCTTGACCAGTGGGTCAAGTACCTGATCGCCAACGGCCGCGATCCCGAGAACCAGCTTTGCACCGACGACTTTGCAGGTCACCTTGCCCACAACTGCAACCTGACCCTCAAGGCCATTATGGGTGTTGCCTGCTATGGCATCCTGCTTGGCATGAACGGCAAGAAGCGCGAGGAGAACAAGTACATCAATATGGCACGCGACATGGCTGCCGACTGGGCTAAGCGCGCCGCCAACGGCGACGGCAGCTACCGTTTGGCCTTTGACCGTCCCGGTACCTTCTCGATGAAGTACAACATCGTTTGGGATAAGCTGTTCGGCACCGAGATCATGGATCCTTCCGTGATCGAGTCCGAGGTGGCCTCTTACCGCCGCCGCGAGAACGCCTACGGTCTGCCCCTTGATAACCGTCAGCCCTACACCAAGTCCGACTGGCTGGTATGGACTGCCACCCTTGCCGAGAGCCGCGACGATTTCGAGGCTATGGTCAACAAGATGTGGGAGGCCTTCAACAGCACCCAGACCCGTGTGCCTATGACCGACTGGTACTGGACCGTGACCGCAGGTCAGAAGGAATACAACAGCTGGACCTATTGCGACCGTTACCCCGACAAGATCATCAAGGGCTTCCAGAACCGCACCGTACAGGGCGGCCTGTTTATCAAGCTGCTTGAGTACGTGGGCATTATGAGAATTAAGTAAAAACAACAAAAAGGGCAGAGGCCAACGGCCTCTGCCCTGATTTTTTTAGTAGCATTTTTCTCCAAAAAGCGCCTCGGCGGCTTTGACCTCCTCGTCGGTGGGGAGCCGCTTGGGGAGCTTATCCTCAAGCCCCAAGGCCGCATATTTAGAGCCGGCAAAGCTGTGATAGGGAAGCACGCGCACACGGGTGACGTTTTTCATGCCTTGCAGCAGTGCGGCGATCTTTTCGGTCTCGCCGTCGTTCCATTCCGGCACGAAGGGCACGCGCACCTCGATCTTACAGCCCCACGCATCCAGATAGCGCAGATTTTCCAGAATTTGCCGATTGTCTTGCCCCGTACAGCGGAGATGCACCGCCCCGTCAACGGCCTTTACGTCGTACAGAAATACGTCGGTGTAGGGGATCACTTTTTCCAGAGCCGAGCGGGGCACAAAGCCGCAGGTATCCACGGCGGTGGAGATGCCCTCGGCCTTTAGGGCACGCAGCAGCTCGGTGCAAAAATCAGCCTGCATCAGACACTCCCCACCCGAAAGCGTCACGCCGCCGCCGGACTCCTCAAAGAAGGCGCGATCCTCTAAAAGCTGTGGCAAAAGCTCCGCTACGGTGACCTCACGGCCGTAAAAATGCAGGGCATCTCCAAGGCAACCGTCAACGCATTTTCCGCAGGCGATACAGCGCTCGCGTTCGAAAAAGTGCATACCGTTATGCATTTTTTGTGACATTTGGGGGCAAATGGCGGTACATTCGCCGCAGGAGATGCATTTGTGCGCATAGTAGGCAAGCTGCGGGTGGGCGGAGAGACCCTCGGGGTTGTGGCACCACACGCATCGCAAGGGGCAGCCCTTGAAAAACACGGTGGTGCGGATGCCGTCACCGTCGTGGACGGCGAAACGCTTGATCTCAAAAATCGTTGCGGTCATACCAGCGCCTCCGCTTGGCGGATAAAGCCGTCCTGCTCTGCTTTGTTGATGTTGTTCCAAAGCACGTTCCAGCCGCACACGCGGATCTGCAGATCCTGATATTTGTCGGGGTGTGCTTGGGCATCGCGCAGGGTGTCGGCATCAAACACGTTGACGTGCAGGGCGTGACCGCCGCGGTGGGCAAAGGTCATCAAAAGGCCGTACATGGCCGCAAGGCCGTCCTCGCCGGAAACGGCGGAGGGCAAAAGTCCAAGATCCAGTGCGGCGTCGCAGGTAAAGGAGGAGGCATCGATCTTGGTGGCGGAGAGAATGGCGGCCGTTGCGCCCTCGCGGTTTTGACCCATAGAGGCCGAGATGTTTTTAGAAAGCTCCTCGCCAAGCAGTCTGCCGTTGGCGCCCGCCGCGGTCTTTTTGCCCTGATCGTAGGACTGTCTGGCCACATGGAAGCCGCAGTTCCACTTGCCGCCCCGCGCGTTGGGTCTGCCGCAAAGATTTTTCGTAATAAATTCCACCAGCTCGATGGCCAGTGCATCCGGGCGTTCTTTGTTGTTGCCCCACTTTTCGCGGTCGGTAAGCAGCCGCTGTCGCAAAAGGGCCTCTCCCTCAAAATTCTTGTCCAGAATGGCCACAAGCTCGGTGAGCGTCAGTGCTTTTTTCTCATACACGTGCTTGCGGATCATGGTCAGCGAGTCCACCGCATCGGCCAAAAAGCCAAACTGTATCGCCGAGCCGTTGTACTTTGCGCCGCCCCCGATGGCGTCCTTGGCCTTTTCCAGGCAAGAGGGGAAGGTGGCGGAAAGCAGGGGGAGGGGGTTGACCACGTCCAAATAGGGCTCAAAGCCGTTGACCACCTCCACCGTTACGTTGATCAGCGCAAGCAGCTGACGCTTGTATTCGGCAAGCAGAGCATCAAAATCGGTATAGCTTGCAGGTGCAGGGCTTTCCGTGCCGCAGAACGCACCTGTTACGCCGTCACGACCCTTGTGCAGGGCGTATTCCAAGGGCTTCATCATATTCAGATAGTTCATGCCTGTGCCAAACGAGCCCTGTGCGCCGTACTCATAACAGCCCTTCAGATTGCACTCCCGCGCATCGTCGGGGGTCACGCCCACGCGCTCCTGGGCGCGGCGGATGGTGGCATCGGTCACAAAAACGATGCTGTTTTTGCCGTGGCGGATCATATCCAGCGCCTTTAGCAGCAGCGCCTTGGGGGTGCTGTCGCACACCTTGATCTGGATCTTGGGGTTGTAAAGCCCCATATCGCCGTACACGTCAAGCAGCAGATAGGAAAGCTCGTTGATCACGGTAGAGCCGTCTGCGTTCTCGCCCCCGATAAACACGGGCTGGTTCCAATAGTTGCCGATGGCGGTGAATTGCAGCAGGTAGTAGGCAAGATCGGTCTTGATCTCCTCCTCGCCAACGCCCCGCGCAAGGTCGCTTTTGTAAAAGCGGTAAAAGGCGCGGTCAAAGCCGGAAAGCGAGCGAACCTGTAAAAAGTCGATATGCTCGCTGATCATAAAATACAGATAGGAAAGCAACAGCGCCTCGTAAAAGCTCTGCGGCGCACCGCGGCGCAGGGAACGCAGGGCAACTTTCATTTTTTCGCTCTCGGCAACCGCCGCAAGGCGGTCGATAAACGCAAGCACCGCCTCGTAGGTGATCTTGATGCTTTCAAAAAAGGCGTCTTCCTTTTCAGAGAGAGCGCGCGTGGCGCGGATCTGCTCGCTTTCCGCCAGAATGCCGACAAAGCCGAGGGAAAAGAGGCGATCCC
This sequence comes from Eubacteriales bacterium, assembly GCA_045632285.1. Taxonomy (GTDB): domain Bacteria; phylum Bacillota; class Clostridia; order Oscillospirales; family CAG-272; genus Firm-07. The sequence continues at coordinate 49,440 of JAZQWJ010000023.1, read as the reverse complement.
AAACCGGTACGCTGTGGTCAAAATCCGGCCAGATCGTGACGATGCCGTCTCGCTCCAACTGCTTGCGCCGCGCATCCACCTCGCTGATCACACCGTGAAAGATCTCGGCTCTCCACGTGTCGACCAGAGTCTGCTTCAAGGGGCGGTCTACCATATTGATGGCGGGAAAGATATCCCGCTTGTCGCAGGAGATCCTTGTGTTTTTCAAAACATATTCCATCCCGCGCGCCTTGCGGATGGCGTGGGGCAGCGATGCATATTGCCGATCGTTTTCTGTGATGCCCACAAGGATCTCCTCGGGATCGAGACCTGTGTCGGGGGAAAAGAGCTCGTCACGGCGGATAAAGCGCTTATGCGGATCAAAGGGCTTTGCAGTGTCGTGATATTTGTTGATGATGTAATCGTAGTCTGCTTGGCGGATGTATTTCACGGTATCACCTCCGCCTTCATTATAGCACGCAAGAATTTTTTGTAAAGGACAAAAACAAAACACTTGACGAAAACGAAACAATATTGTATGATAAAGGGGAGGTGATATGATGCGATCCTGTTGGAATGACGTTGTGATATCCGAGGTGGCACTGGCTATATACGTGCCGCTTGGCGTGGGAAAAAGCATTCACACCAACCGCCCCTTCCACGGTCTGGTGCTGAATGACGAGAACTCGGCCAAGGACTATATGTTTGCGGACGGCACTGTGTTGCACACCGAGGGAGGCGATCTGTTCTATCTGCCCAAGGGGAGCAGCTACCGTGTAAAAAGCGTTGCTGCAGGCGGCTGCTATGCCATCAATTTTGCGGCAGAGCTTTCCGACTGCCCCTTTTCCTTGCGTTTTCGTAACCGAGAGCCCCTTCGAAAATGCTTTGAAAATGCCGTGCGAGCCTGGAACGGCGACCCCGCGCGCCGACAGCACGCCGTACGGCGTGAGCTGTACGATATTTTACTGCAAATGCAGTCCGAGGCCGCGCGGAGCTACTTGCCAAAGGGCCGCGAGGCGCTGATCGCTCCCGCAATCAAGCGCATTGCCGCCGCATATACGGAAAGCAGCCTGTCGGTGGCCGAGCTGGCGGCGGAGTGCGGCGTCAGCGAGGTCTATTTTCGCAGGATCTTTTTTGACAAGATGGGCGTTTCGCCCAAGGAGTATATCATTGCTATGCGTATGGATTACGCCAAGCAGCTGTTGGCATCGGGGCAGCTTTCGGTAGGAGAGGTCTCAGGCCTTTGCGGATACAGTGAGCCCTGCCATTTTTCCAGAGAGTTTACGCGGCGCGTTGGCATCTCCCCCGGCAGGTACAGCAACGGCGAAAAAGAAAAAAGTGCCAAAACGGTATGAGTTTTTTCGTTTTTGCGGCTTTTGCACGCAACGGATTGCCGTGCCTTCTTGACAACCTGCGGTAGCGTTGCTATAATAAACATGAAAAATACAAAGCGAGGTTCTTCTATGGCAGAAAAGGAAAAATGGAGTGCCCGTACCGAAATGCTGATCGGCAAGGAGGGCGGTGCAAGGCTTGCAGGCGCCCGTGTGGCGGTGTTTGGTGTTGGCGGTGTTGGCGGCTACGTGGTAGAGGCGCTGGCCCGCGCGGGTGTGGGCGCTTTGGATCTGTTTGACAACGATACCGTCAGCGAGACCAACCGAAACAGGCAGATCATTGCCCTTTGCAGCACCGTTGGAAAATACAAGACCGACGTGGCCCGCGATCGGGTGCTGGATATCAATCCCGACGCAAAAATCGAGGTACGTCATCTGTTTTTTACGACAGAGAACGCGAGCGAGGTGGATTTTTCGGTTTACGATTACGTGGTGGACGCCATTGATACCGTGTCGGCCAAAATGGAGCTGATCCGCCGCTGTAAGGCAGTGGGCACGCCCATCATCTGCTCGCTGGGGACGGGCAATAAGCTGAACCCTATGGGCTTTCGCGTGTCGGATATTGAAAAGACCTCGGTCTGTCCGCTGGCGCGCACCATTCGCTCACTTTGCCGCCGCGAGGGCATCAGGCACGTCAAGGTGGTGTGGTCGGCAGAGCAGCCCATCAAGGCCTCGCTCCCCGAGGAGCACGGCCGCCACGCACCGGGCAGTATTTCCTTTGTCCCTGCCGCAGCGGGGCTGTGTATTGCCGCCGAGGTGGTGCGGGAATTGTTGAAATAAGAAAAGCGGGAGAGACCCTTTTGTCAAAAGGAGCTCTCCCGCATCCTCTTTCAAAACCCTTGAATAAAAAATGGCAGTGCTATCTTAAAATTTTGAACACAAATCTTTGAAAAAGCACTTGTGCGCAAGCGGTGTCTTTGCTATAATCATATCAATCGGTCAAAGGAGGAATGGATCCATGCGACATTACGAAAACCCCCAAAAAACAAGCGAAAATCGCTTGTCACCCATCAGCTATTACATTCCGCAGGGCAAAAGCGAATATCATTTGCTGAACGGTGAATGGGATTTTGCCTATTTCGAGCGGGATATCGACGTGCCCGAGCATATTGAAAATTGGAACAAGATCCCCGTGCCGGGCTGCTGGCAACTGTATGGCTACGATAATCCCAATTATACCAATATCAACTATCCCTACCCTTGTGATCTGCCCTACGTGCCCGACGACAACCCTTGCGGTGTGTATCGCCGCAGTTTTGACCTGAAGGCGGTCTGGGGCAAGTGCTATTTCGTTTTTGAGGGCGTGGCCACCTGCGCCTATCTGGTGGTCAACGGCAGATATATCGGTATGACCCAAGGCAGCCGTCTGCAGGCTCGCTTTGACATCACCGAGGCTGTACGTGCAGGAGAAAACGAGGTCACGGTCTATGTGCTGAAGTGGTGCTGCGGCAGCTATCTGGAGGATCAGGATCAGTTCCGCTTCAATGGCATTTTCCGTGATTGCTACCTGCTGCAGCGCCCCATGGGGCACATTGAGGATATTGAAATGATCCCCAATGCCAAGGCGATCGAGATCAAGATCCCCGGCCGCACCGGCGTGCGCATTTTAGACGGTGACAAGCTGCTTTACAGCGGGGAAATGACCGACAGTCTTTGCTTTGCACCCGAAAATCCCAAGCTCTGGAATGCCGAGCAGCCCCATCTTTACACCGTGGAGCTGGAGCGTGACGGCGAGATCATCACCCGCAAAGCAGGCCTGCGTGAGATCAGTATTTCCGAAAAATACGAGCTTTGCCTCAACGGCACGCCCATTCACCTGAACGGTGTCAATCACCACGATACCAGCAAATTTGGCGGTTGGTGCATGACAAACGAGGAGCTGCGCCGTGATCTTGTGCTGATGAAATCGCTGAACATCAACGCCGTGCGCACCTCTCACTATCCCCCTACGCCCGCCTTTATCGATATGTGTGACGAGCTAGGCTTTTACGTGATTCTGGAGGCCGATCTGGAGTGCCACGGTATCCTGCGCCGCCTGCCCAACGTGCCCTATGCTTACGATATCGAGTCGGGGGCTTGGCCTTCTTCTATGCCGGAGTGGCACGATGAGTATATGTCCCGTATGGAACGCTCGCTGGAGCCCTTTAAAAACGCGCCCTCGGTGCTGCTGTGGTCCACGGGCAACGAGAGCGCCCACGGCTGCAACCATAAGGATATGATCAAGTGGTGTAAGCAACGCGATCCCTCTCGCTTGGTGCATTGCGAGGGCGCTTCTAAGCGCCCCGACGATATCACGGACCCCGATGTGTATTCCCGTATGTATATCACCTTTGATGAGGTGATCGCCACCGCCACCGACCCCGAGCTGAAGATGCCCTGTATGCTGGCCGAATATGCCCACGCTATGGGCAATGGCCCCGGCGACGTGTGGGAATACAATATGCTTTTTGAGCAATATCCCAAGTATGCGGGCGGCTTTATCTGGGAGTGGGCCGACCACGTGGTGACCGTGGACGGCGTGGAAAAATACGGCGGAGATTTTGAGGGCGAGCTGACCCACGATAAGAATTTCTGTTGTGACGGCCTTGTGTTTGCCGACCGCAGCTTTAAGGCGGGCACGCTGGAGGCCAAGGCTGCTTATCAGCCTATGATCACCGAATTTGACGGTACGTCCCTTAAAATTTGCAACCGTTACGACTTTACCGACCTTAGCAAGTGCGAATTTTACTATACTGTTGAGGTGGACGGCGAGGTCGTGGAGCGCAAGTCGATCGGACTGAATGTGCCCCCCCATCAAACGGTGGAGCTGCCCCTTTGCTTTGGGCCTTTTGCCTGCAAGCTGGGTGCCACGCTCAATTGCTATCTGACAAAGGAGGGCGAGCAGGTGGCCGTCACCCAGCACAGGCTGGAGGCGATCCTGCCCGAGAACGAACAGGCACCCCTTGTCGCACTGACCGAGGAAAAGCATCGCATCATCTGCGAGGGCGAGGGCTTTCGCTACGTGTTCTCCAAGCATTATGGCGCCTTTGAGAGCATGGTGATAAAGGGCCGCGAGCAGCTGGCGGGGCACGCCAAGGTCAGTGCCTTCCGCGCCCCTACCGATAACGATCACGGCTCCACCGTGTTCTGGGCCAATATCAATATCTGGCAGGGCGAAAATCTGGATTGCGCCTTCAATAAAATTTATGACTGCCGTGTGGAAAACGGTGCGATCGTGGTAGAGGGCTCGCTTGCGGGCGTTTCCCGTCTGCCGCTGTTCCGCTTTACCAAGACCCTGCGTATCGACGTAAACGGCAAGGTGGAGGTGCATCTTTCGGGCAAGGTGCGTGAGGACGCCCACCGTTTGCCTCGCCTTGGATTTGAACTGACTTTGCCTGCCGAGAGCAGCGACTTCCGCTATTACGGTCGCGGCCCTGTTGAGAACTATTGCGATATGCACCACGCCGCGCCCTACGGCCTGTATGAAAGCACCGCTGCCTTGGAATACGTGCGCTACGTGCGCCCCCAGGAGCACGGCAATCATATGGACGTGACCCTGTGCGAGATCGGTGGGCTTTGTTTTGAAAGCCGCAAAGGCTTTGAGCTGTGCGTGTCGGAATATTCTACCGCAGCGCTCTATAAGGCCGAGCACACCGACGAGCTGCAAAAGGACGGCCTTGTCCATCTGCGCATCGACTACAAGTCCTCGGGCATCGGCTCCAACTCCTGCGGCCCTCGCCTGCAGGATAAGTATAAGCTGTACGACAAGGACGTTGACCTTACCTTTACGGTAAGGCCCGTAAAATGAAAAGCCACACCCGCGACAGATTTTGTGCGATTTTGTTTGACAATGGGTGGCGCGTGTGCTATAATCAATACAGCGCAAGTGCTATGGCAAGCGCGATCTGCAAAAGGAGGATAACAAGATGTGTGATAACAACAAGTTTTATATTTGCGAGCATTGCGGCAATCTGATCGGTATGATCCACGATGTCGGTGTGCCGATGATGTGCTGCGGTCAAAAGATGACCAAGCTGGAGCCCGGCGTGGTCGAGGCCAGCCACGAAAAGCATATTCCCGTTGTGACCTGGCTTGACGATACCGTCAGTGTAGTGATCGGAGAGGTCGAGCACCCGATGGTAGAGGAGCACAGCATTTTGTGGGTGTATCTGCAGACCGATAAGGGCGGCCAGCGCAAGTGCTTAAAGCCGGGTCAGGAGCCCTACGTGACATTTAGCCTTGCCAACGAAAAGCCCTTGGCTGTTTATGCCTATTGCAATCTTCACGGCTTGTGGAAGGCTGACGTTGAGGAGATCAAGGTCTGCCCTCTGCAGCCCGTTGATACCGCCACCAAACAAAATTACGTGGTCTGCAAGTGCAACAACGTAACCTATTTTGATATTCTGGACGCCATGCACGGCGAAGAAAAGATCGAGCGGGTGCTTGCTATGTTTGAAAACGTCAAGAACACCACCAAGTGCTCTACCGGCTGCGGCGGCTGCTATGACAAGGTGCTGCATATCATCTCGGATGAAATGACCAACGGCTGACAAAAATAATAAAAAGCCCGAAAACGGTATGCGTTTTCGGGCTTTTTGTGTGTCAAAGCAGGGCAGAGTAGACCTCGCGCCCGCCGTTGACAAAGACCTCCACGATGTAGCCGTCGCGCAGGATCTTGAGATCGCGGATTTCGCCCTCATACACCACGGGCTCGCGTCCCTCGCGGCGAATGATAAAGCCGTTGGCAGTCCGCTCCACAGCAGGGTCGCTGTCGGTCAGCAGATGCTGCAGCTCGGCCACGGGATAGGCGCAGATATGGCCATCCCTCAGGCTCAGCTCACGCGGCGCGGACATACAGCCAATGTCCCGATCGGCATAGCCCTTGTATTTCCAGCCCGGCATCCAGGAAATGAGGATGTTGCGCCCAAGATGATCGCGGAACACTTGCCCCGCATATTGATCGGGCCCTTTATCCACCTCGCCCTTTACACGCGGAATGAACTTGTTGTCACAAAAATCACCATACGTGATCGAAAAATAGTGACATTTTTCCAACGGACACACAGAAGCGGCCAACAAATAGCCGCCTTCTGCCGGCAAAAACGAGGGGCACTCTGCATACTTGCAATCCGCCCATTCCCGCATGATGCCAACGTAATGCCATTGCAGCAGATCGTTGCTTTCATACAGCAGCAATCTACCCGTTTGAGTTTTGGGGTTGCCTGTTGCCATTACGCAATAGTATTTGCCGTTGATATAGCAGACTGCGGGATCGCGAAAATCCTTGCCACCGTCTGTGGGGTAGTGATCGATCACGGGATTGCCCGCATATTTTTCAAAATGAATACCATCGGTGGAGGTGGCCACGCTGACGGTCTGATGGGCGTGATGCCCCTCGGCATCCTTGCGGATCGAGGCATAGAACAGATACAGCACACCGTCCTTCACCGTGGCCGTGCCGGACCAACAGCCGTCTGTATCGTAGGGCTTGTCGGGACACAGCGCTACGGGCAGCTCTTCAAAGGTGAGAAAGTCTTTGGTGCGTGCGTGTCCCCAATGCATGGGCTGCTGCCACGGTAACTCATAGTCGGGGGCGTGCTGATAAAAAATATGATAGTATCCCTTAAAATACACAAGGCCGTTGGGATCATTGATCCAACCGCGCCCTGGGCGGTAGTGGTAGTTCAGGTTTTGCAGATAGTCCATCTTATAACCTCGCTCTTTGGAAAAAAAGCCCGAAAACGGTGTGCGTTTTCGGGCTTTTTGTTATTTGAAATTACTCGTCGCCTCTGCAGGAGATCTTCTCACCGCAAGCGGGGCAGATGAGGTTTTCGGGATCGATGCTCTCGTCAAAGCAAATGGTCTCGTTGCACTTGGGGCACTCGACCTCAAAGGTATCCTCCATGCCATAGTCGTCGTCGCAATCGTCGCAATCGCAATCGCAGCAATCGCAGTCGCCGTCGCAGCACTCGTCCTCGTCGTCGTAAAGCAGCTCCTCTACGTCGCCAAGATCCTCGTCCAGCTCCTCAACGTACTCGGTGAGCTCGGCAATATCGCCCTCAAGCTCGTCGACCTTATCGGCCAGTGCGCCGACCATGTCGAGCAGTGCGTTGATCAGCTTGCCCTCCTTGGTGGTGGTGTCAAGCTCCAGGCCCTCGGCCAAGCCCTTGAGGTATGCAGCCTTTTCGGTAATGGTCATGATCGTTCTCCTTTCCGGATTATGCGCGAGAGAGGTACTCGCCGGTACGGGTATCGATCTTCAGCACGTCGCCCTCGTTGATGAACAGAGGAACCTTGACCTCTGCACCGGTCTCAAGGGTTGCGGGCTTCAGGGTGTTGGTGGCGGTGTTGCCTGCAAAGCCGGGGTCGGTCTGTGCAACGGCCAGCTCAACGAATGTGGGGGGCTCTACGCCAAACACGTTACCCTTGTAGGAAACGATCTTGCACATCATCTCCTCTTTTACAAATCTGAAGCTCTCGGGGAGCTTGTCAGCGTTCAGGGGCATCATGTCAAAGGACTCCATGTCCATGAAGTAGTAGAGATCGCCGTCGCTGTAGGAGTACTGCATCTCCTTGCGCTCGATATAAGCGTTCTCAAACTTGTCGGTGGGGTTAAAGGTCTTTTCGATCACGGCACCGGTGATGACGTTCTTGAGCTTGGTACGCACGAATGCGGCACCCTTACCGGGCTTAACGTGCTGGAACTCTACGACCTGCAGAACGTTGCCCTGGCCGTCGTCAAAGGTGATACCGTTTTTAAAATCGCCTGCTACTACCATTTTGTTTATCCTCCAAAATAGAACTCTGTCTGTTTGCGGGGCGGTTTTGCCGTCCGCCGCATAGTTTACACTTTATTATACTATATTTTGTCGCGCTTTTCAAGAGGGTTTTTGTATTTTCTTGAAAAAGACGCAAAAAATTCAAAAAGAAGTGCTTTTTTCGCGTTGACAAATACGTTTTTTTGTATTATAATATATCCTGTATATCTATCGTTTATCTTGCAACACGAGGTGATAGTAATGAAATTTATCAACATCGGCTTTGGCAATATGGTGGCTATTGACCGTATGGTCGCTTTGGTCAGCCCCGAATCTGCCCCTATCAAGCGTCTGATTCAGGATGCAAAGGACAGCGGACGCACCATTGACGTGACCTGCGGACGCCGCACGCGCGCCGTGATCATTACCGACAGCGAGCACGTGATCCTTTCTGCCATTCAGGCAGAGACCATTGCGGGCCGACTTGAAAATGACGAGCTGAATGATACCGACGAGGAGGAAGAGGACGCTTGATGCGTTCTTGGCTTACTATGGAAAACAAGAAAAAAGGATTGCTGATCGTGGTGTCCGGCCCTGCCGGCAGCGGAAAAGGGACCGTGCTGTCTCACCTGCTGAAGGAGGATAGCTACCGTTGCTCGGTCTCTGCCACCACGCGCGCACCCCGCCCCGGTGAGGTAAACGGCGTGAACTATCATTTCCTGACTCGCGAGGCGTTTATCGAGCGTTTGTCCAGAGATGAGATGCTGGAATATACCGAGTACTGCGGCAACTATTACGGCACTCCCAAAAAAGAGGCCGAGGAGGTGCTGGCCAGCGGCTGCAACCTGATCCTTGAGATCGAGGTAGAGGGCGCCGCAAACGTCAAGCGCAAGTATCCCGATGCCGTTACCATTATGCTGTTGCCCCCCTCAGGCGCTGTGCTGGAGGCCCGCTTGCGCGGCCGCGGTACCGAGACCGAGGAGGTCATCCGCGAGCGTATGGCGCAGGCCCGTAACGAGGTCGCCCGCGTAAACAACTATGACTACGTGGTCTACAATTACGATAATCAGGCTGCCGAGGCCGCCGAGATCATTCGCAGGATCGTATATGCCGAGCAGTTTTCCACTGCCCATAATCCCGACGTTGCGAAGGCTTATTTTGATTAAAAATACATATTTACGATAAAAGGAGAACCAATTATGATCTACCCCACCATTCAGGAACTGACCAAGGGCAATTACAACCGTTATCAGCTGGCGATCGCCACTGCAAAGTGCGCTCGCCTGATCACCGACGAGTACGTAAAGCAGCGCGTTGCTGCCGAGAGTGCCTTGACCGGCTCTAAGGAGGGCGGCTCTACCATCGCCTCTCTCATCGATCCCACTCTTGCCAACGAAAAGGCCGTAAAAAATGCCATCAACCGCATCAACAACGGAGAGTATGCCATCGTGGATTGCCCCGAGGCTGTTGAAGAAGAGGAAGAGACCCTGCCCGAGGACTGATCGGGCACCACGCAAACCTAAAAAAGAAAGGGGGGACATCCAATGCAGGAGCGCTATGTAAAGGTCAGACTGCTGGACGCCCCCTTTTTTCTTGATCGTGAATACGATTACAGCGTACCCGAGGAGATCAGCGAGGATCTGCGCCCGGGCTGTTTTGTGACCGTCCCCTTTGGCGGTGGAAACCGCCGCCGTATGGGGCTGGTGATCCGAGATACCGAGCGCGATCATACCCTGGCGGGCATCAAGCCTGTGATATCGGTCTCAACGCCTCGCATTTCACTTTCGGAGGAAATGCTGGGGCTTGTGTGCTTTTTGCGAGAGCAGACCTTGTGTAGCACAGGGGATGCAGTGCACGCAATGATCCCGTCCGGCACGCTTTCCGGGCTTGCCGAGCGCTATCACCGCACCGAAAAGCCCGTGGGTGACGTGCGGCGGTTGAATGCGGCCGAGGCCTTTCTTCTTTCGCACCTGGAAAAGGTGGGAGAGGTGGGTGCCGACGGCTTGAAGAGCCGCTTTGGGCCCGAGACCGAAAAAAATCTGGCACATCTTTGCCGCATCGGTCTTGTCAAACGTGTGTTGGCAGAAAAGGCGGCAATGGCCCCGCGTGAGACCATGATCTTTTCGCTGGCGGTTGCGCCTGATGTGGCGGATGCACTGATCGAAGGGAGCTTGAAAAAGCCTCGCCTTGGCGACAAGCAACGAACGGCACTTTCGCTGATCGCCGCAGGCGAACGCACCGCAGACGAGCTGCGGGATAAGGGCTGCTCTAAGCAGCAGACCGACGCATTGTTAAAAAATGGGCTGATCGTATCCCGTGCCGAGCGCAATTATCGCAACCCCTATGCCGTGACCGCCAATAAGGCCGATCCGCAGGAGATCGTATTGAATGCGGGACAGCAAACGGCCTTTGATGAGATCGAGCGATTGGCCGCCGACGGCGAGCCCCACGGTATCCTGCTGCACGGTATCACGGGCAGTGGAAAGACCTGCGTGATGCTGCGTGCCATCGACAGTATGCTGGCGCGCGGGCGCGGCGTGATCGTGCTGCTGCCCGAGATCGCGCTGACGCCGCAATCCCTCTCGATCTTTTGCTCGCGTTACGGCAACCGCGTGGCGGTGATGCACTCCGCCTTAAATGCGGGCGAGCGTATGGATGCGTATCACCGTATTTTGTCGGGGGAGGCCGACGTGGTGGTGGGCACGCGCTCTGCCGTGTTTGCGCCTGTCAAACATCTTGGCCTTATCGTGCTGGATGAGGAGCACGAGCATACCTATAAATCCGATATGAATCCCAAATATCACGCCCGTGACGTGGCTCGCTATCGCTGTGCCCGGAATAGGGCCTTGATGCTGCTTTGCTCGGCGACCCCGTCGCTGGAAAGCTATAAGCGCGCTAAAGAGGGACGCTATACGCTGCTGACGCTGACCGAGCGCCACGCGGGCGCAGTGCTGCCCGAGGTGCAGGTGGCGGATATGCGCGGCGAGGCGGGAGAGGGGAATCTGTCTCCCATTGGGAGACAGCTGACCGAGGCTTTGCGCAAAAACGTAGAGGCGGGGGATCAGGCGATCCTGTTTTTAAACCGTCGCGGCTATAACCACGTGGTCTCCTGTCGCTCCTGCGGTGAGGCGGTGACTTGCCCCTCCTGCAGCGTGTCGCTGACCTATCATACCAAAAAGAATTCCTATGACGAGGGATATCTGGTCTGCCATTTTTGCGGCAGGCGTCAGCCCTTGCCAAAGGTCTGCCCCTCCTGCGGCTCGGAGCATTTGGCGCGGCTTGGCTACGGTACACAGCGCGTGGAGCAGGAGCTTGGCGAGCTGCTTCCCAAAAGCGGCATTTTACGTATGGATACCGATACCACAAGCACCCGTTTTTCTTATGATGAGCTACTTGGCGCCTTCCGTCGGCACGAGGCCGACGTGCTGCTTGGCACGCAAATGGTAACCAAGGGTCACGATTTTCCCGACGTTACGCTGGTGGGTGTGCTGATGGCAGACTCGTCGCTGTATCTGGATGATTACCGTGCGGGCGAGCGCACCTTTTCTATGCTGACGCAGGTCATTGGCCGTGCGGGCCGCGCGGGCAAGCGGGGCACTGCCGTGATCCAGACCTGCAACCCCGATCACGAGGTGATCCGCCTTGCGTGCAGTCAGGATTACGAGACCTTTTATCAAAGGGAGATCAAGCTGCGCAAGCTTTTGCTGTTTCCGCCCTTTTGCGACATTGCGCTGTTGACCCTTTCTCACAAGGACGAGAGAGAGCTACTGATGGCAGCCCGCGCGCTTTCCGATGAGCTGATGGCGCGCCTTGCTTCTGCCTACAGTGACGTCAAGATCGTGGCCTTTGGCCCCTTTGAGGCGCCCGTTTACCGCGCCGACGGTCAATACCGTATGCGTATGGTGCTGAAATGTGTATTAAACAAGCGCTCGCGCGCGTTGTTTGCCGACCTGCTGATCGCTTTTCAGCGGCAGGGCAACGGCACACCGATGCTGTCGGTGGATTTTAACCCTTCCAATCTTTAAAATCTTATAAAATGCCCTATGGTGGGAAAACTAAACCAAGGAGAGACCAATTATGGCAAAACTGAAGATTCGTACGGTGGGAGACGATTGCTTGCGCAAGGTCTGCCGCCCCGTAGAGGAGATCACACCCCGTCTGCTGACCCTGCTTGACGATATGACCGAAACGATGCGCGCCGCCGACGGCGTTGGCCTTGCTGCACCGCAGGTGGGCATTTTGCGCCGCATTGTGGTGATTGAGGTAGAGGAGGGGGATGTGATCGAGCTGATCAACCCCGAGATCATTGCCACTGCGGGCGAGCAGGTGGGCCCCGAGGGCTGCCTGTCCGTGCCCAACCGCCGCGGTACGGTCAAGCGCCCCAAGCACGTGACCGTTCGCGCTATGAATCGCAAGGGAGAGCTGTTTGAAATGAGCGGCTCGGATCTGCTGGCTCGTGCCTTTTGTCACGAGCTGGATCATCTGGATGGCAAGCTGTACGTCGACCGTGCCACCAATATGGAGGGAGATTGACCGTGCGTATCCTGTTTATGGGGACCCCCGATTTTGCCCTGTTTACGCTGAAGGCATTGGTAGAGGCAGGCGAGGAGATCGTGGGTGTTGTGACCCAGCCCGACAAGCCCAAGGGACGTGGCTATGAGCTCTGCCCGCCCCCTGTTAAGGTTTATGCATTAGAGCAAGGGCTGCCCGTATATCAGCCGCAGACGTTGAGAAACGGTGCTTTTGATGCAGAGCTGGCGGCGCTGGCTCCCGACGTGATCGTGGTGGTGGCTTACGGCAAGATCCTTCCCAAGTCTGTTTTGGAGCTCCCTGAGCACGGGTGCATCAACGTTCACGGCTCGCTGCTGCCCGAGTACCGCGGTGCGGCACCGATGCAACGTGCCATCATCGACGGCAAGACCGAAACGGGCATTACAACGATGCAGATGGCCGAGGGGCTGGATACCGGCGATATGCTAGTGACCGTGCGTGTGCCCATTGGCGAGAATGATAATTTTGAAGATATCCACGATCGCTTGGGTGCCGCAGGCGCCGAGGCGCTGCTGGAGACCCTTGCGCGCTTGCGCGCGGGGACATTGACGGCTACGGTGCAGGATGACGCACTGGCTACCTATGCGGCCAAGATCGAAAAGGCGGACTGCCTGCTTGATTTCGGCGTGGAAGCCCGCGCGGTGCACGACCGTGTGCGCGGTCTTTCTCCCATTCCGCTGTCCTTTACCCGCACCCCTGACGGCAAGATGCTGAAGGTGATCGAAACGCGCGTTGGAGAGGGAAGGACTGCTGCCGCCCCCGGCACCGTGATCGCCCTTAACGGGATGGTGACCGTGGCCTGCGGCAACGGTACCACACTTGATATTTTGCGTCTGCTGCCCGAGGGCAAGGGACGTATGAGCGCCGCTGATTATATCCGAGGGCGGCGGCTGTCGGTAGGAGATCTGCTTGGATAAGAAAGGAGTACCATACTCTTGTTTGGTTTGTTTTGGTTTGACTGGACGCTGCTGATCGTGATCCCCGGCTTTCTTTTTACGATGTGGGCACAGTACAAGGTGCAGTCGTCCTTTCACCGCTATTCACAGGCGTTTTTGCCCAATTATATGACCGGCGCCGGCGTAGCGCGCAGGATCCTGGATGCCAACGGATTGCAGCATGTCCCTGTTGAAATGGTGCGTGGCCACCTTTCGGATCATTATGACCCGCGTCACAAGGTGCTGCGCTTGTCCGAGGGCGTGTATCACGGCAATAACGTGGCTGCCGTTGGCGTGGCCGCTCACGAGGCGGGACACGCCCTGCAGGATGCCAAAAGCTATGTGCCGCTGAAATTCCGCATTGTGTTGGTGCCTGTTTGCAACGTGGGCTCTCAGTTGGCGATGCCCCTGTTTTTGATCGGACTTTTGCTGGCGGGTATCGGCCCTTATGCCGATTGGCTGATGCTGGCAGGTATTGCGGCATTTTCACTGTCGGTGTTTTTTCAGCTGGTCACGCTGCCGGTCGAGTTTAACGCAAGCCGCCGCGCCATACGTTGCCTTTCAGGATCGGGCACGATGAACGAAAGTCAGCTGAAGGGAGCCAAAAAGGTGCTTTCTGCCGCGGCAATGACCTATGTGGCGGCTCTTGCGGTCGGCTTGCTTAGCTTATTGCGCCTTGTGCTGATCGCAGGTCGCTATTCAAGGAGAGACTGATGACAAAAACTGCACGAGCTTTGGCTTTGGATATTTTATTGCGGTGTGAGGCGGCAGGACAGTATGCCAACCTGTCGCTTGACAGCGCCCTGAAGCGCGAAAGTGGCCTGACGGGTGCAGATAAAGCACTTTGCACCGCACTTTTTTACAGCGTGACAGAGCATCGCATCACGTTGGATCATATCATTGACGGCCTTGCCAGCATCGCCCCCTCCGCCATCGAGCGGCAGGTGCGGCAGATCCTGCGTCTTGGCCTTGCGCAGCTGTTGTATTTTGACCGCATTCCCGATCATGCTGCCATTGACGAGGCGGTGGAAATGACGCCCAAGCGCAGCAAGGGCTTTGTCAATGCCATTTTGCGCAGCTTTTGCCGAAAGGGAAAGACGGTGCGCTATCCCGATGCCACCTCTGAGCCGCTGCACTATCTGTCGGTGCGCTATTCCGTGCCGGAGGCTTTGGCCGAGGCGTTTGTTAGAGCCTACGGTCTTGACCGTGCCGAGGCGATCCTTGCCGCTTTTGAAAACCAAAGCGGTGTAACGGTGCGGGTGAACACGCTGCGCCGTACCAGAGCGGAATTTATTGATGCATTTGGTGGCGTTCCCACCGATATGGCCCCCAACGGGGTGCGTTTTTCCGATCTTTCTGCAGTAAATGCTGCGCTTTCGGCAGGGGATTGCTTTGTGCAGGACGAGGCCTCGCAGATCTGCGTGGAGGCGCTTGGCGCCACCGCAGGCGACCGCGTGCTGGATCTTTGCTCTGCCCCCGGATCCAAATCCTTTGGCGCCGCACTTTGCATGGGTGATAAGGGCGAGATCAAAAGCTTTGATCTGCACGAAAACAAGATCTCGCTGATCCGCCGCGGCGCCGAAGCACTGGGGCTTTCCTGCATTACTGCTGCCGCCGGTGACGCACGCGCCGCCGATCCCAAGGACCTGGGACTGTTTGATCGCGTGATCTGCGACGTGCCCTGCTCCGGCTACGGTGTGCTTGCCAAAAAGCCCGATATCCGCTATAAGGACTTCTCGCAGGCGGCGGGGCTTGTGCCGATCCAGGCCGCTATTTTGAACAATGCCGCGCGTCTGGTAAAGGAAGGCGGTACGCTGGTCTATTCGACCTGCACGTTGCTTCCCGAAGAAAATGAGGAGCAGATCAATGCCTTTTTAAAGGTGCATACAGACTTTGTACTGTCGCCCTTTGAGGTGGGCGATCTACATGCAGACGGGATGCTGACGCTTGCACCCGACACCCACGGTACCGATGGCTTTTTTGTGGCCAAGCTTTGCAAAAGGTTTTAAAAAAGGATATACGTATGGAAGAAAAATTGGAATTGCTGGCGCTGACTCCCAAAGAATTGGAAGCGCTTCTTGTCTCGCTTGGCGAGCCGAAATATCGCGCCGCGCAGATCTTTCCGCAATTACATAAGGGCCTCTCGCCCGATGAGATGACCAACGTGGGCAAGGTGACCCGCGCAAAGCTTGCAGAGGTGGCCTATTATCATTTGCCTCACGTTAAGCGCAAGCTGGTCTCGGCCTTGGACGGCACCATCAAGTATCTGTTTGAGCTTGCCGACGGTAACTGCGTAGAAAGCGTGGTCATGCACTATGAGCATGGCACCACCATCTGCATTTCCAGCCAGGTAGGCTGCAATATGGGGTGCAAATTTTGCGCCTCTACCATTGGCGGCAAGGTGCGAAATCTCACTGCGGGTGAGATCCTTGGTCAGGTGATCGCCGCAGGTAAGGATAGCGGTGAGAGCATTGGCGGTGTGGTGATGATGGGTATTGGCGAGCCACTGGATAACTTTGACGCGGTGGTGCGCTTTTTGGATCTTGTCAACCGCCCCGAGGGGTTGAATATCGGATATCGCCACATTTCGCTTTCCACCTGCGGCCTTTGCGACCGCATCGACCGTCTCTCGGAGCTGGAGCTGCCCATCACGCTGTCGATCTCGCTGCACGCCGCAGATGACGAAACGCGCTCGGCCATTATGCCGGTCAACCGCAAGTACAACGTTGCCACGTTGCTTGAGACCTGCCGTCGTTACTTTAAAAAAACCGGGCGGCGCATTTCTTTTGAATATACACTGATCTCCGGGAAAAACGATAGTGTCGAGGCGGCGCAGCGACTTGCCACGGTGCTGAACCGCAGTCTGCGCACCCGTACCGAGACTATGCCCATTCACGTTAATCTGATCCCTGTGAACGAGGTGGCCGAAACCGGCTTTAAGCGGACGGGGAACAAGGGTGTTTCGGCGTTTGCTGCGGTTTTGGAGAAAAACGGTATCCGTGCCACGGTGCGCCGTACCTTGGGTGCCGATATCAACGCCTCTTGCGGCCAGCTCCGCAAGGAAACCGCCGAGAAGGAAGGATAATTACCCCCATAACGGGTAGAATAAAAGCAGTTTTCACTATGAAGGTGGGAGGTGCTTGAGGTTGTTGAAAAAGTCAAGACAAAAGCAAGAAAAAAAGCAAAAAAGCAGTATAAGGCGGCTGTTGATCGCCAATCTGATCGCTGCATTGGGGCTTTTGACGGTTACGGTCACGGTGTTGTTTTGCCTTGGGCTTTTGGATACGGTCTTTGCCTTTATTTTTTAAGAACAGGAAAGAAAGCTATGCAATATGAGGAAAAGGGAAGGCTGATACGCGGGGTGGGCGGTCTTTATGAGATCGCGCTGGAGCCCGGAAACACGCCGCTTTCGGGACAATGCGTAAAAAGCCGCGCCAAGGGTAATTTCCGCCACGCGGGGCTGACGCCCCTTGTGGGCGATCTTGTGCGGGTCTCCTTTGACGAGGCCTCGCTTGCAAAGGATGAGAACGGCCGTCCCGTGCCCTCGGCCGATGGCGGAGGCATTGTGATCGAGGAGATCTTGCCCCGCAAAAACGCGCTGATCCGCCCGCCGATGGCCAACTTGGATCTGTTGTTTATCACCTTTGCGGCGGCGCACCCCGCCCCCGCACTGGAAACGGTGGACAAGCTGATCTCGATCGCCGAGTACAACGGGATCGAGCCCGTGATCGTGATCGGCAAGCGCGATATCGATCCTGAATATGCCGAAATGTTACAAAAAACCTATACCGTTGCAGGATTTTCTGCATTTTCACTGTCTGCCGAGGGCGGCGAGGGCGTGGATGCGCTACGCGATTATCTGCACAAAAATCTTGCAGGTAAAACGGCTGCCTTTGCAGGTGCCTCTGGTGTTGGAAAGTCTACGCTGCTCAATGCTCTGTTTCCGTCGCTTTCCTTGCAGACGGGTGAGATCAGTGCGCGTATCGAGCGCGGCAAGCACACCACGCGCCGCGTGGAGCTGTACGCTATGGAGGGGGGCTTTGTTGCCGACACCCCCGGCTTTAGTATGTTGGATTTTGTGCGCTTTGACTTTTTTGGCCGCGATGACGTGGCGGGCACGATGCGCGAGTTTGAGCCTTACATCGGCGAATGCCGCTATAAAAAATGCACCCATACCCGCGAGGAGGGGTGCGCGATCCTTGCGGCAGTGCGGGCGGGCGAGATCGCCAAAAGCCGTCACGACAGCTTTGTGAGTATGTTTGACGCCTTGAAAAACAAGCACGATTGGAGCAAAAAATAATGCGAGCCTACATATACACGGGGGGCGAGATCTTCCCCGACAACATCACCGAGCATCCCAAGGGAGACGATCTGGTCATTGCGGCCGACAGCGGCTGGAACAATGCCAAGGCGCTTGGCGAAAAGCCCACGATCTTGCTTGGAGATTTTGATTCTCTTGGTGAGAAAAATATTCCTAAGGGCGTGGAGGTCATCCGCGTGCCCGCAGAAAAGGATCTGACAGACACGCAGCTTGCAGTGGATCTGGCGCTTTCTAAGGGCGCACGAGATATTGTGATCGTGGGCGGTCTTTCGGGCAGATTGGATCATACCCTTTCTAACGTGGCGATCTTAGAGCATCTAGAGGTGTTGCAGGCGCATTGCGTGATCACCGATGGACGCAACCGTGTACGCTTTATTCGCAATAACAGCACTCTGATCCCGCGCGGCGCGTATCGGTATCTGTCGCTGATCGCCGCCGATCCCGTGGTCAAGGGCGTGGAAATAGACGGCGTAAAATATCCTTTGAAAAAGGCCAAGCTTCGCCGCACGCATCAGTACGCCGTCAGCAACGAGCTGACGGGGAACTGCGCCTTTATCGCAGTGAAAAAGGGCGGACTTTTTATTGTGGAATCCAACGACGGGGTGTCTTTATGACCCTGACCGAGTTTCATACCCTGGTGGGGGAGACCGTGATGCACTGTCAGCACATCGAGGAAGAGATCAAAATGATCTATGCCATTTTGGCAAAGGGCGATTTTGAAAAAAATTATGAGGCGGTACGTCGCGACAGCTTAGGACAGGTGCTGATCGCCTTGCGTGAGCTGGATGAGTCTGACGGGCGCCCGTTTATCTCGACCGCTGACTATGATTTTTTGCTGCGAATGAAAAACAAGCGCAATCACTGGTGTCACGAGGCTTACGTGAATTTTATTTACGTGGATGATTTTGCCGCTTGCGAAGCCTATCAGCGAGAGTGCAAGCTGCTGTTGGCGGATAACGAGAGCCTGACCGACCTTGGTGAGCGTGTGGAAAACGCGCGTGTTAAGGCCTTTGAGATCTATCGAAATTTCAAAAAATAAGGGGCATCTGCTTTGCAGACGCCCCTTATTTTATACGGAAGGATATTCGTTGACCAGCAGGCGGTGCCTTGGCTCGTCCTCCTCCACGGCGCAAAAACGCTCGCGCACAACGGCAAACACGTTATCGGTGTTATCGTCGTTGATCTTGGAGACCTCGCCGATCAGCAGATCGCCGCAGCCGGTCTTGGCAAAAAAGCGGTGATAAACGCCGGGCTCCAACGTGATGCTGTTGCCCGTGGTGATCTCAATGATCTCGCCGGGGGCGGCATCGTAATAGCTGCCGTCACGTAAAACGCGAACGGGCTTTGTCAGGTCGGGCTTTCCGTCCTTGCCCTGCAGGGCAAGCTGACAGCAGAACACGCCACCCGCGCGGTTGATGATATCCTCGGTCTTTTCCACGTGATAGTGCAGGGGGATCTCCTGCTCGCAGCCATCCTTTAAAAAGATGTATTTTTCGGCATAGGGCGTGCCCACGTGGGGCTGATGAACGCAGCCGTTACGCACGGTAAACAGCACCGCGCCGCAGCGCTCAAATTCACCCGAGCCAAAGTCGGTCACGTCCCAGCCCAGCATGGTTTTGACAAGATTTTGGCGATACGGTTGCGAAAATTCGTGACCGTCGGGCGAAAATCTTGCAAAATCGGGGAGCGTGATATGATGCTCGTTACACATATTTTCCGCCCATTTGATGGCGGCGTTGATCTCGGATCTTTTCATCTTTTTTACCTCACCATTCAATTTCGATCACGATCGCTTCGTTTGCAAGATCGTCCACGGGGACGCCCGTGATGTGCAAAAAGGGCTGTGCCTGACCGTTGGAAAAATACTCGGGCAGCAGATCAAAGGCAAAGGAGAGAGACTTGCCCGTGTTGAGCAGGCGGACGCTTCTCGGCATTTTGGGGAAGTATTGCAGTGCCACTGAGGAGGATCGGAGCCCCTCGTAAAAATGGAAATAGCTCTTTCCGTTTTTCTTTGTGACAATGGCCTTGTTGGCCTTGATCTTGTAGTTGAAATCATCGGCCTCGTGACCCACCAGCGCACCCTCCATACGGTTGTACCAGTTGCCGATGCGGGCAAGGCGAGAGGCGTATTCTGCGGTGATCTCGCCCTCTCCGTTGGGGCCGACGTTCAGCAGATAACTGGCGCCCATAGCCATCATACGGTCGATGGAGGAGGTCAGATGGCGCATAGAATAAAAATCCTCGTTCACGCGGTAGCCCCAGCTCTGCTCGCCAAGGGAATTGCAGGCTTCGGTCATACGGGTAAAGCGAGAGCCGTCGGCGGCCTGATATTCCCGCTCGGGGGTGGAAAAATCGCCCAGGTCATAGCCGCGGTCGTTGATAAAGATGCCGGGCTGCAGCTCGCGGATCATCTCGTTGAACGAGGGATCCTTGATCTTGGGGGGGATGTCCCAAAAGAAGGTGTAGAGCGGGCCGTAGTTGGTGCAAAGCTCGCGCACCTGCCCGCGTACATATTCTAAATAGGGGGCGTGGTCGATGCCGTTTTCGGTGTGAGCCTTCCACTGGTGCGTGCTGGCGGGGTTATAGCCGTTGGGGTGATGCCAGTCGGGGCAGGAATAGTAGAAGGAAAGCTTCATACCGTGCTTTTGGCAGGCATCGGCCAGCATTTTCAGCACGTCCTTTCCATAGGGCGTATTGGTGATCTTATAATCGGTGTAGGCGGTGTCCCACATACAAAAGCCGTCGTGGTGCTTGGTGGTAAAGCAGATGTATTCCATCCCCGCTTCTTTTGCCAGAAGCACCCATTTTTCGGGATCGTATTTTACAGGGTTAAAGGAATGCATCAGGGCCTCGTATTTTTCTCTTGGCCAGTCCATGCGGGCAAAGACCTGATCCTGCACGCCGGTGGCGCCGTAAAGGCCCCAGTGGATAAACATACCGAATTTATTGTTGGCAACAGACATTGTAAAGGCTCCTTTCGAGGGATTGATTTTATTATAAAATGGAAGGAGAGGAAAGTCAAGGTCTTTGCCGAATTTCTACGATAAGTAGAAGCGACCCTTTGATAAAAGTGACTGATGGGCAGAGCCTGCAAGCCTCTATACAAGATCCCAAAATGCTAACGCATTTTGCTCGCAAAAACGCGCAATTTGTTGCACGTTTTTCCTCGTTCGACTGCGCAACAGCACACCGTGCTGTTTGCTCCGCTCAGGATGACACAGGGGCGGTAAGTCATAGCAATTTTAGGATCCTGCGGAATTTTTATCGCGCTTGTTGTGTAAAAAAAGACCGTCACGAGCGTGTCGGTCTTATTTGCTGTGCTCCTTGATGAATTGCTTGGTATCGTGGAGGAGCTTTACATCATCGGCGGTGAGCATTTCAAACTCGCCCAGTTCCAAAAGATAACGAGGGTCAAGCTTTAAGATCTGGCAAATGCGGCGCAGCTGCTCCATGCTGGGCTCCTGTACGCCACGCTCAATCTTGGAATAGTTGGATTGATTCATAGGGATCAGCTTGGCCATGTCCCGTTGAGACAGATCAAGATCCTCTCGGGTATTGCGAATTTTTGTTCCGAAATCCATATCATCACCTCTCAAAAACATTATAGCATTTTTAACTAAAAGTATTGACAATGAGTTTATAATGTGTTAATATTAATTTAATGAGTTAAAAATATCATCAAAAGTTGTGTGTGAGGGCAGAGGATAATAAGGTGTGACAGTGTTTGAATCAAAAAGAATGCGAGCTTTGGGAGCGGTGATGCTTGTTGCACTGCTGTATGCTGCTTTGTTTGCCTTCGGCTGCACATGCCCCATTAAATGGATATTGGGAATTTCCTGCCCGGGGTGTGGTATGACACGCGCTTGCATCAGCGCCGCTCGGTTAGATTTTGAATCCGCCTTTGCTTATCATCCGCTTTGGATCGCATTACTTCCGTATGCGGTGGTATATTTGTTGCTTGTGTGGAAAAGGAAAGAAAAAGAACTCCGTGTCTGGACGATAGGCGGAGCAATGCTGATGGTGGGTATTTACATTTGGCGTATGTATGCATCTGTCAATGACGTTGTGGTATTTGAGCCGCAGAACGGTCTGGTCGGGCGGATGCTTGGCGCTATTTTTGGCAAAACTCCGAATGACTTCGGGTTTGTATAAATCAATTTGAGGAGGAACAAAATGAGACAAGTAAAAACAAACAGAAGCGTGATAGATATTTTATTGGGCTTTTTTACTTGCGGAATCTATTCACTATTTCTCGTTCATTCCTTGGCAGAGGATGTTAACGCAATGTGTAAAGGTGACGGCAAGCAAACGGCTGGCTTGGCTTCTTATATTTTGCTGTCGGTGCTGACCTGTGGCTTGTATTCTATTTATTGGTGGTATGCGGTTTCGGATCGCGTGAGCAATGCCGCCGTGAGAAGAGGTATGAAGCAGTTGAATTTTGACGGTACAACGTTTTTGCTTTGGTACTTGGTGGGCGCTCTCCTTTGCGCATTGGGCTCTTTGGTGGCCTATCATAAGCTCTTTGACGTTTGCAATCAAGTGGGTGCTGTATACAACAAAATGATAACCAGACGACCCACTTCGGGCGTGAGACCGCCTCAAGCAGGGCAGTTTTACAACAACACACCCCAATAAGAAAAACGTCAATATTTGTTGACGTGCAAGGAAAGAAAGCGCGCCCCATCGGGGCGCGCTTTCTTATTTCTTCTTCACCCCAAAGATGCGGCGGAGAATGGGCGCAAGAAAGCCGGGGGATCTCATCAGTACGATCTTCATAGCAGAACTCCTTATTCAGTGTTTAGAGAGTAGGTAGGCGCTCCCAAGCAGTAGCCCCATGCCAAGGATGCAGAAAAGCGCCTTTGGGATCACCAGCGCGCAGAGCGCACCGGCGCCAAAGGCGGCGATCAGACGGGAGGAGCGCTTGGCTCCTTGTTCGATGGAATACACGGCTCCACCTCCTTTGCTGTCAGTTTATGCACCGTTTGGGCGGCTTGCTCATACCTTGATAGCGAGGTGAGGCTTTATGTGTTCGATCAACGGTTGGATCAATTTGAAAGAGAAAAGCGCCGTAAACGGCGCTGAGATCGGTGCGGCGGGTGAGCGGCTGCGGCATCGGGGCCCTGATGCAAGCGGTGCGTTTTTTGCGCCGGGTGTGGGATTTTTTCACAACCGCCTTGCGGTGATGGATCCCGCAAACGGTACCCAGCCCATGCGTGCCTATTGGGGCGGCGCGTGGTACACCATCGTTTACAACGGAGAGATCTATAACGCCGCCGAGCTGCGGCGTGAGCTGTCGGCAAAGGGGGCGGAATTCCGCACCGCGTGCGACACCGAGGTGGTGCTGTGGAGCTATATTTTCTACGGCGAGGATTGCCCGGGTCACCTCAACGGTATTTTTGCCTTTGCCGTACACGATCCCCAAAAAGAGCAGGTCTTTTTTGCCCGTGACCGCCTTGGAGTAAAGCCGTTTTTCTATACCCGTCAAGGGGGTAATTTCTATTTTTCCTCAGAGATCAAGGGGCTTTTTGCCCACAGTGACATTCGGCCTGCGATCGACCGAGAGGGTCTGTGGCAGTTGCTGTATTTGGCGCCTGTAACACTGCCGGGCAGCGGTGTGTTCTGCGGGATAGAAGAGCTGTTGCCCGCCCACGCTGCCAAGATAAGCGAAGCCGGCTTTTTTGCTTGGCCCTATTGGCAGCTTGAGGCAAAAGAGTGCCGGGATGATGAGCAAACGGCAGCTTTCAACGTACGCGAGCTGTTTTGCGATGCCGTGCGACGGCAGCTGCAAAGCGACGTGCCGTTGGCGGTGCTGCTTTCGGGGGGGCTTGACTCTTCGGCCATTACGGCGGTGGCGGCAAGGCACTTGGCAAAGGACGGGATCACGCTTTCCACCTATTCCTTTGAATATGAGGGGAACAAGGAAAATTTTAAGGCAACACTGTTTCAGCCACAGGGCGACGATGCCTATGCCGCTCAGCTGGCAGAGGAGCTTGGTACCGCGCATACGGTGCTGACTGCCCCCACCAAGGCGGTGACAGAGCATCTGATTCCCGCCACGTTGGCGCGGGACCTGCCGGGGCAGGCCGATATTGATTCGTCGCTCTTGTATTACTGCAAGTGTATCAAAAAAAGGCATACGGTGCTGCTTTCCGGTGAATGCTCCGACGAAATCTTTGGCGGTTATCCGTGGTTTTACCGCCCCGAGATGCTGCATCGCGCGTTCTTTCCGTGGTTGCACGATCCAAGCTCACGCGCATCGCTTTTTGACGAGAGCTTGGTGCGCCCTGCCGAGGGTATGGCATTTTTGCGCGAGATCTATCAAAAAAGCGTGGCGGATTGCCCCACCTTGCTAGGGGAAGATGGAGCCGACCGCACTGCGCGGGTGGCCACCTGGCTCTCTACGCGCTATTTTATGACCAACCTGTTGGCACGCAAGGATAGAATGAGTATGCACAGCGCCGTAGAGGTGCGCGTGCCCTTTGCCGATCACCGCATTTTGGAGTATGTGTTTAACCTGCCGTGGGCCATTAAGTACGCGGGCGGGGTGGAAAAAGGGCTGTTGCGCCGCGCGATGGAGGGCTATCTGCCGCCTCGGGTGCTGTGGCGCAAAAAGAGCCCTTATCCAAAGACCCACAACCCCGCCTACGAAGAGTTGGTGCGAAAAATGCTGGAAGAGAGGCTGCAAAAGGGCGGCTTTTTGACAAACTATCTGGATCGCCGCCGCCTTTCTGCTATGCTGGAGGGAGAAAACAGCACGTGGTTTGGCCAGCTGATGGCGCGGCCGCAGCTGATCGCTTGGCTTGTGCAGCTTGACGCTTGGTTTGAGGCGTTCGGGGTGGAGATGCGAGTGCGATGAGAGGCGGGGGAGGACTTTTGCCAAAAGTCCTCCCCCGCACCCCCTTTCAAAAGCTTTTGCAATGGGGGATTGCACGGACGGAATGATCGTGTGAATTTTGATTTGTCGGGGGGGATGGAGCAAAGCAGCTACCGCAACGCACCGCACAAGCGTCATCCTGAGGGCGGCAACAGGGCCGCCCCGTGAGGATCTCCGAGCCCGCAACAAAGCGGGCGAGGCGGTATGTTAAAAGGTTGCACCCAACTTTTACGAAACACAAAGTAACTTTTCCTCACGAATAGGTTGGGATAAAATCCGTTACACACCGCGAAAACGGCTTTGTTGCCGTTTTCGAGATCCTTCGGTTTTCTTTGTTGAAAACCTCAGGATGACGCAAAAGAGTGCGTTGGTAATAGACGGTTTGTTGGTCGCGGATGCGGGAGGGGTGACCCCTCCCCTACAAGTTTGTGCGTTCAAAGCGCGTAGCCGCATTGTGAATCGCGGACTGCCTACACCGTAGGGGCGACCTGAGGTCGCCCGTTGGTAAAAGAAGCGCCAAATTGGAGTCTATCTCGCCCTCTCAGACGCCTACGGCGCCAGCTCCCCCAGAGGGGGAGCCTATTATCAAACACCGATGAAACAAGAAGTATCGCCCTTTGGGAGATGGTGGTTGTTGTCGCAAGCGACAACGTGACACAGAGGGTTTCTCCCCCATAAACTCCAATTTGACGGCACCGATCGCAACAGGTGCGCCCCCTCACAAAAGTGCTTTGTGTCACAAAACTCGCACACGTATATAAAAAACCGTGCAAAAGCAATGCTTTTGCACGGTTTTTGATATCTTTTGTGAGATTTTTGAAAGGGGCTTGGGGAAAACTTTTACAAAAGTTTTCCCCATTGCATCCTTTATCAGCGAATGGTCTCGGTCTCAAACTTGCTCCACGGTACGTTGACGTCGGCATTGTCAACAAGCAGCTCGCGGATGTGGTACAGCAGGGGGAAGTCCTCTGCCTTTGCGCGGCCGGCCTCAACCATCTGGATAACGGCATCGGCAGTGCGGCGTGCGATGACGATGGACTCCAGGGTCACGCCCTTCAGGATCTCCATAGCCTCGTCAAACTTCTTGCCCTCGCCAAGCAGGGTGCCGATCTTGCGGGTGCGGCCACCGAAAACGGTGACGTACAGGTCGCCAACGCCAAGGAAGATGTTCTTCTGGGCATTGCCGTCGCACAGATCCAGCAGACGGTACATCTCCTTTGCAGCCTGACCAAAGAGAGCTGCCTGAGAGTTGTAATGCTCGAATACGCGACCCTCGCGCTTGTAGGAAAGGCCGATAGCCAAAGAAACGCCCAAAGCGTAAGCATTCTTCAGTGCAACGGCACACTCTACGCCGCGGATGTCGGTGGAAAGGCTGACGTGGTAGAAGCTGGTCTCAAACAGAGAGCGGATCCAACGGAGCTGCTCCATATCGGGGCCGCAGAAGGTGACCTCGGTGGGGTCAAGATCGGCAAGCTCGTAGCTGGTGCAGGGGCCGCCGACGGCGTTGATCTTCAGATTCTTGTCGGTGAACTTGAGCATGTACTCGGGGTAGGAGATCAGGTTGCCCTTGTTCTCGCCGTTGTCGATCATGCCCTTGGTGATAGAAAGAACGGGCAGCTCCTCGGGGATGCGGGGAACAACGTTCTCGCAGAACCACTGCAGACCAAAGGAGGAAATGCCGCAGATCAGGAGGTCTGCGCCCTTCATGCACTCGTCAAGCTCCTCGTAGTAGTGGAAGGTGACGTTCTCAGGCATCATAAAGCAGGTCTTTACGCCGTTTACGTCGTGGGTCAGGGTCAGGTGCTCGTGGGTCTTCTGGCCGTGCTCGATAATAGCGCGGTCAAGGGGAGAGCCGACAAGACGAATGGTGTTGCCGTTTTTGCAAGCGGGGAATGCCATGGCCGAGCCCATCATGCCCGAGCCGATAATGGTGATGATTGCCATAGTGCTTTTTCCATCCTTTTTTAAAAAATATTTAGGGAAATCGGCTTGCCAAAGGCGCGCCGTTGTGCTATCATAAGGATAACGAATTTTGCAAGGTTTGTCAAGGGTTGACGGATAAATTGACAAACTTTCATATTTTTGTGCAAAGTTTTGCAGGAAAGGAGCAAAAATGCTTCAGATTGAACGGCAAGAGCAGATCATGGAGCTGCTTGGCAAGACGCCCGCTATGCGCATTGGCCAGATCGCGGCAGCGCTGTATACAAGCGAAGCGACTGTGCGCCGCGACCTTGCGGTCATGGAGCAAAAGGGATTGGTGCGCCGTGTTTACGGCGGTGTAACGCTAAAGAGAGAGGATATGCCGTTGGAGCTGCGCCGACAGGAGCACGCGGCGGCCAAGGAGGAGATCGCTTTGCGGGCGGCAACGCTTTTGCGGGATGGGATGACTGTATTTTTGGATAGCTCCTCTACGGTACAGCACCTGTTGCCCCACCTTGCGCGCTTTCGCGACCTGACGGTGGTGACCAACAGCCACAGGGCACTGGAGGTGCTGGCTGACAGCAAGATCCGCTTGATCTGTACGGGTGGAGATCTTGTCAAGCGCAATATGGCCTTTGTGGGGCGCCTGGCAGAGGCAACGTTGGAAAATTTGTGCCCCGACATCGCCTTTATCTCCAGTCAGGGTGTGGACGAGAGCGGCGAGATCACCGACGCCTCGGAGGAGGAGACCGCCCTGCGACGGGTGGCGATGCGGCGCGCCTTGCGCACGGTGCTGCTGTGTGACAGCAGCAAGGTGGGCAAGCGGTTTTTCAACCGCTTGGGGCAGCTTTCCGATATGGATGACGTGATCGTTGACGAGGCCTTTCCCAAGGCGCTTTTAATGCAATAAAAAATGCCAAAATTTGCCGTTTTTTATTGACACCGCAGGCGGATGATGCTATACTTAACTTGGCTTTGGCGTAGCCAAATATCGTGTAAGATCCCGGAGGTGTGATATGACCACACTGTATCTGATCCGTCACGGACAGACCGATACCAATATTTACGGTGGCTTTAATGGATCCAGCTCTGATCAGGAGCTGAACGAAACGGGCAGGGAGATGGCCGCTGCACTGGTCGACGGCTTTGCCAACATCCATTTTGACGCGATCTATTCCAGCCCCCTAAAGCGTGCCCGTCAGACCGCCGAGGGCGTGAGAGGGCACAGAGATATGGAGATCGTGACCGACCCCGACCTGGCCGAGATCGACTTTGGCGATTGGGAGGGGCTTTCTTACGATCAGGCCTTGGAGTATGACCCCGCCGCAATGCGGACGTGGCATAAGGATATTGTTCACTTTCGGGCGCCAAATGCCTGTGAAGACGTGCACTTTGTGGCAACCAGAATGTTCCGCGCCCTGCGGCGCATCCTGCGCACGCACCGCGGGCAGACCGTGGCCATCGTTTCTCACGGCTTTGCGATCCGGGTGATGTTTGCCCGCCTTTTGCGCATTGGCGCGGGTCAGTGCCGCAGTATGCCCTTTTTTTACAACGCCGCCCACGGCGTGCTTGAAATTGAGGATGACGGACACTTTCGCATCCGCAATTTGAACAGGCGGGATTATTACAAGCCCGAGGAGATCAAGCCCTCGCGCTTGAAGATCGTGCGCCGACAAATGGTGCAGATGCAGCGCCGCACCTATTTCCATCCCGGCTTTAAAATCAAATAAAAGAGAGAATTGATATGCAAATTGACCCCAGAACCGCCAGCACCGCCGCACTTGCTTACCTTGGCGACGCGGTGATCGAGCTTTTTGTGCGCGAGCGATTGGTAGAAAAGGGCTACACCTCTTCTAAGGCCTTGAACGCCCGTGCGCTGGACTTTGTCCGTGCCGCGGCACAGGCGGCCGCCATGGAGCGTCTGATGCCTCACCTGACCGAGGAGGAGGAGGCCGCATTCCGTCGCGGGCGAAATATCGGTCATACCAACACGCCAAAGCGCGCCACCGTGGCCGAATATCGCAACGCCACGGGCATGGAGGCGTTGTTTGGCTATCTTTACGCCACCGATCGCCGCGACCGCGCGGCCGCGCTGTTTGAGTTGGCCTATCCCAAGGAGTGTAAAAATGAAGATCAGATTTAACTGCTATAAGGACGGCAAGCACAAGGCGCTGACCATGAGCTATGACGACGGTCAGCTCCACGATCTGCGCTTGCTGGAGATCTTTCATAAGTACGGCATCAAGGGCACGTTCCACCTGAACTCGGCCAAGCTTGGAGAGGATCGCTTTGTCACCCCGGAGCAGGTGACCGCCGCTTATGCGGGGCACGAGGTGTCGGTGCACAGCCTGACGCACCCCTTTTTGGAGCGCATCAGTGACGAGGAGCTGGTGCACGAGATCACCGAGGACCGCAAAATTTTGGAGGGGCTCTGCGGCTATCCCGTACGGGGAATGTCTTATCCCTTTGGCACCTATACACAGGAGCTGATTGGCAAGCTGCGCACGCTGGGGATGCAATATGCCCGCACCGTGAAAAATTCGGGTAATTTCAATCTGCCTGCCGATTTTATGGAGTGGCACCCCACCGCCCATCATTGCGACCCCAAGCTGATGGAGCGCTTGGAAAAATTTAAGGCAAACAAGTATCCGATGCCTCTGTTTTACGTGTGGGGGCACAGCTATGAGTTCCCGCAAATGGACAACTGGCACGTGATCGAGGAGTTTTGTGCCGCTGCCGCAAACGATCCCGACGTGTGGTACGCCACCAATATCGAGATCTTTGATTACGTGACCGCTATGCGCAGTCTGCGTTTTTCGGCAGACCGCACGATGGTCTACAATCCCTCTGCCATTGACGTTTGGGTAGAGGTCGACCGCCTGCCCGCTTGCTGTCCTGCAGGCAAGGTCACCAAATTTTGTTAATATTTAAAAGGAGATATCACTATGAACCATCCCGTTATCAAGATCGTTGTCAAAAACTTTGGCACCATGACCGCAGAGCTTTATCCCGAAATGGCTCCCCTGACGGTTGCCAACTTTGTAAAGCTTGCCAAAGAGGATTTCTTTGCAGGCTTGATCTTTCACCGTGTGATCAAGGGCTTTATGCTGCAGGGCGGTGGCTACAATGCCGAAATGGAGCAGAAGGAGACCAAGGCCATCCGCGGTGAGTTCCGCGCCAACGGCTTTGCGCAAAACACCTTAAAGCACACCAAGGGCGTGCTTTCTATGGCGCGCACCAGCGATCCCAACTCCGCTTCCTCGCAGTTCTTTGTGATGCATCAGGCTTCTCCTCATCTGGATGGCCAGTACGCCGCATTCGGCAAGGTGATCGAGGGTGAGGATGTGATCGACAAGATCGCAAACGTTGCAACCGGCAACTACGGCTGGTATATGCAGGACGTGCCCGTGGATACCGTTGAGATCGAGACCATCGAGGTCGTGTCGGAATAATAAAAAGAGAACGCCGCTATGCGGCGTTCTCTTTTTATTCCTCGCCCTCTCCGTCGCGGTCGGCGGGCAGGCGCTTGTGCTTGTGGGGGGCAAGATCAACGGGATGGAATCCGTCGATATTTCCGCGCTGAATGGCGCCGAAGATGCGATAGCGCAGCCCGGGGCTGTGCTTTTCCATTCCGGCCAAAAAATCATTGACGCCGGTGCGCTCGGTCTTGCCGTCGGCTGGGCAGGGCGCCTTGTAGACCGGCAGCGCGTTTTTGTTGGTGAAGTACACCACCGATTTTTCGGGCATGTAGATGAGAGGGCGGATGACCTTAACGCCAACGCGAGAAAGGTAAGAGACCGGCTCAAAGCAGCCGATGCGCCCCTCATAAAACAAATTGAGCATAAAGGTGTCGATGACGTCGTCCTGATGATGTCCAAGCGCCACTACGTTACAGCCAAGCTCCTTTGCGGTGTTGTGCAGCACGCCGCGGCGCATTTTAGAGCAAAGCGCACAGGGGCTTTTTTCTTTGCGCACGTTAAAGATGATGTTATAGATATCGGTTTTTTTGATGTGGTAGGGCACGTCCAGCTCACGGCAGAAGCGTTCGATGCCGGACCAATCGCAGTCCTGCTCAAAGCCCATATCCACGCTGATGGCCACCACCTCATATTTCTTGGGGTAAAAGCGGCGCATAGCAGCAAGGCCGGCCAACAGGGTAAGGGAATCCTTTCCGCCCGAAATGCCGACCGCGATACGGTCGCCCTCTGCGATCATATCATAGTCCTCGGCGGCACGGCGAACATAGCTGAGTACACGGCGCAGATCCATCAGATGCCTCCCAGCAAAAACGCCTTGGCGGCGTTGTATTCGGCAAGAGCCCGTTGCTCGGCTGCGGTGCCGCTACCCGCATCGGGGCGACGAAGGGCGCGGAGCATAATGTTTTTTGGGGTGTCGTCGGGGTCGATCAGCTCCAGCGCGCAAACGTCATAGCCATTGGCCTCTAACCACTTTAAGCGCAGTGCGTCGGTGGCGGCATCGCAAAGCTTTTGGCGAAGCATAGAATGCTGTGCCACAAAGGCAAGGGCGGGGCAATTTAAGGTATGATTCAGCTCGTGATGGCAGCAGGGGGTGGCCAATATCACCTTGGCGCCAAAGGAGAGCGCCCGCTCCAATACAAGGTCGGTGGCGGTGTCGCAGGCGTGGAGGGAAATGACAAGATCGGGCAGATCGTCGGTTTGATAGGCACCAACGTCTCCGCACAGGAATTCAAGGCCGTCAAAGCCCAGATTTTTGGCCACGTCGTTGCAGTAGTCCATCACGTCGGATTTCAGGTCTACGCCGGTCATATGTACCGAAAAGCCCAATACGTTGGCGAAATAATGATACACGGCAAAGGAAAGATAGCTTTTTCCGCAGCAGAGATCCAGGATGCGGATGCGCCCCTTGGGCAGGCTGTCGCGTACATCGGAGATCAGCTCTAAAAAACGATTGATCTGGCGGAATTTGGGTTGCTTTTTATCGTGGATGCGGCCGTTCTTGTCGCAAACGCCAAGGGCAATGAGAAAGGGCTCGTTCCCCTGTAAAATGCGCTTTTTCTCTTTGTTATTGCCGCCGATCGTGACCGTGGGGGCGGTTGTATCGGATATGCGGCGGCGCAGCTTGTCTCCGCCAAGCAGTACGTCGTTTCCTTTTTTCGAGCGGCGATATTCGCAATCTCCCGCAGTGGTCAGCAGATTGCTTTGCCCAAAGCGCTCTACGCGCGCGGCCAGCAGATTTTCGGTCTCGCGGGTAAGGGGCAGATTTTCGTGAGTGGCCTTGTGGTCGCTGTGCAGGGTCTCAAGCTGTATAGCGACTTTGCCGCCAATGCGGCAGAGCGTGCCGGTGGCTTTGACGATATCCCCATCAACGGGGCGAGAAAAGACTAATTTTTTTAAGGTTTCGGTGCGCGCAGCCAACAGGCAGAGCGACGCAAATTCGGCAGAATTGTTCACTTTTTCCCTTTCTTCAGTTTTTTCTGATTTTTCTTGGATTTGGGTTGGGAGCGGTGGACGGATACGGTGGTGGTGCAGTCGCGTGCACAGTCACAGGGCGCGTCTGTCTCGGTTGCCTCGGGCTCATAGGCTTCGGCAGTCGGCGCAGACGGTCTGCGCTCGCCAATGCGGCGCTCGGTGCCTTCGCGGATACGCTTGAGATTGGCGCGATGCGCCCAGGTGACCAAAACGGCGATCAAAAACGCAAAGATGACGTTTACACCATAGCTGCCGTAGGGATAGGGTGCAAGCGGATCGAACATAGACAGAAATACGGGATAACACAGTGCCGTGACCACAGAGCCAAGGGAAATATACTTGGTGCCAAGGGCAATGATCAAAAATACGGCAAGCAAAATAACAGAAATCACAGGGTTTAGCACCAGAATGCACATCACCGTGGTGGCAAAGCCCTTGCCTCCCTGAAAATGGGCGAAGATGGGGAATACGTGGCCAACGATGCACATAAAGGCAGAAAGATATGCCACGGTGATCAGATCCGGCAGAATACCGCCGAAAACAAAGCAGCCGATCAAAATAGAGACCACGCCCTTTAAGCCGTCGCCAAGAAAGGTCAGGATTCCCGCCTTTTTGCCGTAGGTTCGGGTGATATTGGTGGCACCGGCGTTGCCGCTGCCGTGTTTGCGCACGTCATCGTGGAAAAACAGCTTGGATACCACCAGCGCAAAGTTGATGCTGCCAAGCAGATAGGAGATCACAACACACAGCAAAATACCGCCGCCGATCAGCCAAGCTGCCTGAGGACGATCGGGGGTGATGCCGTAGTGCCCGGTGATCCATTTGAGCAGGCCCGTGTCAAACAAACGGAAAATGCCCCATACGAAAAAATCCATAAGTCCCTCCTTGCAAAAGGAAACAAATATACATGATATATTATAGCATAAAAAAACGGCGCAGACAAGGTCTGCGCCGAACATTTTTTATTTTGTTTGATCAAGGGCGTCGGTTGTGTTGTTTTCGCTACCGTCAAGGGGCTTTTCGGCAGGATCGGCCGCATCGGTGGGGTGCTTTTTAAACAGGCCGAGCACAAATGCGTACAGATCAAAGGTGTTGTAAAAACGAACCAATTTCCAATCGGAATGGGGCTTGATGACCTTGCTGTAAAGCAGATTGCAAAGGAAGTAGCCGCCTACGGCGCCCACGGCACCTGCAAGCAGACCTGCCAGCACGTCGGTGGGGTAATGTACCATCAGGTACAAACGGGAAAAGCCCATCAAAAATACAAAGATAAATACAGGCCAGCTTTTTTTCTTGGGTGTGGTCAGAAAAATGCCGGTCATTGCCGCCATAGTGGCGGTGGTGTGACCCGAGGGGAAGGAATGGTCGCTGACGGTAAAGCCGCAGAAGGAATTTTCACTGATCCATAGCCACCATTGGTGCAGGTCGCGCGTGACGTCGGCATAAGGGCGGGCGCGCACCACGATGTTTTTTAACGCCACGTTGGTGATCAGCGCACCGCAAGCGATAGAAAACAGAACGGTCAGACCCGTGCGGCGGCTTTTGAGAAAGGCACAGAGGATAAAGCCGAGAAAGATCATACCAAGTCCGGAATTTGCCAGCATCGTGATCAATTCAAGCGGGAGCGTGAAGATGCCGTTTGACCACTCGGTAAAGCTGTGTACAGCCTGTAAAATGCCGTGGTCAAAGGGATAAAAGACGGTGTCGAGCCAATGAGCCATAGAGGTTCTCCTTTTTATAAAAGATTAAAAATGGGGGTACGGTATCGATTTTTTGTGACAATGGTGCAAAAGGCGCCACGCTTAGGGGATCAGCGCGGACAGCTCGTTTTCATAAATGAATTGTACCACGACCTGTGGCGTGCAGATGCGAAAGGTCTCTTCTGTCAGAGAAAGACGGCTTTGGTAGGTGACCTGCGGCACGGTGTTTGAAAAAAAGATCTCACTGAGTGCACGGCCGGATGCGTTGGAAAATTGCAGCAGCAGTGCGGCTGTGCTGTCGCAATCCTTTTGCTGCGTTGTGGTGTGGAGCCCGGAGTTGACGGTAACGCTGTAACGCTTGAGTGTATTGTTGGCAAGGGAAACCGTATGATTGTATACAAAATCTGCGACACCGGCCTTTTGGGCGGTGGTCTTTCCCTTTGTTACGTGCTGGTAAAACAGCAGCTCGCTGCGGGGGAGCGGGGTGATACCGGCGGTCATATTTCCGCTGATGCGGTCGCAAACAGTGCGGTACGCGTGGTAAATACCAAGTGCGTTCAGCGAGTTCTCGGTGGTGTTGTAAAGCAGACCGTCCTGCTTTGCGTGGCGGAGATATCCGGAAAGATCCAGACAATCGTAAAAGCCGTGGTCGATCAGATGACTTTTCAGGCCGTTCAGGCGCGTGTTGCTGCTGATATCGCCCAGATAAGAGGGCATATATTCGCTGTAAACGGTTTGGGAGTTGGGGATGACCACCAGCAGGTACTCCGCGTTTCTTTGGGCGCAAAAATCGCGTCTGGCCTCAAGCTCTGCAAGGATGGCGTCAAGCTCCTCCTTGGAAAAGGCGTGATTGCCCGTATAGTCGTCCAGATAGTTATAGTGGTGGGCGGGATCTCGCAGCTCAAACAAAAAATCTTTTTCGCCCATGACCACGCTGCTTTGATCTGCAATGCCAAACAGATGGTATTGATATTCACGGATAAAGCTTAACGTGGTGCTGTTTTGATAGACGGCACGTCGAAAAGCGGCGCCGGGGTTATCACCCTCGATCACGGTGCCGTCATAGCAGGTGGCGGCAGTTGATGATTCGGTACCGACAAGCATTGTTGTCAGATAGAAGATAGAAAAAGATAGGAGAATGCCGATAAACGCGGCATTGATGATCAGGTGAAAAACAGAGGATCCTTTTTTCATAGCTCACCTCGCATATTGATAAAAGCCGTATGCTTGATCGGCATAGCCGGGGAACTGCGGCATCAGGTAAAGCAGTGTTGCAGAAAATGCCACAAACAAAAGAGCAAATGCAACGGACTGCACCGTTATACAAAAGCGCGCAGTAGCGCGGCGACGGATGCTGCCCCAAAGATAGGTGACGGGGAGCGAGGCAAGAAAAACAGACACCACCACCAGCAGATAGCGAAAATCGCGCACCACCTCAAAAACCTGATAGAAGTGGAAGGGGTTTCCGCCCGTCAGTGCCGCCTTGAAAAGCGAGAACATCTCAATGGGCTCGTCCATCATCATAGCCAGTGTAAAGAAGGAGCCCGCCAACAGGCCGATCGGTGCAAGGAGCAGGCGCAATCCAAGCGGCTTTCGCGTGCCCTTGTGTGCTTGCGACAGCAAAAGCAGCAATAGCATAGGGAGCGCAAACAGCAGCATTTCGGGCCGTGTGCGCAAAAAGAGGGCAGACAGCAAAAAAACAAGAATGCGTGCGGTCAAGTGACCGTATTTGCGCGGCAGGATGCCACGCAGGGGGCGGTATACGTAGTCCAGCATAAAGCGATAAAGAGACAGGGCCATGCCGCTGACGATGCGGTCGGGCGAGCTTGATGACAGCGCGTGGGTGCGGTCACGCGGGACGTGGATGCCGTGCATCGCACAAATACCCCTTGCCATATCGGCTGTGCCCGTAAAAAAGAAGTAAAACGCAAGGTAAGAGACCGTTAACAGCAGCAGCACCAAGGGGAGGGAGATCATCAGATCCATATATGCCAGCAATTGGCGCAGGGCACGCATCAGCACTGCCGCCATGGCAATGCGCTTGATAAAGCCCAGCATATACAGGCGTACGCCAAGACTGAATTGCGCCGAGGTGAACCTTGGAGAATCGGTGCTATCAAAAAAATGCTTGCTACGGATGATGGGCCCCGCCACCAGTGTGGGGACAAACAGCACGTAGCCGATCACGTCC
The DNA here is from genome assembly GCA_045632285.1 of Eubacteriales bacterium. Classification (GTDB taxonomy): domain Bacteria; phylum Bacillota; class Clostridia; order Oscillospirales; family CAG-272; genus Firm-07. The sequence goes on along the minus strand of JAZQWJ010000023.1, from coordinate 13,391 downwards.
ATAGGGTTTTTGGGGCGGACCGTATCGCCGCGGGCGATATCCACCGCAAGCGAGATCATACTGAGTGTGATAAAGGCAAGGCCGATGGGATAGGTATACCACGTGCTGTCGTATTCTGCCAGCAGACGCGCCGCACACAGTGAAAGGATGGGAAAAAGCACACTGAGTGTGGTGCGCAGCTTGCCTCCCGCCGCGCTGCGCGGCGCGGGAAGATAGACGTTGAGCAGTGCCGAAGCCAGTAAAATGGCGATGTGTAAAAGCCCTACGGGGTTTCCTGCATTGACCAACGAATACCAGGCAAGTGACAGGAGGGATAGCACCAAACGCCGCCGATCGGCAGGTACGAGAAGGCAGAGCACAAGAGAGAAGGGGAGCAGTAAAAACAAAAAAACAGGCCCTGTCAGCTGCATTTGGCCACCTCCTTTCATCATATCATTTATATATTAGCACATTTTCGCGTTTTTTGCAATACGGTGGGTGAAAATCGCGTATTTCTATGCCAATAAAGGGTGCTTGTGTGCTAAAAGTGCCCTCTGACAAAAAACACCCGCCACCGCGGTTGCGGTGGCGGGTGAATGGGCATTTAGCCCATTTTAAAGGTGTGCGTTGACTTAATCCTCAAAGGGATCGGTCACAGCGTCGTCCTCAACGTAGCCATAGCCTGCGTTGTAGACGGGAGCGATCTTGTAGGTATCGTTCAGGATAACGTTATCCTTGTCAAGCACCAGCGTGTTCTCGGCGCCCTGCAGACGGAAGATGTAGTTACCCGTGATGCTCCACTCGCCGCCGTTAACAGTGAGCAGCGCCTGGTTGGAAACGTGGACGCCAACGGCTCTGTTATCGGTGGTGGTAAAGGTACCGCCGTTAATGGTGACCTTGGCATCTTGGTTGCCAACGTAAACGATTGCGGAAGCGCTGTGCTCGCTGTTGACAACGCTGAAGTCACCGCTGTTCAGGGTGAGGTTAGCGTTGGTGTTGATCACGAAGCAGAACTGATTTGCAACGATAGAGCCACCGTTCCAGATCACGTCTGCATCCCGACGGAGCTGCGTACCCCAAGCCTGGTTGTTGTGGGAGATGTGCAGATCGTTGACGGTCATGTTGGTGTCGTACCACATGATCATGCTGGTGTGATCGGTGCTGGCGGGCAGCTTGAAGGTGATGCTGTAATCGTTGGCGTTCAAGGTGATCTGATTGCGGTTGCCGATGGCCAGCGTGGAGTACAGGGTCAGATCCTTTTTCAGCTCGATCACGGCACCCTCGGGAGCGTCGTTGATGGCGCCCACCAGGTTGTCGTAGCGGCCGATGACCTCGCCGCCAAGGGTGATCTCAGCAACCAGATCCTCGTCGGATACCACGTACGCGGTGTCAAGGTACTCGGTCATATAGGTGATACCAACCAACTGACCGATCCAGAGAGCGGAGTGGGTATCCCAGTGAGCCTTGTCGTTGGGATGGTCCACGGTGGGAATGGTGTTGTTGTTCAGCACGTGCACGTTCTCCAGTGCGCCGATCTGCTCGCGCTGCATCTTTGTGAAGAGCAGGTTGCTCTCGTAGTAGTTGTCGTTGAAGTAATCGGAGATACCGCCCACGACCATAGGCATCTTGAGGTCAGCCTCGTCACGGGTGATGCCGTAAACGTCGTTACGCAGGTCGGAGAGCCAGCATTCGTACATAGCGGCGTAGGTGTTGGGATCCTTGGTGCGGTCGTTCTCGCCCTGCATCCAGTAGCCGCCGACCACGTTGATCTCATAGCCGAGTGCGCGGAAGTCGGAAATGGCACTCTGGATCTGCATGACGAACGCGCGGTACAGACCGCCGGACTTGTACTCGTCTACCTTACCGTGCTCTGCAAGCCAGGAGGGAGGACACCAGCTGCCCTCGGGGAAGTTCTGGCCGCTGATGGTATCAGCAAGGCCGGTTCCGCCGTAAGCGTACTTGACGATGGCAGCCATACGGCCGGTCTCCTCGTTGTAGTACTGAGAAAGTGCCTTGGCCATGCCAAGCTCGGGACCGATGTCACCGGTGCCGCAGCCGTAGCCGGCCTTGACGGGCACGTTCTCGTAAATGCGCTTGGAGGGGTAGTCACTGCCGCCCACGGAAACGCCGTGGTACAGCACGTTGGAATAGCCGTTTGCAAAATTCTCGTCGCTGTTCTTGAAGTCGGCAGAGAAGCTGGAGCAGCCTGCGCCGTTGGACTGACCTGCAACCAGGTAGATATCCAGCACAGGAGCCTCGGTCTTGGGTGCGTAAAGCTCCAGAACCTCGCGCTGAGCCTCGGTATAGCGGCCGGTATCGCTGAGCGCGATGCGGGCGACCTGAGCGATGCTGCGGTTGTTCTTCAGCTCGCGGTAGTTGGAGTAAACGCGAACCGTGTTGCCGTCTACCTTATACTCAACGTAGCAGGTGCCGGCAAAGTTGCGGTCGTAGTTTTCTTCCTTAATATTAGTGATCGCAGCGCGGATAGAGTAGCTGCCGTCTGCGTTCTGCACCAGACCGCTTTCAGCCTTCAGATCCAGATAATTCAGACCCAGGCGGTCAAGCTCGGCCGCGGTAAAGGCAGAAGCGTTTTCAAGGAAGTCTGCGGGAGCGATCAGGGTACCGAAGCGAACGGAGCCCTCGTCGGCAATGCTGTTGATATAAGCCAAGGCCTCGGCAGAAACGATGCCCATAAAGCGCAGACCGTTAGAGCCGCTTGCAAGACGGACTGCGGCGCCATCCTGCATATAGATGCTGTTGTTCGTTACCTGTGTGCCGATCTCGTGGCGGATGTCGCCGCCGTTTGCAGCGGAGTTGCCGTCAAGGAAGATCACGCGGCCGCCCACGCCGTTAAAGCCGCCGTGTACGGTCAGGAAGCTGTAGGCATTCATGCAGTTGAACAGAGCAGCGTTTGCGGTGGAGGTGCTGTAGTAGTTGCCGCCGTAGATGTGTACGACACCGATCTCAGAGCCGGTGCCCGAGCGGATGGGAGAGCCGGAGTTGCCCTGATCGGCCTGCTTGTAGCGGAAGGTACCGCCCCAAACGTTCAGCTTGCCGCCGTAAGAGGCGCGTGCAGCGCAGAGCTGGTGACCCTCGAAATAGCCGCCGTAAACGTTGATGATGGCCTCCATGCCATCGGTCAGGTTGCTGGCGCCGCCGGAGGCGTAAAGCGAAGCGTCGTTTGCGGTAGAAACGCAGTAGCAGTCGTGAACGTTCAGCACAGCCTGACCCTCGTAGGTCACCACACCGTCGGTTGTGATGCTGCCGACATGCACGTAGATGGCTGTGTTCGTGTTGGAGGTGAAGGTGCCACCGTAGACGTCACCGACAGCAAGTCCGCGATCGGAGTAGAACTGGAGTGCGTTGCCGGACTCGGAGTGGAAGGTGCCGCCGTTGATCACCAGCGTAGAGGGCTTGGTGTTGTCGGTGGTGCGCAGGTAGATGCCAAGCGCAACGCCGGAGGAGCGGACGGTACCGCCGTTAAAGACGAACTTGGAATCCGGGCAACGGTGGTTAGAGTTGGTGTTGTTCTTGATACCAAAGCCGCCGTTGGCGATGATGGAGAAGTCCTTCTCCATGGTGAAATCAACGATAACAAGCGCGCGCAGGTTGATACCGTTGAGCTTGCCGTTGGGGCTGATCAAAACGCTTTCGCCGTTGATCTCAATGGTTTCCGTCTTGTCAACGGCAGTGATGATACCGCTGATCAGCTTGATGGTCTTTTTCTTGTTTTCGCCGCCGATAAACAGGCCGGAGCCGGTGGCACCGCTGCTGCCGGTACGGTCGGCGTCAAGGCCGATGACCTCGATGCGGGTGTTGCCCTTGATGGTCAGATCCAACGTACCGTTGTTCTGACGGATGACGTAAGCGCCGCGCAGCAGGCAGTTATCAAAGCTTGCCGTGGTGGTGGAGCCTGCGTCGTTGATATGGAAGGTAGAACTGCCGTCGATGGGGGCGTAGCACAGGAAGTCTGCGTTCTTGGCGGTCAGATTCAGGGTAGAGGCTGCGCCGTTGGCAGAGGACTGGTAAATAACGAAGCGGTTGGTAGTGTGGGAGGTGGTGGTGTTCTCATATACGCCGCCGTCGATGTTCAGGGTGACGTTGGAGTTGTCGTGAATGGCGAATACGCGCAAGGGGGATCTCATAACGGTGTTCTCGCCGCCGATGGTAAAGGTGCTCTTGGCGTTGGAGCCAAACAAGATACCGTAGCCGTATTCGGTCACGTAGGTGCCGGTGGCACTGTCATAGCCCGACTTGGCGTTGACGTTTTGAACGTTGGCGGTGGTAACGGAGTTGCTTTCCATTGCAAAGAAACCACTCTTTGCCACGTAGGTGCCGCCGTTCAGCGTATAGTTGACGTTAGAGGAGCTGGCTGCCACTGCAAAGTTGCCGCCTGCCGTGTAGGTACCGCCCTTGATGTTAAAGGAAACCTTTGCGGAGTGGCCGGCATACATCATATTGCTGTTGGAGGTGAAGCTGATCGCATTGTTGTTCTTTTCCTCAAGCAGGACCTTGCCGGTGCCGTCGCCCCAGAACACGATGGCGTACTGTGCCTTGGTCAGTGTGCCGCCGTACATCTTGAGATCAACGTCATAGGTACCGCTCTTGTTGGTCTGCAGCAGAGCGCCGGCACCGCCGGTGCTGGTAAAGGTACCGCTGTGAATGGTAACGTCGACCGTTGCGTTGGCCGTAACAAGAATGATGTTGGTGCCTGCAGACATCGTGCAGTTTTCGATGTAGAGGTTGAATACGTTGCCGTTGCGGGCTACGCCGTCATCGGTTTCGAAATATTTGTTGTTGATGTAAACGACCTCACTGCCGGCAGACAGGGTTGCGTTCTTGATGGTCACGATGCCGGTAACACCGCTGACGTTGAATACAACGGGATGGCTGGCACCGGTGATGGTGGCGCCATCGATGGTAACGGTCTTGATGCCGGTGAAGGCAGTGTTGTCGTCACCCTCAAAGTCGATGGCCCAGCCCTTGGTGGTCAGCGTGGGCGCGCCCTTGGAGGAGGACAGGATCTCAACGGTGGTGTTAACTTCACCAAGCTCGTCATAAACCACGGCACCGTTCTGAGAACCGGAGGTGGTGGTGAAATTAACGGTGTCGGTGATCACGATGTGACCGCCGCCCTCTCCGATCACGATGCCCTTGGCACCGTAGGTGTAGGAGGCGCTGCCGCTAAGGATCAGCTTTGCACCGCCCTGCACAACGAACAGGCTGACGTCGGCAGCAGCGGAAAGGTTGCCGGTGCCGGTGATGGTCAGGTTCTTGTCAATGGTGATGGGGCCAAGGTTCCTGGGATTGCCTGCGATCTCAATGGTTGCGTTTGCGGGAGCAAAGGCAACAACGTTGGCAAGGTTGCCGTAAACCGTGGTGCCGTCGGTGGGATGAGCGGTGCGTGCGTAAGCAAACAGACCGCCGGTGGTGGTGAAGGTCGTGTTGCTTGCAATGCTTGCGCGGGTCAGACCCTCGCTGACAAGAGCCCACTGAGCGGTGATGGAGGCACCGTTCTTAGCGGTGAACAGAGAGCTTGCGTTGGTGGTCTTGAAATAGAAGGCGAAGGAGCTTGCGGTGTACTCGCCGCCGTCAAGCGTGACCTTCAGTGCGGTTGCGGCCTTATCGGAGTTCAGAATGCGCTTGGCAGCCGTCACCTCACCGCCGGTGATGGTGATGTCGATGTCGGCGCTGTCTGCGGTGATGTTAAAGACGTGCCAATCCTGATCGCCACCTGCCGTAGAAAGAGAGGAGATCGTTGCATTGGAAATGTCGATATCAAGCACGCTGCCCGAGTAGTCCAGCTGGAACACGTGGCCGGTGCAGGTGTAGGAGCCGCCCGTGATGGTGACGTTGGAGTGAATCAGCTTCTGCGTGTTAAACAGGTACTTACCGGTGTGGGTCACGTTTTCCATCACGATGGTGGAAACGCTGCCGTTGCCGGCGATGCCGTCATCGCTCTCAACGTATGCGTTATCCAGATAAAGCGACTCGTTTTTGGTTGCAATGGTCGCATTCTTGGCGGTGATGTTAAGGGTCGAGCCGGTGTACTTGATCACGACCCAATAGGCTGCGGACAGTCGGCCGCAATCCATGTTGATGGTCTTGATGCCGTTGGTGGCGGTGGCATTGTCGCTGCCCTCAAAGTCAAAGCCGTAGCCGGTGCAGTCAAGCACGGGCTCACCCTCGATGTTCTTGTTCTTCAGAACCTCGATGGTGGTGTTGGCGGCACCCTGCTGATCCCAGACCAGAGCACCGTTGGAATCGGTCTTGCCGGAGGTCGTGACCTGTACGGCATCGGTGAATACGATGTGTGCGCCGCCCTCGGTAACGGTGATGGCTGCAGCATTGTCAGTGGTATATGCGGTGTAGCCGCCAAGGGTCAGCTTTGCGCCGTTCTTTACGGTAAACAGGCTAACGCCGCTTGCGGTCACGGTGGTGCCTGCGGCACCAACGATGGTCAGGTTCTTGTCAACGGTACGGGTGGCGGCCAGCGTGTTGGCGCCGAACACCTCGATGGTGTCGCCGGCCACAGCGTTGTCAAGTGCCTTGTCCAGGGTCTGATAATAGGTATAGCCGTTGGCGTGCAGGATGCGAGCGCCGTTGGCGATCTCCACTGCGGGGGTCAGTACGCAAGCGTTGTTCACGGTTGCGATCAGATAGCCCGAATTGGTAAGGTTGAATACGGGGTTGCCGGTGAAGGTGCCTGCCTGCAGGTCTACCACCAGCTTAGAGCCGCCGGCAGAGGCGTTGAAGGAAGTGCCGGTGGAGGTGTAGGTGCCGCCGTTTACAGTGACGTTGACGTTACTGTTGCTGTATGTGATAACAACGAACTGTGCTTTGCCGTTCAGGCCGGTGCGCACCGTCATGTTGGTAAAGGTGGCGCTCATGACGTTGCTTGCGTTGCTGTTGTTAAAGTGCAGGGCGTTGCACTGTGCGTCAACGGTGCCGTTGGCAAGATCAAACTCGACTGCGGCAGTGGTGGAATCGATCACCGCGGCGTAGTTACCGGTGATCTTACCGCCGTCCATGGTCACGGTAAAGCTACCGGTAGCATTTGCGGTATTGGCGGCGGAGTAAATGGTCCACTCGCCGTGCAGGTGTGCCTGCTCGGAAAGCGCAACGGTGAGGTCGGCAGAGGCATCGCTATAATAAACGGCGGCGGTTTTGGTGCTGGTGCCGGTTATGGAAACGTTGCCCTTGATGGTAACGGTAGAGGCGGTGTTGGCCACGGGGCGGATCTGTACCGTCTGCCAGGCCACGTTACCGGAGAGGGTGAAGGACTCGGCACCGGCATACAGAAGCTTGCCGCCTGCCGCAACGGTACCGTTGCCGTTGATGGTGACCTTTTTGTCAACGGTCTGGTTGGCGTTCATGGTCACGTCACCGTTGATCTCGATCACGTCGCCGTCGGCGTCGCGCTCCAGAGCCAGATCAAGGTTAGAGCAGCAAAGGACGGTGCCGTCCGTCTTTGTAACGTGCACGCCAACGGGCATCACGTCATCGGCAGAAACCGTGTCTTGCACAGCGGGAAGCAGGGTGACCACGGCGGGAGCGTTCTTGCCGTTCCAGAAGAACACGCTCTTTTCTGCGTCAATGTTAAAGGTGCCGTCCTCAACGGTCATCAGCAGAGCGGTGCCGGAAACGCACTGTACCACTGCGCCAAGCTTGACCGTGCTGTCGCCTGCGGTGCCGGTCACGTTGTAAACGCTGTTTGCACCCTTCAGGGTAACGTCAGCCCAGCAGTTGGCGTACAGACCGACGATATAGCGACCTGCGGTGGCGGTCACGTTCTCCATAACGATCACGGAGCGGTTGGCCGCACTGCCTGTCACGGAATCGGCGGAATCCAAATGGAACAGGCTTGTTTTGGCGGAAACGGTCGCATTCTTGATGCTTGCAACCACCTTGACGTTGCCCTTGGTAAAGACGATACCGTAGTTGGAAGAGAAGCTGCCGCCGGTCATGGTAAAGGTCTTGGTGGTCAGCTCGGTGGAGGCGTTGTTATAGTTGGTGACCCAGCCGTTGGTGGTGATCTTGGCATTGCCGCTGATCACAACGGTGGTGCTTGTCAGGGTGGGATCCTCTACAACGGTGGCATCGTTTGCCGCAAACACTACGTTATCGGTAAAGGTCACGGTATTGTTGCCGCCAAGGACCACAGAGCAGGTGTTCCAAACCGTGCGGTCGGCAAAGGTCACGCTCTTGCCGTCGGCCACTCTCAGGTGGCAAGGACCGTTGACGGTACCGTTGCCCACAAAGGTCACGGTGGCGTTGACGTTGACGTCGCCGGAGGTGTGAGTGCCCCAGACCTCGATCACGTCGCCGTCGACTGCGGCGGCCAGTGCCTCGGCCAGCGTATCAAAGAAGGTGGCCTTGTTATCGGCGGTGATCAGCACAAACTCATTGGAGGTCAACTCGCCGCCGGTCTTAACGGTGTTCAGCACGCCCTTCTCGTTCCACAGCTCGGCGGTGCTGAAATCACCGTCGGTCAGGGTGAGGGTGGTGGTGGTGACGCCGTTCGACGAGATCAGATAGTTGGTGGCGGTGTAGGTGCCGCCGTCAACGCTGACAGCAACGGTGGCAAAGTCGCCGGTGTAGCTCTTCTGAGGAGCAACCACGCTGCCGCCGGTGGTGACGGTGGCAGCGGTAAAGGAAACCGAGGTGTTGCCTGCGGGCACGTAATCAAGGTGGAACAGGTTATTGTCTGTTCTGATCAGTGCGTCTTTGATGTTGGCTACGACGTCATAGCCGCTGCCGTAGGCAACAACGCCGAAAAGGGTTACCATCTCGGCACCGTCCATGTTAAAGGCCTTGATAACGCCTTCCTCGGTGGCGTCGGCGTGATAATAAACGGCCCACTTGCCCTCGACCAGCGCGTCGTCCTTGATGGTGACGGTGGTGGAGGTGGCGGAAGTATCTACGATGGCGTGGCAGTTGATACCGGGCAGCAACTGTACGGCATCCATCAGCGTAAGCGTGTTGTTGCCGCCAAGGAAAATGCCCGCATCGCTGTATACCACGTTGCCGGCAAAGGTCACGTCAACGCCGTCGGCCAGTGCAAACATCTTAAAGGCCGTATGCTTGGTGAGAGTGGTGGCGGCCATCTTGCCCACCACGGTGGCATTGGTTGCCGAGGTGATGGTGACGTCCTTTTCCACGTTGACGGTGCCTGTGATCTGGATGGTGCCAACCAGATTGACAACGTCAGCGGTGCTGTCGGCAGCAACTGCGGCCTTCAGCTCTGCTTCGTTGGTAACGGCCACGGTCACGGGCTCTGCGGCGCTTGCGTTTACAACCAGCAGGGCGGCAAACAGCACAGCAAAGAGCGCAACCAGCAGGATCTTACCGAGCTTGCGATTCTTCATGAGAGATTCCTCCTCAAAAAAAGTTTTGGGTTCGCGTATGAGTTCTGTCCCGCGGCACACACAGACAAGCAAGGGGAGCATGGGGCCCAAAATTGGCAGAAGCGGGCGCACACGCTCGCCCATACGTGCGCTATGCGCGCGTAAGGACAAATCGTCAATTTTAATTATACCATATTTTGAAAATTTGTCAATTATATATTAAATATTTATATATAGGTTTCAAGTTTATAATGTTGAGTGAATAGATCAGTCTTTTTCTGCAGCTGATTTGTTCACTCTTTTTGCTTGCGTCCTACCCTTTCGGGGCGGCAAGTAACTTGATGCCGCCGCGCGTGCAGGCGCGGCGGCACATAAGCCGTGAGTGGCGGCATAGTAGCCACTCCCCCTCAGATACAATGCCGCATAGGCTTGTAAATAAATTAAATGCCGTATAGGCGAAGGAGAACAAAATGGAAGTAAAACTGTACAAGAAGATCGGAACCTACGTAAGTAAGGAAGACGGAAAAGAAAAGCCGTTCGTCAATTTTTACGTAAACTGCGGTGATCAGATGATCCCCGTCGATCCTAAATATTTCCCGAACGCCAAGTGCGATAATCACGATCCCCAATTCCAGGGCCGCAAGGCTGTGCTGGAAGCTTTCGCAGAAGCACTGCCCGACAGAGATCAGGCAGCAGGCTGATGGAGTTTATGCTGTTCAAAACGCCCAAGGGCGAAGAGGTGTGCGTGAACCTTGAAAAGGTTATGTACTATACCGAGTCTAAAAAGGGCGTATTGGTCACGATGGAGGACGGCATGGTGTTTGATGTCGCCCTGACCATGCAAGAGTTTAATTCTCGGCTCAATAGGCGGGATATTACTGCCGTTGGTACGACAGAAAATTAAAGTCTTGGCAAAAGGTGCAAAAGGTGCAAAACGGCGGTATACAAGCCATACATAAAAAACCGTGAAAGCCCGATGTTACCTACAAAAATCGCATCTACGCTCGCGCCGCTTGGGGCTCGTCCAAGCGGCTTGGGCAAAAGGTGCAAAAATAGGCAAAAAAGGACTTGTGACTTGTCACTTGTACGGGGGTAAAAATGTATTTGAAGCAAGTAGAGGTCGAAAGCCGTGTAGAGTTCTTTAAGGGCGACATACAAGAGATCATAAAAAGCAAGAAAACCATAAAAAAGTGGGCGTACATACTGCACGATAAGGATGACACTGCCCCGCATTACCATATTTACCTGAATTTTGGTAACAGCGGCGTGGATACAAAGCAGGTCGCCGAGTGGTTTGGCTTGCAAGAGTCTCAAGTAAACAAGATCCGTGGTCGTGCCACGGATATGCTTTTATATCTTACTCACGGCAACGACTCGCAACAAAATAAATATCAATATTCGCCCACCGAGGTCGTGGCGAATTTTGATTTTCAAACTGAAATTTCCAACGCGCGCATCTTGGGAGATTTCGCCCATTACAGTTACGCGCAACAACTTGAATATGTCAATAGTTTACCGGTGTCGGAAAAAACGGTAGCATTTAATAAGCTCCAAACGCTCTGGAAACTTCAATGCCAATGCCTTGTACTGGACCCGAATCGTCAAATCGAGGTCGTTTTTATTCAAGGCAAGGGTGGAAGCGGCAAAACTTATTATGCAAAAAAGCTGCTTCAATCAATGGGCTATGACTATTGTGTGTCCAGCTCTTCCAATGACCCTTTTCAGGATTATCTTGGGCAATCAGCAATTATCTTGGATGACTTGCGCGACCAAACGTTTAACTTTGAGGATCTATTGAAAATCCTCGATAACAACACTGCTTCGTCGGTGCGATCGCGTTTTTCAAACAAGGTTTTCAATGGCAAAATGATTGTTATTACCACGACCGTCCCGCTCCATTACTGGTATTACCAATACCGCGGTAGCCGTTTTGATACTCTGTCGCAGCTCTACCGCCGTATATCGTGCTATGTCACCGTGACGCCCAGTACGATCAGCGTGTATGACCAGCTGGACGAAATGGGCAGGCCCACGGGTCTTGCCTCTGTGTTCAAAAACGAGCTTGAAAAGCGGGATAAGAGCGAAATCAAGAAAACAGACTTTGGTGCGGCGTTCGGCAAGATCTGCGAGGATGCCATTCCGGACATGCTGGCTGATAGCGCGCCGGGGTAATAAAAATAAAGGAGCGTGCGTTATGAAAACAAGAGCTCGTGACCATCCCTTTGAGGTATAGTCCGGAAATTCTATATCTCAATTACCAAAATTCAAATTTGAAAGGAAAAAAGAAAAATGAAAAAGATGAAAAGATCCACCAAGCGTTGGGTGACGCTGATCGCCGTAGCACTCGCATGCCTGACCGTAGGTGCCCTGATCGGCAACATGTTTGACTTCCACGCCCCCAACGAGGACAACCTGTGGCAGGATGTGTCCTTTACCGGTAATAACGGCGTGATCCTTGACGGCGCCGATGGCGTGACCGTAAAGCTGACCGATGACAACGAGCTGAAGGTCAACGGTTATGCCGAGACCGCCCAGGAAGTGCTGATCGGCACTTATACCCTTGACGCCAACACCTCTTACGTATTCGATAGTTCCCTGAACGACGGCTCTAACAAGACCGTTTATATGGTCGTGAAGAACGGCAGCACCCTGCTGTGCAAGTCTTACACCGGCCCTGTGGTGATCTCCGCCGAAAAGATCACTGTTGATACCGAGGTCAGTATTTATCTGGTCGTAGCCGAGGACGTTAACGTCAACACCACTCTGCACCCTGTTCTGTGCGAGGGCGATTCGGTCAACGATCTGATCGACTTCTATTGATGGTGAAGCCATGAAAAAGAAGTTGATAACGGTCCTTCTGGTGCTGTTGTCACTCTGTATGATCGCCGCCGTTGTTAAGATCGGCAAGCAAGATATCAGCCGCGGCTCGGGCGGTGGCGCTGATAGTTCGGGCGGTAGCTCGACGTCGTATAGCTGGATCGATCCGCAGACCGGAGTTGATATCTTTGCTTATCCCAACCTCCTGACCCTTTCTGAGGGCGAGGATTGCGATATTATGTACGACGGCGGCCCCACCGGAGATGTTGCCACCTTGCATGCCGATGGATCGATTGATATTCCCAAGAGTGTTGAGAACCTTTATTCTTTCACGGTCAATATCGGTGAGTATGAGTTTCAGCCCAATTACAAGTATTATTTTTACTACGCTTACGAGATCGATGGCGAGTACGAGCGTTGCGGTCTGGGTCATGAGGATATGACTGACGGTAAATACGATATCGACTTCTCGGTAGAGGGCTATGGCGAGGTCTACGAGTTTGGCTGTTGGGAGCCTTACTCCTACGAGTCCACAAGCGCTAGCGTTGTACTGAACGTGAAGGAGGGCCTTGTTGGAACCAGTAACAGCGTCAATTCCGGCAGATTTTATTTGCGTGTAATCGCCATTCCGAATTGAGGAGGGTCTTATGAAAAAGAAGATCACGATTTTCGTTGCAATTTTGCTGCTGGCGTGCGTTCTTACCGTTGCCGTCAAGACTAACCACATTGTTTTTGACAATGAGGATTCCGTCGTTTTGGATGACGGCTTGGACGGTTTTAACAGCCCCAACAACGGTGTTGATTTCACCGGGTACAGCTGGACCGATCCCGTTACAAAGATCGATATTTTCAAGTACGAAAATTTATTGAGCTTTGGAAACGGCGAAAAGGTGGATTTTGAATTGAACACCTCTGAAGCCCAGGATATGTTTGTAAATTTCATCGAGCTGCGTGCTGACGAGTCACTGACTATTCCGGAGGGGTATTTTACGGAAGGCTACAGTAAGACGCAATATTTCAGAATTCCTCTTTGCACGATGCCCTTTGAAGCTGACCGAACGTATTATCTGTATTATTCCGAGGATAACGGCGTGAGCTGGGAGAGATCTATTGTGTATAGCTTGGATGCCATTGACATCTTTTCTTTGCCTAAGCTTTTGTCGTTTGAAATCAGATCGCAGAAATGCGACTATTCGAAAGAGGTTGACGGCGCTTTTACCTTTACGGGAGCAGTACCGGAAAAAGCGG
>JAZQWJ010000022.1:0-33398 GCA_045632285.1 Eubacteriales bacterium | reverse complement strand
GTCTCCACCAAAAACAACAAAAGCCGAACCAAGGGTTCGGCTTTTGTTGTTTTTATCCAAGCCGCAGGCTTGGCATGGCATCACGCGCCAGCGTGTATGGAATCGCCGAAGGCGTATGGCATCACCGAAGGTGCATGTCTGCGGCTTGATTCCATACGATGCTCCGCATCGATTCCATACCGTCTTCGACGGATTCCATTCGACACTTCGTGTCGATTTCATACACGGCGTTGCCGTGATTGAGTTGCGAAGGTTAAAATAAAACGAAATCTTCTTTTGGAATACAGCTCTTTTTGAGCATCAAAAAGTTCCTTGCCTGACTTCGCTGAAAGTTCAGCATCGCGAAGTTCCTGCACAAAAGATTCGGCACTGTCAGAAAATTCTTGCGTCGGGGGTGTTGACATTTCGGAGTTTTGTGCTATACTGATATTGGAAGATGCGTTTTTCGTCAGGGTTACCTCGGTGTCGAGACTGGCCACATCGTAATGGATGGACGTATCTTCCTTTTTGTTTTTTATAGAGAAAATATGATTTGTTGCATCGTTTTTGGCTTGACCCCGCCCTTTGCGGGGCTTTTTTCTTTGTCCTCCTCCCGATGGGCAAGATGGATCTTACCCATCGCATCAATGGTACCGCCCACCTCGGAGAGGCCCTGCAAAAAGAGCTTTTCTACCTTGCGCACCAGCTCCAGCTGCGCCTTGGCGGCAGGATCCTTGCGCACCTTCAAATCTTCGCGCTTGGCGCTTGCCGCCCCCGCGGAAGGCACCGAGCGGGCCGCGGGGCGGCGTGGTCGTGTGGCGGAAGTGGGGCGGCGGCGCATTCGCCTGTTCCACCGCACGTATTTTCAGCAACCAAAGAATCCATTTGACAAACGCCGTGTTTTGCGGTATAATATCAATATATTGCTTTTAAATAAGGATGCTTTTATGAATCTTTGTGACGTTAAAACAGTTAAAAATATTATGGAGGCCTTTGGGCTCCGCTTTCGCAAGGAGTTTGGCCAAAACTTTCTCACCAACCGCTCGGTGGTAGAGGATATTGCCGACAGCTGCGCCGATCGCTATGACCAGACTATTTTGGAGATCGGCCCCGGCATCGGTACGCTGACCCGTGAGCTTTGCACCCGCTATCATGACGTGGTGGCACTGGAGATCGACCGCGGGCTGATCCCTGCCCTTGGCTATACTCTCGGCGACTTTAAAAACGTGCAGGTCATCAACGAGGACGTGATGAAGGCCGATATTGCCACGATCCTTGCACCCTATTTTGAAAAAGGGCCTGTTTCGGTGTGCGCCAACCTGCCCTATTATATTACCACCCCCATCCTGATGAAGCTGCTGGAAAGCGAGCTGCCCTTCCGCCACATCACCATTATGATCCAATCCGAGGTGGCAGACCGCCTGACCGCCAAGGCGGGCAGCAGTGCTTACGGTGCGATCACGGCAATGCTGAACTATTATGGCACGGCCGAGCGGATGTTTACGGTTTCGGCAGGCAATTTTATGCCGCCTCCCTCGGTAAATTCTGCGGTGGTGCGCATCACGCTCCACGATGACAAGCCCTATAAGCCCAAGGATCCCGAGCTGTTCCGCAAGACCGTGAAGGCGGCCTTTGAGCAGCGCAGAAAAACACTGCCCAACGCCCTTTCGGCGGGCTTCCCCGCACTCTCCAAGGAGCAGTGTGTTGCCGTGGTCGAGGCAGCGGGTCACCGCCCCGACATCCGCGGCGAGCGTCTTTCCACCGCCGATTTTGTGGCGCTTTCCGATCTGATCGGAGAGGCGCTGAAGGGATAATGCCCCTTCAGTCGCTTTACAAAGCCTCGCCCGCAAGGTGCGTAGCCATATGATGCACCGCAGACGTTGTTTTTACGATTTCGACAAATATTTCTTTTTATATATCTATTGACATTTTTGCGTTTCTATGATAAAATAACTTTTGTAAAATTTTCACACGGAGGATATTGTCATGAAGAGAATTCAGACGATCGAGACCAAGGATATCAAGAACACCGTTGCTCACGGCGGTTGCGGCGAGTGCCAGACCTCTTGCCAGTCCGCTTGCAAGACCTCTTGCGGCGTTGCCAACCAGCAGTGCGAGAACAGCAATAAGTAATTGCTATCTTTTGCAAACGCTGCCTTGAAAAAGGCAGCGTTTTGCATTGTAACTTTATTTTTTTGAGGTTTTATATGGTACATCAATATAAATTAAACGGCTATAACATCGTGCTTGACACCTGCAGTGGCTCGGTTCACGCAGTGGACGAGGTGGCTTATGATATCATCAAGCTTTATCCCGATCACAGCGCAGAGGAGATCGTGACCGAGATCCTGAAAAAGTACGGCGATCGCCCCGACGTTACCCGCGATGACATTTTGGATTGCATTGACGACGTGGCCTCGCTGGAAAACGCAGGCAAGCTGTTTTCTAAGGACGAATACGAGGAGCTGGCCTGTAACTATAAAAACAACAGCAAGGTCATCAAGGCGCTCTGTCTGCACGTGGCGCACACCTGCAACCTCAGCTGCTCTTATTGCTTTGCAAGTCAGGGCAAGTATCAGGGCGACCGCGCACTGATGAGCCTTGAGGTAGGCAAGCGCGCCCTGGATTTCCTGATCGAAAATTCCGGCACCCGCCGCAATCTTGAGGTCGACTTTTTTGGTGGCGAGCCCTCTCTCAACTTTGACGTTGTCAAGGGTATCGTAGAGTATGCCCGCAGCATCGAGGGCGAGAAAAACAAGAATTTCCGCTTTACCTACACCACCAACGGTATGATCCTGACCGACGAGATGATCGAGTTTCTCAACAAGGAATGCCACAACGTGGTGCTTTCTCTCGACGGCCGCAAGGAGGTCAACGACCACTTCCGCGTGGACTACAACGGCAAGGGCAGCTACGACACCATCGTGCCCAACTTCAAGCGCCTGGTAGAAAGCCGCGGCGGAAAGGGCTATTACGTGCGTGGCACCTTTACCCACAACAACGTGGATTTTACCAACGATCTGTTCCATATGGCCGACCTTGGATTTACCGAGCTTTCGATGGAGCCCGTGGTCTGCCCCCCCGGCGACCCCTATGCCCTGACCGAAGAGGATCTGCCCGTGCTGTTTGAGCAATACGAGATCCTTGCCAAGGAGATGCTCCGCCGCGAGCGCGAGGGCAAGCCCATCACGTTCTATCACTATATGCTTGACCTGAAAAACGGCCCCTGCATCTACAAGCGCATCACGGGCTGCGGCTCGGGCACCGAGTATATGGCCGTGACCCCTTGGGGCGAGCTTTTCCCTTGCCACCAGTTTGTGGGCGACCCCAAGTACAGCCTTGGCGATATTTGGAACGGTGTGAAAAACACAGAGCGCCAGGACGAATTCCGTTCCTGCAATGCGTATAGCCGCCCCGAATGTAAGGAGTGCTGGGCGCGCCTTTACTGCTCCGGTGGCTGCGCCGCCAACGCCTATCACGCAACGGGTAGCGTCAACGGCACCTATGAATACGGCTGCAAGCTCTTTAAAAAGCGCATTGAATGCGCCGTTATGATGCAGGTAGCCAAGGAACAAAGCAATGAAAACACCGATCTTTGATTTTGCACGGGGATACGCCGCAAGCGGCGTATCCCGCTTCCATATGCCGGGCCACAAGGGCAAGGATCGCCTTGGCTGCGAGCATTTGGATATCACCGAGGTGGCGGGCGCCGACGTGCTGTATGCCCCCGACGGCATCATTGCCGAAAGCGAGCAAAACGCCACGGCGCTGTTTGGAACCGCCCACAGCTACTACTCGGCCGAGGGCTCTACCCTTGCCATCAAGGCGATGCTGGCGCTGGCACTCCCTCAAGACGGACGGCGCAAGACCGTGCTGGCCGCACGAAATGCGCATAAGGCGTTTTTGTATGCGGCGGCGCTGCTGGATTTTGATATTGCGTGGATCTACCCCCACAGCGGGGCGCATTTTTGCACCTGCCCCATCACGGCCGCACAGGTAGAGGCGGCCTGTGCCGATCGCAAGCCCGATGCCGTTTACATCACCTCCCCCGACTATTTGGGGCAAGTGACCGACGTGGCATCTGTTGCTGCGGTGTGTGATCAACACGGCATTCCCCTGCTGGTTGACAATGCCCACGGAGCATATCTCAAATTTTTGCCCGAGGACCGTCACCCCATCACCCTTGGCGCTGCGATGTGCTG
Source organism: Eubacteriales bacterium (assembly GCA_045632285.1). Classification (GTDB taxonomy): domain Bacteria; phylum Bacillota; class Clostridia; order Oscillospirales; family CAG-272; genus Firm-07. Next base: position 29,217 of record JAZQWJ010000022.1, on the reverse strand, counting down.
CGATTCGGCACACAAAACGCTTCCTGTGCTGACGGGGGGCGCCTATCTGCATATTTCCCCCAAGGCGGCGCATTTTTGCGAGGCCGCGCGAGAAAGGCTATCGCTGTTTGCCTCGACCAGCCCCTCCTATCTCATTTTGCAATCCCTTGACCTGTGCAACGCCTATCTGGCCGACGGGTATAGCGAAAATTTGCAATCTTTTATCAAAAAAGCAGAGCGCATCAGGCAAAAAAGTGCCCGAACGGGGTTAGAAATTGCCGAAAGCGAGCCCTTAAAGCTGGTATTGACGCAAATTGACGGAAACGCCGCCGCACAGGTGCTGCGCAAGGCGGGGATCGAGCCGGAATTTGCCGACAGCGATGCCCTTGTGCTGATGCTGACCCCCGAAAACACCGATGCCGAGCTTTTGCGGCTGGAGGCGGTGCTCCCTGCCCTTGCGGCATGCAAAAAAGCAGCGATCGCGCCGTTGCCCGCCCTTTCCCCCGCCCCTGTACGGATGACGGTGCGCGAGGCGATGCTTGCCCCCCACGAGGTGCTGCCCATAGCGCAAGCGGTGGGCCGTGTGTGCGGCGCGCCTGCGGTCTCTTGCCCCCCCGCCATCCCCCTTGCGGTATGCGGTGAGGAAATTACCCCCCAAACGGTATCGATTTTCCGCCATTTCGGCATCACGGATATCCCCGTGGTAAAATAAGAAAAGGAACACGCTGATGCGTGTTCCTTTTTTGTTGTTGCGGCAAGCAAAAGCACAGCGCCTTGATGGCGCATTTCCGCAGGAGTGTTGCACAGCAAACGTCCTTAGCCGTTGTTCGTGGGCGCCGCCCACACCTGCGACCTTTTGAAAAAGGTCGATCAAAACCTTTCAAAAAAGTTTTGCGAGCGTTCCGTTTGCGCAATTCCCTTTTTGAAGGGTTTTGAAAGGGGTCATAGGGGAAAACTTTATCAAAAGTTTTCCCCTAACGTAGCCGTGTTGTGCGGCAAGCTCTCAAGCCCACTTTTTCTTTGCCGGAAGGAGCCGCAAAGAAAAAGTTATCAAAAAGAAACGGCGTATACGGGGCTACGCGCCCCGAACCCGCGCCGCCTTTTGAAAAAGGCGGGCGAAAACTTTTCAAAAAAGTTTTGCGGGCTTTCCGTTTGTGCAATTCCCTTTTTGAAGGGTTTTGAAAGGGGTCATAGGGGAAAACTTTATCAAAAGTTTTCCCCTAACGCGCCGCCTTTTGAAAAAGGCGGGCGAAAACTTTTCAAAAAAGTTTTGCGAGCGTTCCGTTTGTGCAATTCCTTTTTTTGAAGGGTTTTGAAAGGGGTCATAGGGGAAAACTTTATCAAAAGTTTTCCCCTAACGCGCCTTACAAAAGGATGCAGATCAGACCGTTAGACCCCTCGTTGACGATGCGCTCCAGCGTTTCGGAAAGCTTTTGCCGCGCCTCGCTTGGGATATGCTCCAGCTTTTGGTGGAGCCCATCGCTGACAAGCTCGTAAAGGCTTTTGCCAAACATATTGGATCCCCACAGCCGCTTGGGATCGCTTTCGAACTCAGAGAGAATATTGCGCACGAACGCCTCGGACTGCTGCTCGGTGCCAACGATAGGACTGAGCTCGGTGCGAATGTCGGCGCGGATCATATGGATGGACTGCGCCGAGGCGGACAGTCGCACGCCATATCCACCGGATTGCTTGACGATGGCGGGCTTTTCCAGCTGCAGCTCCTCAGCGCTTGGCATCACGATGCCATAGCCGCTTTGCTCTACGCTTTCCAGCGCTTCTTCTACACGGGCATACTTGCGCCGCACGTCGGCAAGCTCTTTGACAAGGGAAAACAGCGCAGCCTCGCTTCTGATCTCCTCGCCCGCAAGCTCGGAAAGCACGTCGTAATACAGGCTTGGCAAAAGCTCCAGCGACAGCCTTGCGCGGCCGCTGCCCATATCCAACTCCTCGCAGCGCACGTGCTGCACGTACTCCCCCTTTTCAAGCTCGGCAAAGGTCTGCTCGACCTCGCCCATACGGTGCACCTGCCCTGCAAGGCGGCAAACGTCCCCGGTAATGGCTTGGCGTAGGGCGTGCCCATCGTCCAGTGCGCTTGCCCAATCGGGCAGATCGATGCCGATGCCCGTGATGGGAAACTCGCCAAGGAGCATAGAAAGAATGCCCTGAATATCCTGCGCGCTTAGCGTCAGGCAACTGACCAGCGCCACGGGGATGCCGTATTTTTGCTCCAGCTCCAGCGCCAATGCCACCGAGCGCTCGCTTGTGGGATCGGCAGAATTCAGCACCAGTGCAAAGGGCTTTCCCAATGCGGAAAGCTCCCGCACCAAGCGCTCCTCGGCCTCTACGTAAGACTCACGCGGGATGTCGCAGACCGTGCCGTCTGAGGTCACCAGCATACCGATGGTCGCATGCTCGCAAATGACCTTGCGGGTGCCAAGCTCGGCGGCATCGGCAAAGGGCATCGGCGCCTCGCTCCACGGGGTGCGCACCATTCGCGCCGCACCGTTTTCCTCTCCTCCCATAGCCTCGGGGATCATATAGCCCACGCAATCGATCATTTTAACGCGCATAGAAGCGCCGCCGTCAAGCTCCAGCGCCACAGCCTCGTCGGGCACAAATTTTGGCTCGGTGGTCATCACCGTGCGCCCTGCGGCGCTTTGGGGCATCTCGTCTCTGGCGCGCTCGCGTGCGGCGCCCTCTTTCATATTGGGAAGCACCAATTCCTGCATAAAACGGTTGATAAACGTGGATTTTCCGCTGCGCACCGGCCCAACGACCCCAATGTAGATGTCGCCCCCCGTACGCTCGGCAATGTCACGGTAAATAGAATGCTCTGCCATATCCGATCCTCCGCTTTCGTGGCTTTTTGTTCAAGCGTATGCGGGGCAGATCAAAAATATGACAAAGGGGAGGGCGCCGCGGCGCCCTCCCCTTTATTTTTTATTGAATGGTATAGACCTTGGCATCCTTATCGCCAAAGACCGTTGCGATCTTTTCCTCGGCGTTTTCAAAGGAAAGCACGGGGGGCTCGGCCTCGGCGTTGCCGCCGTATTGGCCAAGGGTCTTGTCGGCGTGCTGAATGTAGGTATTGCCCCACATTTCGGGGCAGCTTTCCTGCTCCTTTGCCACCAGATGCAGCATGCGGTAGGCGGCGCGGTCAAACACGTTGTGATGCACGCAGTACTCGCTTGCCTTGTTGGTAAAGCTCCAGCCCTTGATGTGGGCGGGGGTGTGGTAGTTGTGGCGCTGCTGACCCCAACCATAGCCCGAGCGGCGCAGGATATTGCCGCACATTTCAATGTTTTTCATATAACTCTCGGTATCGCCGTTCGTCATATCCAAAAAGTATTCGATGGAATACACGCAATCCTCGATGACGTTGTCCTTATACAGCACGTTTTCCATGACGCGCTGCTTGCCGTTGGTGGTGACCTGATGGGTGATGCCGGCATCGTAGGACTGGTAGATATAGCAGTTGCTGACCTCGTAATCCTTGCAGCCGCCGTAGATCTCAACACCGTTGCCAAAGCGGGTCACGGTGCCGCGGCCGCCCTGAGGATAGTTGGGGTCGGTGCCCATATAGTGCTGAATGGTGCCGCCGACCCAACCGATCTCGCAGTTGGTCACGCGCAGCCCCTCGACGCACGGGCCGCCTGCGGCCACGGCGTGGTGGCCGATATACATCATGCAGACGTTGTCGATATGCACGTTGGCGTTGGAGCCGACGGCAAAGCCCACGCGGCGGGTGACGGCCTCGATAGAGGCAAAGACCTCGCCGGGGTTGCCCTTATCGCAGCGCAGATAGAGATCGCCAAAGCTTGCCGAGCGCATATCGGGAACGGGAAAATCCTCACCCTTAGAGGGCTTTTCGGTCATCAGCTCGGTGAAGTACCAGAAAATATCCAGATCGCGCTGCATCTCGGCAGCCATCACAAACTCCCTGCTCTCGTCATCACGGCAAACAAATTTGCCGCGGATGTAGGAGGGGATCAGCTTGTAGGAATGGGCCTCTCCCCCGTTAAACACCAGTGTGCCGGGGTCAAGGATCTTATTTTTCATCTTCCAGATGTGGTGGGCAGCGTCGGCTTCTTCCCAATGGGCGGGATCGGCCAGATCGTAATCCCAGCCGTAAAGGCGGGGCTTTTCGCCCTCTCCGTAGGCGCCGTAGGTCACACCGGGCTTGGTCTTGACCATACCGCGGAACAGATCGCCGCGGCAAAGCAGCACGCCGTCACCGGGGGCAAGCTCGGCCTCGCTGACGCGGGCAAGGGTGCCCCACGCGGTTGCGGGGGTCAGGCCGTCGTTTGCATCGTTTCCTGCGGTGCTGACATAATAGGTGGTGCCTTTGATACAGGTGGCATCGGGGGCGTTGCGGATCTCGGCCTTTCTCTGCTCGGCCAAGGCCTCGTATTTCTGTAAGATCTGGTTGGTGGCGATCATGATATTCCTCCTGTGTTTGGAGATTATTTAAGGGAAACGGGTATGGTAATTGGGGGTTATAGGAGAGTTTATGCAAGCTACGGAATAACATTGTAGGGGCGATCATTGATCGCCCCCTACAAGGCAGCCGCCTTGTTCTGCAAAACTCCATAGCTGCTTTTCTTTTTAAGAAGCAAGCGTATCATGCGTTATTTCTTGATACGTATCAGTGTTTTCAGGCCCTCGTTAAGGGCGGCAATCAGGGCATCCACGTCCCGCTCGCAGTTCTGTGCGCTGAAGCTGATGCGCAGCGAGCAATCGGCCTCGGCGGGCGAAAGCCCAAAGGCCAGCAGCGTTTGGCTTGGATTTTTGGCATGAGAGGCACAGGCAGAGCCGCTGGAAACCGAAATACCCTTGCTTGCCAGATGATGCAGCATGGTCTCGCTTTTGATCTGCGGCAGTGTCAGATTGACGATATGCGGCGCACGTACGCTTGGCAGGTTGACGCGGATCTCGCTATTTTGCAGCCCCGCGATCAGCCTCTCGGACAGTGCGGCCATTTTAGAAGCATCCTGCCCGCGGCTTGGCATAGCCGCGCGGACGGCGGCAGCAAAGCCCGCAATGCCAACGGTGTTTTCGGTACTGGAGCGCAGACCGAATTCCTGCCCACCACCGTTTAAAACCGGAACGATGGCGCGCTTGACAAGGATGTGGGGGGCAACGTAAAGCGCACCCACGCCCTTGGGGCCGTGTACCTTGTGGGCGCTGACGGTAATGAGATCGGCACCAAGACTTTTGACGGTAAAGGGTACCTTGAAAAAGCCCTGCACCGCATCGCAATGGCAGATGCAATCGGGGGCCGCCGCCTTGGCGGCGGCAAAGACCTGCTCGACAGGATAGCGGGCGCCGGTCTCGTTGTTCACCAGCATCATTGTGACCATAAACAGATCCTTGTTGCAGGCGGCACGAACGGCGTCCATATCCAACTCACCCCGGCGGGTGGCAACGCGCACAACGGTAAAGCCCTCTTTTTCAAGCTGACGCAGGTTATTTTCAACCGAAGGATGCTCGCTGTCGGTGGTCAGGATCACGTTGGCAGCGCGGCGCTCCTTGGCCCTTGCGGTACCAAGGATAGCAAGAGCCGTGGCCTCGGTTCCCGAGCCCGTAAAGATCAGCTGCCCGTCCTTTAAAAATCGCTCGCCAAGGGCGGCGGCAACGGTCTCGCGGCACTCGCGCAGCAGTCGCGCGGCACGCATCCCCACCCCGTGCAGCGAGGAGGGGTTGCCGTACACGTCCATGGCATCCAGCATCGCCACGCGCGCGGCGGGCGAAAGCGCCGTTGTGGCGCTGTTATCCAGATAAATCTCTCTTTGCTCCATCATCCAACGCGGAACTCAGCCAAGATCTGAGCAACGGCCTCCAAATGCGCGTCAAAGAACTCCTTGCCCTCGGCATTCGTTCCAACGCGGGCGGTATAGGTAAAAATGTAAAGATCGGCGTTGGGGGCCTGCATCAGCACCTGCATCTGCTTATACTGCACACCGCCAAAGGCCATGGTGTACACGTATTTTTTGGCGGCGAGGCCGCCCATAGTGGCCTCGACACCCTCCTCGATCAGCACAAAGCTCTCGCCGTACTGCTCTTTGTACTGAGGCTTTAAAAAATTGCCCCAGTAATAATCGGCACTACCCTCCTGCACGGTGTTGGGCAGATAGCGGGTAACGGTCACGTTGGATTTATCCTCGTTATTGCCAAAGCGTGCGCCGGAAACACCGCTGTTAGACTGATCCTGCCAATCCGAGGGCACGTAGAGATGAAAGCTCTCGTTTGCGGCGGTCACGCGCATCATCCCCTCGGGAACGACCTGCTCGCTGCTGCAAGATACGGTCAACAGGCCAAGGACCGCGACCGTGACCAGTGCCAGCAGCAAAGATACGATTTTTTTCATAGCTTTTTCCTTTCTTTTATTGCGCCGACGCATCCAGCGCCAGCACCTCGGCAGCGGCGGAAAGCACGCCGATGCGTCCGCTTTCAAAGGTGAGGCCGCCTTGGAAAAAGGCGGTATAGGGGGGCTTTAGCGGGCCGTCTGCAGACAGCTCGATCGATGCGCCCTGCACAAAGGTGCCTGCGGCCATGATCACCTGATCGCGATAGCCGGGCATTGCCCAAGGCTCGGGGGTGACGTAGGCATCCACGGGGGAGCCATACTGGATGCCGCGGCAAAAGGCGCACAGCCCCTCGGCAGAGCCCGTGATCACGGTCTGGATGATATCCGAGCGCAGCTCCTCGGGCGCGGGCTCGACAGCGTAGCCCATTGCGCGGAAGATATAGGCGGCAAAGTGGGCGGTCTTAAGGGCCTCGGCCACAGTGTGGGGGGCGTAGAAGATGCCGCGGAACATATTTTTGTTCTCGCCAAGGGTGGCGCCCACCTCAAGGCCGATGCCGGGGCAGGTCAGGCGATAGGAGCAAAGCTCCACGGCCTTGGCGCTGCCCGCAAGATAGCCACCGGTCTCGGCCATACCGCCGCCCGGATTTTTGATCAGCGAGCCGATGGCAAGATCGGCACCAACGGCGGGGGGCTCGCGGGTCTCGGTAAACTCACCGTAGCAGTTATCCACCACCACAAAGACCTCGGGGCGGATGGCCTTGACAAAGCGCACGGCCTCGCCGATCTCCTCTACGGTGAGGGTGCGGCGGTTGAGATAGCCCTTGGAGCGCTGCATAAAGCAGACCTTGACCCTCTCGCCCGCCTCGGAGCGCAGGTAGGCGCCGATCGCTTCGTAGTCAAGGGTCTTGCCGTCGATCATCTCGATGCCGTGATAGGCAACGCCGTAATCGGCAAGAGAGCCGTTGCCGGGGGTGCCGGCAATGCCGATGACCTCCTCCAGCGTATCGTAGGGCTTGCCCGTGAGGGACAGCATCGTGTCCCCCGTGCGCAAAAGGCCAAAGAGACCGATGGTCAGGGCGTGGGTACCGTTGACGATGCTGTGGCGGGCAAAGGCCGCCTCGGCACCCATCACGTCGGCAAAGATGCGATCCAGCACCTCGCGGCCGCGATCGTCATAGCCATAGCCGCTGGAGGCGGCAAAGCAGGCCGCGTCCACGCGATGCTCGGCAAAGGCCGCCATCACGCGGGCGGTGTTCTCGCGCGCGATCTCGGCAATGGCCTCAAACTGAGGGGCCAGCGCCGTCTCGGCCTCTTTTGCAAGGCTTAAAAGCTCAGCGGAAAAGGGTCTCATCTCTCACCTCTGAGGTAGGCAACGGTCAGGTCAACGGTGGCCTTGACGTCACGCAGGTCGATCATCTCCACGCCGGAGTGGATATAGCGCGTGGGGATGGACAGAGCGCCCGCACGGCAGCCGTAGCCCGTCATCTGCACGGCGGAGGTATCGGTTCCGCCGTAGGGCAGGATCTCGCACTGGGCGGCGATCTTTTGCTCCTTGGCCAGTGCCAGCAGCTCGTCCACCAGCTTGGCGTCACAGATCACAGAGGCATCCTTGATCTTAACGGCAGTGCCCTTGCCAAGCTTAACAGCCATAGGCTTGCTTCCCTGCTCGTCACCCGTACCGGTGACGTCATAGATCAGTGCCAGATCGGCACCGATGGCATAGGCGGCGGTCTTGGCGCCGCGGCAGCCGACCTCCTCCTGCACCGAGAACACGTAGTAGATATTGTCGGCGGGGGCGGTCAGGGCCTTGGCGATCTCGTACAAGCAAGCACAGCCGATGCGGTCGTCAAGGGGACGGCCCACCAGGCGATTGGTGTTCAAACGGGTCACGTGGGGCACCTGGGCGCAGCAATCGCCGATCTTGACGCGGCGCTCGGCCTCTTTCTTGGTCGAGGCGCCGATATCAACGTAGCAGTTGTCGGCCTTAAAGCCATCCTTGGCGGTGGCGCTTGCCTCGGGCACGAACACGCCCTTTACGCCGTTTTCAAACACGACCTCGCTGTAAACAGCGGCCACAAAATGGATGCCGCCGATGGGGGAAACGCGCAAGTAACCGTTATCCTCGATAAAATTGACGATAAAGCCGATCTCGTCCATATGTGCGCAAAGCATCACGTTTTTGGCATCGGCAGCGCTGCCCTTTTTCAGGCAGATCAGGTTGCCCATGGCATCGGTCTTGACCTCGTCGACAAGGGGCTTCATCATCTCGGCGATCACGCCGCATACACCCTGCTCACGTCCGGAAACAGAGGGGGCAACAGGTATCATTTTCTTCAATGCTTCAATCATCTCAAATCCTCTTTCCAGTCGCCAAGCATTGCAGTAACAAGGGCGACCATGCTTTCATAATCTTTAATGGAGGCCACCGAAACGGGGGCATGGAGATAGCGGGTGGCGGCAGAGAGCGCAAGGCAACGCACGCCAACGCCCGAGCGCTGGATATGGCCGGCATCGTTGCCGCCCGCCACATAGCGCTTGATCTGCACGGGGATATCGTGAGTTTTGGCGGTATCCAGTGCAAAATCGATCAGCTTACGATCGTAGATGGTGGCGCGATCCAGCAAAGACAGCACGCCGCCGCTGCCCACGTTGGCCACGCGGCGGGCGGGGTCAACGTCTGCCACGTCGGCAATGGCCGTGGTCTCCAGCACGATGGCCACGTCGGGTGCGACGCGGTTTGCGGTCACCTTGGCACCGGATTTACCGATCTCCTCGCGCACGGTAAAGCAGAACCACAGGTCAAGGGGCAAATGCTTATCCTTGACGGCGCGCAGCACCTCAATGAGCAGGGCGCAGCCCATACGGTCGTCCAGCGCCTTGCAGCGAACGTAAGCATTGTCCTTGCCAAAGGTAGAAAAATCGGTATCAAAAATGCCGAAGTCGCCGCGCTGCAGCAGCTTTTCGGTCTCCTCGCGAGAGGTGGTGCCGATGTCGATATACAGATCGCTGTGCTCGGGGAGCTTGCTGCGCTCCTTGGCGGTAAGCTGGTGGATGCCCTTGGTGGCGATCACGCCGGGCACACGCTTGCTCTCGTCGCCCAGCAGCACGTTGCGGCCGGATATCACGGCGGGATCGATGCCACCGAGATTGCCAAAGCGCAGGGTGCCGTCCTCCTCGATATCGGTGATCATAAAGCCCACCTCGTCCATATGGGCGGAAAGCATGATGCGGGGTGCGCCCGCGGGGCCGGGCAGATGGGCGGTGAGGTTGCACATCCAATCGGTATGCAGCTCTACGTCAAGGCCCTCCAGCTCCTCGCGGATGGCCTTTTCGACCTCGCCCTCGCAAGAGGTGGGGCCAAAGCAAAGCGCCAGCTTTTTGATCAGATCAATTCCCTGTTTCATTGAAACACCTCCCCGATCTCTTTATCGCAGACAAAGGCGCGGACAAGCGCTTCCAGCTGCTCGGCATCGCCCATATCCAAAAGCTCTACGTAAGTGTGCATGGCACGCAGGGGCAGGCCTGCGTCCACCACGGGAACGCCCTCTCCCACAAGGTGGAGCGCCACGGTGTTGGTACCGGTGGACATGGGCTCTACGCAACGCTGCCACGGGATGCCCGCGCGGTCACACAGTGCCTCGGTCATAGCGGTCAGGCGGCGGTCGGTGATGGCACTGCGGCAAAGGGACGGGCCCTTGCCCATTTCCACGGTCTCGCTTTTTTTGCTGCCGGGGGCGTGACCGATGTTGACGTCGATCACCATAGCATAGTCAGGCTTTACGGCAAAGCCGCCCACGGTGGTGCCGCCCTCTCGGTCGGTCTCCTCGTGCACCGAAAGCACCAGATACACGTCGCCGGCAAGCTCCTCGGCGGGGATGCTTTGCAGGGCGTGCACCGCAATGGCACAGCAGGCCTTGTTGTCCAGGCCCTTGCCCACGATGCGGCGGTTTTCAAGGGTGACGTAGCGGGGGGCAAAGCCAACGGGGGTGCCGATGCGTACAAGCTCCTTCAGCTCTTCGGTGGGATAGCCGGTGTCGATCAGCAGCTCGTCTACGGGCTTGACCTTATCGTCATCGCCGCGCTGCTGCAGGTGGGGGGGCGTGGAGGCGATCACACCGTCGATGACCTCTTTGCCGTAGATCTTGACCTCGGCAGAGGGGAGGGTGCGGGCATCCAGACCGCCCACAGAGGCAACCTTTAAAAAGCCGCCCTCGCGGATGTCGGTGACGTACATACCGATCTCATCAAAATGGGTGTCGATGAGGATCTTGGGTGCATTGGGGCGGCCGCAGCGGCGCACCAGAATGCGATTGCCGACGCGGTCGGTGCGGTCCTCGTCAAAGCCCTGCACCAGGGGAGTCAGCCTGTCGGCGTCATAGGTCTCGTAGCCTGTAACGCTCATCAGCCCCGCCATTGCGGGGATCAGTTCTTGAAGCTTCAAATTTATAGTTCCTTTCTGTTTGATTTCAAATTGAATGTGGGGGGCGTTAGGGGAAACCTTTTGGCAAAAAGGTTTCCCCTATGACCCCTTCCAAAAGCTTTTGCACAATGGGATTTGCACAGACGGGATGTGGGTCGGGATCCTCCCTTGTAGGGGAGGGGTCACCCCTCCCGCATTGTGGGTCAGGATCCTCCCTTGTGTAGCCATATCGTGTGGCTATATGTTTCCATTCCATCCGTCTTGTAGGGGCGATTCACGAATCGCCCGTTTGCGTGAAAGCATAGCCGTGTTGTGGGTCGGGGATACGGGAGGGGGGACCCCTCCCCTACAAAAGATGCACACGCCGCACGATACGGCTGCTCAAACTCCTTTTTGCAAAGGTTTTGCGGGGGTGTTGGGGGTGCTTTTTCAAAAGCGCCCACGCGCGCTTTCCCTAAGGATACGGGAGGGGGGACCCCTCCCCTACAGAGGATACACACGCCGCACGATGCGGCTGCTCAAGCGCCTTTTTGCAAAGGTTTTGCGGGGATGTGGGGGTGCTTTTTCAAAAGCGCCCCCGCGCGCTTTCCTTCATTTCTGCCACAAGAGCGCAAAAGCGCTCGCCGCGCTCCTCAAAATCACGGAACTGGTCAAAGGCGGTATGGGCGGGGGAAAGCAACACGGTGTCGCCCGGGCGCGCCCACGCCGCCGCCGCGTAGGTGGCGGCGGCGAAGGCCGCGAAGCGGTGAACGGGCACTCTGCCCGTGAGGGCGCGCTGCAGCGCGGGGGCAGCCTCGCCGTAAAGAAAGACCGCCTTTGCCCGCCGCACCAGTGCCTCGATAAGCGGTAGCGGGTCAAGGCCCTTCCCTCTCCCGCCAACGATCACAACGGGTCTGCCCCCAAGGGCTTCCAGCGCCGCAGCGGTTCGGGTGGGCGAGGTATCGATCGAGCTGTTGTAAAATTTCACACCGTCAACGGTATCTACGTATTGCAAGCGGTGAGCTACACCGTAAAAATCCGTCAAAGCGCTGTCTATGCTTCCAAGCGCGGTCAAGCTATCTGCAGCAGCCAATGCCGCAGCCAGATTTTCACGGTTATGCCGCCCCGGCAACCGAAAGCCGTCGGGCACGGAAAGCACACGCTCTCCGGCGCTGTCGCACAGCACAAGGTCATCCCCTCGCAGCGAAAAGCGCACGACCTGCGGCACACATCCTGTATCAAGGGCGGCGCAGGCGGGAGAGGCAGCGTTGATCACAAGGCGCTCCGCTCCCCGCTCGAAAATGCGGCGCTTGGCGGCCACGTATTCCGCCATATCGGTATGCCAGTTCAGGTGATTGGGGGTGATATTGGTGATCACGGCAATTTTGGGGGATTGCCGCAGGGTCATCAGCTGAAAGCTGGAAAGCTCGGCCACAGCCACGTCATCGGGGGTCATCTCCGCCACCTGCGGCAGCAGCGGCACACCATTGTTGCCGCCAAGAAAGACACGCTTCCCCGCCCCCTCCAGCAGCCGCGCGATCAAGGCCGCCGTGGTGGTCTTGCCGTCACTGCCCGTAATGCCAACGATGGGCGCTGCACAATGGGCAAAAAGCAGCTCGATCTCCGAGGTCAGCTCCGCCCCCGCCGCCACGCTTTCGGCAACGGGCAAAATATCGGGGCGGATCGCGGGCGAGCGCACCAGGATCTCCTCAGAAAAGCGGGACGGAAAATCACCCACGCAAAAGCGGATGCCGTCAAAGTGCAAGCGATCCGCCTTGCTTGGCGGTGCGGCGGTATACACGCTTACGTGCGCGCCTTGCGCGCGTAAAAATGCGGCGGCGGCACGCCCCGAGCGGCCAAAGCCCAGGATCGCCGCCGAGCGGCCTGTATAGCGTTTCATATTTCGGATACCTCCCTAATAAAGGTAATCCATATTATATTATACTGCTTTATGCGTGCGCGTGCAAGCGAAATTGCGATTTTTTTAAAAATTTCTTGATTTGTTCAAAAAAATGAAAGGTGGACTTTACAAAATCCACAAGATATGGTATAATAATGTGGTAGTATGACACTAAATGAGCGATTGTGAGGATGAATATGGCAGAAAAAATCTTGACGGCAGCCAAGCCAAAGGCGTCAAAATCCTATGGCAACGCCAGCATCACCGCGCTGAAGGGAGCCGACCGTGTGCGCAAGCGCCCGGGCGTTATCTTTGGCTCGGACGGTCTGGAGGGCTGCGAGCACTCCTTTTTCGAGATCCTTTCAAACTCCGTTGACGAAGCACGCGAGGGACACGGCAGTGTGATCACGGTCACCGCTTTCCGCGACCTCTCTATCGAGGTGGACGACCGCGGACGCGGCATCCCCCTTGGATATAATGACAAAGAAAAGCGCTGGAACTGGGACCTGATCTTTTGCGAGCTTTATGCGGGCGGTAAATATAATAACAACAAGGGCGGCGGCGCCTATGAATACTCTCTTGGCCTGAACGGCCTTGGTGCCTGCGCCACCCAGTACTCGTCGGAATTTATGCACGTGCAATCCTTTGACGGCAAGGAGGTCCATTCCATTTCCTTTGCCAAGGGCAAGCCCAAGACCGAGCTTGTTTCACGCGAGCTGGATAAAAAGGAACGCCGCACGGGCACCGTGATCCGTTGGAGACCCGACATCGAGGTCTTTACCGACATCAATATCCCCCACGACAACTTCCGTGAGGTCATGCACCGTCAGGCCGTGGTCAACCCCGGCATCTCCTTTGTCCTGCGCCTTGAGCAGGAGGACAAAAAATTCACCGAGGAGACCTTTGTTTACCCCAACGGTATTTCCGACTATATCGAGGAGCTGGCCAAGGGCTCTCATATGACCGAGCCTGTGCTGTGGCACCTGGAGACCATGGGCCGCGACCGCCAGGACAAGGACGACTATAAGCTGAAGGCCGACATCTCCTTTTGCGTGACCAATACCGAGCCGCGTTTGGAGTACTATCACAACTCCAGCTTTTTGGAGCACGGCGGCTCGCCCGATAAGGCCGTGCGTTTGGCCTTTGTCAACGTGATCAACAACTATCTCAAGACCAACGGCAAATACAACAAAACCGAAAAGGGCATCACCTTTCAGGACGTTGAGGACTGCCTTTTGCTGGTCATCAACAGCTTTTCGACCCTGACCTCTTATGAGAATCAGACCAAAAAATCCATCACCAACCCCTTTATTCAAGAGGCGCTGAAGGACTTTATCGTTGAAAACCTGAACATCTACTTTACCGAAAAGCCCCAAGAGGCCGAAAAGTTTGCCAATCAGGTGCTGATCAACAAGCGCAGCCGCGAAAATGCAGAAAACACCCGCATCAGGATCAAAACACAGCTGACCGGCTCGCTGGATATCGCCAACCGCGTTGAAAAGTTTGTCAACTGCCGCTCGAAGGATCCTGAGCTGCGCGAGCTGTATATCGTGGAGGGCGACTCGGCTCTGACCTCGGTAAAATTGGCCCGCAACCCTGATTTTCAGGCAGTGATCCCCGTGCGCGGTAAGACGCTGAACTGTATGAAGGCCACCTACGAGCGCATTTTTAAAAACGACATCATCACCGACCTGTTGCGCGTGATCGGCTGCGGCGTTGAGGTAGAGGGCAAGATCAAGGGCGACATCAACAAGTTTGACCCCGCCAAGCTCCGCTGGTCTAAGATCGTGATCTGTACCGACGCAGACGAGGACGGCTTTCAGATCCGCACCCTGCTGCTGACGCTGTTCTATCGCCTGCTGCCCACCCTGCTGCGCGAGCGCAAGGTCTTTATTGCCGAATCTCCCCTGTTTGAGATCACCACCAAAAACGACATCCTGTTTGCGTATAACGAGTTTGAAAAGGCTGAGATCCTGAAAAAGCTGGAGGAGAGCGGAACCAAATATACCCTGCAGCGCTCGAAGGGTCTTGGTGAAAACGAGCCCGAAATGATGTCCAAGACCACGATGCACCCCGCCACCAGACGCTTGATCTCGGTAGAACCCGCCGACGCGGCGCAGACCGAGTATATGTTTGACGTGCTGCTTGGCGACAATCTTGCCGAGCGAAAGAGCTTTATTGCCGAGCACGGCAGCCAATATATCAAAGAAGCGGATATTTGACAAAGCCACGAATCGGGAGAGAATTCCAAATTCTCTCCCGATTTTTCTTGTTTTTTATGATATGTTTTCCAATTTTAAAGGATGCGTTTTCTTAAAACGCATCCTTTTTTGTCAAGAAGGCGGCAAACTCCCTTGGAAGGCTTTTCTCTGACCCCCAAGGGAGCCGCTTTGCCGTCGGCCAAGTGCCTTATGCTTCGTCCAGCACCAAGCGCGCGCCAAAGCACGCGCCGCGCGCTGTGGACGTATCTGCACACTCCCAGTTCATAGGAGATGACGCAGCGTTTGCGGGCAGCAGCTCTCCCGTGCTGCCGCCTCCAACACCCAGCGCAACAGGCAAGGTCAACGCAGGGTCCACATAGGTATAGGCAAATCCCTTTTGGCTGATGTCATTCCCTCCTGTATGCGAGGGAAAGAAAAAGCCACCCACATCCTCTGCCAAGGTAAAGCCGCCAATAATCTGCGCGCCGTTTCTATAGGGCAGATAACGGCCAAGCTTGCGGTACTTGTTGTTCAATGTGCCGTCATAGTCCCGCATCTGCGGCAGATAATACATTTCCAAATACGGTGTCGACGTGCCCTCGGCACGCTGCAGCAGTACGTCACACAGCAGCGAGTTCACGTTTTTCCACGGATTCTCTTTTCCGCGCCACACGCAAGGATCGCCGGAAAGCCCGTGCCCCGACGAGGCCATCAGCTGTCGCAACGCAGTACCGGTGGCCATTGCCCCCTCCCCCACGTTGCCGGGCATGATGCCGTGAAAATCCCACGTGGCAAACTCCACCAGCTGCAACAGCGCATCGCTGAACCAATCCTTGATGCTTTCGGTGCGGGCAAGGCCGTCATACTCCCTCGCCTTTTGCATCAGCGTCAGCGCATCGCCGCGCAGGGGCTCCAGATCGGCCCTGGAATGCGGATAGCCATCGCGGCCGATGCCCATTTCAAAGCAAGGGCGATAAACGGGAGTGTGGCCGTTTTTAAACATCGGCGCCAGACGAAAGCCGGCCAAGGGCTGATCGCTGACCGAAACGCGTAGCGGCGTGTGATCGCTGCTCATCTCCAGCTTATACCAAAAGGGCATGCAACGATAGACCACCTCACAATAGCGATCCGAGGTGGGTGTCCAGGTAAAGCCGGATTTGCCCATACGCACAAGGCGCGTCCAACGGCGCGCATTGCGATCCCACGTGGCATTAAAGATGGGACGGGAAAAGATCGGAATGCGGTCAAAATCGTTGCGGGCCGATCCCCCCTCGCGGCCGACCTCTGCTACAAGACCGCTTGCAAGGTCTTCTCTTGTGCCGGTCTGACTGCCCTCTTCAAACGAGACCGACCACACGCGGGGGTGCCTTGCGCTGCGCAGCAGGGCACTTTGCTTGATCGCCGTGTGCATACCGATCACCCGCCGATCTTGTATTGGATCACGCCGATCTGCCACTTCCCCGTTACGGGCGAGTAAGAGCAGACCACGTCAAGATCCCCTGCGGTGATATAGGGCAGCTTACCGCTTTCAAACAAGGGCTCCTTCTCTGCCTCAAAGCCAAGCGTTACCGCTCCCGCCAGCGCGTCAAGAGGCGCGTGGCAATACAGCAGGATCCAATTTTCAAACCGATTGCTTTTGGGGGTGGGTAAGCGGAGCGTGATCGGCAGCCACGCGCCGTCCTTTTTGAACACTGCGTTTGACAGATCCACGCTGTAGCGACGGTTGACAGCCGGTTCAAGCAGCCAGCCGCCCTCGGTCTGTGTGGGCTCCAGCTCAAGGATCGCGCTCTGGGCCAAAAGCTCGGACGCCAGATCGCCGCGCTCGTCGCTTCCAAGCTCTGTTTGCGGGCAGACCGATTCCGCTACGCAGATCTCAAAGCTTGCGCTGGTCAGCTTGCCACCGTCACTCCCCAATACCGAAACGTCACAGGAGACGCTGCCCGCGCTCTCCAGCGCAAAATCCGGCAGAGCAAACAGTGCGGCGCCGCCAACGGTCGCGCCGCGAAAGGAGCGCGCCTCGCTCCCATTGAAAACGTTCAGCAGCACCGAAGCCTCCGCCTCGATCTCCAAAGGGCTGCCTTGGTCGGTCAAATGAACGCAAAGCAGTCGGCTTTTGCTGTCGCCTTGCTTTGCCATCATGATCTTTCCCCCGTCGTTCATTGAAACGTCCAGGGTAATATTGCACGTTACTTGTGCCATAAAAATCCTCCTTTTTTCTTTTTTGGTCGCAAAATGTCGCAACCGTTGTGCAAAAATGCGTGACACGCGTATTTCAGCAGAGCGTCCTCTGCGCAACCATTATACACCACGGTGATGCGTTTTGTCGTTAACCGAAACGGGATTTTTTAAAAAGAGAAAGCGCCTTGCCCACACGGGCAAGGCGCCTTCTTGTTTTGTTTATTGCAGCTCTTCCAAGGCGGCCGTGACCTCGCAGTACATATACAGCGAGCCAAGGGAGATCAGAGGACGACCTGTTTTTTTGGCGCGCGCCACGGCGGCGGCTACGGCATCAGGCACGGTATCAAAGGCGGTAGCAGGGATCCCCGCCTCGGCAAAGGCAGCAGCAAAATCGCAGGCGGAAAGCGAGCGGGGGTTGTCGGGGGTCAGGGTAAAGGCCTCGGCAGTTACGGGCAACAGCGTTTGCACCATACCGCGATAGTCCTTATCCGCCATCACACCGGTCAGGATCAGCACTCTTTCGTTGCCAAAATAGGCCTTGATGCTATCCACGGCAGCCTCGACCCCTTCCGGATTGTGGGCGCCATCCGACAGGATCAGCGGATCATCCGCAAGCTTTTCAAAGCGCCCCGGCCAGCGTGCGGCAGCAATGCCTGCACGCACCTGCTCGTCGGTGATATGCAAGCCTGCCCCGCGCATCAGGGGGACTGCGGCCAATACG
This sequence comes from Eubacteriales bacterium, assembly GCA_045632285.1. Classification (GTDB taxonomy): domain Bacteria; phylum Bacillota; class Clostridia; order Oscillospirales; family CAG-272; genus Firm-07. Next base: position 11,529 of record JAZQWJ010000022.1, on the reverse strand, counting down.
TTGGCCAGATTGCGAGGCTGGTAGGTCCCAAGCAAGGGGAGCTGCACGTTTTGCCACGTTCCATAATCCACAACACTGCCCGAAAGGCTCATTTCTCGTACCGTTAGGGGGGTATCTGCGGTAGCGACCATAGGAACTCCCAGCTCAGCGGCCCTTTTTTCGATCACGGAGCGGGCAACGGGATCATAGCCGCCCCAAAGCACAGGAGCGCCTTTTTTTAGGATGCCCGCTTTTTCGGCGGCGATCTTTTCCACGGTGTCGCCAAGAAACGCGGTGTGATCCATGGCAATACCCGTAATAACGGTCAGCAGCGGGTCCTTTATAATATTGGTAGAATCCAAGCGGCCGCCCATCCCCGTCTCCAGCACAACGATCTCACAGCCCGCCTTGACAAAATGGACAAGGCCGATGGCAGTGATCAGCTCAAATTCGGTGGGTGCATCCTCCATCAGATCGGCGTGGGGCTTAACGGCGGCAGTGGCCTCGGCAAGCTCAGCTTCACCGATAGGTGCGCCAAAAACGCAGATACGTTCGTTAAAATTCTTGATATAAGGCGACACAAACAGGCCCGTTTTATAGCCGGCGGCACGCAGGATCGAGTCGGTCATCGCGCAAAACGAGCCCTTGCCGTTGGTGCCGGCCACGTGGATGAATTTCAGTTTATCCTGCGGATCACCAAGGCGTGCCAGCAGCTCGGTGATGCGCGCAAGGCCGGGGCGGCTCCCCTTCCACGTGACGGAATGAATATACTCTAAAGCTTGTGCGTAGGTCATTTCTTTTTCATCCTTTCCAGTTGTGAGACCACCGCCCGATGACGAAGCAAAATGCAAAGAAGCACGCATTCTGCGGTGCCAACGATGGCATAGGTCAAAAGTCGCCACAAGATCAGCTCGGCAAGTCCCATATGATAAGAACCAAGATACCAAGCGGCAAGGCCAATGGATTTGACCAGCACAGAGCCAAGGGCGTGGGCATTTACCGTGGCCAAAATAACGCGAAGAGAGGTTTTGTGCGAGACGTTAAGCAGATAATTGGCAGAAACGCCCGCCACAAAGCCTACCGTTACGGCGCCAAGCGTGACCAAGGGATTGATGGCATAGCCGTAAAGCGCGCAACCAAGCAGATCTGCCACTGCGCCCGTCATAGCGCCGATAAAGGGGCCGAATACAAGCCCCGACAGGATCAGCGGCAGATTGCCAAAGCTGATGCGAATGATCTCTTGAAAGGGGTTGGGGATCTGCAAAAACTTTTCAAGGATCAAGCTCATCGCCGCAAGCATAGCGCAAAGGCACAGCACCCGGACGTTGCCAACGACCGAAAGATCCTGCTTTAGTTGCCCCAAAAAGCCGATTTCTCGCACCGTTTGGGGGGATTTTTGTTTTTTTTCTGTCTTTTTTTGCATACAAAAAACCTCCTTTCCCGAATTCCATCGAAAAAAGGAGGCACATAAAAATGCGGCTCGTTTCTGGGATGAAGCGGGATGCAAAGCCGTGACCGCGGCGGACAACAGTCCCCTTCGTCCGACCGGCAACTCCCCGTCCCATCGGCACTTGACGCCACTGCTTTTACTCTTCAAAGATGCTTTTATTATAAATCCATTTCGCCACAATGTCAATAGATTTTCTAAAAAAAGCAAAACCTTGGCATTCGCCCAAAAAAGTGTTGCCAAACCCTGTGTTTTGTGGTACAATTGAATCAAGAAGATCATAGGAGGTAACAGTGTGAAGGTTACATTACGCGATATTGCGGCACGCACCGGCTATTCGGTAAACACGGTATCCCACGCGCTTTCGGGCAAGACCGATATTTCGGAAGCCACGCGCGAGGAGATCACACGCGTTGCCGCCGAAATGGGCTATATCCGCAACTCGGCCGCAAGCGGTCTGCGCTCGGGGCGCAGCCGTACCATTGCGCTGATCCTGCCCGATGCGGCTAACCCTCATTTTATCATTGTTTTTCGCGGTATCGAGGCTTTTTTCAGGCAAAGGGGCTATACCGTATTTGTGCTGAATACCGACGAGGACCCGCATATCGAGGCGGCCGCTATCCGTGCCGCGCTGGCGCAAAACGCTGACGGCATCCTACTGTGCCCCGCCATTGGCGGAGAGCAAAACATAGCCTACCTAAGCCGCACGGGGGTCCCCTTCTGCCTGATCGGCCGCCGAGCACCGGGAGACAAGGCTGACTTTGTGGTTTGCGACGACGAGGAAGGAGGCTATCTTGCAGCCGCGCATCTGCTGGCGCAAGGGCACCGTCACATTGCCTTTTTAAACGGCGACAGCCGCATTTCCACCGCAGGACAGCGTCTTGCCGGTTGCCGCCGCGCAATGGCAGAAAAAAGCCTTTTTCTGCCCGACGATCACGTGCTGCAGTTATCCGTAAAAGCAGGGCAAAACCGCACCCGTATGCGGACTTTTTTCAAAAGCACCCCCAACATCACGGCCCTGGTCGCCTTTAGCGATCTGTTGGCCTTTGAGGCCGTTTGCGTGCTGGAGGAGATGGGGCTGCACGTGCCGAGCGACCTTTCGATCGTGGGCTTTGACAATATCTGCTCAGACTTTCCGCTCTCTCCCCCGCTCTCCTCGATCAGCGTTTCTAAAAAAGCCATGGCCACCGCCTCGGCCGAGATCCTTTGGGAACGGATCGAGGGCCGCGTCCCCCTTGAGCACACTGTTGTGCTGCCGACAAAATTGATCCAACGCAAGACCGTATTACCCATAAAGGAGTGACCGTTATGCACGAAACCGTTATTTTGCCTTGCCAAGAGGCGCAGCTGATCCCTTTTTTTACCGATAGTCCCTATGGTATGAAGATCCCTCCCCGCCGCTGTGTGATCGTTTGCCCGGGTGGCGGCTACAGCATGCTTTCCGACCGCGAGGCCGAGCCGATCGCCGCGCAGTTTCTGGCCGCCGATCTGGCCGTTTTCATTCTGCGCTATTCGGTGGGCGAGGGTGCCAAGGATTTTGCCCCCGCCAAGCAGGTCGCACTGGCCGTCAAGCACGTGCGCGAGAACGCCAAGCACTATAACGTTGACCCCGACCACATCTACACCTGCGGATTTTCTGCAGGCGGCCATCTGGCCGGCAGTGCGGGCGTGCTGTGGGATCACCCCGAGGTAAAGGCCGCCCTTGGCGACGCCCCCGAGGGCATCAACCGCCCCACCGGTATGATCCTGTGCTATCCTGTGATCACTGCAGGCGACTTTGCCCACAAGGGCTCGTTTTACAAGCTCTGCGGCTCAAAGGAGGCCACACAGGCTGAGATGGATCGCTTTTCTTTGGAGCTGCACGTCAATGAGACCACGCCCCCTGCCTTTATCTGGCACACCTTTAACGACACCTGTGTGCCCATTAAAAACGCATTGCTGATGGCCGATGCCATGGCGAATGCCGGCATCCCCTTTGAGCTGCACGTCTACCCGGACGGCCCCCACGGCCTTGCCCTGTGCAACGAGCAGACCCGTATGCTGAACCCCCATTGCGAGGGCTGGATGCAGATGGCGATCCGTTGGGTCAAGGATTTTTGACACAAAAAGCCCCATACGTATTCGATTTTTTAAGACAAGGAGCGAAGATCAATGATTTCTGACGTCATAAAGCTGACCCCATTTGAAAACGCGACCCTTTCCCCCATTTGCCTGAGCAATACAAGCGAGCTGAAGCAATCCCCCCGCCGCGCCGTGATCGTTTGCCCCGGCGGCGCTTACAGCGGTCTGGCCGATCACGAGGGCGATCCCGTTGCCCACCGCTTTTTGGCTGCGGGTATTGCTGCCTTTGTGCTGCGCTATGGCGTTGGTGAGGGCGCCAAGGACTTTGCACCGCTCTGCCAGATCGCGCTGGCCATCAAGCACGTGCGTGAGCACGCAGCCGACTATAACGTTGACCCCGACCACATCTACACCTGCGGCTTTTCTGCAGGCGGACATCTGGCGGGCAGCGCAGGCGTTTTGTGGGATCACCCCGCCGTCAAGGCAGTGCTTGGTGACGCCCCCGAGGGCATCAATCGCCCCACAGGCATGATCCTATGCTACCCTGTGATCAGCGCAGGCGAGTTTGGCCACAAGGGCTCGTTTTACAAGCTCTGCGGCTCAAAGGAAGCCACACAGGCCGAGATGGATCGCTTCTCGCTGGAGCTGCACGTAAACAAGACCACGCCCCCCGCCTTTATCTGGCACACTTGGGACGACAACGGCGTGCCCATTCAGAACTCGTTTTTGATGGCCGAAGCACTGACCAAAGCAAAGGTGCCCGTGGAGCTACACGTTTATCCTCACGGTTACCACGGTCTTGGCCTTTGCACGGATCCCGCCTCCCGCGGGGCGTCCCATTGCAAGGGTTGGATCGACCTTGCTGTCAGCTGGGTCAAATTTCAATAATCTAAAAAACGCCGCGCAGGTAGCGTATAATATCCTTAGCGGAAAATTTGAAAATCTCACTAAGTGCGAGCATCGCATTTGACCGGTCAAACACTTTCCGGGCAAAGCCCGTATAACGGCAGAAAGAGATAACAAATCGGTTTGTGGCCGAAATGTTATCTCTTTTTCTGTTGGTTTTAGTTTAGAGTTATGAGGCGCACGAATTGCTTTGCAATTCATTTGCCGTTATGAATTTGCTACGCAAATGTTATGATATGATTGCCCATCTAACTTCAAGCTTGGGCGTTGCCCAATCATAACGATGCGAAGCATCTCATCACTTATAACTTGCCCAAAGGGCAATCATAGTTGTAGCTTGATACTCCGCTTGGAGTATCAAGCTACCTGTGCGGCGTTTTTTGACAATATTTACATTAAATCTTCACAAATAAATTTGATTTTTTTCAAAAAACCTATTTATTTTTCACAATCCCTGTGCTATAATAAAATTGTAAACCGAGGAGGCAAGAAAATCCCAAGCGCCCCTACGGTTACAGAAAGGCGGAAGTTATATGAAGATTACTGTGAGTGGAAAGCAAATGACCGTTCGCCAGTCCCTGAAGGACCTGACCGAAAAGAAGCTTGCAAAATTTGACCGTTTCTTTGGCGACGATGCCGAGGCAACCGTCGTTTTCAGCTGCAGACACGACCTGCAATATATGGAGATCACGATCAATTATAACGGCACCATCTTCCGCAGCGAGGAGGGCGCCGAGAGTTTTCAAAACGCCATTGACGAGTCTGTTGAAGCGCTGGAGCGTCAGATCCGCAAAAATAAAACGCGCCTTGAAAAGCGCTTGCGCACCGGCGCCTTTGTTGCTGCCGACGGAGACGACTATGACGACGAGGAAGAGGCGGAATTCCGCATCCGCACCAAGTCCTTCCCCATCAAGCCCATGTCGGTGGAGGAGGCCATTATGCAGATGAATCTGCTGGATCACCAATTCTTTATGTTCCGTGATGCCGAAACAAACGAGCCCTGTGTAGTCTACCGTCGCAAGGATGGCGACTATGGCCTGATCGTTGCCGACCAATGACCCAAATAGCAACGCCCCATAAGCCAAACGGCTTATGGGGCGCTATTTTTATTGTTGCTTGTTTTCGGGGGAGTCTTGCCTTGCAGTCAATTCTGTTTTTGCGGTATTAGACCATGTTTTGGGAACATAGCGCACTTCGCCGACGGCAATCACCGTTACGAAAGCCTTGGGATCGGTCTGGCGAAGATAATCCATCAACAAGCGGTACTCGTGCTTGTCTACAATAGCCACGATCTCCATGCGCGCCGTGTGATCGTAAGCGCCAATGCTTTCGTACAGCGTGGCGCCGCTGTGCAATTGATACAGCAAAAAGTTAACGATCTCATCTGTCTTTTGCGAAATAATGCAGACGCGCCGCTTGATATTAAGGCCAAAGATAAAGCGATCCAAAATAAGGCCGCTGAAATAGGTCGCCAATACGCTGAGCACCACGACCTTGGGCTCGTAGCAAAAGACGGTGCTAAGCGCCACAGCCATACCCGAAATGATAATGGCAGTGCCAAGCCCAATGCGCAGATACTTGCTGAGGATCTTTGCCACAATATCCAGTCCGCCGGACGAGGCGTTCAGCGAAAACAGCAGTGCCATGGCAAGACTGACGATCAGAATGTAGCACATAACGTCCAAAAGCGGATCCCCCGTAAAGGACGTGAAGTCCGGGCAAACGTTTTCCCAAAAGCCAAGACCGATCGGTATCAGCACAGAGGTATAGATGGTTTTGGCACCAAACTCGGGGCCGATCAGGAAAAAGCCAAGGATCAGCAGCACCACGTTGATGGCCAGTGAAATGGTGGAAATGGGGAACGGAATAAAGTTGTTCAACACCATTGCCAATGCCGAAACACTGCCTACCGCTGCTTGACTGGGGATCATAAAAAAGTAGATAGACGTAGAGGTTAAAAGTGCCCCGAACGTGATCAAAATATACTCTCTGACCGTGCGCTTCATACGTGACCCTTTCTGCTAAAAGATTTTTACCCTTTCATTATATCACAAAAACAAAATTTGTCTATGGGTAGCGAAAATATTTTTATTTTATCACAATTTGGTCATAAAAAAGCACACACGTATCCCTGTTTTTTTACATACGATCCGTCACAGCCCACGCATACAGCAGCACAAGTCCTGCGCTGATCAGGATGCCGCCAATGATATCGCTGAGCCAATGCACGCCCGAAAGCAGCCTGCCGATCACCATAAATGCAGTCAAGGCGATCAATGCGATCAAAGCACCGCGCGCGATCATCGGGTGCCGAATGCGACGGCGAAGCTGCAGCATTGTCGTAGGAAGCACGCAAGCACCAAGCATTGTTGTAGAGGAAGGATAAGAGGCCTCTGCCACGCCGTTGATCAAAACGGGACGGACGTTGATAACAAGTCCTTCAAACAACAGAAAAGCCAACAAAACGACTATATAAAAGCCCCCCAACGCCAAAATGCTGAAGTCAACACGCAAAAGGCTTTTACGCTGTATCCACTGTACAAGCCCAAGAACGGCAAATCCAAGCATCATGGTAAGGGGTATAAGCCCAAGCCAATCTGTAACAGTATAAAGCCACCAATGCACGCCCGTAAAGTTGTGAAAAGCGCGGTTCGGCACCGCGAATCCAACGTCAGAGCCATCCGGAGCGATGGGCTGCAGGTCTACAATGCATACAAGCACCGTCCATAGGATAAATGCCGCCAACAGGCCCAATGCGCCACACAGCATCGCGATTTTTCTTACTTTCATTGAAAACTGACCTCTCTTTTTTCTGTACTCGGCTTTTGCCTACAAGCAGTATATAACCAAGCAAGAAAAAAGCAAGAAACGCGACGTCACGTGCGTGATACGATGCGTATCATTGGCGTTTAAACAGCAAAAACACCTTGATAGCAAGCAAAACAAAGACAAAGCTTGCGGCATAGGGCTGCAGGCTGATGATAAAAAGAAGCACCGCGCAAGCGCCAAGCCCCAAAGAGAGGGCTGTTTTGTATTTGCCCCAAAACGGTACTTGATCGCCTTGCAGAGCCAACGACAAAATGCCCGTAAGGGTTATGACGATCACAAAAAGCAGGTAGGTGATACGCAGATAAAGGCGCAGATCCGTTGCCGAGAGCAGTGCGATCACCGAAAGCGTCCCCTCCCCTCTTGCAACGAACAACGGCAGAAAAAGGAGCATCAAAGCGCAGGCATCAAGTAAAGCGATCACCAGATCGCAAAAATGACGCCTTGCCTGCTTTTGCTCGCTCTGCGCCAACGCCACCACCTCGTCTGCGGAAAGCAGCTCGTCCAACGTGATCGCAAAAAAGCGTGCGATCGCCTTTAAGGATTCAATATTAGGATAGCCCCTGCCCGATTCCCATTTAGAAACCGCTGTACGGGATACGTAAAGGCGCTCTGCCAATTCCTCTTGCGTCAATCCCTTTCGTTTTCGCAATTCCTGAAGCTTTTCATTCAGTTCCATATCTGACACCTATTATAAATATTGTAAGCAAAAATCTGCCCAAAAGCATTATACCACGGCAAGTGTAATGTGTCAACCGAAATTGGAAAACCGCAAACAGGCGTAGTGCCAGAATATGCCGGATTTGCACATCGGCTTCCGGGTTCAACCCGCATGAGGAAAGCAAAAAGAAAACCCGCCACAAGGGCGGGTTTTTCTTTTTGAGTTCATAGTACAAAAATGCAACTTTTATATTTACAATATGACTTTAAAGCCAATATATGTGGCATCCTTCTTATACGCCGTGATCTCGCCCTTATGCTTTTCGACGATCGCCTTTGCCATGGAAAGTCCAACGCCGTAGCCGCCCGTGAATGTTCGCGCTTTATCGGCGCGATAGAAGCGGTCGAAAAGTCGGTTCAGTTCAAGCTCTCCGACGGCGGCATAGGTATTTTCCACAGTGAGAATAATTCTTCTTCCTCTGTGGAGATTTACGGTGATCTCGCCGCCCTGATCACAATACTTAATGGCATTATCCATCAAAATGCCGACAAGCCTGTGTAAAAGTGCTTCGTCACCGAGATAGGAGATTTCTTTGTCAACGCTTGCGACAAGGTGCTTTCCTCTCTCCTTTGCAAGTGGTTCAAACTCGGACACGGTATCGGTAACAAGCTCACCGAGCGCAACCGCGGTGACGTTCAGTGTCTGTCCTTCCTCGTCCATTCGGGAAAGCGCAACGAGCTGATTCACAAGCTCGGTCATTCTGTGGCCTTCCGAACGGATATCGTCAAGCCACTCGTTTTGTCCAAGCTCGGCTTCGGCAATATCGAGGTTGGCGAGGATCAAGGTCAGCGGAGTTTTCAATTCGTGGTTCGCATCGGTGATAAACTGCTTTTGCTTCTCATAACTCTCGGCAATAGGCTTTACCGCCTTTTTTGAGAGTAGGAATATAAGGATCAGTACGAGCGCGGCGCACCCGAGCAGAACGAAGCCCGCAATCGTCATTGACTGCATCAGCGAGGAACGGCTCATACTGCCGTCAACGAACACAACACCTTTCCCCATTTCGGTTGCAAAGACCTTATACCGATAGTTGTCTATCCAACCCCTTGCATTTTTATCGTCAAGCACACTCTCCGCATATTCGATGGCGGTTTCCTCGGTGATCGAATAAATCGCCTCGGTATTGGTTTTCGATACCTCGCCCTGTTTATCATAGAATACGGTAAAATGACGTGTTGCGAAGGGGGTTTCGGGGGTGATAAATTCAAAGCTTTGGTCATTTGGAGGGGGCATTTTATCGTGAGGAGGCTTTTCCTGCATAGAGCCGGGAAATCTGCCGCCTCCCTCGGATACTCGGTCTGCCAGCATATCCATATTTCTGTTCATGGAGGATATATTGAGTGCGAGGATCACGCCGAACACCAAGGCAATGACCGTCAGCACTGAAACGGTACAGATCAGAATAAATCTCTTTTGAAGTCTGTAAATCATACCGTCGCCTCCAAGATATAGCCTGCGCCCTTGACGAATTTGATCGCCACGGAAGTGGAAAGTCCTTCCAGCTTTTTGCGGATATTGGAAACGTGAACGTATACCACGCTCGTATCCACGTCGGTATTCCATCCCCAAATGTGTGTGATCAGATGCTCGGCGGTAACGATGACGCCACGGTTCTGCATCAGCATCTCCATCACTTGAAATTCCTTACCGCTGAGGGCTTGCGTTTTGCCGTCATAAACAAGCTCATAGGTGGAACGGTTGAGTGTCAGCTTTTCAAATGTGAGCAGATCGGGGGTGAAATTATCCTTTCTGCGAAGCATAGCGCGGACACGTGCAAGAAGTTCCCCTGTTGAGAATGGCTTGGGGAGATAATCGTCAGCGCCTGCATCAAGCCCTTCGATCTTCTGATAGGTTTCAGTTTTTGCAGTCAGAAAGAGCGCAGGCGTGGTGATACCACTCGCGCGGAGCTTTTTCAGAACTGTCATGCCGTCCATACCGGGCATCATAATGTCAAGTACAAGACCGTCATATTCGTTGGAGGAGGCAAAGTCAAAGGCATCATTTCCATTATCCACACCATCCACGGCATAGTGGTTCATCTCGAAAATGTGAACCAAACTTTTCAGCAATTTGGGATCGTCCTCGGCAATTAAAATCCGCATATCTGCGCCTCCTTTCGTTGTGTTGTGTTGAACCCCTCTCACCCGACTCCGTCGGGAGCTCCCCCAAGGGGAAGCCTATCATAAAATACCCAAGCAAAGATCATTACAAGCCTCGCCCCGTGGGAGAGGTGGCACGCCTATGGCGTGACGGAGAGGGTATAAATATTATATCATAAATTTTTTGTTGTATCAAGTTGATATTGTTAATTCCACGCCACTCCGTTTTCATCGAGAGCGACGGATACCGAGGATTCGGTAGTCATACTCGGTGAGCTGTCGCCAAGTGTGATAACAAGCGCATTGATGGTCGCAGGCATTTTGATCGTTGCCGTACCACCGCCGATCTCTGCTACAAGATAGCTATCCTTGTTCAAAGACATTTGTGTGGATTTTCCGACACTCGAGAAATTCTGACAGTGCGTTGCTTCATTTGACATGCCGCCGCGGGGCATAATAGCGACTACCGCACCGCCTTCATAGGTATAGCCTTGCTCGGTGTCAATAGCGGAGTTGCCGTTTGAATTGGAGATCACGACAGTGTTGCCGCCTGAGAATACGATGCCTTGATAGGATGTGCGGCTGTTGGAGTCAATACCGTCGCCCGTACAGTAAATATATACCGTACCGCCGCTGATCGCGATTGCCGTTCCCGAGGTTGTGGTAGCGTTGATGCCGTCATCCTTGGCATTGACCGAAACGTAGCCGCCCGAGATATTGACGGTCGTACCTTCAACGCCTTCATAAGAGTTAGTCACGCTGACCGTTCCCGAGGTTACAGACAGCACGCCGTCTGCGTGAAGTCCGTCATCGTTGGAGTATGCTGTAATCGTACCGCCGTTTATTGTTACATTTCCGAGAGGTGTTGCGCCGTTTTCAAGTGTTGTATCGTTGTTTGCGTGAATGGCATCGTCGTAGGATTTGATATTAACCGTTCCGTTATTGATAACGACCTCGTTCGCCGCCTTGATACCTTTGGTGGAATACTCGCCCTTGTCGGTATTTCCTTCGCCCATTCCACCGGGACCTCCCACACCTCCACCTCCGGGGCCACCGGGGCCTCCGGGACGACCGCCGCCAAAGCCACCCTCTTGAATGTTGGTTGTATAATTCGTCCATTGATAGCCGAGTCCATTATAGGATTGTGTTAATGCAAAGGTATCGTAAGCGCTGTTTTGCGTGAGATACTCGGAAGCAACAAGATATTCGCTTTCCTGTCCACGCTGTGCTTCGTTTTCATAAATAAAGAACTGAACCTTGGAATAATCGCTCATTTTCGGATAGGAATAGTAATAATAATTGCTCCTGCCACCCGAAACCGACGAATGATATTCTGCGTTCACCCAAACGTAGTCGGTATCGGAGTTATAATACTTGACCGAGTAATAATAGGCATTGCTCGTAAAACGAATATAGTTTGCATCCGACGAGGTTGCCGTCACCTCTTTTGAATAGTTGGAATACTTATCGGTATAAATGTTCAGTACGGT
>JAZQWJ010000021.1:0-43404 GCA_045632285.1 Eubacteriales bacterium | reverse complement strand
AGCCTCCCTTGTGTAAAGGGAGGTGGCACGGCTTGCCGTGACGGAGGGATTGTAAAAAGCGATAATCTACACAAAACAATCCCTCAGTCAGCTTCGCTGACAGCTCCCTTTACACAAGGGAGCCTTTGACACAAGATCATTTTACGCTGAATTTTTATTTGCTTTCTGCTCATCGGCAAAGCCTTTATGGAACCCCGCCACTATGGCGGGGTTTTCTTCTTACAAAAAAGAGAGCGCCTTTGATAAGGCGCTCTCTTTTGATTTATTCTTACACAGAATGCACGCCGAGCTTTGCGTCGGCGCTGACGGCGTCAAGGCCGTATTTCTTGGCCTTGCGTGCCTCGAAGAACTTGATGGCGACCTGCTCGAACAGTGCATAGGACAGCACGTCCTCATCCTGCTCGATATAGCCTGCGATCTTTTCGCGCAGGGCATCAAGCTCGGGGGAAAGACGGTCGGCGGGGCGACCCGTGATGGGGGCCTCGTCACCGATGATCTTTTTGGTAAACTCGGGGTCGATGGGCATAGGCGTTTTGCCGTATTCGCCGCGAACGATGCCCTTGAACTCCTTGGTGCAGGTCTTATAGCGCTCGCCCATCAGCACGTTGAACACGGCCTGTGTGCCCACGATCTGAGAGGAAGGCGTGACAAGGGGAGGATAGCCCACGTCGGCACGGACGCGCGGCACCTCGGCCAGCACCTCGGGGAGAAGGTCGCCCTTCCCTGCCTCGTTCAGCTGGCTCATCAGGTTGGAGAGCATACCGCCCGGCACCTGATACAAAAGCGCATTGACGTCCACCTTCAATGCCTTGGGATTCAGCAGACCCTCCTTGAGATACTTCTCGCGCAGAGGGGTGAAGTAACGGGTGATCTCATCCAGCGCCTCCAGCGAGATGCCGGGATCGCGCTCGGTGCCGATCAAAGAGGCCACCAGCGGCTCTGTGGGGGGCTGAGAGGTGCCCATAGACAGGGGCGAGATGGCGGTATCCACAACGTCAACACCCGCCTCGATGGCCTTGAGCAGCGTCATAGAGGCAAGACCCGCGGTGGCGTGGGTGTGCAGCTGAATGGGCACGTTGACCGAGCTCTTCAGCGCCTTGACAAGGTCATAGGCCTCGTAGGGCTTTAAAAGACCCGCCATATCCTTGATACAGATCGAATCTGCGCCCATCTCCTCCAGCTGCTTTGCATACTGCGCATAGTACTCCAGCGTATAGCAGGGACCGGTGGTATAGGAGAACGCCGCCTGTACGTGGCCGCCCTCGCGACGGGTGGCGTCGATGGCGGTCTTTAGGTTGCGGGGATCGTTGAGCGCATCAAAAATGCGGATGATATCGATGCCGTTGGCAATGGACTTTTGCACGAAATACTCTACCACGTCATCGGAATAGTGGCGGTAACCGAGAATATTCTGGCCGCGGAACAGCATCTGCAGCTTGGTGTTCTTGACCTTATCGCGGATCTTGCGCAAGCGATCCCAAGGATCCTCGTTCAAAAAGCGCAGGCAAGAATCGAAGGTGGCGCCGCCCCACGCCTCGAGAGAATGGTAGCCGATGGCATCCATCTTTTCCAGAATGGGCAGCATCTCCTCGGTGGTCATACGGGTGGCGATCAGCGACTGATGAGAGTCGCGGAGAACGGTTTCTGTAATTTTTACTTTAGACATAATTTCACCTCACAAAATTACCACGCCCAGGACAGGAACACACCTGCCGCAACGGCGGAGCCGATGACGCCGGCCACGTTGGGGCCCATGGCGTGCATCAGAAGGAAGTTAGAGGGATCGGTCTCTTGACCAACCTTTTGAGAAACGCGGGCGGCCATAGGCACGGCGGAAACGCCGGCAGAGCCGATGAGGGGATTGATCTTGCCGTGGGTCAGCCAGCACATCAGCTTTGCGGTCAGCAGACCGCCAACGGTAGATACGCAGAAGGCGGCAAGGCCGCAGACCACGATCAACAGGGTCTTGGGCTGCAGGAAGTTGGTTGCGGTTGCGGTTGCACCCACCGACAGACCAAGCAGAATGGTAACGATATTGATCAGCTCGTTTTGCGCGGTCTTGGAAAGGCGGTCGGTCACACCGCACACGTTCAGCAGATTACCAAACATCAGGCATCCGATCAGCGGCACGGCATCGGGCACGATCAGGGCCACCACAACGGTAACAAGGATGGGGAAGCAGAGCTTTTCTACCTTGGAAACAGAGCGCAGTGCCGTCATACGGATGGCACGCTCCTTTTTGGTGGTCAGCAGCTTCATAAAGGGGGGCTGGATCATAGGGATCAGCGCCATATAGCTGTATGCCGCAATGGCAATGGCGCCAAGCAGGTGAGGAGCCAGCGTTTTGGTGGTGAGAATGGCGGTGGGGCCGTCTGCACCGGCAATGATGCCGATGGAGGCTGCCTCCTGAGGGGTGAACATACCGGTCATCAGCGCAATGCCAAAGGCCACGAATACGCCCAGCTGTGCGCCGGCACCGATCAGCAAGCTCTTGGGGTTTGCGATCAGGGGGCTGAAATCGGTCATCGCACCGATGCCGATAAAGATCAGGCAAGGGTAAATGCCAAGCTTAACACCCAGATACAGCAGGTCAAGCAGACCGCCGCTGTGCAGCACAGCGCCGTAATCCACGTGAGTGGAGCCGATAAAGAACTCCTCGTGGAACATATTGGCACCCGGCAGATTGGTCAGCAGCATACCAATGGCGATGGGCAGCAGCAAAAGCGGCTCGTACCCCTTGCCAATGGCAAGATAGATCAGCACAAAGGCGATCAGGTACATGACCATGGGCTGCCACCACTTGGCGTCAAGGCCTCCCATCTCATTGGTGAACAAGCGCGTGACGCCGGTGCTCTCCAAAAAGTTTTGAATGCTTTCTAACACGGGTAAGCCCTCCTTAAGCGAGGGTCACCAAAACCTCGTCGGTGGCAACGGATGCGCCCTGCGCGCAGGAAACGGCGGCAACGGTGCCGTCGGCGGGTGCGCAGATGTCATTTTCCATCTTCATAGCCTCAAGAACGACCAGCACGTCGCCCTTTTTCACAGCATCGCCTGCCTTGACGTTGACACGGACGATGGTGCCGGGCATAGGAGCCTTAACGGCAGTGCCGCCTGCGGGAGCAGGAGCTGCGGCGGGGGCGGGAGCGGCTACGGGAGCGGCCACGGGAGCGGCTACGGGGGCGGCTACGGGAGCGGCTACGGGAGCGGCTACGGCGCCAAGCTCCTCTACGGTAACGTCATAGGCAACGCCGTTAACGGTGATTCTGTAATTTTTCATAATGCAATTCTCTGCCTTTCTTATTTTCTTTTAGAAACCGTGTTGACCTTTTGAAAGGACACGACGCGGAATGCGGGGGCGGTGCCTCCGTTCTCTTCTGCAAGGGTGGCCGCGATGGCGGCGGTGATAGCGGCGATCAGCGCATCGTTAGAAGCGGGCGCTGCGGGCGAGAGGGGCGCGCTGACCGCAGGTGCGGGAGCAGTTGCTTCCTTTACCGCAGGCTCGGGCTCTCGGGTGACCAAACGGCGGAACAGCTCCACCACACCCCACAGCACGGCCAGCGACAGAAAGATCGCACCCATACCGATCAGGAGCATACGGCCCGCATAGGCGGCACGCTCACCAAAGCTCATCAATAACGTTGTGGGCATCCGATCACCCCACGTTCTTATCGGCCAGCATAAAGAGGGCCGCGATCAGGCGGGCGCGCAGCTCGGCGGGGGCGACAACGTCGTCTACCTCTCCGTCGGCAGCAGCTGCCTCGGGGGTTGCCACGGTCTCACGCCATTCCTGCTCCAAAGCCTCGCGGGTGAGGTCGGGAGTAATGCGGTCGTTCCACAGGAACGCCACAGCCGAGCGTGCAGTAAGGGCTGCGATCTCGGTGCCGGGCAGAGCCAGCACAAGGTCGGCGCCAAGGGCGCGGGAGCCGCCAAAGATAAAGCCTGCACCAATGGCGTCGCCCACGATAGCGGTGACGCGGGGGGCAGTGCCCTCAGCCATCACGGCTGCAAGGGCGGCCAGTGCCTGCGCCATCACAGGCTCGGCAGTGGCATCTGCGGCAACGCCGCAGCAGTTGACAAAATGAACAGTGGGCAGGCCCATCACATCGGCAAAGGATAGCAGACGGCTGATCTTGGCAACGCCATCGGCAGTCAGCTCGCCATCTATGCCAAGTGCCACGCAAGACATACCGCCCATAGCGGCAAAGCCGGCCTTGACGCCTGCGCCGTATCCACCGTAAAGCTCGGTAAAGCTGCCGGCATCAACGGTGGCCTCCAGTGCCTCGGCAGCGGTGGTGCGATCGGCGGCAAGTGCCACGCGTGCGGGGTCGTCGACGCTATCCAGTGCGGGGATGCCGTGATCGGCGTTATCGGGCAGATAGGAAAGCAGGCGGCGCACGGTGGCAAGTGCCTCGTCCTCAGAGGCGGCCAGTGCGGCAGCATTTCCCTTTTCAAAGGCATAAGCGGCGGTGCCCACGTCAGCACCCACCTGTGTGGGCGAGGACACGTACAGCTTGCTTGCGCCGTCGATGACAACGGTCAGGTCAAACAGCGCTGCGACCGAGGCCATCGTGCCGGCACAGGTGCCGGAGATCACCGCGATCTGGGGGATCACGCCCGAGGCCTCGCTTACGGTGCGCAGCAGCTTGCCATAGCCGGCAAGGGCGGCAGCGCCGTCAAACACCACGGCACCGGCGCAATCAAAAAATCCAACGACAGGTGCGCCAACGGCCAGCGCCTTTTCATAGGTGCGCAGGATCTTTTCGGCGTGGCGACCGTCAAGGGCGCCCTTCATCGAGGCGCTGTCCTGCGCAAAGGCAAAGACCAAGCGGCCGTTCATTGCGCCGTAGCCGCAGACCACGCCCTCGGCAGTATCACGTGCGTTGGGGCGGCTGATGTAAGCGCCGATCTCAACAAAGCTTCCGCTGTCAAAAAACGCCGCAAGGCGCTTGGCAGCGACAGAATTTACGTCTTTCATAATACCCTCCCTTGGGATAAATACGGGTGAAAATGGTCTTTTGGCAAGATAAACCACCTTCTCCCCCACTTTATCATAATTTTATCATATTTTGAACAAAATGGATGATTATTCTATAAATTAATATGTTAATATTTTGTGAACAAAGGCTTTGCGGAGAGAAACGCGAAAAAAATATCAAAAAATTTCAAAAAAGGGCTTGCATTTTGCTTTTGTTTGTGATATAATAGTCGCGTTGTGAAAAACACGGAGGCATAGCTCAGCTGGTTAGAGTACTTGCTTGACATGCAAGGGGTCACTGGTTCGATTCCAGTTGTCTCCACCAACAGCCCTAAAACCGAGGATTTTCCTCGGTTTTTTGCTTTATTATACAAATTCACAAGTATTGTTTTGTCCAAGTCATACAACACACATTCGTTTCGCCTCATCAAAAAACACTCAATTTTTTATTTCTGTACCTAAATCTGTACCCAAAATGCACATCAAAAAGGAGAGGCCGCAGCCTCTCCCTTCTTTTTTGAGAGCATCACGCCCCATACCCGCTATATTTAAGCAGCTTTTCCTTCTCGCTCTTGCTCAAATTCAGCTTGGAGATATGCGCTTTCACAGCCCCCTCGCCGTTGGCGTTGGAATATCCCAGATACCCCATCACCATGTATTTTTCGGCCGCCGAGAGCCTGAGAGAATTGACAAACGTCTGGATCTTTCGCTTTTTCGTTCCCGAGATCGCCTTGCCGCTCTTGTCCTTGTCGGCTTCAATAGCCCGCGCCGTGGCAATGATGATCGCCAGCTTCTCGATGTCGATGGCCTCGGCAAACAGCACGTTCTTCTCGGCAAGATCCAGCCCCAGAGCATCCTCCAGCGCAAGATCCCAATACACGTCATAAACGAATTTGATGGCCGCCGCCTGCACCTTTTCGTCAGCCTCGCCAAATTGCTTCAGCTTGACCATATCGGCCACGGCCTCCTGCCCGATGCCATAGACCTTGCGCAGCTTCTTCTGCTGCGCCGCCGTCAGGGTCACAGTCTCACCGTTCACGGTCACGCTGTCCCCTACCGAGCGCGGCAGAACCGAGTGCCCCTTGGCGGTCAGCTCCTGCAAGGCCTTGCGCATGGCGTTATCCTCGATGCCGATCTTCTCGTCGATCATCAGCCCTGCAATGGTGCCCACCATCTCGTCATCCCCGGCCTCAATGGCCTTCTGCAAGTCCGAGGCATACGCCTTGGAGGTAAATAGAGCAGACACCTCATAGCCCGCCTCGGGCGACACACGGTTGAGCATACCCGTGCCAAAGTTGTAAACGTTCCGCACCGGGAGACCCGAAAGCTGCCCTGCGGCATAAGAGATCTTCCGCATCGTTCCCATCACGTCCTGCTTTGTGATCTCCTTGCCGTCCATCGCATCGCCCACCAGCTCAAAGCTGGCGGCAGCGGTGCCCAGCACGTCGTTCACGGTAGAGATCAGGAAATGATCCATCTCAAAGCCGTCTTGGAAAAAGCCGTACAGATCACGCACAAACGGAACGCCGCCCAGCATATTGCCAAAGGTGTCGGCCACAAAGGTGCCCACGTTCTCCTCCTCGTCGCGGCGGTACAGCCACTTGAAGGCATACGCCAGCGCCGCATTGAACAGCGCCACGCCCACAAGCGAAACCGCGGCCCGCACGCACTGCTTTCTGGCACGCTTGATCTCCTTTTGCAACCGCTCGGCCTCGGCACCGTTTCCGGCCTTTTTAGCCTCCTTGCGCAGGGTCTTTAACACCGAGAGCTCGCCAAAGGCATCCACAAACCGTGCGCCCACCTTCATGGCATCCGCCGAGAACATCGTAAAGCCCTTCAGCAGCTCGTCGCCGGAGCGCATGGCCGCCGAGCGCTCGGTGGCAAGCGAGTTTTGTTGCGTTTCCAAGATCACACGGGTCATCAGCTTGCCCGCCTCGATCTTGTTTTCCTTGGTGCCCACCTTGGCGCCGCCGTTCTTCTCGATCTGCACCTGACAAGCGCCGAATAGGCGGGTCACCACAAGGCGGTCCACCTTGCCGATGGGCAGCATCGCCACGTCGCGGATCTTCTGCAGGATGCCGCCGCCAACGCGCCGCATAGCCCCCTTGGGCTCGGACACCGCCTGCGCCATAGCCGCAGAGCTCTCGTGGTTGCGCAACCACGCCAAGCGGCAATATTCGTCCACGTCCTTGCCGCTGACCTTCAGGCCCTTGGCAAGACTGTCTGCGTCAAGGATATTGGTGGCCGCGATCAGCGAGGAAAGCTGCGTCACCCACACCTTGGGGTTGGCGCCCAGCTGATAGGTGGCATAATGCGAGCGGATAAAGCCCACCGCGTCGTTATACCACTTCTCCTGACTGCGCTTTTTGGAGATGCCCTCCACGTCCTGCTTCAATTCCTTGAAATACTTGATCATTTCCTTGGCATAGTTGCCGGACTCTCCAAGGGCAGTGCGCACCGTGATCGGGTTGTTGGCGTTGGTGCCGATGTTCAAATTATACAGCCTATTAAAATTATCGGTAAACACGCCAAGGCCGTGATAGAGCGAGGTTGCCTTCAGGTGGCGCATCAGCACCACGTGGGCGGGCTCGATCAGCAGCTTGTGGGCGTTCTTCACCGTGTCCTTGTTCATCGAGAGGTTGGATACCCGATCCCCTTCAAATCCGGTGTAGGCATCCACGTTCTCGGCAAGGCCCGTGCGCTTGATGGGGTAATAATACCCGCCCGTCACGTTGGAATAGCCCTGCAGGATCTCGTCGATCTTCACCTTGATCTCGCGGCACGCCTCATAGGCACGCTCCATCACCTCGATCAGTGCCCTGTCCTCGGCGGTAAACTGATCGTAAAGCGCATCCCGCTTGGCCGCAACCACCTTTTCAAGGGCGGCCTGCTCGATCTCGGCGGTGCGCTTTTTCGTCAGGGTCAAAAACTCCTCCGGGGGCAGCGCCTGCATATCGGCTTGGATCTGTTTTTGCAGCTCCTCGGCAAAGCCTGCCGAGATCTCCTCGGTGGCGTGCTTGCCCTCAATATCAAATCCCGCGCCCGCAAGGCCCGCAAAGGCGTGGGCGCGCTTCATGGTCATGTAGAGCGAGATCGCCTCCTGCAAGGGCATCTCCTTGCCGTCAAAGGTTACGGTGGCGCTGTTATAGCGCTTGCCGTAGGCCTTGTGCTTGCCCCAGAATTGCTCAAACTCCTCCGAGAGCTCCAGCTCCTTCACGTTCGCGTCAATGGTACCCTGTCGCAGAGCCTCATACTGCTCGGTAAAAAAGCCGTTCAGATATCCGTCCGCCTGCCGCATCAGCATGGCGGGGTCGGCCACCATGCGGGCAAATTTGCTGCGCATCAGGCTGCCCCAAATGCCGCATTTCACCGACACCTCCTTGGCACGGCGGATCTTCTCGATGTACTCCTTGGCAAAGGGCACCGCATCCTCACGCTTGCCGTCCTTCCACACCGTGTCGTGGGTCTCGATCTCGTGGATAAAGTATTTCACCACCGCCTCGGCGGTCTGCAGATCCTCCACCGTCAGCGCCCCGTTCTGGCTGTTGCCAAGGGCGTTGAGGGCATCCGCGATCTCTTGCTTAAAGGCGGTATTTCCCTCTCCATCCCCCTTGTAAAGAGGATTTTCCTTGGTATACCACTTGGCAAGCTTTGCAAAATGCTCACGGATCTTGGTGTCGCTCACAAGCGCACCCCGCCAATTCATGCGGGCAAGCTCGTTCACCGCCACGTTAAAGGTATCGCCCTGATAGTTGGCGGCGTTGACGTAGCGGCCCTTTTTCAGGTCGGCCAGCCGCTGCAGCTCGTGGGCGAGCTTTGGGAGCGCCTTGGCGCGTTCTGCCACACGGGTGTGCTCCTCTCTCCAATATGCGATCTGCTTGCGGTAGCCCTCGGTGGAGGTATCGCTCTCCAGCCTTGCCTTGATCGAGGGCTGACCCGATGCCACGATCTGATGCAGAGCGTTCACGATCTGCTCGTCCATCGTGGCGATCTCGTCCTCGCTCATCTCAAAGCCGGTCTCCTGCATCACCATGGCGTGGATCTTATGCCACATCAATTCGGTAAACAGGTCAAAGCCTTGGCTGTGCAAGCGCTCGTTATAGCCCTTCCACAGATCGTTGACCAGCTCCTGCCGCAGCTTGCCGGGCACCTTCTGCAAGGCGTCGATGGTGGCCACCGCCTCGGTGACCGACTTGCGCGCAAATACCTTGTCGCCCGCATAATTGGCGTGCAGCTTGGCAAGCTCGCCCTTGGAAATGGTCACCATCTCGCCGGTGACTTTGCGGGAGCGGGAGACCTTGCCAGAAATTTCTTGCGCCGAGGGGGTTGACTTTTCGGAATTTTGTGATATACTATTGTTAGGGTGAAGCTGATACACGCTTTGGGCGTACACCTGACGGGCCTTTAGGTCAGCCAGAAATTCAGCTTCACTCTCTTTTTTTGTTATCGCATCACGCAATCCCTTGATGTCCGGTATATCATCAATACCAGTTTTGATCATTTGCTTGTTAATAAGCAATTTCTCGTTACCATATTGCGTGGTAATTTGCTCCAAATAGTACACCAGACCGTCAGGAGTAACCTTAACATACATTAAACCATTTTTTCCGCCCGGCTTTGAAAAAACAATCACTTTATCATATCCAGCAACAATCCTGGGGATATTTTTAATATCTTCGCTTGTTACCGGATATTTTTCGTTGGTATTCTCTCCGTGAGAATTACGAATGTGCCGAATATCATTATCCCTCAACGCATGGGCATATCCGGTTATATCTATTTCACCTGCGACATCTCTGATAAGCTTTTCATCAGCAACTGCATATTTTTTGTAGTCTTGGTCATTCTGCTTCGCATAGGCATTGTCCACATAACGATCAATATCCTCTTGCGTCACATCAAAAGAATAATTAACTTCACCCACATCCGCAAACACCACATCCGATCGATCAATATCGGGGCGGGTGTTTTTTCTTTCCTCTGCGTTCAGATCCGCACGGTTGGCGGCATCCCTTGCCTCGATCTCTCCGGCGGTGCTTTGGTATTGATCATAGGCGCTGCGCTCAGTAGTGTTATTGAACATCGCCACGTTACTGCCGCTTGCAAAGCCCTCAATATCCTGCACGGCGTGTTGGATCTCGTGGATCAGAGTCTTTTTGAATTTCTTGGGGTCCATTTTCAGCCGCTTAGGCAAGGCAATTTCCTTGAATCCGGGATGATAGGAGGCATCATTGGTGCCCTCTGCAAAATACACGTCAAGATCAGCCAACTGCGGATAAGCCTCAAACAACGCAGGATGCTTGACCATATCCCCCAACTTGTCGGGAGTGATGCTGTTTTTGCCGATCTTTTTGTCCAGATCTGCAAGCTCGCTCTGCTCCGCCGCCGTTGCGGTCGCCAAAAAATAGACCTTTTCTACCAGCTCGGCATAACGGCGAATGTCGGGATCACGCGAAAGCCTTCCGTTGAATGCGATCTCGATATCGCTATCGTCGATTTCAAATCTCCACTTGCCGTCATAGCCCTGATACCAACCGGTCTCGCGGCGGACGGTTTCACTGTCCGCGCCGTCGGCGATCATCTTCTGCGCCGTGGCAAGCTTCGGTTTGTCAGCAGTCTTGGCGTGCTCACCCGCCATCAACCGCCTGACCTTACCTTTTTCCTCATCCTCCTCCCGATTGGCCAAATGGATCTTACCAATCGCATCAATGGTACCGCCCACCTCGGAGAGGCCCTGCATAAAGAGCTTCTCGGCCTTGCGCACAAATTCCAGCTGCGCCTTGGCGGCAGGATCCTTGCGCACCTTCAGATTTTCGCGCAGCTCGCGGATTTTGGCGATCAGCTTTTCCGCCGTAGAGGGCTCGGTGGTGATCAGCTTTTTCATAAACGCCTTGTTGCCAAGCAAGCGCTGGTTGGCAAAAGCCGCCACCTCGGCTCTGTATTCGTCCAAGGCTTCCTGCTCGCTCTCGGTCAGCACCTCGCCGTTATTCTCCTTGGCGATCAGCTTTTTGATGCCATCGGCAACAGTCTTGGCGTCCGCCTTTTTGCCGTCCTTGCCAAAAAAGTCCTGCAAATAGCCGCGCTCCAGCACGTCGGTGATGGCGAGATCGTGCAAGGCCTTGTTATCGGTCACCAGCTTGGCCAGCTCCTTGCCGGCATTGGTGTCCTCGATGGCGTGAAAGGTCTCGTGTACCACAGCGTCTCTCCAGCCCGCTTTTTCAAGCTCGCGGTTGATCGCCTCGTTGGCGGTTCCGTTCTGTAAGGCATCAACGCTGATCGCCATCATACCGGTGCTCTTGTCAAAAGAGGCATCTCCGTCAGGGATCTTTTCAACAATGACGTAATCGCCAATCGCTCCACCGCTGCGCTCGCTCACGGCGCTCATGGCCCTTCGCACAGCCGAGGAGCATTGCCGCTGTTCCTCGGTCAGTTCACCTGTAAAGGCGCGAACCTCTTGATCTTCGGTAGAGAAATTTTTCAATGCCTTTGAGATCTTCTCGGCGGAAGCGGTAGAGCTGCGGATCTCCGCGCTGTAGGTCGTGTCCCCCGCCGCCTTAATATTGGCGTCCAGCGCCGCCGCCTGCTCGGCCTTGATGGTGCCGTCTGCCTCAAACATGGCCTTGAAGGTCGGCATCTTCTCAAACACCTTGGCACGCTTCTTTTCGGAGAGCTTCTGCAACCGGCCCGAAAGCAATTCCTGATCGGCCTTGATGTTCTGCTCAATCTGCACCTGATCGGCCTGCGAAAGCCCCGCCTTGCCGCGTTGCTTCTTCTGTTCATCAATATGCTCCGCCACGCTCCGTGCATCGCCATACACGCCCGTGGTCTTCAGCGCCTTGCCGATGGTCTTGCCGTAGGCAATATCCGTGCCCGCACCGATCACGCCTGCCTCCAGCACACCTGCCCAGAAATCGCCCTCTCCGTACTCTGCCAAGGCATCCTTGCCCTTGTAGATGGTCTTTGTAGCAGGGGCGGCAACCTCGGAGAGCATCTCCTCAAAGCCCTCACCCAGGGCGGATTTTGCAACACGCTTCAGCCCCACGTCGGCGGTCTCCTTGCCGATCTGCCCGGCGGCTTCCTTCAGCCCCGCCTTGGCGGCTTCCTTCAGGCCTGCCTGCGCCACCTCCTTCACGCCGGTCTCCACGACCTCCTCGGCAACCTCCTTGCCCACCTTCGCGGCAGCTCTGGCACCCTTGCCGAGCTTGCTAAACACCTTGGCACCATTGCCGTAAAGACCGCCAAGACCGGGCATCAGTGCTTCGGTCGCACCCTCAATACCGCCGCTGATCACACCGTACAGCATGCCCTCGCCGTAAGAGGCACCCTCCTGAAAGGCCTGCTCGGCACCGGTACCGGCGGCACTGCCCATAGTGGTAAGCAAAGCAGGGAGCGCAGCACCGCCCGTGGCAATGCTCACGCCCACCGCGGGGAGCAGCTGACCAACGCCCTGGGCCACACCCTCGATGATGCCGCCCACGGTGCTATCGTTCAGCCAGGACTCGTCCAGCGCCGCCTGCCAATCGTTGCCGAACCACTCGCCCACGTGATCCTTGGCGATGTGCTTCTGCACGCTCTTTTCAAAGTCGTCGCTGAAAAGGCCGCCAACAGCACCGACCGCACCGGCTCCCAGATCATAGATACCCTCCAAGCCCTTGCCGAGGCCTGTGACAAGATTTGCGCCAAGGTCACCGACGGTCTCCAACAGACCCGTAAACCAGTTGCCGTCCTCTTTTTCTTGCTCCTTTGCAAGAGAGGCCGCTTGCGCGGCCTCCTGTTCTTTTTTCTTTATCGCCTTGTACGAGCTGCCAAGCCTCTGCTCCCGCAGCAGCTGCGCCTGTACCCTGCGATCGTATGGTGTTAATTTGTAGGGCATAGGACCTCCTTCTGTCAACCGCCGTAGAGTGCCAAGAGCGCATCATATTGCTCGTCATCTCTGGATTCAATCGACTGAATTCTATAATTTATTTGATAGCCAAAATCCGTTTTTGTGTGGTACGGCAAATATCCATACAGTTTGCCATTATAAGAGAAGATTTCTCCTTTTTTAGGAATAGTTCCGGTGTGTGCTTTGTACGCTTTTACAACATTGGAATCAGCTTCGTAATTATCGCCTCGTTCCACCTCGTAAATTTTACCATTTGCGTTGATTTCAAAATTATCCCCGTAGGCTCCAGAGGACTTATCATCCAAACCAAACGCACCTGTTTCATCTAAACTCCACACCCCATTGCCAGTTGCTATCTTGTGTTCATCGGGTTTCAATCCTGCTTCTTTGTATCGGTTGTTTCTTTCTGTTTCGACTTTGGCACTTTCCTCCGCCGCCTGCTGTTCAGGATTGTTCTTGTAATAATTCAGTCTCCCTTGCAATTCCTGCCACTGTGTATCGCTCACCTCGCCATTGTAACCATTAATGTAATTCTCCAGCTCTGCAACAGTATTCCACGAACGGCTGTCAATGGTAACCATAGCATTATCAAAAGCCGCCGCCTGCTTCGCCGCCTGCTTCGCCGCCGCATCCTGCTCCTTCTGGTAATTCCACTGCTCCTCGGCCCGCTCCTTCTGATACTGATCCTGCTCCTTCTGGTAATTCCACTGCTCCTCGGCCCGCTCCCTCTCGTAGAGCTTATCCGCCGCCGCGTCCTTCTCGGCGGCCACGTAGCGGTTCAAATCGACCACGGAGCTTTCATAGGCAGCATCCGCTTCTGCCAGCTGCCGCTGCAGGCTGTTGTTGGCAGCGATCTTGGCGGTCTCGGTCATACCCACACTGTACCCCGCCGTTTGCTGGGGCAGATATTTCATCAGCTTTTGATGGCTGATGCTGGCCGCCTCGCGGGCAGCACTGTTCTGCTGTTTCAGCCGTTTCTCCTCGTCAGTCTGATACGCCGACAGATCATTTATCTTCGCGTCATACTGATTTTGGTGCTTCGATTTTTCCGTCGTCTGCGACATTTTTCTTGTCCTCACTTTCCGGCGCCAGCTCGGCCGCCCAATTTTCAAACGATTGTAAATAATTGATCTTTCGCACAATGTTCCCTCGGTAGGTGTCCACCATAAACAGATAGGCTCTGGTCTGCTTGGCCACACCCATGGCCAGCAGGATCGCCACCTGAAGCGATCTCCAGATCAGCTCTGCATAACTGAAATCGGCCAGCATTCGCACGCCGTAATAGCCGAACACCATGGCGATCAACAGCTTGCTGACCACGTCCTTGGTGTTGGTGTGTCTGATATATTGCGGCACATTCTCGCCAAGATCATAGGGGTCATCCATCCTTCCGCCGTTCCCGGTCAGCACCGAGGAGGATAGCTGGGAGAGCCGCAGTCGTGTGGCCCGCCTCACGGCTTTTTTGCGCCGTCTCGCCACTCGTTTGTCACGCCCATCAAAGGAGAGCACCTGCGGCACGCCGTCCTCGTCAAAGCAGTCCGAATAGCGGAGCCCAACCTGCATCAGGATCCGTGCACGTGCCGCCCGAAGCGCCAAGGCGTTCTGCATCTCACACCAATCGTCCATCAGGTGCATAAAGCCGGAAAGCCTCGTCACCACCTCACCGTGCAGCGTCTTGGTCGCCAGCATTTTCTCGCTTTTCTCACCCTTCAAAATGCCCTGCATATTCAGGTTGAAATTGATGCAGATGCCAAGCAGAAAGGAGGCAGCGCCGTCCGCCACAATAGTGCCGATGCTCTTGCCGGTCTCACCGGGCACCAGCACCGCCATGGCAATGTAGATCAGCGACACCGCCGCCACGGCAACGTAGCCGGCGGCATCGCTCATAAATTTTTTAAAGCCCTCGCTCATACGCGGCCCCCTTGCTTATTCAGCACAGCCTCAACGGCCTTGGCTGTCGTTGTCGCCTGCTCGTCCATGCGCAGCTTCTCACGGCAACGCCGCACGCGGGGTGCAAAAAAGATCCAGTCGGTGCAAGCGCCCACCAGTGCCATGCCCGAAAGCAGCTTCATATCCTTCAAAAGCGGTTCTAAAAGGCAGGAGAGCACAAACACAAATGCACACAAAAACAGCCCTCCGGGTGCTCTCACCTTGCCAAAGACCACAATGGCAAGAAACAAAAAGCACAGCAAGCCACCCGCCGTCAGTTTCACGGCATCCTGTACCGTGGTAAAATAGCGCTCACGGTTGATGATCAGCACGGTGATCAAGGGGGTCACCAGCGCCGTAAACGAGGCGATCCCCCACAGGATAAAGCTGCGCCACAGCTTACGTCTTTCCTTCATACCGTTCCTCCATCTCCATGATCTCTCTGGCGGTGCCGTTTCGCACCAGCTCTGCCTCGTGCGAGAAGCCAAGCCCGATCATCTTAATACCCGCCAGCAGCATCTCACGCATCTGCGCCTGATCGGCGCGCATCGCGGTCACCTCGGCGCGCAGGTTCTCGTTCTCGCTGACGCTTTTGACCAAGGCGGCGCGCACCTGCTCCAAATTCACAGCGGCACCGTCAAAGCCAAGAGCCGACAGCTCTGCCTTGGCCGCCGCTGCCTTTATCTTTTTAGAGGCCGCCAGCGTCAACACGTAATACGCCACAGCAGAGGCGGTGGCCGAGGTCATCAGCGGAAACACCTTCTCCTCAATGGCCAACTGCCACGCGGGCTTGTCCTCGTCAGGCGTGGGGTCAACCGCCACGCCATAGCCAAACCAAACGCCGCCGCACAGCACCACCACCGCCACGGCAAAGGTCAACAGACCCTTGATCAGCTTCGTTTTCATGTTTCATCCTCCAAATAACGTTAGATTTTCTTTCCGGCTTTTCCGCCGTAAGGTTTTATTGTTTACTGGAATGCAATTTGCTTCCATCCCGAGCCGTTGATGCCTGTCTTTTGTGCCGCCCAAGTGGCAGTCCAGTAATAAGCACGAACACCGATGGTTTCGTGACTTTGGAATATAAGTGCGGTCCTTGTTTCGCCGTGGGACGAAAATGCGATGCCTGAACCAAACGCCTTATTCTGCCAACCGAGATTGAAAAAATAGGGCTTGTTTGCCCCGTCCAACGGAACAAAGCTTGCAATGTTGGATAATGCGAGGTCAAGCCAAGCATCAAAAGTTGATGCATTCAAGTCCATATTCCTCGATCCATCATAAAACCCAAGAGCCTGCAAAGCACCAAGAACAGTAGTTGCACCAGTACCGCCCTTACTAATTGGCAATACACCAGTAAAATCATCAGTTGTATGCGTATGGTTAGACGCATCGCCTGTTCTTACAATACCACCGCCATTAAACGCTTGATAGGGAGCTGCTGTATCGCCCTCGTTCAGCACAAACTGTGAAAAAACATTCGTCTGTGCGGAGTTTGTGTTGTCGTTGTCGATTCGGAAATAATCAACAATGCCGTCATCGGGAGTTGTAAATGTTACAGTTGGATTTACCGCACCTGAAACAGATTGCATAAAAGAGCCATCGCTAAAAAACACGAAGAGCTGCGCACCATATGTGGTCTTGCACGACAAAGTATAATTCGCATTTTTCTTTAGCTGTATTTTGCCAGTAAGCTTCGCCCAGTTATCCGATAGCCCCGAAGCTGTTTTCATCGTAATTGTCTCGGTGGTAAAAGCCGAATTGGCAGTTCCGTTATAACCCGTAAGGGTAGGTGGCACCCAATTTTGGAAATCGAATTGATTTACGGTGTTATTGATGTTGCTGATAATACCCTCGGCATTTTTCGCACCAGTACCGCCCTGCGCGATGGGGAGCGTACCGAATTGGGGCGATCCGTTTGTCGCCGTGGCGTAGAACGCACCCGGTTTTGTGCCGACATTCTTGATCGCGCTTGTGCCATTGCCCGTCAACACAGCATTAGAGGTGTGTGAAGTCTTTCCCGTGCCACCTCTTGTTACACCAAGGGTAGCGCAAAGACCGCCTGCAGCGATGTTCGGATACGACCCGGATGTTTTCGCATAAGGGGTTAAATCGACCTCAATCTGCTTTGTGGCTATCCATTCCCAGCCGCCATTCACCCACACGTATTCATCAAAAAGGTCTTGTGTCTGGGCGTCGGACTTGGGCACAAGGTAGATTTTATTCGGCAAGCCCGTTGTCGGCAAAGCGTCCACGACCTTGATGAAGTCAAACTCGGCAATCTCTTGATCCGTATAAGCCTTTGTCTCGTTCATCACCTCTTGTTTTGCGGCACTGATTTGTTGCGCCACAGCTTCTGCATTTGCCTTGGCGTTCCAATCCTCCTTTTCCGCATCAGTCACGGTGCGGTGCTCGGTGTCTCCGGTCATATCGGATAACCTTGTGAGAGCATCCGCCCTGTCCAGTTTGGTGTCGGCATCAAATTGAGCGACAGGGACACCGCTGACCAGAACGATCGTGCCGCCGGTGCCACCCATACTGCTTGCACCCTTAATGCATCCCTCTCTATGCCACACGGAAGTATCATACGAAAACACGTCTCCGCTGATCAAGTTCAAATAAAGATCACCGTACTGTGCCCCTGATATGTAACCGACAGGATCTTCACTTCCCCAAAACCACTTGGATCCTCGCGCGCCTGTGGCCCCTCTGGGGCCGACGGGGCCCACAAAGCCGCGTGGTCCTTGAATGCCGATCGCGCCCGACAGGTCGTTGACAAAGCGATAGCCGTCTGCGGTCTTGAGATAGAATTTAGAATTGTCCTCGTCCTCCACGCTGTCGGCGGTGATGATCACGTGTTGCCCAAGCTTCACGCCGTCCGCGGCGTCGGGCGTAAAGGACGCTTCCATCTCCGCCACGCTTGTAAAGCTTCTTGCAAACGCCAATCCGTCACCCTTGGCACCCTGCTGACCGTCGGGGATCACAAACTCTGTGATCTCGCTGCCCACAGTCACAGTCACGCGCGTGCCGCCGTCCTCTCGAACAGCCTCCACCACGGGCGTCAAGCCGTCCTTGCCGGGCTCACCCTGCGGGCCTTGCTTCGGCCCTTCCAGCTTCAACTCGCGGCCATTGCCAAAAGTCACAGTCATTTCTTCGGTTTCAGGATCATAAGAGACCGAAAACACGCCATTGCAAAGAGCCGCATTGATCTCATTGATCACGCGGTTGATCACGCCAACCACAGAGGCTTCGCCCTGCACCAACGGCTTCCAGAATGCGGGCTTGACCTGCCCTGCCTTCATACCGTGGTCGCGCGGGCTATCGGGCAGGGCGTGGGCGGATTTTTCCCGGATCGCATTGCGCTCGGCCTCACTAACAGGCGAAATACGTGCTTTTTCTGTCATCTCACACCTCTGTTCTTTCGGTTGATCTTATAGGTCACCATGGCACTCGACACGGCGCAGTCGCGCTCGCTGTCGGAGCCAAAGCGAAACGTAATAAAGTTGAAATTTCGCAAATTCATCCTGCGGGTATAGCTACAGGCAAAGGCCGTGTCAAAGGAAAATTGATTGAAATCAATATCATCAAAGGAAAAGCCCTCACCGCCGCCCACCACCGTGGCGCCTGCCTCGGTGGAGATCGCCAGCGAACGCCCCGCCTCCACGTGGCGAAGCACGCGGCGGGTCTCGTAGCCAAAGGTCACGGTACCGTCAATACCGGGCTCGGTGGCCACGGTCAGCGACAGCAGCGACTTGCTGTAAGCATTGGTGCCAAGGTCAAGAACAGGGGTCACCCATTCAGCCTTGACGGGATGCACCCGCATATAGTGCCCCGTCCAAGTGGCGGAGCTTTCGTTTCTCGTGGTCAGAAACACCTTGTCCCACACACGCTCGCCGCTCTTGCCAAAGCCGTAGCCCCGTGCCAGTGTGGCAGGGTCGGCGTCGTCGGCCACGTAAAGCGGCACACCGTCAAGCGGCACCAGCAGGGCGATATCTCCCGAGCCGCTCCAAGGATCACCGTTCTTGTCCCGCAGCACAAAGGTTTCCTCCGCCGCATCCACCTCGTCCACGGTGTACTCGCCCTCCTCGCCATACAGCAGAATGCTCATGCCGTCATAAAGCCTTGACACGTCGCCAACATAAGCCATTTTGGATGCGTCGTATGCGGCGGTCGCCACACGGTCATACACGCCGCCCGTCAGCACCACGCGGTCGCCAACCTCCAAATTAAGGTCGTTCGCATAATCCAAGGTGCCGTTCTTGGCCACCAATACGGCACCGCTCTCCAACGCAAGACATTCCCTGTCGGCAAAGCTACCCTCCACAAAGCCGCACACCTTGCCGTCGGCATCACCAAACAGCAAACGGTCCTTGTATACCGCAAAAACACGTGCAGGCACGTTGTCCCACACCCACCATTCGTATTGGGTGTCGGGACTGCCCTCAAAGGTAGTCTTATAGCGGGAGTCCGCCACGTAGCAGGTGCCGTCCCCACAGGCAAGAAAATACCGCCCTCGCCACACGGTGCCCACCGCCTCGGAAAGGGTCTTTTTTCGCAGATCCTCGTAAATGGCACGGCCTCGGTCACGGGTATAGCGCTCGCCCGAGGATACGTTGGCAGACAGCTCCACACCTCTCACGCCGTCCTGTGACAGGATCAGCACGTCACCGCCAAGGTTGGCCACAGCGTGATGCGACACAGAGCCGTCGCCCGCCGTACCTGCCGTGATGGGGAAATAATCGGCAGGGATGGTATCGCCGTCAGCATCGATCTGCGTGGTGGTCTTGCCCGTGCGATAATAGATCGAGGGCTCGCCCACAAGGCTCTCCTTAAAGATCGCCAGCACCGAATCCGACAGTCTTGCATAGCCCGTCATCGGGCGCTGATCGCCGCCGATCACCATGGTGTTGCCGTCGGGAAAGTAGGTAAAATCGTTCTCTGCGCTCCAAAAATCCATATCGGGGTGGTCGGGATTGCCGCCCACAAACAAGCGGTCTGCCTTGCCCCCCTCGCCAAACAGCGCCCCGAATTTCGCCTTGTGCACACGGTTGGTATAGCCCTCCACACTGCTGGAAAAGGTCACGGTGATGTTTGCTATGTCCTTGATGGGCGTGCGGCAAGAGCGATTGATCGTAAGGTATCCCTTCCCTTTCATAACGATAAAGTCAGCGCTTCGATCAACAGAACCGACGTCGTCTCCCTCCTTGACTATATTACTGTTGCTCGTGCTGATACACACCAACCGATCATCTTTGCTCTGCAGCGTATAAGAAAAGGTGCCGGTACCAGATCCTTCTGCTCCCCTTGCCTCCTCCACCTCCACCGTCACCTTGGTATCCTTGTCAATGGGGCCGTCAAGCACTATAAAGGTGTTCGATTCCGTCTCATCATTTAAATCATTCGGGCCGACCGCCGTGTTTTTTCGCCAAGGCGTCAGCAGATTAACTGCATCAAGTGTTGCGCCGGGTATGTAGCTTGAAAAATCCGCGTTTGGAACGCTTTTCGCCCCGATCGTCGTCGTCGGCACGTAGGCGATCTCACTCACCGGCACAAGGCTGTAGTCCTCGCCGTTGTGCTTGCCGTAGGCAAGATAGTTACCGCACCCAAGAATATAGGCCACACCGCCCCGATACACGCACTGGGAGCGCGTGTCGGTCAGTCCCCAGCCGTCCTCTGAGATCAGCACAGGGCTCCACAGCCCCGTGGCCTCGTTATAGGTGGCACGGTAAAACGCGTTACCTGCGTGCACCAGCAGCACGTCGTGTTCTCCGTTTTGATAGGGGAACACGCCGTTGATGCGGCCGTCAAGCCGCAGCATCTCGCTCCATCCGGGGCGCTTGTGGTTGATGCCGTGATCATTGATCAGATTGCGCATGAACGTGGCACGGTGAGGGGCGACCCGCAGGGGCGAGGTGGTCAGATCCACGCCCCTAAAATCGGTGAGGGTCACCGTGCGGCGTTCCTTCAGCGCAATATTTGTGTTTGCTCTCACGTCAGATCCATCCCATAAACGCTTTGCACAGTTCCCTGCCTGCTGACCTCGGCAAGGGCGGCGTACTGCGCCACCGCTTTTTCATAAAAATTCCGCGCCTCGGCGGCCTCGGCAGGCTCGTCCAAGCGATACACCTCGCTTTTCACAAACCAGACAAGGGCCTCGCACAGGGTCTCGGGCAGCTCGATCGTCGTGCTGTTGCCGCTGTTCGGCATCAGGCGGGGCACACGGGGGCGATACAGCAGCTTGTAGGTGGCGGCGGGATCATAGTCCATCACACGCAGATACCCCACCTCGTCCAAAAGAAAGGGGTGATCCGTGTCCACGTAGCCGTCACCCTCCACCACAAGGCGTGCCACCTCCATCACACCGGGCTTCTCGCCGATCACACCGATCTCATCGCCGTAATAAAAGGTGCGCCAGCTGCCCCGCCCTTGGCCGTTCTCCAGCCTCTTGCTGTGCAAGGGCAGGATGCGCCTGCCCTCCAGATCCGCAAAGCAGCGGTTGATCGCACTCCACATCATGCGGATCAGCGGCGCCCAGTTTTCGTCCTCCTCATAATCATCCACGTTCTCGGCATTCACGGGCTCGTCCAGCCCCATCAATCGCAAGGCCTCCGCCTTGACATCTCCCAGCGTCATATTTACCTCCGTTTTGCGCTTTGCATTTTCTTGGTGTGACCGAGCGGAATCGAACCGCTCACTGCGAAAAAGGATAAAAAACGCAGTCCCCCTCGGGTCACGTATAACACACCCCTGCCAAAGCAGGGGTGCTTTTGATTTAGGCGGCGATTTTGAACACCATATCCACAATCTCTGCGGGTCTGGTGATCTTGGCGCCAAACAGGATGAAGCCCTTCACCGCATCGGCAAAGCCTCTCTCGGGGCGATACGCCTCCACGTGGCGCTTCGGCTGTGCGTACGCCATAGCGCGCTTGGTCTTCATCTGGGTGTGGTAGGTGCCGTCCTGTACCATCGGCACGTTGTTGGAGACCTTCACGGTGATATTGGCGTACTTGCCCACCTTGCCGTTCTTCAGCTCCTCGTGGTTGTTGGTGTCCTCCTTCATATAGGCGCGGCGGAACAGGGTCTCCGCCTCGGGGGGCAGAACCGTCACGATCTCGGTGGTTGCGCGCACATTGTGCTTCAGCAGAATCACGCGGCCGGCATCCAGCAGATCCAGCACGTTGTCCTTGGTCAGGGCAAGCTGCTCGGTTTTTGCAACACCCTCAACGGGAGTGGCAGCCGTGATCGTTTCCACCTCGTTTCCGTCCTCGTCTTCCTCGACCGTAGACTGAACGTTCAGGTGCAATCTGGAGAGATACTTGTCCACCTCATCGGCAAGGCCCTCGTTGGCCTCCAGCGTCAGCTCGTCCAACACGCCGTCCACGGCCTGTGCCTTGTCGATATCTCCCTCCTTGAAGTTGAAATAACGGATCTGATCGATCACCAGCGTGGTGTCGGACCCCCTGGGGGTCTCAGGACCGTTGATATCGCCGTCCGCATTTTCACGGGCGAGAGTGTAGATGGTCGGTTTGCCACTGCCCAGGATATGTACGGTATCGCCGCATTTCTGGACAGAACCCTCGTACTTGCGGTTACAGTCCTCAACGTACACGCAAATATTCGAAAGATCGTGCTCGATCTTATGCTCCCATACCTCGGGAATAAAATTATCGTAAGCCATTGCTTAACTCCTTTCAAAAAATTACCATTTCGGCATAGATTTGCGAATTTTATCATAATTCGCTGCGATCCACTTGGGATCATTACGCTTCGCCCTTACCTGATCGGCGGAAATGAAATCCGATTCCACCGCAGCGGGCGATGCCAGTGCGCCGGGAGAGGCCTTGGCGTTGGCCACGGCCTGTGCCGCCTTGCGGTTGGCATCGTTCTCGATCTTCGCGGTCAGTCTCAGATAACCCTCGTAGATCTCAGCGAGGGGCATTTCTCCCACCTTGCCTCTCGCATAGTCCTTGAAGCTCTCGCTCTCGATCAGCGCAGAAATATCCGCATCGGGGTATTTGGCAGCAAAATCGGCGCGGTCTTTGTTGTACCATTCCCGCTGCTCTGCCTCGGTGCGTTCCTTCTCGCGCTGCACGCGGCTCTGCTCCTTCACGTGGCCCGAATAATCCGTGACGGGATCCCCGCCCTTCTTCTCGATCTCACGCATGGTCAGGAACTCCGCCACGTCCTCGGCGTCCTTCATGTCGCCGCCGGTGTAGGGGTTCTTGCCGCCAAGCGCATCGATGATCGCTTTGTTTCGGGTCTCGGTCAGCTCGCGCTGACGTTCTGCCTCGCGTCTTTTGCGGGCATACTCGGCATTGGTGTCCCTGCTCTGGGGCTTCTTGCCCGTTTCTGCCTTTCCGTCATTGCCTTTGTCTCCCGAGGGCGTCCCCTCATCGGCGTTGGCAGTGTCGGTAAAGGTGGCATCGTTCACCTCTGCTCCCTGACCACTCACCGCGGGCGTGGTCTGCGCCTCGGGGGCGCTTGTTTGCGCGGTGTTTTCGGCGGCCGCAGGGGTCGCCACGTTCATTTCTTCAGACATATCGTCCTTTCAACAACGTGTGGCAAAAAGCCAAACGTTTGGATTTTTGCGCTATTCCTTGCGAAATTTGTTTGTATAAACAGGCGGTCCAACCGCCGATTTATCTGTTTAGATCTGTTCCGTAGGGGATGCGCTTGCCCCTACCGCCATCGGCACCTGCATGTTCTCGCTCGCCGCAATATGCTCGGCAAACTCTCTGGCATCCGCCGCCACCTCCATGCCGTCCCGCGCCAGCTTGCGGATCGCCATGTTCTGCTGTGCGATCTTGGTGTTGGCCTCGGCATACAGCTTGGCATAGGCCTCCTTCAGGCGCTTATTCTCAGCAGCAATGCTGTGGGCCGCATCCACGGCCTGCTTGTCCGCCTCGGCCTTGGCTTGCATCTGCTGCAGGACTGCCTGCAGCTGCTGCAGCTGCGCCGCCAGCTGTGCGTTTTCGTTCTGCTTCAAGGCCTTCAGAGCCTCCTGCAGCTCGCTCTTGTGCGAGATCGCATCCTCGGGATAAATGGCAACGTAGGTCTCAAAGTCAATGGCCTTGCTTGCCAGTGCCGCATCCAGCATATTGATGTCACCTGCGGTCGAGGATTTAGAGCCTCTTGTGGCCTCCACAACAACGTCAAAGGTGAGGTCGGCAAAGGCCGCGCCGTCAAAAACACCGTCGGCGGTCTGCTCGGTGCCGTTCTCGGCCTTCACGGAATAGGTAAAGTGCTTGCCGGCGTAATAGTGCTTGAAAAACTCTGCCAGCACCAGTCCCTGTCGCACCTTCACCTGCCAGAAGGTCTCGCGCAGCTCCTCCACGGGCTGCTGTGCCTGCGCCTGCAAAGCGGCAATGGCGGCGCCCGACATATTGGAGCCTACCGTCTCGCCGGTCATGACCTCGGTAGCGCCCGAGACCGAGCGCAGGAGGTTGAGCATCGTGGTGGCCAACTCAATGGGCTGGGACTGCATCACCTGCTCGGTGAGCTTACGGATGCCGTTGGCACCGGGTGAATAGTCGGTGATCACCTGACCCGGCTCGTTGGTCAGACGCTGGCCGTGAAGCGCCTGGGGGTGTACCACGTACTTGCCCCAAGCCACCTGCTGATTGTTCAGGATCAGCAAGGCAAACAGCAGGTTGATGGCCTTTTGCACAGACAACAGGCCCTCCACCTCGCCAATACCGTAGATCGAGCCCTCGCGCCGCTCATAGCTGCCCGACACGATGGGATAAAGTGAGAAGCCGCGCACAGGCGCGCCGTCCCCCTGTCCGTCAATTCCCATCTCCCGCAGCGCCCCCTCTACGTCGGGGGCAAGCGGACGGGGCGCACAGATCAGCTGACTCTTGGTGGCCTTCTCCCACCAGACCTCACCGTTCACGCGGAAATAGCGGGTCAGGACCGTCACAAGCCCATCGCCCTGCTCCTTTTCTCCGTAGTGGTTCTCGGTGTTCTTGTCGGGTGCGATATCGGCCTTGTTTACCTCATCGTCCGCCATAGCACGCACAGAGGAGACCTCCTCGCGGGTGGCGATCAGGATCCATTTCTGCCGCTGCTCGTCTCGGCAAGCGGGGTTGGAGAAAAAGATCTTCAAGGGGTCCACGATCTCACAGCGCAACGCCCCCTTGGAGGTAGCATCCAGACCGTGGGCGTTCTCATCCCAGAAATAGTGGTAATGATAAGAGCCCTTCTTCACACCGTCGTCAATGGCATCCTTGTCCAGCGCCTCCTGCTTCATCTCCTTTTGGATGTACGCCGCAAAATCGTTGAACATCTTCACACGCTCCGAGTCGTTCTCGGCGTGATATACGATCTTGCCGGGCACCGACAAGATGGCAGACTTTTTATTTCTGCCGATCATCTTGGTGCAGTTGAACACCGGGCGGGGCAGGTTCTGGGTGTTTCTCGTCGGTGCGGGCCACTGCCGACCCTCAAAGAAATCCACGAATTTCGGGAACTTCTGCACAAAGCCCATCTCGCTCTGATAGCGCATTCCCTCTTCAAAGCATTTGAGGATGCGTCCGGCAGCCTCATCGCGGCTCTCGCCGCGCTTTATTTCGTCTCTTTCGCTTTCCATGCGTCCTCCCCTTCGATCCATTCGGTCATGATCTGCTCGGTGCTGACCTCATCCTCGTTTTTACGCGGCGCGGTGACCGTTACACTCTGCGCCGCGGGCAATCCCCTTGCGGCGATCTCACGCCGCAGCTCGGCCATTTCACGGCGCAGCTCCGCAACCTCTAATCGCAGTGCCAGCACGTCCTCTTTTGTAAGCTCCATGTGTCCTCCTCAAAAATCATCCCAAGACATGAAAGCGCCCTCGCTCTCACCCTCGGGGGTATAATGAAACATCTCCTCCAGCACGCGGTTTTCCTCGGGCAGCACGTCCTGCACACACACCGCCTGCTGGCCTCTTATGAAATGGGCAATGGCAAGCGCCATCACAAGGTCGTCGTGGCAGCCGCCGATGGCCTCAGTGCGTCCGTTCTCCTTGCGCACAAAGGTGGTCATTTCCTCCAGCGTCGCGGGGTCGCACTCCCTCGTGATATCCTCGCGCATCCGCATGATCAGCTCGGAAACGATGATGGGCTTGGTGCGGGTTGTGGTCTCAAAGCCAAGCACCCGCTCGGGCACGTCGGCCATACCGCTCGTGTTCTCTCGCAAATACAGATTGGGATAACCCAGATCCTGCAGCCGCCGCATAGGCACGCGGCTGTAGTTGGTCTCAATGCCGATCAGCGCCATGTTGTAATAGTGACCGAGGCAGTACATCTGCTCGGCATACAGATCATCGTCCAGCCGTTGCTTGTGCAGGGTGGCCACGGTGTGCCCTTCTCGGTTGTCAAGGCACTTGGCGGTGAAAAAGTCCTGTCCCGTGCCGGCGGTATCCCCGCCCACAACGTAAGGCACAAGGCCCGTCACGCGCCCGTTCTTCTTCACCACCTCGGGCTCGGCGTGCAGCTTGATATAGCCGTCAAGGGCTTCCTTAAAGGCAATATCGGCAAGGCGCTCGGTGTAGCCCACCACCGCGCCGGCGCCGTCCTTCAAGGGCTCCACGATCTTGCGATAGGTGAAATAGCCCACGCGAGGCGGCGGTGCCTGCCGCACCTCAATCAGGCGGTTGTGGATGGCCTCGATATCAAACACACAGTCGCCCGATGCGATAAAGGCCTCCTCGGGGGTGCAGGGGTACTCCTGACGAATGGATGCCTTGTCGATATAGCCCGCGTACTTGCGGCAATACCACGCGATCTGATCGCGGTCAAGCCCCATTCCCTCCAGCATCTTCACGCGCTCGCAGATCCAAGTGTCGGAAATGCGCTCCAAGGCGCGGTGATCGGCGGTGCGGTACTCGGCAGTGCGCCACCAACCGTAAAAGAGGTTGACACAGCTGCCGCCGTCCCACAAGTCCTTAAACTCGTTGTAGCCGTTGGCGGTGCTCTCAAACACACGAAAGGCGTCGCTCGTGCAAGCCTCGCCGATACTCTTTTGCATGGCGGCAAGGGAGCACTTGTAGAAGGCCGCCTCGGAGTAGTGCACGAAATTCAGCGTGCGGGAGCGGCCCACCTGCTCGGCGGCGACTTGGATGCGCCACGAGGAGTTGAGCTTGTCAAAAAACAGCTCGTTCTTGCTGTTAAAACGCTCGTTGGGCTTCAGCAGATCGGGCAGACGCTCGTAGACCATACGCGCCTTGTCGTTGAAGATGGCGCGGGTGTTGTCGGCACAGTCGGCCAAGGTCATGCCCGAAAAGTTGCGCCGCACAATGGCAAAGGCGGTCTGCATGGCCGTGATCAGGGAGGTAAAGCCCTGCTGACGGCCCTTCAGCACGATATAGGCACGGTCAGTGCCGTTCTCCTCGTACTGCCGGATAAAGTCCCGCTGCACCTCGTTGAAAAAGAAGGGCACCGTGTCCTTTTCCTTATCCACGATGTGAAAGGCCACCTCGATGAGCAGATAGGGGCGGTCCAGGATCTCCTGCATCAGCGCGCGGTCGGAAAGGATCCGCCGCGCCGCCGCCGTCACCAGCTGCGTGTCGTATTCCAGATCGTGCCGCTCCTCCCACCGCTGCCGCCGCTTCTCTATGATGTCGGCAACGGTCAATTTAACGTCTGCCATCACATATCCTCAAACCGCAGCACCGCCACGGCACCGCTCACGTTCTCCGTAGGCTCTCCCCTTGCCAAGGCCCGCTTATCGTACATGGTGCCCATCACAGAGGAGAGCTTGCCGATATCGGGCTGCTTCAGCTCCAACAGCACCTTCACGCATGCACGCAGCTCCTGGGGCAGCATTTCTTTGCCTCGCTCGTACAGCAGATCAATGACCTTGTCGATCTTCTCCCGGTGCTCAATGGCACAGGCCAGATTGTGCTTGACCAGCTGCTGGGACATCCCCACGATCTCGCCCGCGTCCTTGATGAACTGCTCCGTGTTCATCGTGCGAAGCTCCTCGAACGATTGCCCCGACTCCAACGCACGCGCGCCCGCGCCTTTTTGCGGTCGAGGTCGTTCAAGGTCGAGCTCGTCCGAGGCGGACGGCTTCTCGTCCTCAAAGCGCTTTTTCCACGTGGCCACCGTAGACTTGGGCAGCCCCATCTTTCGCGCCGTCTCTGCAAGGCTGCTGCCCGCCGCAAGGTATGCTCGCATGACCTCGATCTGTTTTTCTTCCAGTTTTTGACCCTTGGCCATGCCCCTCCTCCTTCCGTCGGGATCTCTATATATTCCATCGTAACAAAAAACAAGGTGCCACTACTCTCAACTTACCCCCCACTACTCTCAACTTTTTGAGAGTAAACACTCCTTGACAAATAAAAAAGAGGGGCAGAAGCCCCTCTCTATGGCGGTATTTTATCTCTTTTGACGTAGTCCTCTGGCCTTTCCGAACAGATCCCGTGCCGTTCGCAGCCACCGATATACGGTGGAAGGTGCGGCCGGTAGCCCCACCGCAAAGGCTTCCACCCGTGCGCTGATGCTCCCACGCTCGATCTCCTGCCGCGGCGCCACAAAATACACGGCACGCACGGCGGCGATCACCTCCTCCTTGCCCTGGAGCGAGAGGATCCGCAGCACCTCGCACACCGCCCGCAGATCTGCAGCGGTGGCGCCCTCTCCGCCGATTTCTCTCAGCGAGGGGCACCCCATACGGGCATAAAGCCGAAAGGCCTCGGTGGCATAATCGCGGATCAAGTCCTTTTTCATACCCCGTCCCCCTCGTCAAGCTCCACGGGCGCATCCATAGCAACGCCCTGCAAGCGCACCGCCTTGCTGGTGGCAAGAAGCCGTCTTTTTCCACGTCGCAGGGTGTACCAAATGCTGTAAACACCCTTGTCGCCGTCAAAGGAGCCGTGAATATGTAAACGCTCCCCTCTTTTGCTCATCTTCTTGCGGATGGCATCCCGTATGGCGGGCGTCATCTTCTCCGCCGCCTCCGGGTACCCGTTGTCGGCAAGGAAACGGTACCCAAGGCTATCCACCGCCGCCACCGCCTCGGGCCCACTGCCCGATACCACGTCCCACACGCTCAATTTGTTCTCTTGCATCCCCTCACCCCCTTCCGATGCTCGATCTCAAAGTCAATATACTGCTTGGCCTTCTCCAAATCTTGGATGGCCTTTTCCTCGTCGGACATCCCCTGCTCGGCCTTGTGCCCGGCACGCACGATATATTTCACGGCATTGCCAAGAGCAAAATTCAGATCCTTGTCTTGAATAAAATCGATCGCCTCGATCTTGCCGTAGGTGTAATGCGCCGGATGCGCCACGGGGTCGGATGCTTTGATATGTTTTTTGCGGCTTTCAATTTCTTCAGCAACAGTCCTTTCAACGGCTCCCATACTTTGCTTCATAGACCTTGCTTCAAATGTTCGAAGGTCAGGGTCGCCATTTCTTTTTAGTGGAGAAACAACATGTTCCGCATCGTTTTCCCAGCGAATTGCATCCTCGGGTGTCACCGGCAAAAATGCTTCATCCCACCACACGTTCTTGCCGCCGTCCTCCTCAATTTTGAAATAGTCAGAAATTCCGTCGCTGCACCTTTCTTTTATCGTCACGATTTTTCCTGCATATTCCAACATCTCGTCGGTCAGCTTCACTCCATACGGCAGTATTCGGTCATGAAATCCTTTCCGGAGACCTTCTCCCAACTTGACAAGCGCCTTATCTCCAATTCCAAATCTCACTTTCCCTCTCCTTTCAAATTTTTCTCGTCCACGATATGCTCCCGTGCCACGGCCCAGCGCAAACCGTCGCCATCTAACAGCTTCACGGCAAGCCCGCAGAACCACGTCACCTTGCCGGGCGGCGTCAGTCCGAACCCGGACAGATAGCCGTAAGAGCCCTGCACAAAGCCGTTGCGCAGCACCCACGCCTCGATCCGCGCCATCAGCCGCGCGGTCATATACAAGGTGTTGGGCTCCTCACCGTGCCGCTCGGTGTATGCTTCAATGGCGGCACCCATCTCCTTAATGCACGTCGTCAGATCCATGGTTGGCCTCCTTTTGCACCTTCTCGGCGATCTTTTTTGCGGCACGAGGGGTAGCATAAATACGGTCTCCGAAAATCAAAATCGTGCTGTCATCGGGAACGCTTTTATAACCGTATCTCTTTAGCCATTTCTTGTTTATTCTTCGCTTGCGGTGTGTTCTCGCTTGGACTTGCTTCCGAATGTTGTTTGTCGCATAAATCTTAAAGCCGAAATACTGTGAAAGCATCCGCGCCTTATCAAGTTCCGTTTCGTTCATCCCCTGCTCTCCTGTTCTACAATCCTTGAAAGACGATTGTTTTCTGCAATCAGCGCATCCACCTTTTCGGCAAGCAGATTGCAAAATTTCATAAGTTCGTTAATGTTAGCCCTTGTGCTGAACAAACTCATTTCGCCATTCCAACGGATGCGGCTTCTAAACGGCTTCAATTCATTCGGCATTTTCGTTGCTCCTTCTCTTTATTTTGTTCTTGCAAGATGGACAGTACCAACCGCTTTTACCGACACGCCACCCTGCACCACGTGCAATTCTTACGGCGGTAGAGTACGCGACCATATGATTTACCCAATTATGCGCTTTGCCGCATCTATCGCAAGCAAAATACACATTGTATGACATTATCCATCACTCCTTTCAAAACGGAATAGTGGATGCCAAGTTTCTTTTTCTGTCCAACTACAACACTTTATGCGGTATTCCTTGATTGGGTATCCTGCTTTTATCAAGTCACGCATAATCCTTGTAATTCTTGCTGATAGTGAACGCAAGTGACCGCCCGAATTGTTTTTCATATCCAACGCATCGGCGATGTCGTGCAAAAGACCGTAATTGTGAATACCAACGCTCTCACTACCGCACACTTGCTTGATGGCGTTGAATTTTTCTTCCAACGAAAAGTGTTTCATCCCTTGCCCTCTCTTTCCGCAAGTGCTTTCTCTGCTTCCTCACGGGTGAGAAAGACGGTTTTGCCGAAATCGCTATCTGCGAAAAACGTTTCAAAGGTACAGCCGCCGTCCTCGCCGCACCGACAGTGATACGGTCTGTCCACTTGGCACGGTATTAACCCCCACATAAACTCATCGTATACCCATACGTAATCTCCGACCTTAACCGGCGATGCAGGCGTTTGTTCACCATCAGTCGCCGGATGCTGCATTGATGTCATTTCACCATGCGCACGGTACCGCCCAATGTGTTCCAATGTTTTTACACGGCTTTCGAGATATTGTAGCCGGCTGGTATGTTCCAGCCAACACACCGATGCCACCAAGGAGCACGCGCAAGCAGCAACAAGACACGCCACCCGCGCAACCTCCAAGTCGGTATGGACAAATACCATAGCAAACGACAAACTCAAAATGATTAAACATACCATGATGGCCTCACCTCTCTTCCCCAAACGTCTGTGATTTTGGCGCCGCCTCGCGGCAGGTGTGTACCTTCGGGTCAAGCACAACGGCATCCGATCCGGCATCAAAACGGAGGAACGAGGCTCCCGTTCGCACGCACCTCGCACGCACGATCCTTCCGTCAAACCAATCTAAATACTTGCACCGCTCGCAGACCACCTGCTCACCACGGGGCTTGTACCAGCCGCAGTCAACAGCCTCGGTCACAAGATCCTGGCACTCCGCCGAGCAAATGGCGTAATGCTCGCACATCTCGCACGTTCTTTCCATCATCCCACCTCCCTGTTGCCGTTCCCGCATCGCCGTTCCCTCGCGTTCACTCGGTCCGCCTCTGCGACGGCTGCCACTCCTTTTTGCTCGCTCCCCCTGCCACCGGCAGCGCTCGCAAACGTCCCCTTCACAATCTGTTCAATGTAGCACCAGCTCTGCGGCGCCCTCTCCACGCGGCAAAGCCACGCACCGTCTCTCTCGGCGGGCATAAAGAAGCGGTCCAGCTCCATGGGCTTGTCGTAGATCTTCAGATCCCGAATATGCCACGCGCTGCCGTGATGCCCCATGCCGATGTAGGCGCAGATCTCCTCGATTGAAAGGCAGGTGGAGCGACTGATCTCGGCCATGCGCGGCCACCAAAAGCCTTCTTCATCGGACGGATATTTCACAACCGTCCGCCCGGGACAGATAAACTCCCCGACAACAAAGCCGTTGCCGATTTGCCAGCCGTTCGCAACGTTCCGATAGTCCCCAATCACAGCACCACCTTTGCCGTCCAGCAGCAACGTTTCGGGGCCTCGCCCTCTCGTGCAGTAGAGCCGCACCCGAAAGGGCGTTGGGATATTCTTCGGCCAAGTCTTGCGCAGCTCGTCGGTCTTTTCCCCGGAAAGCATCTTAACGATCCATTCCTGGTGCACGCTCATAAGTATGTCAAGCATTGGCATCTTCCTCCCGTTTTTCTGTGTGCTTTTCCAAATCCTCTTGGGCAATTTGGAACGAACAAAACCCGCAGGGCTCGCCATCTTTTTTGAACGCACAACGCTGTTTCTTACGTTGCTCACGCGAACCAAGACACGAGCTCACAAACAACCACCAAGCAACGTTTAAAATGCTGACGGTCATAAAACCAAGCAGGAATCTGGTAAATAATTCAAACACCATGGCCACGAAGGCAGAACACTCATCAGCATTTGAAAACCACAGATACAGCCACGCGGGCAGATGCGTCACAAGCATA
Organism: Eubacteriales bacterium; assembly: GCA_045632285.1. GTDB lineage: Bacteria > Bacillota > Clostridia > Oscillospirales > CAG-272 > Firm-07. The sequence continues at coordinate 10,996 of JAZQWJ010000021.1, read as the reverse complement.
AGCAACGGCGACACCTCTACATCCTTTGGGATGATCGGCAGCCCCAGCGTATCCAATGCAGCGGCAATCGCAACACAGCCGAAATATATCGCAAACGCGATAAAGCCCTTTTTCATACTTTCTCCTCCTCCCTCTCGTTCAGCAGCTCCGCAATCAAAGCAACGGCTTGCTTGTCAACACTATACTGGCCGTAAAACTCCATATTGCCGCTGTGCATCGGCTGACTCGTGTCAAGCACGCGCATGGCGATATACTGCTTGCCAGCACCTGCTATGTAGTTGCTCATCACAGCCCACTTACTTTTCGCCATCGAGCCGCACCTCCCTCAATACCTTCACCGCCTCGGCCACCTCGTAATCGCTCCAGCCGTCGCAGGTATCGACCGAGGGAAGCGCCGCAATCTCGTCCTCCAAGCCCTTGCACATCGGGCACTCCATGCACGTAAGCTCCGCCGTGGAGCAGCACGCCACTGCGATCAATACGTTCAATGCTTCTTCTTCGGTCATATCACACCTCCGAATAGGCGGCCTTGAGCTTTTGGCCGCAGTATTTGCAGAAATTGGGCTGCTCCTTGATCGTGATCTTTTTCTTGAAGAAAATACCTTTGACCTCGATTCGTTCCCAGAGCGCCTTGTCACAGGTAGGGCAAAGCATCCCTCTCTGGCAGTTGTAGTGCGGATGCTTGGCAGTCAATCTGTCTTGAATTTCCAATTCCTGATCATCAGTCTTGGAAGCCTCCTTTGGAGTTGCGAAAATGGGATCATATGCGGGGTTGTCAAACCACACTTCGCCATCCTCTTTGATGTAATCTTCGACAGTGTTATCCCAACCGTAAGATTTGGTTTCGGTATAGCCACGATATCTTGCTATGGCAGGGTTTGCTATGACCCTTCCGTAAAGCGCCCGCACGTCGGCGCGAGTGGTGACTCTTTCTTGGTAGTTCATTGCTCTTTCCTCCTAAACCGATCCGCCTGCGGGCAGGTCTCAAAATGCGAGCGATACCCCACAAAATCCGCCTCACCGTTGGGATGCCGCCCCTCTCTGCCGCGCCTCACGATGCCACCGGGCAACACAAAGGAGGTCTTGGCGGTATCGTCCTTTACAGCGTGGATCAACTCGGCATCACACGGCATCTTCTTGCCGCTGCCCTGCATGGCCACCCACACGATCTCCGCACCGCACGCCTTGCAAACGCAGACGTTTGGCTTTTTCTCCCTCTCCGGCTCCTGCCGAGGCGCCTCCGGCAACGCCATCCAATGGGTCACCTTGTAAAAGTTGGTACCGTCCTCGACCTCCTCAAACCATTCGCCCTCTCCGTCCTCGTTGTGGGCGAAAAACAGCACCGTAGGGCTCGCCGCCCCGGCGATCATCACAATATACTCGTCGGCCTCTGCAGGCGGCTGCTTCACGGCATCGACCCACTGCCCGAACACGGGCGCCGCCGGCGCCTCGGCAATGATCTTTCTCGCCAGATTCAGGTTCATATAGCTCTTGTTACACTGCTCCAGCCACGCCGTGGCATCAATGTACTTCTTTTCGGTCATTTCCCTTCCCTCTCCTTCTTGTTCTGCAGTGCAACCTCGCACTGCTCGTATATGCGCTTGATGCGCTCCACAAAGCCCTCGTTTACGCACTCATAGGGCGCGATCAGGCCCATAAGCTGAAAGCCCACCTTCACGGCAAAATACACGCCGCCGTCGGGTGTGTGCCTCTCGAACAGATACAGCATATCCGCAGGGGTGTCGGCAAAGGGCGTCAGATAACGCCTTTGGATAAACATCAGCCCCCCGCGACGTCCATACCGGCACGATACGGGCAAACAGCTCGTCGTCAAACTCGCAGGGCATCTCGCCCTCCACGTCACCGGCAATGCTGATGCGCGGCGGCAGCTTCATCTCGTGCCGAATGCTCATCTTTGCCGCCTTCTTCTCCGAAATGTCGTAGGTGCGACAGATAGTCTCCTCGTCAAAGAGCGGCATCTCGGTCAGCGGAAACAGCGCATACCCGTCCGAAATCCACTGCTCGCCCTCGTTTTCGTACAAGATCAGTCCGTTACTGCTCTTGCACAGGTTGATGATCCTCTTGATCTCCATTTGCTTCTCCCTTCTTTTTTCTCGGCCTTCCGGCCTTTTTCTTTTTTGCCTCCAGCTCGTCAAGCAGCTTAACGTAGCAATTCCAACGGCAACACCACTTGCCGTATTTGTGATAGATGTGCTGCGGAGCGGGCAGAAATTTCCGCCCGCAGATATAGCACTTGATCTCCCGCAGCTGGGGGTCTTGTTCCACCTTTCTTCTCGGCATCACTGCCCCCTCTCCTCGATCCGTGCGCACCACAGATCCGCGGCCGCCTGCCAGTTGGGAAGGCACGCCCAATCACGTAAAGCGTTCCACGCCACGAATTTTTCAGCCTCCGAGGCGGCACATTCCACGCAAAGCTCGTCCTTCATGTACCGATGCACATCGAGCAGACTCGGCGGAGCCGTTTCCTCACGCGCGCGCTCGCTATATACAGAATGTTGTTGTAGTTGTTGTGGTTTAAGATCTAAACTCTGTACTCTAGTATCTGTACTCTTAATATCTAAACTCTTATCTCTAATCTCTTGGTGGACATCAGTGTGGACATCGGTGTGGACATTGTCCACACCTTTGCCAAGTCGCTGATTTTGCTTTTGTACTGCATAATCGGTCTCACTGCCCACCATACGATCCAGATCCACAATGCGAAGCACCCCGTCCTCCTGCTGATAGACCCAACCAAGCTTTTTGTAAAGCTCTAACGCTACCACAACTGTGTCAACGGTAAACCACTTGCACTCGCGAGCAATCTTGGCGGGATCGTATGGCACGATCACCTCCCCTACCGCGTTCGCCATCTTGCCGCCCGTGTTGGCGGTCATAAGACACAGCATCTGGTAGAGGATGATGTAATTGGCTCCATTCTTCTGCGACATCAGGAAATCAACCGCATTCGCAAAATCGCTGTCATAGAAAAAAGAATTGCGAAGCTTGATCCAATAAAACCTCTTTCCCGTGGCCATCATTCAACCTCCTTTCCGTTAGGAACTTTGGGCAACGGCATCCAGTGGGTCACGTTGACGGCATCGAGGTTGGGATAGCCGTCGAGCCACCAGCAGGAGCCGTCGTACTCGACAAGCTGGACGGCGTTTTGGAAGGTGATGTTGCCGTATTTTCCATCGACAATGCCGAGGACAAAGCGATCCGTGTCGGGCAGGGCCTCGGTAACGGGCACCCAGCGCACCGCTGCGGGGGCGGTGAGAATGGCATCGCATACGTCCGAGAGCGCCGCCATCACGGTGATGGCGGGCTCATTATAGCAGACATTTGCGATCTGCTTGACCTTTGTATGTATCGCCTCTCGGCTGATCAGGTCGCTCATTTTTCGTCCTCCTTTGCATACAGCTCAGAGGTGCCGTCCACGAGGGCGGTTTCCTCGGCAGAGGGGTGGTAGCCGATGGAGCGCAGGAAGTCGTAGAGCTTGATCATATGCTCGTTGCCGTTATAGCAGCCGTCATAGTCGTGGGCGGTGTAGAGATAGTCGCCGTGCTTGGAGACGAACGCCATCCACAGGACGGTGCGATAGGGAGCATCGGCTATGGCCTGCTTCAGCTCGTCATCGGTCTTGTCAAAGAGATTTTCAGCATCGCGGTAATAATTCTGGTAGTTGTTGCAGGTGGTAATGACGGCGATGGCCTTGGGGAAATGGCGCTTGGCCTCGCCCTCGTTCATGTGCTTCACATAGTCGGTGCGCAGGGTGAGGGCGAGCTTACAGGCCTCCTCCAATCGGGCCTTGCGCGCTTTGCATTCTTGCGCCAGTCGAACGGCCTCCTCGTCGATCTCCTCTTCGGGCTCCTCCACTTTAGGCTGTCTGATGTAGATCCAGCAATGGTAATCGAAGAAGAAATAGCGCTTGTTTGCCTCGTAGGTTTCGGGCTTAAAGTCGTCCACGTTCTTGACGTCAAGGCGGAATTGCGAGCCCCATTCGCCGTTAAGGCCGGAATAAGGGCCGTTCCAGCCCTCGTCACGGGTCAGCTCGGTAAAGCCTGCCGCCGTGAGGACCGCGCGCCATTTTTCGCACCGCTCTCGCTCGGTCTGGCGCTCCTTGGCTTTCGTCAAGTTCCATAAAAAGTTGGCGGTGCCGATGTGCTTCAGCACCTCGTTGCGCTCGTCAATGTCCTCAATCTCGGCGAGGCGGTCAAAGTCGCCAAGGGAAAGCTGGCGGTCGGAGACCTCCTTCAAGGTGTCCGCGTCCAGCTCGGCCATCTTCAGGCGGCGACGCACGGTGGTCTCGGAAAAGCCGGTCTTTTCGCTGATCTGCTCCACGCTGTCGCCAAAGTCCATCATCATCTGAAAGCCCGCCGCCTGCTCGTAGACGGTGAGATCCACGCGCTGCATATTCTCCAACAGCATGGTCTGCACCTGCTCGGCGTGGGTCATGTGTGTGATGATGCAAGGGAGGGTCTCAAGCCCTGCCTGCTTAGAGGCCTCCATACGGCGGTTGCCGATGACCACGTGACAGCAGCCGGTGCCGCCCTCGTCGCGGAAGGGCACCACGGTGAGGTTCTGCATCACACCCTTGGCCTTGATGCTGGCAGCAAGCTCAGTGAGGTCACCCAGATCCTTGCGGGGGTTGTCCGGGTGATGGCGGAGCAAGGAAAGCGGGATCTGCACGATGCCCTCGGAGGGGTGATCGGTGTAAGTAAAGGTGTTCATAGCGGTTCTCCTTATCAATATTTCGGTTTTGAAAGAGGGATGTAGCGGGTGCTGTCAGTGCTCTTGTGCCATACCACCCAGATCACATCCATCAGGGAGGCACCCTTGCCGGTAAAATCGGGCCGCCACGTGAGCGGAAGAACGAAGGCGGGCGGGAAGCGCCTAAACAAATCAACGCGAGATGCCGCGTGCCAAAATTGAGATTTTAGCAACAATGCAAACGGTCTGCCGAGATGAGCAGATCGCTCTACAAATTCTCGCGCAAGAGAGAAAGGCGGATTTGTGATGATCCAATCGACACCGGCGGAAAGGTCTGTTGCCATAAAATCTCGCCCGTGCACAATGTCGGTGGAAACGGTCTTGTATCCATTGTTGATCAAGACCTTTGTGATAGCATAGTCGCCGCAGGCGGGCTCCCAAACACAGTCCCCCTGTTTGATCAGTTGCCTCTGCTCCAAGAAATTGAGAAGGGCGACGGTGCATTCAGGCGGCGTTGGATAAAAATCGGTTTTGCGCCGGTTGCCATTGGCGCCGACGATCTTAACGTGATCAGCCATTGGAGCCCTCCTGATTGGTGTTCGCAGTCCAGTCGGCAAACATCATTTTGAAAAATTCATCGGGGTAGCCTCCCTTGCGGAAGATCTTGCGCATATCGCGGTCGAGCTCCTCGATCTGGGTGCCGGCCTTTACCAGTTTGACCTGCCTTGCGAAAATGCGGCGGTAGGCGCCGAGATAGTCGGTGAGGCGCTTCTCGCCAAGGTGGTGCACACCGTGGAGGGCCTTGCAGGACATTTTGAGGAACAAATCGAGCATGATCATCATGTCCTTGTTGAACTGATCCGCGATTTTCTGCTGCTCGGACGGAGGGAGTCTTTTGTAAGAGCGCGGGAGATTGGCATTCATTTCTCCTCCACCTCGCTTTCCAGATATGCCACCGCTGCCGCAACGCAGTCTTTATCGGGGTAGTTTAGCCCCACGTTACAATCGAATTTGCCGTCGGGGTGTTCCTTGAATTTCCGGCAAAACCGCTCATCGCAAAACTCTGGCGAAAAATTGCCGTCCTCCACGTCCATCAGCCACCGGGCCAGCTCCTCCGCGCTTATGGCGCGGATCTTCTCAATCTGTGTCATACATCTGCTCCTTTCACTGCCTTTTCCAAACGGAACCAAACCTTCATAAGTCCCTCGATATCCAGCGGCACACAGGCCATCAGACGGTCGATGTGTCCGCCGCCGGGATTTCCAAACAAAAACAGATGCCCGGCGCACTCATTTGCGTACAGCATCGGGCTGCCTACGGCCTCGTTCACGGCCTCGATCTGCGTCAAAACCATCTCTCGGAGCGTGCGAACGATCTGTGCGTTCTCCGCCTCGTGCCGCTGTCGCGTTAAAATTCGCGTTTCACCGCCCATTTCAGTACCCTCCCGCAATCGGCCGTCCAAGTATACGACTCACGTAAATAGCGTGAATTTGGCAGTCGGGCATCACAGCCACTCTTTGCTTCCATCCCCACCCGGGATACAGGTCGGCAACCGCCGCTCTCTTTTGTGCATTAGACATTTTCAAAATCCTCCTTTTTGCATTGACTTTTCATCAAAATTGTGTTACAATAGGAGGCACAGAGCATTCCACTGCCCTGTACCTATATGTGGAGCATCGTAAGCCGCCAAGCTTTAGCACGATGCTCCTTTTCTTTTTTCCTTTCGAGGCTTTGGACCGCATCCGTAGGGGAGGGGCTTGCTCCTCCCACATTTGCAACCGCAACACCGTCCGTCACCTCTCATGCCTTCCCCTTTCCGGGGGCGCGCCCGATCGACGCCAAATACTGCCGAATGCCCTCGGTCACCAGCTTCGCGTATTGCTCGATCTCGCGTATTGTCTCCGTATCCTCAACGTCAACAAACTCATGGAGGGCATCGATCAGGCCGTTCGCCATCTCGTGCAGATCCCGCACCGCCTGCCCTGCGTGCAGTCCCGCCAAAAGATGAGCGGGACACTCGGGATCGTTCTCCATTTCCTTCGCAAGGAAATCGGACAGCGCCCGCATCAGATCCCTCGGCATCTTTTCATTTTCCATTTTCTCATTCTCCTTTTTCCAATTTTATTTTTGCTTTTTCCAACCAAAACACCCAAAAAGCGCTTTGGTTTTCCAAAAACCGTCAAAGCATCACAATCTTGTCTTGAAATTCGTATCGGGGATGCTCTCCCAATACTCCAGCTCCGACAGCAGTATACGGCCGTCGTGATCCAGCTTTCCACCGTTGCAGCAATGCCGCACGGCGCGCATGATCTCACCCGCCTTGGCCTTGCCGACATCGTAGCGAGCCGCCACGTCCTCCACCGTCAGATAGGTTTTCTTCACCTCTCCTCTGGCTCGCTCCAGCCCGGCGGTATACCCGTCCATATAGGCACGCATATACAGCTCATTGCCGGCACGCTTCTCCACCATCGCATCCATTCCCCCTCCTCCTTTCATTTCAAAAGATCATCAATGCTCACGCCCAGTGCTACGGCAATATCACGTGCCAACAGTACACTCGGAATCTGGGTGCCGCGCTCAATCTGCGTGATCATAGGTCTGCTCACGCACACCTTGTCTGCCAACTCCTGCTGGGTCAGACCGCTTTTCTTGCGCATGGCCAAAACATTTTCCGCTACGCTCATGTAATTCCTCCTTATATTGACTTTTTGGGACTTCTGTGGTATTCTTAATTTGTAATTGTAACCACGCTTTCATTTTATCTCTAAACTTAGAGAATGTCAATACATTTTTCACTAAGTTTAGAGAAATTCGGCGTTTCCGACAATTATAGGAGTTTAGATATGTATAATTCAAACAATATCGCTGAACGCATAAAAAATCTCGCCAAGCAAAAAGGCGTATCTCTTGCCGCTTTACTATTAGATGCCAGTCTCGGCCGCAATACCATGGCAAATTTCAAGACATCAATGCCCAAAGCGGACAACCTTGCCCGCATCGCAGATTGCCTCGACTGCTCCGTGGACTACCTCCTCGGCCGTACCGATGTGCCCGAGGTCAATCGTGGAGCCGTTCCCGAGCCCACCCACCTGATCAAAATGGCCGCCCGCGCCGGCGGCGGCATCCGTGAGGTGCCCCTTACCGAGAGCCAGATCGAAGCACTCAAAAACCTACCCGAGGTCCCGAACCTCGACGACAAAAAATAAAAAAAGACCGCCCTCTCGGGCGGCTGCGGAGCAATCATGATGAAGCGCCTGCTCTCTGTTTTCTTATTACTGACTATTTTAATGGCCTTATCACCTTCGGTCGCAGCTCACCCCGGTAACACCGACCAATATGGCGGCCACTGGAACCACTCTACCGGTGAATATCATTATCACGGAGCACCCAATTCAAGCCATTCGGGCGGCAATAGTGCCAACAGCTCCTCCGGCCAAAGCTGGGGCGATTCCGATTATTATTCTTCGGGCAACTCCGGTTGCGATTCGGACGATGTTGGTGAATGGATCATGATCGGCGTTTTTGGTGTTCCTTTCTGTGTGTTTCTGTTTTGGGCTCTTGTTATTATCCCGATTTCGGACAAAATAAGCGACCTTCGATCCCGAAAGAAGAAGCCCCCCTCCACCCAAGAGCAAGACACGCCCAAGTCACCGCAAGCAAAGTCCCCGCCTCCACCAAGCGACAAATCCGACAACTTCACTGCCCCTTCTGCCCCCAAAGAAGAACCGCGTGTCGATATCCCTCGTAGCCCCTCTCCTCCTCGCCCGCACATTCGCGGATCCGATGAACGCCTACCACCTTCACCGCCACCTGCGGTCAAATCCGAAGCCAAAGCACCCACACCACCTGCCGCTCCCGTTAGACCTATACCACCTCAAGCAAGTCGTAAAAGTCTAAAGGATTACCCCGAAATTATTGGCTACAACGCCGACTATCTCACAGAGGCACAGGCAACGGCTTACGCCGAGGCCGTCACCTCTTCTCGCGGTAAACGTGCCGTTACAGAGTTCTATCATTTTGACGAGCCCGTCATTGATGAACGCACAAAGCCCTATCGTGTGGAGTGTGGACTGTTTTCGGCCAATTCGCTGAATTACTACGAAACAACATTGCGCTCTTGCACCTGTCCCGATTACCAAACCCGCCACAAGATATGTAAGCACATGATCGCACTTGCCATAAGAGTTGACGCTTTGTCCGTCGACGTGGAAGCCGTCAAAAAGAAATAGCCCCACACCAACAGCATGGGGCCACTCTTACCCCTTAAAATACCCCCTTATGTACCCCTTAAACTGCCGATACACCTTCCGCTCCACGTCGCTGGTCAAAAACTTGCCCCTCTCCAACAGGATCTGCATCCGTTCCCACCGAATACCTGCCGCCGTGGCGCTGATGTCGCACAGCGCCGCGATTTCGGCGGCAGAGGACACCCTGCACCCCCACAGCACACAGGCAGGCGCCAAGAGCCGCGCAGCGAAGATGTTGGCTGCCTGCTCCACGGGATCGTCGTTCGGCGACGGCTCTCGGTTCACCAGCTGATACTTGCCCACGTGACCAAGCAGGATATGACCCAGCTCGTGGGCCACGGTAAACCGACACCGCCGCCGGCTCTGCCCGGGTCTGATAAAAATGTACGGCACACCGCCAAGCAAGCAGCTGAGCCCATCCCCCGCCCCGGGATCCAGCTCGGCGTGCTCCAGCACCTTGATCCCCAAACGTCTGCAAATTTCCACCACGTCCACTGGGAGCGCACAAATTTTCTCCCGCCGCAGGATCTGCCATGCCAGATCTCGCGCCTTTTGATAATCACTATACTCCATAGAACCACCTCCCTGGCTCTATGATACACTATGTCGAAAAATAACGATACAGGTAAATTCTGCCAATCCAAGAAAGGAGCCCGCCCATGCCCTCATACGAAAAGAATAAATCCTCGGGCCTGTGGTCGGTGCGCTTCCGCGAGATATCCCCACAGGACGGAAAAACAACCAACAAGCGCCTTTCGGGCTTCAAGACCAAGCGAGAGGCCCAATACGGCTATGAGGACTACGTAGCCGCCCAAAAATCGGCCGCAGAAGCCACGTCTCTGCTCGCAGCGGCACACCATCCCGACGAGATGCCCTTCAACGAGCTTTTAGAGGAATATCTCGCCTTCACCAAGAGCCGTGTCAAAGAGTCCTCGTATCTCGATATATGCAGTAAGATCAACAGCTCCCTGCGCCCCTATTTTGCGGGCAAGAAGATGAACGAGATCACTGCCAAAAGCATCTCGGATTGGATCCAAGGGCTCGACCACAGCTATTCGTCAAAAAAATGGATCTTCTGCACCCTCGCCTCTATATACAAGTACGGTGTGAAATATTTTGAGATCACCAACACCATGGCAAGGGTGGACCGCCCGCGCAACACCGAGCAGCCAAAGGAGATGCAGATCTGGACGCCCGAGGAGTTTAAGGCATTTCTGCCCTACGTCGTTCAACCCACCTACCGTCTGTATTTCACACTCCTGTACCTGACCGGCTGCCGTCGCGGCGAAGGACTCGCCATCACGTGGAACGACATCAAGGCTACGCCCGACGAAGCGACCGTCAAGATCAGCAAAAGCATCACCAATAAAACCACAAGCGGCACATATGCGGTCACCACGCCCAAGAATCAAGGGAGCGTCAGAACCGTTGCCATCCCGTCTTTTTTTCTTGACGAGCTGATGCAGCACAAAAAAGCACAGCAGGAGGAGCTTGCCGACGAATGGAGCTCGGATCTGTTCGTGTTCGGCGGCACCCGCCCTCTCCCGACCTCCAGCACGGATCACGTTTTCAAAGCGGCAATAAAAAAAGCCGGTGTAAAGGAGATCCGCATCCATGACCTGCGCCACAGCTGCGCCTCTCTGCTCATCCACAAGGGCGTGTCCATCGTGGCCGTCAGCCGCCAGTTGGGGCACACAAATATCGAGCAAACACTGAACACATATTCGCACGTCATGCCGGACGACAAGGGCCTGATCCGCCACGCCCTCTCCACCGTTTTCGACCCCTAAACGCCCCTTTTTGTACCCAATTTGTACCTACATCCGCCACAAGCCACAATATACAGACAAAAACAACGCCATTTTCACCTATATATAGTATAAAAACAGACTCCAGTTGTCTCCACCAAAAACAACAAAAGCCGAACCAAGGGTTCGGCTTTTGTTGTTTTTATCCAAGCCGCAGGCTTGGCATGGCATCACGCGCCAGCGTGTATGGAATCGCCGAAGGCGTATGGCATCACCGAAGGTGCATGTCTG
>JAZQWJ010000020.1:0-23365 GCA_045632285.1 Eubacteriales bacterium | reverse complement strand
CCCCCAACCCGCTGTGTGAGTGTTTATTTTTCTTATTTCCTGGGTGTGTAGGGGCCGTTGCCCTCGGCACCGCCGTCGTCGGTAAAATAGATATTGTTACCCGGGGCCCAAGGAAAATCAATGGTCCAGTTGTAATGGTCAGCCAGGATCAAGGTTATCTTGCCTGCATCGATCTTGTCACGCAGACGCTTGTCGATGACCTTGTAGGAATGGTTGTTATCCTTGTCGCCGCCGACCTTGCCGTCATCACCAAGGCACCCCTCGTAATGGCAGACCGTATTACCGCCCGCCTTGCCGTTTGTCCAGCTGTTATAGTTGCTTTGGCTGGTGGGCCACAGCAGCAGCGTGGGGGCCGCCACATCATACAGCTCGGTGATCGCGCCGTTTACACCGTGGTGCGACACCTGTACGATATCACTTTTCAGCGTGGCATTTGCCTTTACGTTTTGGCCGTACATATCCAGCATATAGTGACAGCCCTCGTGATTCTGGTCGCCCAGCATCAGCACGGTATTGGTGGACATCAGCGTAGTGGATGCATCGACCTCATTGCCGATGGCAGCGACCGTACGGTTGACGTACAGACGCGTAACCAGCGTGGTATTGTTGAAATAATAGATGGGCGAGGGATACATATCCTCCTGCGTAAACAGAATCTCCACCTCTACGTTACGCACCTGCACCCGCTGGCCCGTATGCACCTCTACGATCTTATAGGGCTTGGCCATAAAGTTGTCGCGCACGTTGATCAGATTCTTGATGCCGTAGCCGTCGGGATTATGGCTGTTGTACTTATAAGAGGAGGAGGAAAGGTTGCAGATATACTGCTCGATCTCCACGTTGTTGCCGTATCGCTCGCAGAAGCGATAGAAGTTGTAGTAGTGATCCCAGTGCTGATGGGTCAGGATCCACGCGGCGATCACGATCTTGCCGTCGCTGCGGGGATTCAGCTCCTTTAGCAGATTGTAAAGGCGATCCTGCTCGTTTGCCTGCACGCCGTTCTTGCCCTCGCCGCCGCCGTCATAGATGATAAAGCTGCCGTCCTCAAGGGTGAGGATAGTGCAAAGGCCAAAGTTGCCGGTGCTATAGGAAAAACGCATCTGGGTCAGCTTGGGCTCGGTGATCTTGGTGTAATTTTCTTTTGTTACATTAGGGAGATTAACGTTATCCAAGCGGCCGACGACCACGCGAACGATCCCCTCGCCGCCGATATAATACACGTGCACCGTGTTGGTGGTGTTTTGATAGGTGCGGAAAAGATTGGAGGTGTTATCATCGGTATTTTTGTTTTCGTTTTGGGTATATACCGTGTATCCGTTGCTTGTAAGCAGACTGCAATAGGTCTCGTAATCCTGTCTGGTACAGCCACTGTAGCACTCTTGGAAGGTGGAGCTTTCCGCATCGTTTTCCAACGTGCCGGAGCCGCCCTCTACCACACCCACCAAGCGACCGCCCTCAAACTGCGGCACACCATCGGGATATGCGGTGCGGTTGGTGCTGAACACCACGTTAAGGGGCACGTTGACCGCGCCGGAAACGTAATCCTTACAATGGTCGATCACAAGGGTCAGATGATTGATGGCGTTGACCACCATTTCGTCAGACCAGCCGCCAAGAAGGATCTGTCCTCTTTTCATCAAAACGCCGTACTCGTTTACGGAAAGAGCGCCCATCAGCTCGGCACTGGCAGCACGCGCGGTAAGACCCAGCACCAGCTCAACGCCAACGCTGCCGCGCACGTCCTCGTCGCCAAGAAGAACGATATCAGACTCAGCCTTTCCTGTTACAGATGCCCATTTGGTGCGCAGGTTTTGTGCCTGCTTATACAGATAGGAAACGTGCGAGGCACCGCTTCCGCCATATTCAGAGCCTTCGGTCGTATCCAGATCCGAGTCATAGACAACCGTATATCCGCCGACGGAGGGGCCCACAACGCACTGCGTTTGGATGTCGGTCTGAACGTAGCAATAGCTCTTGTCAAACGCAAATTTCCCCGAATCGGCTGCGCCCTTTACAACAAAATTGTTGTAAAAGTGGAGCCAACCCTGCTCGACCATATAGTCACTGGTGCCCGTAATGACCACCTTGTTATCGACCTGAGCAACAACGTATCCCTGCTTGCCCTCCAGCTTTTTATAGGCATCCTCAGATTGCTTGCGGCTGGTACGACCCAACAGGATCTCAAAATCCTTGGTGTCAAGATGGCTGTTCATCTTATCGCGGTCGCGGGAGGCAGGCATCGGCTTTCCCAGTTTTTCTAAGACCGCATCCTGATAGGTGGGGATCTTGGCGGAAAGCATTTCCGAGATCGAACGAGCGTAGACCATTTTGAACTTGTTCAGATCTACAACACCGTTATAAACGCCATCATCCTGCGTTCCGCCCTGCTCGGGATCTCCGCCCTCTTGCTCGGGCTCTTCGGGATCCGAGCCCGGAATATTACCGGACAACACCGTACAAGAGGAAAGCAGCATGACCAGCGCCAGCAGCAGGCATAGCCATTTGATTTTTTTCATAAAGTAACTCCTTATCTTCAGCAGATCACACCGGCGATTTCCAAAGCTTCGATACAGTATAGGCTCCGAGCCACCGATACCGTGATGCGCATATTGCACCATATCGGCTTTCAGCGTTGTGCCATACATCGAACGAAGCCATTTGCAATTCACCTTTTTAAAGCAATCGCCGCATCAAGCGATGCGGCGATTGCAGGGATGAACGGCAAGCACCGTTCTTTTTTGATTACTTATTGCCGAGATAAACGACGTAGCAATCACCCTGACCAGGCTGAGGGATCTCGGTTTCGGGCACAATGACCTTATGGTTGATCGCATCGTAAAGATGCTCGTAATCGGGGCCGTTGACCGTCAGCGTCAGGGTTACGTTATAACCCAGATTGTTGGTGTTACAGTCACCGCCGGTAACAAGCATCACAAGGTTATCCATCTCGCGGCAAACAGCGTAGTTTGCCTGATAGATCCAGTTGCTGGAGTGCGCACGAGAATCCTGAGCGTGGTTCATAACCGACTTGTTGTTATCGGGGAACCAGACCACCTCGGGCTGGATCAGCTTATACAGCTTTTCTTCACAGCCGTTGTAGCCATGGTGTGCCACCTGTACCATATCAGCCTTCATCGCGGTGCCCCACATCGAGCGCAGGCACTTGCTGCCGTTACGCTCCAAGTCGCCAAGCCAAATGGTGGACTCGGTATTACGGATGTCAGCAGGAGAGGCCTGGCGGCCGATGGCAACGTCGGTGCTGCCAAAATCGATGCGGAACACGGTAGAGCTGTTGTTGAAGTAGCCCAGACGAACGGGATACAGATCCTCGTGAGTGTAAAGCACGCGAACAGCAGCGTTTGCAAAATAGTAGGTCTCGCCGGTGTGGACCTTGATGAAATCGCAACCGCGAGCATAGCTCTTCAGATCCTCCATACTGTTTTGGATCTGAGTCTCGGGGTTGTAAGAGTTGACGCGCTCCTCGGCAGAGATCATATTGCTGAGCACACGCTCGATCTTGATCTCGGGAGACTTGCCATAGGTTCTGAAGAACAGCTTCATAACGCCAAAGTGGTCACCGTGCTCGTGAGACATAAACCAAGCGCTGATGCGAATGGGGTTATTGGCATCAGGAGTTTTGCCGTTATTGATCTTTTTGTACAGGTCAAGCAGGATCTCGTACAAATAGTGCTCATCCTTACCAACGTTAGAGTCGCCGTTGTAACCGCCGTCGTAGATGAAGAAGCTGCCGTCCTCAAGGGTCATAACGTAGGAGTTGCCCCAAACGCCAACGGAACGGTGCAGCTCGTAGTTGGTGATCATAGAGTCGGTCTTCTTGACCCAGGTGCGATCCTCGTTGAACAGCTCGGGATCCAGATCGACCGTTTTGGTAGAAGCGGAAACAACGCGGAGTGCGTTAAAGAATGCGTCAACATTTTGGTCTGCAGCGTGAGCGTGAGCCTGGTGCGATACGTGCAGGGTGATCTTTTCCTTGTCGTTCAGGAAGGTGCAGAAGCTGCTGCCCTCTGCCTGATATTCCTTGGAGATCACCTCATAGCCCTCGGACTCCAGCTTTGCGCAGTAAGCCTCAAAGCCCTCTCTGGAGGCGCCGTCACCGGTGTAGATGTGCAGCATAGAGTCGCTGCCGACGTCGGCAGTTTCGGCCAGATCCACGTTATCGGGCTGGGGGAAATCAACGATCATCTTGCTGGTCTCGTCGGTGTAAACGCGACGGTAGTTTGCGGGAATGGTGATATACTTATCGCCGTCAGCAGTGATCTGCATCGACTGCTCGATCATATTCCAGAAGGCGACCTTAGCCTGCAGCAACATGGTATCGCTGTTGCCACCGAGAACGATGGTTCCCTCACGGACGACCAGAGAATACTGGTTACCCTTGAGCTTGGCCAGCTCTGCCTTGGCGATATCATTCTTCAGCACGCCGACCAGGATCTCCTTTTTGCCGGCAGTTGCCTTATCGTCGGCGGGAGCGCTATCCAGCTTATAGGGGATGGTATAGCCCTTAACACTGGTCTTCTTTACCAGCTGCTCCTTGATCTCCTTTGCAACCTCATAGGGCTTGTCAAAGTTGGTGGTGTGGGGAGCGTCGCCGTATGCGTTCTTGGGGTCATCGTCAAGGCGGTCGTTGTATACAACGCAGTACTTGCCTTCGTATGCATCGCCGGCCTCGTTCAAGCCAACGATATCGACCATCTCGATATTCTGGCAAACGATCTTATCGCTGATGCTGAGAACGCCGCCGGTAATATCCTTGGTCTGCAGGCAGTTATCGATAAAGTACTCGATCGCAACGCTGGTCAAAAACTCGGTAGTGCCGGCAATGACGATCTTTCCCTGATCGGCATAGGTACGGATGATCCAACCGTTGCCGCTGAGCTCGCTGAGTGCCTGACCGGCAACGTCGCGCTCGCCAAAGCCAAGCAGGATCTCTTTGTCATCGGTAGAAACAGCGCCGTTATCGTCGCTGATGCGGATGGTCTGTCTGGTTGCAGCCGTGATCGCCTGAGAAAGATCGGTCGCGCTCTGCTTTAAAACATTGGTATAAGAATTGGAAGAAGGTCTGACCAGCTTATAGCCGCTAAAGTCGACCGAAGCCTTGGTTTCGGAGACCTCAATGGGATCGGCGGGTGCTTCGTCGGGATCGGGAGAAGGGCCGGGCTCTTCCCCACCGCAAGAGGCAAGCAAGGCCACGGTAGACAGCAGCATTGCTACGCAAAGCAACAAGATTAAAACTCTCTTTTTCATATGCTTACATCTCCTTTTCAGATGCATGGAATTAAGGCGACATCCGTCGCAGAACTGCGACGGATGTCTTAACGATCAATTCTCTGTGATCAGGGTCTGTAGATCACGCGACCGTCGGTTGCGCCGACCTCACCGGTATCGGTTACGATCTCCTTGTGCCCAAGCGCATCCCACAGATTTTCATAGTCGGGGCCGTTTTCGGTAAAGGTCAGCGTGGTGTTGTAGTAGCTGGAGACAACGATCAGCTTGACGTTGGGCAGCTCGTGTGCCACAAAGTAGTCAACCTGATAAAACCAGTTGCTGGAGTTGGGGTTCTTGGTCTGGCCGATCCAGTTAGCGGAATCGGTGGGCCACAGCACGACCTCGGGATCGATCAGTGCGTACAGCTCCTTTTCAACGCCGTTATAGCCGTGGTGTGCAACCTGTACGGCGTCAGCCTTCAGGGTGTCACCGTACATAGCGCGCATGCACTTGCTGCCAACGCGCTCCAGGTCTCCAAGCCAGATCGTGGACTCGGTATTGACGACATCGTCTCTGCTTGCGACCTGATTCTTATCGCGGTCGGTAACGCCAAGATCGATGCGGAAGATGGTAGAGCTGTTGTTGAAGTAGACCAGCTCTTGAGGATGGATATCCTCGTGGGTGTAAAGAACCTGCAGCTCGGCATTGGCGAAATAGAACTTCTGGCCGGTGTGCACCTTGACGATCTGGAAGCTATCGCCGCGGATGAACTTTTCGATATTACCGTTCAGAACGTTGTCTTCAATGGTAGAGCTGGGGTTATAGCAGTTATAGGTCTCCTCGTTAGAGGCGGGGTTGTAAAGCAGACGGTCGATACGGACCTCTTTGTAATTGCCGTATTCCTGGCAGAAGTTATAGAACACCATATGGTGATCCCAGTGCTCGTGGGTGATGATCCAGCCTCTGATGTGCAGAGGATTGTACTGGTCGGGGGCACGACCGAACACCTTGGTGTGGATATCGACCATGACCTCGTACATAGTATTCTCGTCGTCAGCAGGAGCAGTCTCGCCGGAGCCGCCGCCGTCGTATACGATAAAGCTACCGTCCTCCAGAGTAATGATGGAGGAAAGGCCAAAGTTACCGGTATCGTATCTCAGCTTCAGCATCGTGACCATAGGATCGGTCCTCTTGGTCCAGGTGCGGTCAGCCTCAAGGATCTCGGCGTCGGGCATATCAACGTAATCGGTGCTGGAGGCAATAATGCGGATGGAACGCACGAACAGGTCAACGTCCTGCTCCTCTGCGTGGGTATAGGCCATATGATCGACCTGAAGGGTGATGCCGGAAACGGGATGGAGATACGTGCGGAAGCTGCTTCCCTCCACAACATTTTCGGGCATATACAGCTCAAAGCCGGCATCCTCAAGGGCCTGGCAGTAAGCAACGTAGTTTTCTCTGTTTACACCGGCGCCGCCGTAGACGTAAAGCATAGAGGTCTCGCCAACGTCCTCGGTATCTACCAGATAAACGTCATCAAACTCGGGTCTGGGGAAATCAACGATAAAGTTGAACTTATCCTCGGCGCCCAAGGTGCCGCGGATCTCCATATTGGAGGGGATCAGCAGGCAGGCCTGGTCGTTCTCGTCATAGCAGACGGAATCCTGGATCATCTCGTGGAACTTTTCATAGGCCTTGCCCAGCGTAGCGCTGTTCCAGCCACCCACGATGACCTTACCGTTTTTCATAACGACAGCATACTCGTTGGCATCGATCTGACGCAGGACCTCCTGCCCATCGGGGCGGTTGGTCACGCCGACAAGGATCTCCTTTTCGACAGCCTCTTCGGCATCGGTCTTCATAGGAACGGTGTAGGCGCTGATCTTGGTCTTGCTGACCAGCAGATTACGGATGTCACTGGACACGTCATAGAGATAGTCAAAGCCGGTACCCGCATACTCAGAGCCGAACTCACTGCCCTTTTGGTCGTCGATACCGTCCGTATAGACGATCTCATAGCAGCCGGCACCGTTTTCGACCAGAGCGGTCATCTCAACGCCGGAGCAAAGAACCTTTTCGTTCATTGTGATGGACTTGCCCTCAAACTGCTCTTTTACTGCATAGTTTGCAACAAAGTAATCCAATGCGTTACGGGTCAGGAAATCGGTGGTGCCCGCAATGATCAGCTTGCCGTTGAAGGCGCGAATGACCCAGCCGTGCCCATCGATCTCGGACATAGCCTCTACGGTCTCAACACGCTGTGTTTGACCGATCAGGATCTCGTACAAGCCGTTTTCAACGGGCTCGACCTCGTTGTCATTGTTGGCGCGAAGGTTGAGGCCGCAAAGATTGCGCAGCGCATTGCACAGGTCAAACACCTGCTGCTGGCAAATGGACGACATCGTACGAGGACGTACCATTGCATAATCGGTCAGGTCAACGGTGACAACCGATTCTGAAACCTGTACATCGCCGGGAACCGGTACCGCGGGGCCGGGGTTGGGAACAACGGGCTCCTCGGGCTGCTGGCAAGCAGAGAACACGGTTACCACAGACAGCAGCATGCACAGGCAAAGGAAAATACCAAATAGCTTTTTCATACCTTAACTCCTCTGTTTTTGTGGTTTTTTTAAGGACAAATTTGCGCCGTAAGCACGTGCGGACAGCCGCAACGTTTCATTAAATAATAACATTGCACGCACGTATTTACATGTAAACACATTATAGCATTTTTTACTTCAAATTGCAAGCGCCGCAACAAGGTTTCACACCTTGCAGGGCAATTTCATCCATTTTCACAAAAATCTACAGGGGTATTTTGTTATAAACACCAAAGAAAAAGCCTCTTTTCTATAGGCAAAAACCACAAAAATGAACAATTTGCATCCAAACTGTGACCAACACCTGTTCGCCACACCTCTCTTTTTGCTTTTTTCGTTCTTTTGGATGTCAAAAAAAGAATAAAAAATGACGCAAAAAGCATCTTGACACACCCCACCGTAAGGTGGTATAATAAAATGAATATTTTCATTTACGAAAGGCATCTGCTATGAAATGGACATCTCTTAACGAGCTGCGCGAAAAATACCTTTCCTTTTTTGAGTCAAAGGGTCATCTTCGCCTGCCCTCCTTCCCTCTTGTTCCCATCAACGACAAGTCCCTGCTGCTGATCAACTCCGGCATGGCGCCTATGAAAAAGTACTTCACCGGCGAGGAGGAGCCCCCCCGCAACCGCGTGACCACCTGTCAAAAGTGCATCCGCACCCCCGACCTGGATCGCGTGGGTCACACCGCGCGCCACGGCACCTTTTTTGAAATGCTGGGCAACTTCTCGTTTGGCGATTATTTCAAAAACGAGGCCATTCCGTGGGCTTGGGAATTCCTGACCGAAACGCTGGAGATCCCCGGCGAGCTGCTGTGGCCCTCGGTTTACGAGCAGGACGACGAGGCCTTTGAGCTGTGGAACAAGGTGATCGGCGTACCCGCCGAGCGCATCACCAAGCTTGGCAAGGCCGATAACTTCTGGGAGCACGGTACCGGCCCCTGCGGCCCCTGCTCCGAGATCTATTTCGACCGCGGCATCAAGTACGGCTGCGGCTCTCCCGATTGCCGCCCCGGCTGCGATTGCGACCGCTTTATGGAGATCTGGAACAACGTGTTCTCTCAGTTCAACAACGACGGTCAGGGCAATTACACCGAGCTGGCACAAAAGAACATTGACACCGGTATGGGTCTGGAGCGTCTTGCGTGCGTGATGCAGGGCGTTGACAATATGTTTGAGGTGGACACCATCCGCAAGATCCTGGATACCGTCTGCACCATCGCCGGCAAGACCTATGGCGAGGACAAGGAAAACGATATCTCGATCCGTGTTTGCACCGACCACACCAAGAGCTCGATGTTTATGATCGCCGACGGTGTTATTCCCTCTAACGAGGGGCGCGGATACGTGCTGCGCCGCATCATCCGCCGCGCCTGCCGCCACGGCAAGCTTCTGGGCATCGACCACCCCTTCCTCACCGACCTGTGCAAGGTCGCCATCGGCGAGAACAAGGATGCTTACCCCGAGCTTGCAGAAAAGCAGGATTACATCCTGAAGGTCCTTTCCATGGAGGAGGAGCGCTTTGACGCCACCATCGACGCAGGACTCTCCATCCTTTCCGGCATCATCGACGAGGCCGTAAAGAGCGGCAAGAGCGCAGTTTCGGGCGAGGACGCCTTTAAGCTTTACGATACCTTTGGCTTCCCGCTTGATCTGACCAAGGAGATCTTGGCCGAGAACAAGCTGGAGCTTGACGAGGAGACCTTTAAAAAGCTGATGACCGCTCAGCGTGAGCGCGCACGCGCCGCACGCGGCAACATCAGCGGCTGGGACAACGCCACCAAGTCTTTGCTTGGCGAGCTGCCCCAAACGGCCTTCCGCGGCTATGACAGCCGCCGTACCGACGATGCCAAGGTTCTGGCTATCATCGTTGAGGATGAGGACGGCGCCCGCAGCGTCAGCGAGATCGGCGAGGGCGATTGCACCGTTATCCTTGAAAAGACCGTATTCTACGGCGAGGGCGGCGGTCAGATCGGCGATATCGGCACCCTTTCCGGCAAGGATCTGCTGCTGAACGTCCGTGACACCAAGAAGACCGACGGCATTTATCTGCACCTCTGCACCGTTGCCAATGGCACGTTGCGCGTGGGTGACAGCGTTTGCGCCCGCATTGACGAGGCCCGCCGCGATTCCATCGCGCGCAACCACTCCGTCGCACATCTGCTGCAGGCCGCGCTCCGTCAGGTGCTTGGCTCTCACGTTGAGCAGGCAGGCTCGCTTGTTGACAACGACAAGTGCCGCTTTGACTTTACCCACTTTGCTGCCCTGACTGCCGACGAGATCGCCAAGGTCGAGGCACTGGTCAACGAGCATATCTTTGCGGGTCTGCCCATCACCATGACCGAAATGCCCCTTGACGAGGCCAAGAAGCTGGGCGCTATGGCCCTGTTTGGTGAAAAGTACGGCAAGACCGTCCGCGTTGTCCGTATGGGCAACTTTTCCACCGAGCTTTGCGGCGGCACCCATATGGATAACACCGCGCGCATCGGTCTGTTTAAGATCGTTTCCGAGACCTCCGTGGCCGCAGGCGTACGCCGTATCGAGGCCACCACGGGACTTGGCGTGCTCCGCTTGCTGGAGCAGAAGGACAAGCTGCTTTCCGACACCGCCTCCGAGCTGAAGGCACAGAACGTGATCGACGTTGCCAAGCGCGCCGCACAGCTGCAGGACGAGCTGAAGGGCATGCACCGCGAGCTGGATAGCCTGAACGCCAAGCTGGCCGGCTCCAAAAAGGACGAGCTGCTGGGCAAGGCAGTTGCAGTGGGCAGCGTAAAGCTTGCTGCCGCACGCTTTGACGGTATGCAGATCGAGATCGCACGCAGCCTTGCCGACGAGGTAAAGGCAAGCTGCCCCGACACCGTGGCCGTGATCGCCACCGTAAACGGTGACGACGTGAAGTTCTTGGCCATTGCAGGCAAGGATGCCGTTGCAGCAGGCGCACACGCAGGCAAGCTGGTGGGTGCCGTGGCTGCCGTGACCGGCGGCAAGGGCGGCGGACGCCCCGACAACGCTATGGCCGGCGGCAAGGATGCTGCCAAGGTGGAGGAAGCACTGTCTGCAGCTGCTTCTCTGCTTGAGGGTCAGTTGAAATAATCATCACACAAAAAAGGCGTTGCCAAACGGCAACGCCTTTTTTGTGTACAGTAAATTCGGTATATCGGAATATCAAGCACCGCTCTGCTCTCGCCGATTAAAATTGTGCGAGATGATGCGCTCCACCTCGTCTGCGACGAGGATTGAAATTTGCTTGATGTCTATACGACATCACTTTGCAAAGCAAAGGCGCAAATGTTCACCGAAACGCGCAGGCGAAGGTGTAGTAACCTACTCCGAGCCGAGCATTGGAGGCGGAAACGAAAGATCGTGCAATCATAACGCCATTTTTATTTGGCGACTGCAATCGCCGATTAAAATTGTGCGAGATGAGCGCGCGCCGAAACGCGCAGGCGAAGGTGTAGTAACCTACGCCGAGCCGAGCATTGGAGGCGGAAACGAAAGATCGTGCAATTTTAACGGCGATTATCACGGCGAGCGCGATTTTTAAATATACTCATAATACTGTCAAAATCGTCCTCGGAGATGGAAGAATCCTCGCCGGCGGCATCGTATTTGGGTGCGTGCGCAACGGGCTCACGGGGTGCAACAGGCTCTTCAACAGGAGCCTCGACGGCAGGGGCCTCTACCGACTCTTCGGCAACGGGCTCTGCCTCAGCGACCTCGGGCTCGGTAGCTTCTGCTACGGGCACAGATACAACAGGGGCCTCAACAGCGGGGGCCGCGTTCAAGGGCTCCTTATCCTTGTTGTCAAAGCCGGTGGCAATGATGGTCACGCGCATCTCGTCATCCAGGCTGCTGTCAAAGTTCACGCCCCAGATCACGTTTGCATCGGGATGTGCGTGCTTTTGGATCATAGAGGATGCCTGATCGACCTCCTCCAAGCTGACGTCGTTGGAGGCAATGATGCTGATCAACACGCCCTTTGCGCCGTGAATAGAGGTCTCAAGCAGGGGGCTGGAGATGGCAGCCTTTGCGGCAAGCTCGGCCTTGTCGGTGCCGGTGGCACCGCCAACGCCCATATGCGCGTAGCCGGCGTTCTTCATAACAGAGGTCACGTCAGCAAAGTCCAGGTTGATCAGACCGGGGGTGTTGATCAGCTCGGAAATGCTTTGTACACCGCGACGCAACACGTCGTCGGCGATCTCAAAGGCGTTGCCCAGCGTAATGCGGGTATCGGAGACCTCCTTGAGCTTTTCGTTGGGGATGATCACCAGCGAGTCGACGTACTGGCCAAGCTCCTTGATACCGCGCTCGGCCTGCTCCATACGGCGCTTGCCCTCAAAGGAGAAGGGCTTGGTCACGATACCAACGGTCAAAATGCCCATATCGTGCGCCACGCGTGCCACGATAGGTGCGGCGCCCGTTCCGGTGCCACCGCCCATGCCGGCAGTGACAAAGATCATATCGGCACCGTGCAGCATCTGCTTGATCTCGTCCAAGGACTCTTCGGCAGAGCGCGCGCCGATCTCGGGGTTGGCGCCTGCGCCAAAGCCGCGCGTGATCTTTTCGCCAATGACCATTTGGGTGGGAGCATCGGACTTGCGCAGTGCCTGACGGTCGGTATTGATGGCAACAAAATCAACGCCGCGGATATTAGCGGCGATCATACGGTTTACAGCATTGTTTCCGCCGCCGCCCACGCCGATGACGCGGATCACGACGCCACTGTCAAAATTATTATCGGGTTCAAAGGTCATTGATGTATCCTCCGTTTTGTTTGCACGCAACGTGCTATGTCATAATCAGTTTATATTTTAATATATTTTCACGCGTTTTGCAAGGGATTTTACAAATATTTTTCAAAAAAGCATCGACCGTACCCGCCATCAAGTCAAAAAAAGCGGCAGCAAGCCGCTTTTTTTACTATTTTCGGACAAGCTCACGGATCTCGGCAAGGATACGCTTGTTGGCATCCGGCACCGAAAAACGAGCGATAGCCGCCGACATTGCCGCGCGCCGCGCGGCGTCCTTTAGCAACGGCATCACGGTGTCGATCAGCCCGCCGCACGGCAGCTCGCTCTCCTCTAAAAGGCAAGCGGCACCGGCATTGGAAAGCGCACGTGCGTTTTTGTATTGATGGTTGCCGGTCACGTTTGGCGAGGGGATCAAAACGGCAGCTTTTTGATACGCAGCCAGCTCGCTGATGCTGATCGCCCCCGCCCGCGAGATCACAACGTCTGCCCACGCCATGCGGGCGGGCATATCCGCGACAAACGGCACAAGCTCAAAGCGCTTGTCAAGCGCCAAGCCTCTTGCAACAAACTCCGCCTTAACATCTTTGAAATAGGCATGCCCGGTGGCGTGTAAATGTCGGATTTTTTCACATTTCCTTTCCGCCTCCATCAGTGCAAGGATCGCGCGGTTGATCTCTCTTGCGCCAAGACTGCCGCCAAAGGAAAGCACGCAGAGCTCCCCCTCACTCTTTTGAAGTGCCTCACAGGCCTTTTTCTCTCTCAACGGATTCCCCACCACGCGCAGCAGTCGCGCGTGCCGAAGCGCCCGCCCCGCCTCGGGGAAATTGATCCACACGCGGTCTACGCGCCCTGCAAGACGCTTGATCGCAAGCCCGGGGACAGCATTGGACTCGTGCAAAGCGGTGGGGATCCCCAGTGCAGCCGCTGCGCTGACGGTGGGATAACAGGCATAGCCCCCCGTACCGATAACGGCATCGGGAGCAAACTCCAGCAGCACCCTTTTCGCCTCCTCGGCAGCGCGGCGCATCTCAAGCAAAACGCGAAAATTATCAAGAGTCAAGCTACGTGAAAGTCCGCGCACGCGCAGACATTTGATATCATAACCCGCCGCCGTGACCAGCTCGCGCTCCATCCCTCGCTCGCCCCCCACAAAAAGGACCTCCGCGCCCGTGCAGTTGGCCTTGACGATATCTGCCATTGCCAACGCGGGCATAATATGCCCCCCTGTGCCGCCACAGCTCATTACGATCCGCATCTCTCACCTCTGCGTGCTGTAGCGCGACAGCGCCAGCACGATCCCCATCTCAAAAATCTGCATTGCCAGAAAAGTGCCTCCGGAGCTAAAAAACGGCAACGACACACCGGTATTTGGCATAGAATTGGTCACAACGGCCACGTTTAACAGTGTTTGCAGAGCAAGCTTTGCGGAAATGCCGTAGATCAAAAGCGCACTGAAGCGATCGCAAGCGTGCGAAGCAATGTAAAAACCCCGCCAAACCACCAAAACGAACAGCAAAAGGATCAAAAAAGCGCCAAAAAATCCCAGCTCCTCGCAGATCACCGTAAAAATGAAATCGTTTTGCGGCTGCGAAACGTAACCGTGCTTTTGCCTTCCCGCACCAAGTCCAAGGCCAAAAAGACCGCCCGATCCAATGGCGTACAGCCCCTGCAGGGTCTGCCACGCAGAGCCCAGTGGATCCACCTCCTCGATACGGAGCCACGTATCCACGCGCACCTGCGCATATTCCGAAACCAATATCAGCAAGCAACCGGCCGCCGCCACGGCTCCCGCCATGATCGCGAGATACCGCAGCCGTGTACCGCCAAGGAACATCATCATGACCCCAAGCATACCAATGATCAAAAGGCCGGATATATGCTTTTCGGCCGCCACAAGCACACCGATCAAGCCAATGACCGCTCCCGGCAAAAGAACGCCGTATCGGATGCTTCCGCCCTTCCTTTTTTGCGACGTGATCTGCTCTTCATGCTTGCTCATCAGCAGCGCCAGCATCATCAGCAGACCCAGCTTTGCCACCTCGGAGGGCTGAACCGTCAACGGCCCCAGCACAAGCCAACGCTTGGCGCCGCCGCCCACGGTGCCGATCAGCAGAACAAGCACGAGCAAAAGGATCGAAATGCCGTACACCGCCACCGCCAACACCCTGAAAAAAGTCGGGCGCGTCCAAAGGATCATCGGCACCGTTAAAAGCGCAGAAAGCACGGCAAAAAGCAGATAGCGTTTAAAAAAATAGGCACCGTCACCGTAAAACTGACGACCGTACACAAAGCTTGCGCTAAAGGACATGACAGCCCCAAGCGCAAGCAACAACAGGATCAGCACAAGAAAAACGCCGTCCGGTGCACCGCCATCACGATCACGGCGGGGGCGCAGAAAAAGCAATGTTCGCACCCTTTCAAGGCTATGCAAGCGCCTCACCTCCCCAAAATAGCGACCACCGCAAAAATGGCGGCGATCAACACAAGCAGGATGACCACCTGCCACTCGCTCCATCCGCCCTTTTCAAGATGGTGATGAAACGGCGCCATACGAAGCAGCCGCCTGCCGCGGGACAGCTTGAACCAAACCACCTGAAGCACGACCGAGGCAGCCTCAAGTACAAAGACACCGCCCGCAAGCAGCAGCAACAGCGGATGCCCGACAAGGATCCCCACGGCCGAGACCGCTCCACCAAAAAACAGAGAGCCCGTATCCCCCATAAACACCTTAGCAGGGTGGCGGTTAAAGCAGAAAAAGCCAAGCGCGCCCCCAAGCAGCAGGGCGCCCGTTATTCCGACAACGTGACCGCCGTCAAGGGCGCCCCACGCCAACAGAAAAACAGACATCACAGCCACGGTAGAGGACAGCAGCCCGTCGACACCGTCGGTCAGATTCAGGGCATTGACCATCCCGGTAAGATACAGG
Organism: Eubacteriales bacterium; assembly: GCA_045632285.1. Classification (GTDB taxonomy): domain Bacteria; phylum Bacillota; class Clostridia; order Oscillospirales; family CAG-272; genus Firm-07. Next base: position 7,860 of record JAZQWJ010000020.1, on the reverse strand, counting down.
AGCGCCAACGGATAATAAAACCCATTTAGGTCGATAACGGTACGAGAAAACGGCAGTTTGACGGTTGTATCGACCCCCAGAAAAGCCATTGCCAAAAACAGAAACAGCGCCGAGGCAAGCAGCTGCAAAAGATATTTTTGCGGTGCGGTCAATCCTTGATTTTTTTGCTTGGAGAGCTTACACCGATCGTCAGCAAGGCCGATCAGCGCACACAAAACGGCATACAGCAGGATCAGCGCAAGCGGTTGCCAGCTCTTGCCCGATCGGATCAGGATCAAGACCGCCACACAGCAGCCGATCGCGATCGCCCCGATAAAGGCAAGGCCGCCCATGGTGGGTGTGCCCTGCTTTATCATATGCCAGGCGGGGCCGATCTCCAGGATCGGTTGCCCCGCTTTGCGCCTGCGCAAAACGGGGATCAGCCTGCGCGAAAACACCACGGTCAAGAAAAACGACAGGATAAATGCGCCGACGGCGGCGCCCCAAACAGCTCCGTTCACAGCTTACTTGCGACCTCCCTTGCCGGTCGGGACAGCTGCATCCTGCCCGACGCTTTAAAAATCACGGTTGCCCCTTGCGGCAACGCAGAAAGCGCCTGCTTCAGCGCTTCCTCTTCTCCCTGTTCAAAGCTGCGGATCTGCGCTGTCGACATTCCCGCTGCCGCAGCCCCCTTGGCGATATAAAGTGCCAATGAGCCGTAAGTCAGCAGCAGGTCGATACCGACATCCTTCACGTAGGCACCAAGCTCAAGGTGATACTGCGCAGCAGCCTCTCCAAGCTCCAGCATATCTCCCAGCACTGCAACGGTCATTTTGCCCCGCCCACGCGCTTTCAAAACGTCCAGCGATCGCCGCATCGCCTCGGGCGAGGCATTATAGGCATCGTCGATCCATTCACCCGCCCCCACCGAAAGCACCTGCATGCGCGGCGCCCGCAAGGCGGCCTGCGCGATCCCGCGGCGAAGGGCGTCTTCACCTGCTCCCACCGTGACGCTGAAAAGCCCCACTGCCTCCAAAACCGCGATCCCGATCTCGCCCGAGATCGGCCAACTGAGATTAGTTATGACCCGATCCCCTACGATCAAATCGCCCGATACACCGTTTTCATCATTGGAAACGACTTCCAGTCGGCAATCGCCGCCCCCGCCAAAACGCAAAACACATTCTTTGGGGCAAGGCTCTTTTTCAAATTGGAGGCCAAACGGTATGAGAAAACGGCCATTTTGTGACAAAAACGATGCGATCCTTGCCTTTTCGGCACGCAAGTGCGCAGCGCCTTGAAAATGGCCGATGTGCGCGCTGCCCACGTTGGTCAGCAATGCAACATCCGGCGCGCAGAGCCTTGCCAACGGTTCCATTTCGCCGGGATGACTAATGCCGATCTCTACAACAAAATAATCAGCCTTCTCAAAGGACAGCATAGACAGCGGTAGCCCGATCGTGCTGTTGAAATTCTCTCTGCTGTACGCGACGGTATGCTCCTGCGACAGCACCGCAACGATCGCTTCTTTAACGGTGGTCTTTCCGGCGCTGCCACTGATGGCTATCAGATGGCGGCAGGCCGCGCGTTGCGTGGCGGCAGCCCGCTGCAACGCCGCGATCGGATCTTCACAAAGCAAACACGGGCACCCCCGAGGCAGTGGAAGCTCCGCAGACGCCAAAACGGCTGATGCACCGTGTTCCAAGGCTTGACGGATATAGTCCGCACCGTGTCTTTGTTGCCCTTGCAGGGCAACAAAGACATCCCCTTCACACACCTCGTCGGAATGCGTGGCAAGGCCCTTGATCTCAGCGGGCAGCACCCCGTTTGATACTGCCTCCAACGCGCTTGCAAGACGATCGGCACGCGAAAGCGCGTGGCACAGCGAGATCCTCACGCTTCCCCCTTGGCGCGGCGGCGCATACAAGCCCGTACAAGCTCTCTCTCGTTAAAGGAAAGCCGCTTTTGGCCACATATCTCATAGGTCTCGTGCCCCTTTCCCGTCAGAAGTAAAATATCCGTTTCTTTTGCCTGATCGATCGCGTATGCAATAGCCTCCGCCCTGTCAACGATCACTTTATAGGGCTTTTCCTTGTCGATCCCCTTTAAAATATCCCGTATGATGGCTTGCGGATCCTCTCCACGGCAGTTATCTGACGTGATCACGGTCAGATCCGCCAAGCGAGAAGCGATCCGCCCCATTTCGGCGCGTTTGCCGCGATCGCGATCGCCTCCGCACCCAAACAGCAATATGATCTGCTGCCCCGACTCCCGAAAGCGGCGCACCGAGCAAAGCAAGCGCTCTAAAGCATCCGGCGTGTGTGCATAGTCCAAAAAAACGGCAGGCTCGCCTGCGTTTGTAACGCGTTCCATACGTCCGCAAACGCCCTTGAACGCTGCGATCGCCCCTGTTATCGTTGCCGAAGAGATGCCAAGCGAGTGTGCCGTCAAGGCGGCAAGCGAAGCATTCTCTATTGAAAAATCCCCCGCAACGGGTAGCGTTATCGCTATTTTTTCGCCATTTTCCGTCCGCAGTGTAAAGCAACTGCCTCGGCTCCCCTGCAGCGCAAGCTCGCTTACGCTTTCTTTTTCCAAGCGCTGTAATGGGATCTCTAAGCCGTCTGCCAAGCGTTGCCCATAGCGACCAAGGCAAGAGACCACCGCACCCCGCGCGCTTTGAAACAGCTTTTTCTTTTCTTCAAAATATCCCTCCATATCGCCGTGCAGATCCAGATGATCGCGGGTAAGATTTGTAAATACCGCGCGTTCGAAGCGCAACGGGGCCGTTTTAGAAAACGCCAACGCGTGCGAGCTCACCTCCATCACAACGTGGGTCGCACCGCCATCGCGCATCTGTGCAAGCAGGGCGTACAGCTCATCCGGATCCGGCGTGGTCATATTGGCAAGCCCCTCTTCTTCTCCCCTGCCGATGCTGTGATCATCCAGCAAGCGATCGACCGTACCGATCAAGCCGCAATGCAAGCCCGCACGGCGCAGGATCGCATAAAGCATTGCTGACGTTGAGGTTTTTCCATTGGTGCCCGTTATACCGATTAGCGCCATATTTTTTGTCGGATTTTCGTACCACGCATTCAGCAATTTTGCCCACGCCTCGCGGGCGTTTTCTACAATCAAGCACGGAAAGCCATCCGATCCTCTTTCTCCAATGACAAGCGCGGCCCCCTTTAAGTAAGCCTCTCTTATAAAGTCAAGTCCATCGCAATGCAAGCCGCGGATTGCAACAAATACCATCCCCCGCCTGACCTTTTTGGAGTCCGCCGTTATGCCCGTGATCTCAACGTTCTCAAAGCCCCCCGGGCAAGGCAGCTCGGCCCCCTTTAACAGTTCATATAAGCGCATCGCTTTCCTCCTTATTCCGTCAGCTTGTCACCAAGCGTCAATACAATGCGGGCCTCCGCCGGCTTTACACGCGTTCCGCCCACGGGCGTTTGTGCCACGATCAGCTCTCCCCTGCCCTCGAACACAATGTCAAACCCGGAAAACGCCAGAATGCGCTCGGCCTCTGTACGGCTCCAACCAATGCAGTTTGGCACTGTCAGCATCAGTGCCTCAAGCTCGGCCTCGGTATAGATGGGCTCAACACCAAGGTAAGGCAGCACGGCAGAAAGCAGATCTGCCGCATACGGTGCCGCCACAACACTGCCGTAACGGCTACCGTCGGTCGGCTCATCCACCACAATGATCACGGCCACCCGGGGATCCTCGGCCGGTGCAAATGCCACACAGGAGCCAATGCGGGCGCTGCGATCGTCGCCGATCTTTTCTGAGGTTCCCGTTTTAGCCGCCACACGATAGCCCGCTACGTATGCATTTTTAGCACCGCCGTTGCCCGCAACACCGCCTGCCAGAATATCACAAACCGTCTTTGCAGTCTTCGTGCTGATCACCTGCCTGCGCGCTCCCCTTTCCTGTTGGTAGACCACGTTGCCATTTGCATCAACGGCTTTTTCTACCACGTAGGGCGTCATCAACCGTCCACCGTTGGCTACAGCCCCCACCGCAGTCAGCATTTGCAGGATCGACACCTTAAAATTTTGCCCAAAGGAGGCGGTTGCAAGATCCAGCTGTGTAAAATTTGATGCGGCATGAAAGATAGAATTCCCCTCACCCGGCAGATCAATGCCGGTTTTTTCTAACAGCCCAAACTCCTTGACATAGCGATAAAAAACATCCGGCCCCAGCCGCGCAGCGATCGTCATCATCACAGGATTGCAGGAATTTTGCAGTCCCTCGGCAAAGGTCAGGCTGCCGTGTCCGCCCACCTTGTGGCAATGGATGGTGCGGTCGCAGACCTGCAACGCTCCACTGCAAAAAAACCGCTCGTTCAGATCGATCACGGCCTTTTCCTCTAACACAGCAGAGCAAGTCAGTGTTTTAAAGGTGGAACCGGGCATATAGATCTCTGTCACGGCCTTATTTGACCACATTTCAAGCAACAAGCTGTTTTTGGCGGCTTGATACGCGTCACTCCCGACCGCAAGTCCCATTGCATCCAGCTCGGCAGATGCCTCGGCATTCAGTTTAAAAGGGTCGTTTAAGTCAAAGGAAGGCCCCGTAGCCATTGCAAGGATGCCGCCGGTCTTAACGTCCATCACAATACCGCAAACGCGATTTTTGGCCCCGGATTCAAGCCTTGCGCGCTCCAGCTGCTCCTCCAGCACAGATTGTACGTAAGCATCTACGGTGGTGTACAGCGTATATCCGGGAACCGCCGGCACATAACCTTCATAGGGTGTCGGCAGCTCGTTCCCCATAGAATCTCTGGCAGTCACGTAAGAGCCGTTTTTCCCCTTTAACAGCGTGTCGTATTGCAGCTCTAATCCGTACAGCCCCTGTCCGTCCTGCCCCGTAAAACCAAGCAAATGTGCGGCCAGATCTCCATAGGGATAGTAACGGGCGCTGACAGCCTCTACCGCCACCATATCCTGCAGGCCGTTTTCCGCTATTACGGCAAGCACGCGGTCAGCCGTTTCCGTATCTGCTGCGGCGACAACAGTGCGTTCCAGCTCCCGCGTGTGAGACAGATGCTCTTTTATTTTTTCGCGGGTGATACCCTTATTCTCCAGCGCCTTTGAAAGCCCGATCGCAATCGTCTCTTCAAGTACTTCGCCCCCCTCGGCGCGCGCTATAACGTTTGGAAACAAGGAAATACGATACACCGTCCGCTCTGTGGCCAGCACGCGCCCCGCCGCATCCAAGATCTCGCCTCTGGCGGCCCTTACAGGTGACTCTGTTGTCAGCTGATCGATCACCTTTTTTTGATATCTCTTAAAATCAAACACCTGAATGGCAAAAATGCGACAGGTCAACAGCAAAAAAGAAAGGACGAGTAAAACGATCAAAACGCTTGACCGCTTTAACGTCCTTGGGCTAACCTTGGGTTTTGGCATAACGACCTCCGTTCCTTACAAAAAAAACGAGCCTGACCGTCGGGTCAGGCTCTTCCGTCGGGCGGCTTTTAGCCGCACTGTAATGTATGCGAGATAACCGTTATTTAGTCCTTTTTTCCAAGATTAAAGAAAAGGCTGAGCAATGCAGGGAGCTCGGGCTCCTCGGTAGGATAGGCCTCTACCTGATCGGCAGCGCCCATACTCATAAAGATCGCGACCTCATCGCTTGCGTCGATCGGCAATCCCTCTGCATCAAGGCTGAGCTGCTCGTTACCGTTCAGCTCCATCAGGGTATAGCGCTCCTCAACCTCCATAACGTAGCTTTCGCTGTGGTTGAGATAAAGTGTGGAGCCACCCCAAAGGCCGATGGCCAACAGCAGCAGCATTGCAAAAATAGCGTGTGCAAATGCAAATTTGGGCTTTGCAGAGCGGGGTGCAAAGACCTTTTGCTCACTTTTTTTAATGGCAGCGGCACGTTTTTTATCAATATCGCGGCAGCTTTCTGCCTTTCGCACGGCATTTGCCAGCGAACGGCGGGCGGCGCCGATACGGTCGTTATCACCAAAGCGACGGTTGAAGTATTCTACAAAATCACCCGTAGTGATCAGCGTGCCTCCATTGGGATCATTATGCAAAAAAACAACCTCGGTGGCATTGGGTACGGGAGCGTGATCGACCCGTCTGCCCTGCAGAGCCTTACGGGTGCGGGCACGGTAATGATTGCGGAATGCTTCAAACTGCTTTTGATAGCTATCGTTAAAATATACTTTTTCGTAAGTGTCTGCGGTGTTCATTGCATCATTCTCCTTTCTTAAACTTAGATCTTCTCCGCTACGCGGAGCTTGGCGCTGTGCGCGCGGGGATTTTCTTCAAGCTCTTGGCTGCTTGGCAGGATCGGCTTTTTGCTGATCAGCTTGACCTTGGGCTTGTTGCCACACACACAGATGGGCAAGCTTTTGGGGCAGGTACAGCCGCTTGCCAGATTGGCAAAGGCTTGCTTTACGATGCGATCCTCAAGCGAATGGAATGTGATAATGGCGATTCTTCCACCGCTTCGCATCCGTTCTACGGCCTGCTTGATAGCGGGTTCGATCACATCAAGCTCGCGATTGACCTCAATGCGGATCGCTTGGAAGGATCGCTTGGCCGGATGTCCGCCGTCCTTGGCAGCGCCGGGCATTGCACTTTTGATCAGCTCGGAGAGCTGATAGGTGGTTTCAATGGGCTTTTCGGCACGTTCCTTGACGATGCGTGCCGCAATACGAGGGGCAAAGCGTTCCTCTCCGTATTCATACAGGATGCGCTTTAATTCCTGCTCGCTATACGTATTGATCACGTCATAAGCGCTTTTGCTTTGACGTCTGTCCATACGCATATCCAACGGAGCATCGCTACGGTAAGAAAAACCGCGCTCGGCCTCGTCAAACTGATGCGAGGACACGCCAAGATCCAGCAAAAGGCCGTCGATCTGATCAACGTTAGCCTCTTCCAACACATCCGAAAGATTAGAAAAGTTATTGCGCAGGATCTGCGCACGCTCGCCAAGGGGCGCCAAGCGCTCGCCGGCGGCGCGGATAGCAGCCTCATCCTGATCGATGGCGATCAGCTTACCGCTTTTCAAGCGGCTTGCAATGGCAAAGGAGTGCCCCCCGCCGCCCGCCGTACCGTCAACATAAATGCCGTCGGGGCGGATGGCCAGTGCCTCGACTGCCTCATCCAGTAAAACCGATTTGTGCGAAAATTCCATATCAAAGCCCGCTTTCTTCCAATGCGCGGCGAATAGCGTCGATATCCATTTCGCCAACGTGCTTGTTATAAAGCTCCTCAGACCAGATCTCACCAAAATCGCCGCAACCAACGATGACCACGTTACGGTTTCCCTCGGCATCAGGCTCGATCTTAGCAAAATCAAGCAGACCCTTTGTCAGCAGAACACGGCCAAGCGAATCCGGCGTGACCTGTGCAGCATCGTGATACAAAAACCAAAAGGTTTTTTCAGAAACGTTGCGGGGGAGCTTTTTCAAGGGCTCGATATACTCCTTCCACGCGGGAAGAGAGAAAAAGCGAAGGCATTCGCCGCGCAGACTACGCACGACCATAAATTCGCTTCCAAGCTCGTCACGGAGCTTGGCGGGGACAGAAACACGATTTTTTGCGTCTATAGAATGATGAAATTCGCCTGACAGCATTCGGTTCCCCTCCCTTCTTTTCTCAAAATCAGCTTCCACAACTTAACATTTTATAACACTTTATTCCACTTACATATATTATATACTGTTTTTCGTTTTTTTACAATACCTTTTTTGGAAAAAGAAAAAATTTTTTTAGTTTATTTTATTGCATTTTGTCAATTTTCTTTCCAAAAGCGAAAAGTGCCCTTGGCCGCCCTTCTTTTCACCCATTTTCCTTTTCTCCCAAAGCAAAAGCCCCTTTTGCCCCAAGGGGCAAAAGGGGGTGAAAAAGCGCCCTC